>CAZMVL010000022.1:0-45402 GCA_964569335.1 uncultured Paraperlucidibaca sp.
TGGAAGTACGTCCACCTGGGCCGGCACCTGCTCGACGGCACCGCGCCCCCGCGAGGCCAGGGGATCTAGGCCGTGGGCCTCGTCCTCCACTGGTACCTGCCGACCGGCGGCGACGGCGCGACGCTGCTCGCCGCCGGCGCCGGGGCCCAGGCCCGGCGCCAGGCGCGGCGGTCCGACCGCGAGGCCGGCGGGCGGTCGGCGACGCTCGACCACCTGGTCGCGGTCGCCCGCGCCGCCGAGCAGGCGGGCTTCGACGCCGTCCTGACGCCGACCGGCACCTGGTGCGAGGACGCCTGGATCACCACCGCCGTCGTCAGTCAGCACGTGCGCCGGCTGCGGTTCCTCGTCGCCTTCCGGCCCGGCACCGTGACGCCGATGCTGGCCGCCCAGCAGGCGGTCGCGTTCCAGCGGCTGACCGGCGGGCGGCTGCTGCTGAACGTCGTCACCGGCGGCGACGACGCCGAGCAGCGACGGCACGGCGACGGACTGGGCAAGGACCAGCGCTACGCCCGCACCGACGAGTTCCTGACCGTGCTCCGCGACGCCTGGCGTGGCGATCCGGTCAGCTTCCGCGGCCAGCACCTCTGGACCGACGGCGCGGTGGCGTTCGCCGACGGTCCGCCGCCACCCGTCTACTTCGGCGGCGCGTCCGACGCCGCCGTCCGGGTCGCCGCCCGCCACGCCGACGTCTACCTGACCTGGGGCGACCGGCCGCAGGCGGTCGGCGCCCAGATCCGCCGCGTCCGTGAGCAGGCCGCCGCCCTCGGCCGCACCGTCCGGTCGGGCGTGCGGCTCCACGTCGTCACCCGCGACCGCGAGGCCGACGCCTGGCGCGACGCCGCCGCGCTGCTCGACGGCGCCGACGAGCAGACGATCGAAGCCGCCCAGCTGACCCTCCGCCGCGAGGCGTCGGAGGGTCAGCGGCGGATGCTCGCGCTGCACGGCGGTCGCCGCGACCAGCTGGAGGTCCACCCCCACCTGTGGGCCGGGGTCGGCCTGCTGCGGGGCGGCGCCGGCACCGCACTCGTCGGCAGCCACGAGCAGGTCGCCGACCTGATCGCCGAATACCACGCCGCGGGGGTCGACGAGCTGATCCTCTCCGGCTTCCCGCACGACGTCGAGGCCACCGTCGTCGGCCGCGGGCTGCTGCCCGAGCTGCGACGCCGCGGCCTGCTCGACCACCGCCACGACGTGCCCGCGTCGGCCAGCGACCGCGAGCCGACCGACCGCGCCCTGACCCCCTCCCTTCCCGTTCCCGCTTCCCGCTGACCGCCCCACCGTTCCGACCCGAGGACCGACCATGACCACCACCCCCACCATCACCGGCGCCTACCTGACCGGCAGCGTCAACCAGCCGTCCGTCGACGAGACGTTCACGTTCGTCGGCGAGCGCCTGCAACCGGGCGTCGCCCGGGTACCCGACGGAGAGCCCGGCGAGCGAGCCAACTGGGTCTTTACCCAGGCCGCGCTGTTCCACGAGCACCCCGACCTGGAGCGGGTTCCGGGCGAGGACGGCGAACCCGGCGACCTGGTCCGCCCGCGCGAGGGCGTCGACCCGAACGCGGTCGACTTCCCCGTGCTCCGCTACGCCGACGACGCCCGCGAGTCGTACGCGGCCTTCCGTCGCGCCAAGGACGAGGGCCGGCTGGCCGCCGACACGCGGCTGCTGATCTCGATCCCGACGCCGCTCAACACCCTGTCGTCGTTCGTCGCCTTCGAGCACCGGGTCGCGTTGCTGCCCGCCTACGAGCGGGCGACCCGCGTGACCGTCGAGCGGATCCAGGCCGAGCTGCCGCACGACGAGCTGGCGATCCAGTGGGACCTGCCGACGGAGGTCGCGACGATCGAGGGCTGGTTCGACAATCCGTTCCCGTCCGACGAGGCGCTGCTGGAGAGCATCGCCCGGCTGGCCGCCTGGGTGCAGGACGACGTCGACCTGACCTTCCACCTCTGCTACGGCGACTCGAAGTTCGGCGCCTCGCCGTTCATGGGTGAGCCCGAGGACCCGGCCAACGACCCCGGCGGACGGCACATCCATCCGCGTGACACGTCGACGATCGTCGCCGTCGCCAACGGGCTCTCGCGGCTGGTCGATCGCCGGATCGACGCGATCCAGGCGGCGACCGTCCGCACCTGGACGCGGGCCGCGCACTGGCAGCCGCTGGCGTTCCTGGCGCTCGAGCCGGAGACCGAGCTCTTCCTGGGGCTGGTCCACACCGAGGACGGGATCGACGGCGCGCGGCAGCGGATCGCGCTGGCGGGACGCTACCTGCCGCGGTTCGGCGTCTCGACCGAGTGCGGTCTGGGCCGGCACTCGGTCGAGCAGCTGCACGAGGCCGCCGACCTGCTCGGCACGCTGACCGCCGACGCTGCCGCTCCCGCCGTCGCCGCATGACCGACGGGCCGCGCTTCGGCGTCTGGGCCCCGGTTCGCGGGACCTTCGCCGCGCTCGATCATCCCCGGGAGGCGCTCGACGCCTCCTGGGCGCGCAACCGCGACGCGGTCCTGGCCGCCGAGCGATTCGGGTTCGACAGCGTGCTGGTCGCCCAGCACACGATCAACCCGCTGGGCGACGAGCACAGCCAGCTGGAAGCGTGGACGGCGACCGCGGCGCTGGCCGCGCTGACCGAGCGGATCGAGCTGATCGTGGCGATCAAGCCGCTGCTCGGTCCGCCGGCGGTGGTCGCCAAGCAGGCGCTGCAGATCGAGGAGATCTCCGGCGGCCGGCTGTCACTGAACGTGGTCAACGCCTGGTACCGGCCCGAGCTGGAGCGCTCCGGGATCGGCTTCCCCGAGCACGACGAGCGGTACGCCTACGGCCGCGAGTGGCTGACGATCGTCGAGGCGCTGCTGCGCGGCGAGCGGGTCGACCACCACGGGCGGCACCTGCGGGTCCACGACCTCCAGCTGCGCCCGATCAGTGCCCACCGCGCTCGGCCGCGGATCTACGTCGGCGGCGAGTCCGAGGCCGCCCAGGCGCTGGCGGCCGACCTGGCCGACGTCTGGCTGGTCAACGGCCAGCCGCCCGACGACGTCGACGCGCTGCTGCGCCGCGGCGCGGGACTGCCGCGGGCGGGCACGCCGCTGCGGTTCGGGATGCCGGCCTTCGTGATCGCGCGGGCCACGGCGGAGGAGGCCGACGAGGAGCTGCGCCTGCAGTGGTCGCTCGACGCGCAGGACGGCGGAGCCCGCGCACGGCTGCTGCGCGATACCGACCGCGACGCGCAGATGTTCCGCAGCTTCGCGACGACCCCGCGGATCGGGACCAACGGAGGCACCGCCGCCGGCCTGGTCGGCGACTACGACACCGTCGCCGAGCGGATCGCGGCGTTCCACGCCGTCGGCGTCGAGACCTTCCTGCTGCAGTTCCAGCCGCTGGTCGCCGACGCGGAGAGCTTCGCCGCCGAGGTACTGCCGCGCGTGCGGCGGCTGGTGGGGGCGCTCCGATGAGCGGCCGCTGGCCGACCGCCGTGCTGATCGACGGCGTCGCGGCGCCGGCCGCGGACGGCGCCACCTTCATCCCGATCGGCGCGGTCGACGGGCAGCCGCTGCCCGCCGTCGCGGCCAGCGACGCGGCCGACGTCGCGCAGGCGGTCGCGGTCGCCCGGCGAGCCGTCGACCACGGGTCGTGGTCCCGCCGCGCGCCCTCCGAGCGGCGTGCTGCGCTGGTCGCCGCCGCCGACGCGATCGAAGCCCACGCCGACGAGCTGGCGGCGATCGTCGTGCGCGAGACCGGCAAGGCGCTGGCCTCCGCGCGGGCGGAGGCGGGCCACGCCGCCGCCACGTTCCGCTTCTACGGCGAGGCGATCGACAAGCTCTACGGCGAGGTCGCACCGACCGCCCCCGGCGAGCTGGCGCTGGTCACGCGGACTCCGGTCGGCGTGGTCGGCGTGGTGACGCCGTGGAACTACCCGCTGATGATGCCCGCGTGGAAGGTGGCGCCCGCGCTGGCCGCGGGCTGCGCGGTCGTGCTCAAGCCCGCCGAGCAGTCGCCGGTGGCGGCGCTGCGACTGGCCGAGGTCGTCCACGCGGCCGGCGTCCCGGTCGACGCGCTCTCGGTCGTCCCGGGGCTCGGACCGACGGCGGGCGCCGCGCTCGGCCGCCACCCCGACGTCGACGCGCTCGGCTTCACCGGGTCGCTGGAGGTCGGCCGGCGGTTCCTCGGCTACGCGGGCGAGGCCGGCCTGAAGGCGGTCTCGGTCGAGGCCGGCGGCAAGTCGCCGCACGTGGTCTTCGCCGACGCCCCCGACCTGGACGAGGCCGCCGACACGATCGCCGCGGGGATCTTCGCCAACGCCGGGCAGATGTGCGACGCCGGCAGCCGGCTGCTGGTCCAGCGCGACGTCGCCGACGCGCTGGTCGAGCGGATCCTCACCCGGCTGCCCGCCTGGGAGCCCGGCGACCCGCGCGACCCCACGACCCGCGTCGGCGCGATCGTCGAGCAGCGGCAGCTGGAGCGGGTCGCGGGCTTCGTCGCGCGGGCCACGGGCGACGGCGCCCGGCTGCGGGCCGGCGGGGAGATCGCCGAGCCGGTGCCCGGCGGCCGCTACTACCGTCCGACGGTGCTCGACCGCGTCGACCCGGCCAGCGAGCTGTTCCGCGAGGAGGTCTTCGGACCGGTGCTGGCCGTGACCACGTTCGACGACGCCGATCAGGCGGTCGCGCTGGCCAACGGCACCCCCTACGGCCTGGCCGCCGCGGTCTGGACGCGCGACCTGCCGACGGCCGCCGACGTGGCGTCGAGGATCGAGGCGGGGTCGGTCTTCGTCAACGGCTACGACCGGGCCGGCCTGAGCGTGCCGTTCGGCGGGCACCGGCGATCGGGGATCGGCGTCGACCGGTCGCTGCACGCGATCGAGAAGCACACCCGCTTGAAGACCACCTGGATCCACTGGGAGGCCCGCTAGATGCTCGACGTCCGACGGCTGCACGTGCTCCGCGAGGTCGTGAGCCACGGGTCGTTCTCCGCCGCCGCGTCCGCGCTCGGCTACACGCAGTCGGCGGTCTCGCAGCACATCGCCGCGCTCGAGCGCCAGATCGGCGCCAAGCTGCTCGAGCGCGGGCCGCGCGGCGTCACGCCGACCGACGCCGGACGCCTGCTGGTCGGGCACGCCGCCGTGGTGCTGGCCCGGCTGGAGGAGGCGGAGGCCGACCTGCGCGCGCTGCTCGGCGCGGGCGGGCCGCCGATCCGCGTCGCGGCGTTCCCGAGCGCGGCGGCGACCCTCGTGCCCGGGGCGGTGGCGGCCGTCCAGGCGCTGCGGCCCGAGGCCGAGCTGGACGTCGTGGTCGCCGACCCCGACGACGCGGTCGCGTTGATGCGCGCCGGCCGGGTCGATCTGGCCGTGCTGCTGGAAGTCCCCGGCGACGAGCTGCCCGAGTATCCGGGGCTGCGCAGCGTGCCGATCCTCGACGACCGGATGCACGCGCTGCTGCCGCCCCGGCACCGGTTGGCGGCCCAGCCGACGGTGCGGATGGCCGAGCTGGCCGAGGATCGCTGGGTCCTCGGGTCGCCGACCGGGACCTGCCCCGACGCGCGGATCCTGCGCCACGCCTGCCGGGCCGCCGGGTTCCGGCCGCGGGTCGCGTTCCGCTCGCTCGACTACCCCGCGATCCAGGGCCTGGTCGCGGAGGGGATCGGCGTGTCGCTGATCCCCGAGCTGGCGCTCGCCGGCATCCGCGACGACGTCGTGGTCCGGCCGGTCGATCCGGCCCCACCGCTGCGACGGGTCGTCGCCGCGACCCTCGACGGACCGCCCACCGACGCCGCCCAGACCGTGCTCGACGCCCTCCGCCGGGCGGGCGAGCGGCGGCGCGCCGAGCTGGCCGAGCCGTCGCGCGTCGCTCCGGCGGGGTGATCGTCGCGGGTGGCCCGGGGCCCACAGCTGGAGCCGTCCGGCCGGCTCCGATCGACCTGCCGGTAGCGCGCACCTCCGCCGGGCCGGAGCAGGCGCCCCCGCCCGGCTCCGGCCCGACGTTCGAGGCGCTACAGCGCGATCCGCAGCGGCTGCTCGAGCAGCTGCTTGATCCGCGCCAGGAAGCGCGCCGCGTCGGCGCCGTAGAGGATCCGGTGGTCGCAGCTGAGCGTCAGCGTCAGCAGCGAGCGGTCGACGATCTCGCCGTCGCGCCGGGCCAGCGTCTCGCGCAGCGCGCCGACGCCGAGGATCGCCGCCTGCGGCGGGTTGACGACCGGCGTGATCGCGGTCATCCCGAACATCCCCAGGTTGGAGACCGTGAACGTGCCGCCGGCCAGCTCGGCCGGGGTCACGCTGCCGTCGCGGACCGCGGCCGCCAGCCGCCGGCTCTCCGCCCCGATCGCGCCGACCGACAGCCGGTCGGCGTCGAAGATCGTCGGCACCACCAGCGCGTCGTCGGCGGCGACGGCGATCCCGACGTGCACCCGGTCGTGCAGCAGGAAGCGGTCGTCGACCCACGAGCCGTTGGCCAGCGGGTGCTCGCGCAGCGCGACCGCGCTGGCCCGGACGATCAGGTCGTTCAGCGACGGCGGCCGCTCGTCCTCGCCGACCAGCTGCTTGAGGCGCGCGCGCAGCGCGATCGCCTCGTCCATCTCGACCTCGGTCTGGACCTGGAAGTGCGGGATCGTGGTCTTCGCCTCCACCATCCGCCGCGCGATCAGCCGCTGCAGGCGCGTCGGCTCGCGGACGTGACTGTCCGGCGCGGCCGGCCCGGCCGGCGCGGGCACCGCGGAGGCCGCAGACGCCTCGGATGCCGCGGGCTCCGGAGCCGCTTGGCGCACTGATGTGCGATCGGCGCCCTCTGCGGTCGCCGATCGCACATCAGTCGGTGGATCGGGGACCGCGATGCCCGCGGCGCGCAACACGTCGTGCTTGGTGACCCGGCCGCGCGGACCGCTGCCCGCGATCGCGGCGAGCGCGATCCCGTGGGTCGCGGCGTAGCGTCGGGCGACCGGGGTCGCGGGCACGTCGCCCGTCCCCGGCTCGACGGCCGCGACGCCGTTCGGGGACCCGCCGCCGACGCCGTTCCCGGCCGTGACGGTCGCGGTCATCGCCGAGACCGCCACCGGAGCGGGCGCGGGGTCCGGGGAACCGCTCGCCGCCGCCGCGGGCGCGACCGGGGCCCCCGACTCCGGCGGGGCCGCATCGACCGCACCGATCCGGGCGATCAGCGTGCCGACCGCGGCGGCTTCGCCCTCGGGGACGACGATCGACACGGGCCCGTCGAGCTCCGCGGCGTAGGCCATCGTCGCCTTGTCGGTCTCGATCTCGACCAGCTCGTCGCCGCTCGCGACCTGGTCGCCGTCGGCGACCAGCCACTTGACGATCGTTCCCTCCTCCATCGCGTCGGAGAGCTGGGGCATCAGGACGTCGGACATGGTGATGATCAGCCGATCAGGTCGAGGGTCGCGCCGACGATCGTGTCGGCGTCGATCCCGAAGTGGCGGTACAGGTCGTCGACGTCCCCGGACTGGCCGAAGTCCTGGACGCCGAGGCAGGCGATCGGCGCCCCGCGAACGCCGGAGAGGAAGGCCAGCGTGTGCGGGTGGCCGTCCTGGACGGTGACGATCGGCGCGGCGCGGTCGGCCGGCAGCACGTCGTCGAGCACGTCGACCGGTGCCGTGGCCAGGCCCTGCCGGGCCTGCAACGCGCGGAACACCAGGTCCGGCGAGGTCAGCACGACGACGTCGGCGTCGATCCCCGCGGTGGCCAGCTCGTCGGCCGCGGCCAGGGCCTCGGGCACCACCACGCCGACGGCGACGATCGTCGCGGCGGGCGCGCCCGCCGCGGTCCGCAGGCGGTAGCCGCCGGCCAGCGCCTGGCGACGACGCGCCTCGCGGGACGCCGGGTCGGCGGGCACCGCCGCCAGCGCCTGGTCGATCGGCCGCGTCGACAGCCGGAAGTACGCCGACTCGCCGTCCGCGCGGCCGAGTCGGCCGAGCGCGTGCAGCAGCGTCCACTCCAGGTCCTGGCCGAAGGCCGGCTCCCAGGCCACGCACTGCGGCTGCTCGAGTCCGACCGACGGGGTGGTGATCGAGTGGTGGGCGCCGCCCTCCGGCGCCAGCGTGACGCCGGACGGCGTGCCGACCAGGATCGACTGGCCGCCGGCGTACATCCCGAACGACCACGGCTCCAGCGCACGGGTGACGAACGGGTCGTAGATCGTGCCGATCGGCAGCAGCGGCTGACCGTCGCGCGACCAGGTCGCGCCCAGCTCGCCGAGCATGCCGACCAGGTTGACCTCGGCGATCCCCAGCTCGACGTGCTGGCCCCGCGACGACTCCTTCCACCGCATCACGGTCTCGGTGTCCTCGGCGAACCAGTCGACCCGCTCCTTCGGGTGCCAGACGCCGACGCGGTTGATCCAGCCGCCGAGGTTGGTCGACGACGCCACGTCGGGCGACACGGTGACCACGTGGTCGGCGACCTCCGGCTGCGCGTGCGCCAGGTCGACGAAGAACCGGCCGAACGCCTGCTGCGTCGACGCCGTGCCCTTGTGGTCGCGGCCGACCTCGGACGCGACCGCCGGCGGCGTGCGCCGCGGCGTGGGCTCGCGCTCCAGCCGGCCGGCGACCTCCCGGCACAGCTCGGCCTCGGCCGTGTCCTCCGCGAACCGCTCCCACGGTCGGTCGGCGTCGGCGCCGAGCGCGCCGGCCAGCGCCCGCCACTGATCGGCGGAGATCAGCGCCGAGTGGTTGGCGGGGTGCCCCTGCGTCGGCAGCGACCAGGCCTTGATCGTGTAGGCGAAGACCACCGACGGCCGGTCGGTCGCCGCGTCCGCCTGGGCGTAGGCGTCCAGCAGGTCGCGCAGGTCGTGGCCGCCGAGGTCGCGGATCGCACGGGAGACCTCGTGGTCGTCCAGGTCGGCCACCGCCCGCTCCACGCCGCGCTTGCCGCGGCCCGACCCGATCAGCCGCTCGCGCAACTGGTCGTCCGGGGTCCGCAGCAGCCGCTGGTACTCCTCGTTGCCCATCGTGTCGATCCGCCGGCGCAGGTCTCCCCCGCCGTCGTGCTCGAACAGCGCGCGCAGCAGCCGGCCGTACTTGACGGTGATCGTCTGCCAGCCGGCCGCCTCGAACATCGCGCCGATCCGGCCCGCGGCGATGTCGGGGACCACACGATCGAGCGACTGGCGGTTGAGGTCGACGATCCACAGCGCCTCGCCGAGCTGCGACACCATCGGGTCGACCAGGGCCTCCCAGATCGCGCCCTCGTCGAGCTCGGCGTCCCCGAGCAGCGCCACCTGGCGCCCGCCCTGCGGCACGTCGAAGTGCTCGGCCACGTAGCGGTGGGCGATCCCGGACCAGAGCGTCGCCGTCGCGCCGATCCCGACCGAGCCGGTCGAGAAGTCGACGGGATCCGGGTCCTTGCGTCGCGACGGGTACGACTGCAGGCCGCCGAAGCTCCGCAGCTCGGTCAACCAGCGCTCGTCGAGCTGGCCGAGCAGGTAGTTGATCGCGTGCAGCACCGGCGACGCGTGCGGCTTGACCGACACCCGGTCCGGTCCGCGCAGGTGCGCGAAGTAGAGCGCGGTCATGATCCCGGTGATCGACGCCGACGACGCCTGGTGCCCGCCGACCTTCACGCCGGACGGTGTCTTCCGCACCTTGTTGGCGTGGTGGACGATCGAGGTCGCCAGCCACAGCACCCGGCGCTGGACCGCGTCGAGCACGTCCAGATCGACGTCGGGAGCCGTCGCGACGGGCGGGGCGGAGACGGCGTCGGTGGTCATCGGCGGGACCGTAGACGGCCGGTCCGGGTCGACGCAACGACAACGCGCCGAACGAGGAATCTGCGCGTGATTTCGTCTCTTGAGTGTCTTTTGGCGCCTATGATGCGCGTATGACGCCGGAATCGCTCGCGCTCGACGCCACCGATCAGTCGATCGTCGACGCGCTCCGCCGGGACGGCCGGGCGACCTTCGGCGCGATCGGCGCGGACGTCGGCCTGAGCCCGTCGGCGGTCGCCCGACGGGTGGCGCGGCTGGAGCAGGTCGGGATCATCCGCGGCTACACCGCGATCGTCGACGACGAGCGCCTCGGGGGGTCGCTCCAGGCGTTCGCCCTGCTGACCTTCGTCGGCAACGCCCGGGTCCCCGACATCGCCCGGATCGGGGAGGGCATGCCGGAGGTCGAGGCGGTCTTCACCACCGCCGGCGACCCGGACGCCCTGGTCCGCTTCCGGGTCCGCGACCTGGCGCACCTGACGTCGGCGATCGACCGGATCCGCGCCCACCCGGGTGTCGCCCGGACCAAGACGCTGATGGTGCTGTCGGTCTGGCGCCCGGTACGAGAGCAGCTCCCTTAGGACGCTTGAGAAGGGAGGAGTTTGGGGTCACGGGGATCGGCGCTGGGCCTTCCGTACGGACGCCCCGCCGACCAACGCCTCCCCCGCGGCCCTCCCAGAACCATCGGGTAACCCCGACGGGGCCCGTACGCTCGGGCCCGACGCCACCCCAGCCTCCGGGTCATGCATCGTGACGTAGGCCGCAGCCTCCTCGGCGGGCGGCCCTGCAGCGACGACGTCCGCCGATTCGGGCAGCTGATCGAATTCGCTGTCGACGGACCGACGGAGTTCCTTCAGCCCAGATCCAACCTGCCGGGCGAGCGCCGGAATGCGCTTCGGGCCGAAGACGATGATCACCATCGCCAAAACGATAAGAAGCGGGCCCACACCCGGGGGCCCAAAAGCCAAAACCGCGCAGTTCATCACCACTCCTATTCATGGACCGTGTAGTCGATCGTTTCGCCAGAGGTCGACATGCAGGATGCAGCGCCGGACGAGGCCTCTCAGCTACGGGACGCCCCGATCGCACTAGTCCAAGCGCACCATCACGTGCTTGATTCGCGTGTACTCCTCCAACGAGTACACGGAGAGGTCTTTTCCGTAGCCCGAGGCTCCGAAGCCGCCGTGCGGCATCTCTGACAAATACGGAAGATGGTCGTTGACCCAGACACAGCCAGCCGCGATCGCCTTCGTGGCCCTGAAGGCCGCACCGACGTCCCGAGTCCAAACCGATGCGGCCAACCCAAAGGGAGTGTCGTTGGCCCAAGCGATCGCTTCCGCTTCGTCACCGGCGCGCTGGACCGTCACCACCGGCCCGAAGATCTCCTCCTGGACGATCGAGCTATCCTGCGCGACGTCCGCGATCACGGTGGGCTCCACGAAGAACCCACGCGATCCCCAGGCTGATCCACCCGTGAGGACCCGCGCCCCCTCGTCCACGGCACGGTCAACGGCGGCGAGCACTCGCGACCGTTGGTCGGCCGAGATCACAGGTCCGAGCTCAATTCGATCATCGTCGCCGGGACCGCCCATCACCAGCGACGATACGGCCGGGACAAGCTTCTCCAACAGACGATCGTAGACGGCAGGGGTCGCGATCACGCGGCAGGCTGCCGTGCAGTCCTGACCGGCGTTGTAGAACGCACCGACCCGCAACGCGGCCACGACAGCGTCGACGTCAGCGTCGTCGAACACAACGACCGGCGCTTTGCCTCCGAGCTCGAGGTGCGGTCGAGCCAGGGTTTCCGCGGCCGCCCGCGCGATCGCCTTTCCCGTCCGTACCGACCCGGTGACGGACACCAGACGCACTCGTGGGTCAGCGACCAGCCCAGCGCCTACGGGCTCACCGGACCCGGTGATCACGTTGAACGTCCCCGCAGGGAACAGGTCGACGGCCAGTTCGGCCATGCGTACGGTGGTCACTGGAGTCAGTTCCGACGGCTTCAGGACGACCGTGTTGCCCGCCGCCAACGCCGGGCCAACCTTCCAGGTAGCCATCGCGAACGGATAGTTCCATGGCGTGATCTGGGCCACTACACCGAGAGGCTCGCGACGGACGAAGGAGGTGTGGTCATACGAGTACTCGCCCGCAGCGCGACCCTCCAGAGTACGGGCCGCACCGGCAAAGAACCGAAGGTGGTCGAGCGACAACAGAATCTCGTCCCGCACGACCGCGAGCGGCTTTCCAGCATCGTGAGCCTCGGCGCAGGCAAGCTCGTCGACGTGCATCCCGAGTCGCGCTACGTAGGCCAGCATCACTTCCTGGCGCTCTGCGGGCGTCTTGGCGCCCCAGCAGGGTGCCGCGGCCTCCGCCGCATCGATTGCGCGGGCTACATCGGCGACCGAACCCACCGGCACGCGCGCGATGACTTCCTCGGTGGCGGGCGAGATGACGTCCGCGAGTCGTCCAGTCGTCGCGTCGACCAGCTCTCCGCCAACGACGTTCGACAAAGTGGGGGTATTTGGTGTGCGTGCCATCGTGGTGTCGTCGACTTTGCTCGTGCTGCGTTGACATGGCTAGAGAACATTCATCCGGCACCACCACATCGGTCGCCCGGTGTTCAATGGGCTACGGTGCCACCCGCAACCCATCCTTTACGCTCGTCGCGGTGCTAGTCCCATTTCTCGGCCGGCGCCGTCGAGCACCCGGACCAGGCGGTCGACGATCTCGTCCAGCAGCGCGCGATCAGCGTTCAGCGGTGGTGCGATCTGCAATACCGCGTCGCCCCGATCATCAGCGCGGGCGATCAGCCCCGCCTGCCGGAGCCGCCGCGGCAACTCCTTACGGAGCAGCTCGTCGCGCTCGGCCTGCGTGAACCGATCGAGATGCCAGCCGGGGCCCGGAGCGTGGGGCTTGCCGTTGCGGTCGTACCCGGTCGACCCTCGACCACGCTGACCCGGAGGTGGGCCGTCGCGCCGCACCGGTGCCCGTCCACCAGGAACCAGCTCGATCGCCCAGAAGAAGCCCTTGCCCCGGGTGTCACCGACGATCGGGAGGTCCCGTAGCTCGGAAAGGCGGGACTCCAGATGACCTTCCAGGGCCTGTACGTTGCCGAGGACGTCCTCGCGTTCGAAAATCTCAATATTCCGCAACGCGACTGCCGCGGACACCGGATGACCGCCGAACGTGATCCCGTGCCGGAGGACCGTTTCGGTATTCGCAATCGCCTCCGCGAGCCTGTGGCCGACCAGAACGGCACCCCCCGGAACGTACGCCGACGTCAGGCCCTTCGCCAAGGTCACCATGTCGGGCTCGACGCCCTCGTGCTCGATACCCACCCAGGAACCGAGCCTGCCCCATCCGCAGATCACCGAGTCCGCCACCAGCAGCGCTCCGTGCTCATCGGCTAGGCGCCGCAGTCCAGCCCAGTACCCGGGCGGCGCCGTCAGACAACCACCCGCGTTCTGCACCGGTTCAGCGATGATCACTGCGACCTCACCGGCCCCGGCCATCAGGATCGCCTCATCGATCTCGGCAAGCAGCCGGTCGCAAAGCATGGTCGCATCGGCACCGTCTGGTGCTCGAAAGGCCGCCGTGTTGCTGACGTGCGTGACGTCCACGGGCGGCCGACCGAAGCCGTCCTTGAACCCAGGAACACCGGTGAACGACAGTGCGCCGAGCGTTACTCCGTGATACGCAGTGCGCCGAGCGATCGCCTTCGTGCGCTGGGGCTCCCCGATCGCCCGGAAATACTCCCGTGCGATCTTCCACATCGCTTCGACGGACTCGGAGCCGCCATTGGTCAAGAACACGTGGTCCAAGTCACCGGGCGTGCGCTCAGAAATCTCGCGGGCCAGTTCGATCGCCGCGGGATGGGCGGTGTTCCAGTTCGTGTTGAAGGGCAGCGTCGCTAGTTGCTGCGCGATCGCCGCGGTGAACTCCTCGCCGTAGGAGTAGCCGATCTGGGAGCAGAAGAGGCTCGACAGCGCGTCAATATAGCGCTGACCTCGGGTGTCGAACACATACGGTCCTTCACCACGATCGAGCACCAGGAGCTCGTCTGCAGGAGCCGGCTGGGCCGGCGGCGCGGCGCCAGCCTGAGCCGCGAAGTGCAGGAGCAGGTGATCGCGGGCCGCACCCTGAAGCTCGGCGTGACGCGCTTCGTCCACGGTCGTCATCTTCAGAACCGCATCCCTCCGGCCGGGGCAACCGCCGGCGGCGCACCGACCCGACCTTCGCTGCCCCACCTAGAGGTCACAACCTTCGCCCGCGTGTAGAACCGGAACGCATCGTCACCGTTCGCCCCGAGGTCAGCATCGATCGATGCCTTCCAACCTGCGAAAGGGAGCCAGGCAATCGGCGCGGCGACGCCGACGTTGACGCCCAGCATCCCTGCCATTGCCTCGACGCGAAAGCGCCGTGCTGCCCCACCCGACTCGCTGAACAGGATGGCGGAGTTTCCGTAGCGTCCCGCATTCACGAACTCAAGGGCTTCATCCAAGTCGGCGACCCTGATGACGGCGAGCACCGGGCCGAAGAGCTCGTCAGTCGCCACCGCGTGGTCTGCCGGAACGCCATCGAGAATCGTCGGTCCGAGGTTGGACCGTCCGGCCCCAAGGTTCGTGCGGCGGCCATCGAGGACAACCGTAACCCCATCGCGCTCGCCTCCATCGATCGCCGCGACCAGCCTCTCGCGAGACGCTCGCGAGATCACAGGGCAGACGTCGGTCACCGGATCGTCGGCCGCCCCGCAAACGAGCTCGTTGGCCGCATCGACGATCCGTTTCAACGACCGATCCTGCTCGTCGCGCGAACCAACCAGCACCGCGATCGACCCGGCCATGCACCGTTGACCCGCTGCCCCGAACGCCGAGCCCACCACCTGGCTCGCCATCAAGGCATGGTCCGCATCGGGCATGATCACCATCGCGTTCTTCGCCCCACCAAGCGCTTGCACGCGCTTTCCATGCTCGGTAGCCCGAGTCGCGACGTAGCGCGCCGTCGCAGCAGACCCGACGAAAGAAACTGCGTCGACACCGGGGTGGTCCAGGATCGCGTTGACCGCCGCATGATCGCCGTGAACCAGCGCCACGAGCCCTCGCGGGATCTCATCGACAGTCGCGACAAGCTCGATGATCCGCTCCGCGGCCAACGGGTCCTGCTCGGAAGGCTTGAGCACCACGCCGTTCCCGGACACGAGCGCGAACGGCAGAAACCACAGCGGGATCATCACCGGGAAGTTGAACGGGGTGATGGCGCCGACGATCCCCACCGGCTGGCGATGCAGCTCGACGTCGACGCCCCGGCCGATACCTTCCATCGTCTGCCCCTTGAGCAAATGCGGGGCTCCCATCGCCGCCTCGACAGACTCGATCCCGCGGCCGACTTCTGCACGCGCATCGTCCCGGGTCTTGCCCATGTCCTGGACAACCAGGTCGGCCAACTCGTCGCGATGTGCATCTAGAACGTCGCGCAGGCGATACAACGCACGCGCCCGAACTTGGGGGGCAGTCCGCGCCCAGCCCCGCTGCGCGGAGATCGCAGCCCTGACGGCGGCGTCAACATCGGCTTCGGTCCCGCGCGGCACACGCGCGAGCAGGTCTCCGGTCGACGGGTTGCGCGTGTCAAGCGTCTCCGCGGTCGTCGACGCGCACCAACGACCAGCGATGAACTGCTGCAGGGTTCGCACATCAACGTGCGCAGAAGAATTAGACATGGCGTGCGGCAGGGTCGAAGTTCGGGAAAGTGCAGGCCGTAGTGGACCGCCCAACCATCTTGCTTCGGGATCACCGCCAAGAACAGAGGACAGCCTGACGCGCACTGTCGGGAGAACAGCGACGAAACGTGGCGTTACGGCGAATCGCAAGTAGGCGCACTGGACCCAGCGCCTCGGGCGGATAGGATCAAATCGTGAACGAAACGACCGCCGGAAGCTCAATTGCGAGGACGGAGGGCCGCCAACCTGCCGGAACCCGCAACGATCCGATCGAGATCGACGAAGTCAACGCGGGGATCATCGAGATACTCCAGGAGAACGGTCGCGCGTCGTTCCGGCAGATCGCTGGTCGACTCGGGGTCTCCGAGGCCACCATACGGGCGCGCTACGCACGTCTGCTGGAAGCCGACGTGCTACACGTCACGGCCGTGACCGATCCCCTTCGGCTCGGCTTCGATGTGATGGCGATCGTAGGAGTACGGGCGTCAGGCGCGGCTATGCCGCTTGCGCAGGAGCTCGCCGCTTGGCCTGAGGTCTCCTACGTCGTGCTCACCGCCGGCCGATTCGACCTGCTGATCGAGGTCGTCTGCGCTGACCGCGCTGCGTTCCTCGACCTCAGCAACCGTGTCCGATTGCTCCCCGGCGCGCAGTCGACGGAGAGCTTCATGTATCTCGGCCTCGAGAAGCAGAAGTACAACTGGGGCGCCAAGGTCGTGGTGCCGTCCTCGGACGCCGAGGGTACCGGCTGAGCGGCCTGGCCCCACCGCATCACAGCAATCCGTACAGCGCTGCCGTTACGCAGACGATCGTGGTCGTCGCAACGATCGCAGCGGCCGCCGGTGCGAGCGACAAGCGGAAGCGATTGGCGATCAGCAACGCGTTGAGGCCCGACGGCATCGCCGCTTGCAGCTTCATCGCATCCGAAAGGGGTACCGCAAGCGCGGAGACCAGCAGAGCAATGCCTGGCGCAACAAGGTGGCGCAGCACCACAACGAGGCCAACCGCCGGCGCCAAGCGCTCGGCGCGCGCCAACTCCCCTCCCTCTGCCGCCTGGTCCCGACGCGCGCGGCGCTCCGCTGCCCCGGTCGACACCTGAATCCCGACGACCACGAAGCCTAGGGGGAGGATGCCGATGATCAGAGCGGTCGCAACCTCAGCCAATTCCACGGGCGCACGCCACGGAACCGCGATCCCGATGAACGAGGCCGCCAGCACGGGATTGCGGAGGAAAGCCAACAGCCGCGCCGACGGGCCAGTCTTGTGACCGGGCAAGGTCCCGAACGCGGCACCGATCGCGTATCCCACGATGAACGTCATCGGGCTGCTGATCAGGCCGTCCCAGGCTACGGCGTCAGGCAGCGCATCGACTCCGAGCGTCGCCCGGGTGACGGGGATCCCGAAGTATCCAGTGTTAACCAGCACGACGGCAAGCACGACTGCCCCAACCGTTGTACGGGGTAGATGCAGGAGCCGCGACGAGACCCACCAGGCGATCACCCCGACGCACAACAGCACCACGTATCCGACCGCAAGCCCCGCGGCAAGCTCGAGGCGGATCTCGAGGCGAGACACGAGCACGAAGTAGGTCGGGGGGAGAACGAAGAGGAGCACCAGTTCGAGCACGCGACGTGAGACGCGATCAGCGGCCTCCCCCCACCGGCGATGGAGTCCGACCCCGGCCACGCACGCCACCAGCACGAGGAGGCCAACCTGCGTTACTCCCATGAGCGCAGCCGTACGCCAGCCTGCATCACACCAGGAACTCCAAGTCAACCCCCTTTGGCGCCTGTTGTACCTGGCCGGCGTACAAACGGTTCCACCCGCGCTCGGGCAACGGACGAGGAACGAACTGGCGACGTCTCTCTTCCCATTCCTTTGGGTCCACGAGCACGTCGAGACGCTGATCCGCAACGTCGAGCACCACCGCATCACCATCGCGCACGAGAGCCAGCGGGCCACCGGCGGCTGCCTCCGGGGCACAGTGCAGTACGACCGTGCCGTAGGCCGTGCCGCTCATCCGGCCGTCCGAGATCCGGACCATGTCCTTCACCCCCTGTGCTGCGAGGTACCGCGGAATCGGCAAGGCACCCGCTTCCGGCATGCCCGAGGCAATCGGCCCGATGTTGCGGAGGATCAGGACGTGATCGGCAGTCAACCCAAGTTCCGGGTCGTCGATCCGCGCCGCCAGATCCTCAGGAGAGTCGAAGACTGCCGCAGGTCCTTCGTGCCGAAGCAGATGGTCGCTTGCCGCGCTCGCCTTGATCAACGCGCCATCAGGCGCCAACGAACCGCGAAGAGCTACGAGCGCACCCGGTGCAGCCACCGGATGGGCCAGCGGACGGATCGCACCGGAGCAGTCTTGCGGTGCAACGACGCCGGCGAGCCGGTCGCCCAACGTGCCCCCTTCGACCATGGGTGCTTCGAGATCCAGCAGGTCCTCAAGCGCACGCAGAAGCGCCGGAACGCCACCAGCGTCATGAACGTCGGGGAGATACCCCGCACCAGTCGGCTTCACGTCCACCAGCACCGGCACGCGTCGCGCGACCCGCGAAAAGTCCTCGGGCGTCAGCTCGATTCCCACGCGACCAGCGATCGCCGTCAGGTGCAGGACCCCGTTCGTCGAACCCGCAATTGCCGCAAGAACAACCATCGCGTTCTCGAATGAGCTCCGCGTGAGGACCGAACGCGGGGTACGTGAAGTACCGGCAAGCGCCACCGCCGCCCGCCCAGACGCGACGCCACACCGCAGCCGGTCAGCCGATACCGCGGGGGCTGTCGCGCCCCGCGGGAGCATCATGCCGAGGGCCTCCGTCACGCACGCCATCGTCGATGCGGTCCCCATCACCATGCAGGTGCCCGCGGTCGGCGCCAGCTGCGTCCTGACCTCTTCGATGTCCTCCTGAGACAGGTCACCGCCCCGAAACCGCGCCCAGAAGCGACGGCAATCGGTGCAAGCCCCAACTCGTTCGCCGCGCCAAGACCCCACGGACATCGACCCAGAGACGACGTGCAAGGCTGGCACATCAGCCGAGGCGGCTGCCATCAGCTGGGCTGGGACCGTCTTGTCGCATCCGCCGAGCAGCACGGCAGCATCCATCGGATACGCCTTCAGCTGTTCCTCCACCTCCATTGCCATCAGGTTGCGATACAGCATCGCTGTCGGCGACATGAAGATCTCGCCCAGCGACATCGCTGGGAGGACAAACGGCAGCCCGCCGGCTTCCAGGACGCCACGCCGGACCGCATCCACGAGATCGGGCATCGCCCGGTGACACGTCGTGAAGTCGGAGGACGTGTCCACTATTCCGACGACCGGACGGTCCAGATCCTCATCGTCGAATCCGGCCGAAGCCAGGAAAGCCCTCCGAAGGAAACGACTGAAGTCCCGGTCACCGTACGCTGTCAGTCCCCGATCGACCCCTTCGATCCTCCGCTCCGATGCGTGGCTACCAGGCTCGGACACGGTGCGTCGCCGATCGTTGTTCGATGCGTTCATGGGGTCCCTTGTTGTTCATGGACGAGCCGGCCGGCCCACCCACCGTCGTTCGTCAGCTGTTCTTCGTCCCCGGCCTCATCGACCACGGTATGCACGAGCTCCCCCAGCTCTGGGATCTCGACACGGACCTCGTCGCCCGGCACCAAGAACGCTCCTCCGCCCGGACGTCCCTCTCCCACGCCCTCGGGCGTCCCGGTGAGGAGCAGATCGCCGGGCTCGAGCGCCACGATCTCAGCCAGATACGCGATCAACCCCGGGACGTCGTGGACCATGTCCGCCGCGCGGCCGTCCTGGCGTGGATCGTCGTTGACCCAGGAGCGTAGGCGTAGCTCGCCCACGTCTGGCACCTCGTCGGCGGTCGTCACCCACGGCCCGAATGGGCAGAAGGTGGGCGCTCCCTTGGCGCGTGTCCACATCCGCTCGTTGCGCTGCAGGTCGCGTGCCGATACGTCGTTGGCGACCGCATAGCCGGCCACCATCGGCACACCGGACCGGTACGGGCCCAAGACGACCGCCAGTTCGACTTCGTAGTCCAGCTTGGTAACCGACACGGGCCGCCTCACCACGCCTCTCGGAGGCGCCACCGACGACGGGGGCTTCATGAAGACGACCGGACGTTCCGGCACATCGACCTGCAGCTCCGCAGCGTGCGCCGCGTAGTTCCGCCCGATCCCGTAGATGGCACCCGGGCGGTACGGGGCGAGCAGGCGCACGTCGCGCAACTTGAACCGCTTCCCGCTAGCCGGACGCCGGACCCCGTCGCGCAGCCGTGAGCACACCGTCGAGCCATCGTCGAATGCGACCGCCCAGCCGTCGACCACCTCGCCGTCGAGTGGCTGGCCACCCCGAGGCGGAAGGAAGCGGACCAGCTTCATCGGCCGACCCCCACCGCCGCACGAACGTGATCGACGCTGGTCGGCACCCGCACCGCCGAAGAGACCAGCACCATCGCGGGCCTGTTCACGAGTCGATCGGTTCGAACCCGCCGCGTGCGCAGGCACGACCGAGCGGCGTCGACGCGTCGCGGGCCTCCGCGACCAGGTCGGCACGCTCGTTGGCGGACAACCCGCGCAGCGGCAGGCGCACCGCCCCACCAACCTGAACACCCCGCCAGCGGAGGATCTCCTTGAGCACCGCCTGGAACGGGAACCGGTTGATCTGAGCGCGCAACGCTCCGGCTTCCTCGCTGGCGTCGTCGGACCCGGACTCGACCGCGTTTCGCACCTCGGCCGGAAGCGCGGCGGCAAGGCCCGAAACAGCTCCGACCGCCCCGCATCGCAGCCCTTGTCCAATCAGCGCCTCGGGACCAACCATGCCATCGAGGCCAGGAAGCAGATACGGCTCCAGACGATCGAAAGGGGCGTCCGAGATCTTCAGGCCCGCCAGATTGGGCAGTGCTTCATGCAGTCGCTCGATCACCGCAATCGGTACCGCGTAGCCGCTGCGAGCCGCGAACTCGTAGACGTAGAACGGCACGCTGCCCGCCGCACGTCCGGCCGCCAGCAGGTGCGCGTACAGCTCGGCCTCGTCGAGCGCGAAGTACGGCGGGCTGATTACCGCAACCGCATCCGCCGACGATGCCACCGCAGTCTCGACCAGCCGCACGGTTTCGGCAGTCGTCTGTGCACCGCAATGCGCGGCCACCGCGAGCTTGCCGCGGCCGGCCTCGACGAAGGCGCGCAATCCCGCGATCCGCTCATCGGTCCCCAGAAGCACCCCCTCTCCCGTCGTTCCGAACGCCAGCAGCCCCTGGAGGCCCGATTCGACGTAGAAGTCGACCAGCCCGGGAACCGCGTCCAGGTCAACGGCACGACCGCCATCGGTCAACGGAGTGACCGCCGCGCATACCGTGCCTCGAAGCTTGGCGCCGCTCATCACGCCACCTCCTCGACGACGACGTAGGCCTTGACCACGGTCTCGGTGATCTCCCAGCGGCCGCGGGCGCCCGACCGGAGATGCACCAGCACGCCCGGCTCGATCGGATGAATCGTGCCGTCAGGCTCCACCAGTCTCCCCGCACCAGCAAGCACGTGGAAGACCTCCCACCGGCCGTTCCAAGCGGCGTCGAACACGCCCGGCGTGCAGGTCCACACACCCGACTCGACGCCATGCTCGTCGACCAGCGCCACGAAGCCATCCGCGGGCTCCCCGGAGATCGGTGCGGACCGCACCTCCAGGTTGTCGATCCGCGTTGATGCGGCATGAACATGGTTGATGCGGCTCACGCAATCACTCCCTTACCCGTTGCTCCTGTGCGTTCGCGTACGAAACGCGATGCTTCCTCCAGCACTTGGCCGAGGCAGCCGAGAATCTCGTCGAACTCCTCAGGACCTGCGATCAGCGGAGGCGAGAGCTGCACCACGGGATCACCGCGATCATCTGCCCGGCAGATCAACCCTGCTTCGAGCAGACGCCCGGACAGGAAGCCCCGCAGAAGCGAATCGCATTCGTCTGCGGTGAAGCTGGTCTTCGAGTCGCGGTCCTTGACCAACTCGATAGCGAAGAAGTACCCGGCGCCACGGACGTCACCGACGATCGGCAACTCGTACAGCCCCTCGAGCATCTCGCGGAAGCGGCTCTCGTTGCGGGCGACGTTCCCGACGAGATCCAGGCGCTCCATGATCTCGAGGTTCTTCAGGGCAATCGCCGCCTGGACGGGATGCCCACCAAAGGTCAGACCGTGGGAGAACATCGTCCCGGGCTGACGGAATCGATTCGCCACCTCGTCCGAGGCGATAACGGCACCGATCGATGCGTATGCCGACGACATCCCCTTCGCGCAGGTGATGATGTCCGGGCGAATGCCGTACCGTTCGCTGCCGAACCACCGGCCCACGCGGCCGAACGCCGTAATCACCTCGTCGGCGCAAAGCAGCACGCCGTAGCGGTCGCAAATCTCGCGCACACCCTCGAAGTAGCCGCTCGGCGGGGTGATCGCACCGCCGGCGTTCTGCACCGGCTCAAGGATCACCATCGCCACCGTTCCCGGGCCCTCCGCAACGATCGCGTGCTCGATCTCCTGGAGCAAGTCTGCGGTGAACGCGGCTTCCGTCTCGCCCGCGGGCCGCCTGTACCGGCTCGTCGTGCGGACGTGAGAGACGCCGGGAACCAGCGGCTCGAACGGCTCTCGGATCTCGGCTACGCCGTTGATCGAGAGCGCCCCCATCGTGGTGCCGTGATAGGCCGTGCTGCGGGCAATCGCCTTCCAACGACGCTCGCCGTTGGCCGCGTGGTACTGCCGCGCGAGCTTCCACGCGGTCTCGACCGCCTCCGAGCCTCCGGACGAGAAGAACACGCGGTTCAAGCCCGCCGGCGCAAGGGTCGCGAGCCGTTCCGCAAGCTCGATCGCTCGCGGATGACCGTAGCTCCAGTTCGAGTAGAACGGAAGCTCGCACATCTGGTTCCACGCCGCTCGACCGATCTCGTCGCCATGGCTGTAGCCGACCTGGACGGCGAACAGCCCGGACAGGCCGTCGAAGTATCGACGTCCATGGACATCGATCAGGTGGCAGCCTTCACCTCGGGTGAAGATCGGCGTCCGTCCGGCCTGAACGTCGTCGAAGTCCGTGAAATGGAGCCAGAGGTGGTCGCGCATCGCGCGTTCCAGCCGTTCCGCGGCACGCGGATCTGCGGCAATCTCAGGCGGCAGCATCGTCATCCTCCGTACGGTCGGGCGAAGCGTCCGAAGGCGCCGACGCTCGATTCAGAACTCGTAGGTCGTCATCGTCGAGCGCCAGGTCGGCGGCGACGAGCAGGTCTTCCAGTTGTTTGGGCGTCCGCGCGCTGACCAGGGGCGCCGTAACGGTCGGGCGATCGCGCAACCAGGCGAGCGCCACAGCAGCTTGCGGGACGTTTCTCCGTTGAGCAACGGTGTCCAACGCTTCCAGCACGCGCCAGCCGAGCGGAGTGAAATGCTCCTCGACGTACTGACCACGGGCTTGCCCCTCAGCGGCCTCGGCTCGCCGGTACTTGCCCGTGAGGAAGCCCGACGCCAGCGAATAGAACGGAAATACGTCGAAGCCATGGTCCAAGGCAACGGACCGGAGCGGGCCCTCGTACTTGGCCCGGGTGACGAGGTTGTACTCAGGCTGGAGCACCGTATACGGCTCCGCACCGCTGCTCTTGGCCAGCTCGACCGCGGTCCGGAGCCGGCTCGGCGTGAAGTTGGACGCCCCAAGGCGCCGTACCTTGCCGCTCCGAACAAGCGAGTCCAGCGCGTCGATCGTCTCCTCGAGCGGCGTCTCCAGGTCGTCGTAGTGCGCAAAGCAGATGTCGACGTGGTCGAGTCCCAGCCGCAGCAACGATTCGTCGAGTGCCCGTGTCACGTTGTCGCGCGAGAGACCAAGACGGTCGGGCTTGGACGAGACCTTCGTCGAGACGACAAGGTCGTCACGATGCCCGGAGCGTGCCAGCCAGCGGCCGAGGATCGCCTCCGACTCCCCGCCGACGTGGCCATCCACCCATGCTGAGTAGGCATCGGCCGTGTCGACGAAGACCCCACCCCGGTCAACGAACGCATCGAGCACATCGAACGACTCGGCTTCGGTCGATGTCCAACCCCAGACGTTCCCGCCGAGAGCGACCGGAAGCGCCTTCAGCCACTCATTGCCTTCGCGACGAAACGACGCCTCAGAGCGCATGACGCGCCCCTCCTCGGAACACCATCCCGACAGCCCGTCCCATCGTGCGCACGGTCATCCCCACCTTTCACACCAACTCGAACGTGATCGCCTTGGTCACGAGGAACTCGAGGATCGCCTCGGAACCGTTCTCCCGACCGAAGCCCGAGGCCTTACGACCACCGAACGGGATCTCGGTCGACGCCACAGCCACGGTGTTCACGCCGACCGTGCCGACCTCGAGGCCCTCGGCAACCATGTAGGCGTTCTTCAGCCCACCCGTGAAGACGTATCCGGCCAAGCCGAACGGCGACGCATTCGCGTCATGGATCGCGTCTTCGACGCAGTCGAACGGCATCACTGGCGCGATCGGCGAAAACGGCTCGTCACGCAGGACCAGCGCTTCCGGCGGAACGTCAGCCAGCACGGTCGGAGCGAAGAAGTAACCAGGCGAATCGCCAGCGACCCGAGAGCCGCCGGTCAACACACCCGCACCGCACTCAACCGCATCATCGACCAGCCGCTCGGCGTGCGCGAGACGCTGCGCATTGATCAGCGGCCCGACGTCGGTCGCAGGATCCGAACCGTCACCGACCCGCAGGGACGAGGCCCGTGCCACAAACCCTGCGACGAACTCGTCAGCAACCTCAGAGGCCACGTAGAAGCGACTGGGCGAAGCGCAGACCTGACCCGCATTGCGGAACTTCCCGGCGACGCAAGCCTCGATCGCGGAATCCAGGTCTGCGTCCGCGCAAACGATCACCGGCGCGTGCCCGCCGAGCTCGAGAGTCACTTCCGTCAACGTCGCAGCGGCACGAGCCATTACGGAGCTACCGACCGGCACCGAACCGGTAACCGAGACCTTGCGCACAATCGGGGCATCGACAAGTGCATTGCTGATCGCCACCGGATCACCGCTGATCGACGCAACGGCCCCCGCAGGAATACCAGCAGCGTCGCACGCGGCGATGAGGACGTTCGTCGAGCACGGAGCCTCCTCCGCCGGCTTCACGATCACGGCGCAACCCGCCGCCAGCGCAGCGGCCAACTTGCGGGCTGGGAGGAGCGCCGGGAAGTTCCAGGAGCTCATTGCTGCAACCACGCCAACGGGCTCATGTCGCACCAGGAACCGGCTCGTCGTCGACCGGCCGTCGAGACTCGTTCCGGGCAGGCGGCGAGCCTCATCAGCCTGCCAGTCGAACTGCTCGATCGTCGCGGCAACCTCAGCCTGGGCCTCGCGCAGCGTCTTCCCCTGCTCCGCGCAGACCAGCGCCGCGAACGGCACGGCCCAGTCTCTCAAGAGCGCCGCTACGCGGCGCAAGCCGGCGCTCCGCTCCCAAGGACTCGTCCGCCGCCACGCATCGAAGCCCGACTCGGCGGCCGCGATCGCAGCGGCGACATCGTCCGGTCCTGCAAAGGCCACGTCGTGGAGGTGCCCATCCGTCGCGGGGTTGCGCACCTCATACGTGCGGCCGTCCGCAGCCGGGCGCCACGCACCGTCGATGTAGACACCGGTGAGCGGAGAAGGCCAGCCGTCAGTCATCTCGCTGGCCTTCCTCGTGATCGTCTCCGGCGGAGACGGATCCCACCAACTCCGCTTGCCAATCTCCGTCCGTGGCGCGCGCCCGGGTAGCGAACCGCATCCCCGGAGCAAGCGGCACCGGAGGGACGAACGAACCCGTGATCACTACCTGGCCGGGAGCAAGTCGCTCCCCCGAGTCGCCCAGTGCTTGGGCCACCGCGCGAAGGCCGTCAACCGGTCGTCCGACCACAGAGACAGGATCGAGATCTCCTACGACGAGGGCACCGTCGACCTCAACGTCCACAGTGAAGTCCGATGCGGCACCCAAACGAGGACCAACGGCGTACGCCCGCTGAAAGCAATTGCGGCGGACGATCGCTTCGTCGTCGTCCAGCGGCCCAACCAAGTCGATGAACTCGAAGGCCAGGCTGACATGAGAGATCGCTGCCGCGATCTCGTCGTCGGAGGCGCCTGGATGGACGGCCGCATTGAGGTGCAAGGCCAACTCCGGCTCGACGCGGGGCGCCGTCCAGCCATGAATGTCGAGCCCTTCGGGCTCCACCCGACCGGTAGCGTGCAACGCACCGACCAACGGCCCGCTGGTGCCGAGCGCATCGAGCGCAGCGGGCGTCCCGAACCCCAGTTTCCAGCCGATCCGGTCCACCGCCAGATCGCGCACAATGCAGCCGGTGAACGCCGCGACCGCCCCCGCCGACCACGGCATCTTGGTGCTCGGACTCATGCCGCCTGCCCAACGGTCCCGACGAGCATCGGATACGCGATGGTCGTCAGGAACTCCGGCAGTTCGTCGCCAAGCATCGCCTCGCGCAGTACGAGATGAACCGCCTCGGGCCGGCCCGCCATCCAGACGTCGTTGCCGACATCAGCGCGGATCTTGTCGCACTCCTCGTCGAGCAACTGCTCGACGAGCTGGTGATCGATCGTTCGCCCGTCTGCGAGCGTCGTCCCGTGGTACAGCCATTGCCACACCTGCGTACGTGCGATCTCCGCGGTCGCCGCATCCTCCATCAAACCGTCGATAGCAACCGCGCCGCGGCCGGTGAGCCAGTTCGAGATGTACAGGAACGCCACCCGGAGGTTGCTCCGCAAGCCCGCCTCGGTCACGGCACCGGGCGTCGAGCCAAGGTCCACCAACCGATCGGTCCGAAGGGCCGGAATCTCATCGACTTGCACGATCTGGTTCGGACGATCGCCGAGCTGCGCGTCAAACTCCTCACGCGCGACCTCGACCACGTCGGGGTGCGCCACCCACGTGCCGTCGAAGCCCGCCGTCGCCTCACGTCGCTTGTCGGCCCGTACCGCCTCGATCGCACGTTTGACCGAATCCGGATCCTTCCGGTTAGGCACCAGCGCCGCCATGCCCCCCATCGCGAACGTTCCCCGAGCGTGGCAGGTCGCGACCAGCGCCTCGGTGTACGACCGCATGAACGGCACCGTCATCGTCACGTCCGACCGGTCCGGAAGTACCGCCGACGGGTCCTTACCGAGCTTCTTCAGTGCCGAAAACAGATAATCCCAGCGACCTGCGTTTAGGCCTGCGGAATGCTCGCGCAGCGCGAACAAGATCTCTTCCATCTGGAAGACGGCCGGCAGTGTCTCGATCAGCACCGTTGCCCGGAAGGAGCCACGCTCGATCCCAAGCTGATCCTCCGTCCACGCCAGAACCTCCGCCCACAGGGCAGCCTCGCGGTGATGCTCGATCTTCGGGAGGTACAGATACGGACGGAAGCCGCGGCTCAGGAGCACCCGAGCGCTGTGTACCGCAAACATGCCGAAGTCAAAGAGCGCCCCGGAGACCGGTTCGCCGTCGATCGTGGCGTGATGCTCATCCAGGTGCCAACCACGCGGACGCACGATCAGGCGCGCGGATCTCGAACCGAGGCGATACACGCGCCCGTCAGCGGCGCGGTGCTCGATCGTTCCCATCGCCGCATCGCGCACGTTACGCTGACCGCCCACCTGGTTGACCCAGGTCGGCGCATTGGCGTCTTCGAAGTCCGCCATGAATCCGCACGCACCGGAGTTGAGCGCGTTGATGACCATCTTGCGCGCGGTAGGACCGGTGATCTCGACACGACGGTCGAGGTAGTCAGAGGCTGGCGCACAGGTCCGCCACGAGGCATCCTCGCGAATGTGTCGCGTTTCCTCCAACGGACCGGGGACGAAGTCACGGCTCTCGCGATCAATAAGCAGCTGGCGCCGCTGCGACGCGAAGCGACGACAGAGATCGCCCACGAACTCCACGGCGTCGACCGCAAGGATCTCCTGCAGAGCTTCATCGTTGGTGTTGGTGGTCTTCAGTTTCATACGGAGATCGGGCCTTTCCCTCAGGAACGGGTCGGTCAAAACGATGTGGCGCAGCTAGAGCTCGGAGCCGCCGTCCCGACGGCAACGCTCCGACTCCAGCCGCCGCCGCTCAGGCGTCGATGCGCGGGTTCAGAAGGAACTCGTCCTCGGGGCGCCGCTGCACCGCCACCCACTTCGCGGCACCGGGACCTTCGGGCGTGATCATCGGCAGCGACCGAGAGGCCAGCTCCTCACGAGCCCGAGCGGTCGCCGCTTCGTCGACCACGCCCTGCTGGTCCACGACGACGCCGAACACACTGCGGGCGGTGTCGCCACCGAGCAGACCGTCTCGGACGTCGGCAGCCACTCGTGTGATCGACCGAGCAAGCGGGTCGCCGTAGCCGCCCCCACCCGTGGAGACGCCTACCCAAACCTCATCTGCAGCGATCTCGAAGTGCCCCGCTGCTGAGACGAAGCGCCGCGTGCCGGTCGTGGTGCTCTCGACGTACTGTCCACCACCGAGCGCAGGCGTTCCGCCGCATGCGCCGTGAGGCGGATTCTCGCAGCCGTCGCCGAAGCTGATGCACTCCATCGGACCGCCCAGCGGACGAACTGCCATGCGAACTCCGGCACCGCCGTTGCAGGCGCCGAATCCCATCGACTCCGGCTCGATCTGCATCTCCTCGACCCGGAGCGGATGGAGAAGTTCGAGTTGCTCGATCGGAAGGGTCTTCTGACCGCCCATCGCCGACGGACTCTCCATCAACGGCCAACCGTCAGCTTCCCTCACCGCGCCGCCGCCACCACTGTTGTTGAACACCATCACGCCCCACTCCTCACCAGTCTCAGGGTGCTTTCCGGTGAACTGAGGGACGTTGCTGCAGCGAGCCGTCCCGGCAGCGACCAGCTCGGGCACGGCCGCCGCCATCGCCTTCATCACAGCGTCGTGGAGCATCGACGACGGCACCACGGTGGCGCACGACGTCGAGGCGGGGAACGTCGGGTTCGTGATCGTGCCCTCAGGAGCAACAACCGTCACATGGTCAAATGCCCCCTGGTTGTGTGGGACCGTCGGGTCCACGAGGTACAGGAACGGCACGATCCCCGACGTCATGGTGGTAGCCCGAGAGCCGTTCAGCCCACCGACCACCTGCTCGGCGCTTCCCGTGAAGTCGACCTCGACCTGCTCGCCTTCGACCGTAACGGTGACCTTGATCGGGATGTTGACGCGGTCCGTCCGACCATCCGAGTCCACCCACCCCTCACCGTGGTAGCGCCCATCGGGGATGGCCGCGATCGCGCGTCCCATTCTCCGGTCGGCATACTCGATCACGGCGTCTCCGTAGGCGACGGCGGAGGCCACACCGAACTCCCGACAGAACTCGTGCAACCGGGCCACGCCTCGACCGCATGCGCCGATCTGGGCCAGGAGATCACCCTCGATGCTCTCGCGGAACCGAACGTTGGCCAGCACCAGCTCGAGAACGTCTTCGCAGCGAGTGCCGCCGGCCACGATCCGCGTCGGAGGGATGTGAAGGCCCTCCTGATATACATCGGCCGCCGCCGGCGTGCAACTCGCCGGCACGAACGCACCGACGTCAAGATGGTGCGCCTTGTTCACCGACCAGAACCGCACCTCGCCGTCGGCGAACACCGGTTCGAGGACGACGAGGTCCCCGACGTGCGTGTTCCCCCGGTACGGGTGGTTGCTCAGGTAGACGTCGCCCTCCGCGATCGACGAGCCGAACGTCGCGATCACGTCTTCGACGACGAGATTGACCGACGTCGTCAGCATCGGGATCGAGTCGTAGACACACAGCTGCCTACCGAGGCGGTCGTGCAGCGTGCAGGAGAAGTCGTGGCAGAGGGAGATGATCGAGCTCCACGCGCTCTTCTCGAGCACCTGCGACATCTCGCGAACGATGCTCTCCAGTCGCTTCATCATCACGCTGAACGTGATGGAGTCGAACTGTGTCTGGGTGGAAAAGGCCTGGGTGCTCATGCGTGCTCCATCGACTCGGACAGGACGGCGATCGAGCTCTCGGGCTCGACGCCAATATCGACGACGAAGCTCGCCGGATCGTCGAAGGTGAGCACGTCTTCCTTGCGCTCGAGCAAGATGGTGGTGGTGGCGCTGGCGAGGACAGCGGGGCCGCGAACAGAGCCGCCCACCGGGAACGCGTCGGCGTCGTAGATCGGCACCGGACAACGACCTTGACCGACGATGTGCATTTCGCGCACGAGGCTGGGCTGCGGTGTCGCCCCGCTGAGCTCCACCACCGGCTCAGTTGCCGCGGGCAAAGCGCCCGTCGCAGCAATTCGCCAGTGCAGAATTTCCACCGGCATGCCGTCCCGGCGGTACCCGAACTGGCGATCGTGCGCCGCGTGGAATGCGGCCTCGATCGCTCCGGCGTCGATTGATGCGGTGGCCGGCAACTCGACGGTCAGTTCGTGGGCTTGCCCGGGGTACCGGGCGTCGACCATCCAGCCGATCGCGATCTGATCCGGCCCGAAGCCCTCCTCGGTCAGCTGGGCCCGCGCCTGCGACTCGAGGTCTCGGTGAATCTCTGCAATAACGGCCGCGGAGAGCTCGCTGGAGTTGCAGAAATGGGCCCGCATCCCGTCGTGGCGCACGTTCGTCACGGCCATCCCGAACGCGCATAGCGTTCCGGCCTCGCGGGGGATCACGACGCGCTCCATCCCGAGCTCGCGCGCAAGACTCACCGTGTGCAACCCGCCCGCGCCACCACCCGACACCAGAGTGAACCTCCGAGGATCGAGACCCTGGTCGACAGAGACCGCTCGAATTGCCGCAACCATGTGCGCGTTCACGACGCGCACCACGCCGGCCGCCGCCTCATCAAGATCCACCGCGAGTGGCCCGGCGACGTGCTCAGCCATCGCCTGCTCCGCCAGGTCGCGCCTCAACTCGCGACGTCCACCCAGGAACGTCTCGGGCTGGATGTAACCAAGTACGACGTTGGCGTCGGTGACCGTCGGTAGCGTGCCTCCGGAGCCGTACGCAGCCGGTCCGGGCGTAGCCCCTGCACTCATGGGCCCGACTCGCAACGCGCCGCCGTCGTCGATGCTCGCGATGCTGCCACCACCGGCGCCGACCGTGTGGACCGCGATCCCAGCGACGCCGACCGGCTGGCCGTCGACCGTGAGGTCCCGTGAGAGGGCCGGGCGGCCATCATTGACGACGCAGACGTCGAAGCTCGTCCCGCCCATGTCGACCGTGATCACGTTGCCCGAGACGCCCCGGCGCGCAGTGTGGTGCGTGGCGGCGGCCGGTGCCGCCGCCGGGCCGGAATGAAGCGCATACACTGGGCGTTGGAGGATCTCCCGGACTGACGCACAGCCACCGTTCAACTGCATGATCAGCGGAGGCGCAGGCAACCCTTCGTCGGCGAGCACCCGCAGCAAATCCTGGAAGTAGGCGTCGATGCCCGGGAGCAGGTATGCGCTGAGCACCGCGGCCGACGTGCGTTGCCATTCCCGGATCTCAGGCAGGACATCGGACGAGCAAACGACGAACGCTCCCGGAATCTCCTCCCGGACGATCTCCGCCGCCCGATGCTCATGCGCCGGGTTGACCATCGACCAGAGGAACGCGACCGCGACGGTCCGTACCCCGCGCTCGCGGCACCGCTGTGCCGCCGCGCGCACGGCTCCTTCGTCCAGCTGCGTGACGACCTGCCCAGCGCTATCAACCCGCTCGGGAACACCGATCCGAAGGTGACGGTCGACGAACGGCTGGGGGGGCGCGAACCGCAGATTGAAGCGGTCGTCCTTGAATCCGTCACGGAAGTACAAGACGTCACGGAAGCCCTCCGTGCAGATCAGCCCGGTCGGGGGACCGTTCCGCTGGATGACCGTGTTCGTCGCGATCGTCGTCCCGTGAACGAACAGACGCGTACGCCCGAGAAGCTCATCGAGCCCCAACCCCTCGCCGGTCGCCAACGCACGTAGGCCGTCGACGATCGCCTTTGCCGGATCGTGCGGAGTGCTTGGCTCCTTGTAGATCCGGGGGACAGTCCCGTCCGAAACGAGAACGAGGTCAGTGAAGGTCCCTCCGATGTCTACCCCGATGCGGTACATGCGCCTCCCTTGGTCCCCTGTCGTGCTCATCCCATAGCCGATCGACGTTGCATTCTGCGCTTTACGCCGTGGCCTGCCGTGAGCATAGCAAGAAGTTCGGTGATTTCTCTTCTTTTCTGCGCTTTGCGTGCCTCAACACGCAATCGACTCCGCATATCGAGATCTGCAGATCTCATTACTTCGTGCGCTCGTGCGTGGAAGCGAGCAGCGCCAGCTGCACGGCTAGCGCCTGCTCCGGGTCCCCGAGGTCGACATCAAGCAATCCCTCGATCCGCTCGACCCGGCGATACAAGGCCTGACGCGTGAGGTGGAGGGCTCGCGCCGCTTCGGTCTTGCTCCATCCCGTGTCACAGAGCGCTTGGAGCGTCGGCAGCAATGGGCGCTTACGTTGCTCGTCGTGCCGCCGCAACGGACCCAGACGGCCCTCCAAGAACTCGTCGACCGCTGGATCGTCGCGGAGCCGCCAGAGCAGGCGATGCAAATCCATCTGCGATGCGTCGTACCACTGTCGGTAGGGCAGCGCCCGCGCAGCCGCGGCTGCATCACGCGTGCCGTGGAGTGCCGTACCCAGCTGACCCCAACCCACTACGCTTGATATCGCAATCCGAGGCTCCGCTTCGGCCAGTCTGCGGTCGACCGCCTGCTTGACGGCAACCGCGAAACGCTCAGCCACCGCCTGCCGCTCCGTGCCGGCCGATACAGCCACCACGGCCACGAGGCAACCCGGTCGTTCGCCTTGCCCGACAACCAGCGGGTCGCGACAGGCGACCAGTCTTCGTACGTCTCGCAGCACGATCGCCCAGAGTTCCGCGTCGACGCGACCGACGAGCTCCGCGGCCGCTCCCACGAGTCGGTCGCCCTCTGGGCTGAAGCCCACTGCCGCCGCCTGCCGGCGGGCCTGCTCGCCCGTCGTGGTGCCGTCCATCAGGCCAACGAGTACCGACCCGCGCTCGCGCACAGCCAGGATTTCGTCCTGACGGGCGCGAAGCAGCGCGAGCGAGACCACACCCGCGGCACGCCGCAAGATCAGTGAGGACGAGGCATCCAGCGGAGCATGGACCGACAAAACGATCAGCCTCCCCGACTCTCCACGGCTACCCATCGGAACAGGCTCGACGATTCCGGCGCTCGTCACATCGCCGGCAGCGAGGCGAGGCGCCGCCGCCTGCCATGCGCCAAGCGTGTCGGCGTAACCGGCAACGCCTGCGGCATGCAGCACGAGCCGTCCTGCGTGGTCTTCGAGGAAGACCGGGTTATCCAGCGTTTCCGCGGTCGCCTCCAGCACTTCGGGAATGCCATCGCCCGCCAGCAACAGCCGATGCAGCCGGTCTTGCACTTCGTCTGCGCGTCGCAGCAGCGCATAGTGCGCGTTCACGATCGCGGTGTGGATCGCTTCCGTTACCGCGATGAACGGCACTTCGCGACGCAACGCGACCAGAGGCAGCGCGACCTCCTCGGCCGCGCGCACGACCGAAGGCGGGACCACCGAGAACGTATGCCCCAGCTCGATCACCAGCGCGGCGATCCCGCGGTCCGCCAAACCGACCACGAACCGGCGCTGCTGCCCCGCCCGCGTGCCGACACCCATTCCCGTCGTGAGCAGCAGTTCGCCACCGGTAAGCGTGTCCGCGATGTGCGCGACCTCGCCTGCATGCACCCATCGGATCGGAGCGTCGAGACCCCCCGCTCCCGCAAGGACCTCGGGCAACCCGCGCTTGAGCGCGGGGGTCTCCAGCGCCTCGGCAACCGTAATCGTCGGCACCTGCACACCGCCAGCAGGCACCAGCCGGTCGACCCCCAAGCCCGGAACCGCTGGGTCACCCTGCCTGGCCGTCACGATTCACCCGAAGCAAGCGCCGCGTGCGCTCGCTGCTAGCCGTCTGCGCAGGCGCGAACCCGAAGGCCGTCGATCACCGCAGGGACCGTCGTAGACGCATCGCTCAACGGCAGCCCGTGCCCGGGCCCGATCTGCCGAATCCCCCACCCTTCGAGCAGGCGCTTCAACTGCTCGATGTGCGGCTCAACCGGTGCGTACCTCGTCCAGTAGAGGGCGAACTCCGCGAACAGCGCCGCCATGCTCTCGAAGTCGAGTTGCTCGACCTCCTCCGCCCAATGCACGCAATGACCGGCCTTGTGTGCGTGCATGTAGGCGAAGCCATCGCCCGGAAACAACGTCCGCGATCCGGTGTGCACGGCCCAGAGCGACGGCTCGATGTCGCGAATCGCCGCCGGAACGAGCACCAGAGAATCGGTCCCGAGGCTGACCGCTTCGCCTGCACTCATCGGCCGGAACCGATGCTCATACTCCGGAAAGACCAGGTGATAGTCGCGAACATCGCCGATCACCACCGACTCCGGGTAGCGCTCGCAGAGGCGTCCGAGGTTGCCTGCGTGTGTCGTCTCCGGGTGCGTCGGGAACAGGTACCGCACCGGCGCCACGGACTCGTCGCGCTCGAGACGATCCAGCTGCTCCTCGACGAGTTGCCAATCCTTGGGGTGCCCCGTGTCAACGATCGCCGACGCCACTTCGCCCGCCACGACGTACATGGAGGTATACGCGTGGAGATAGTCACCCTGCCACGGCTGCACGTTGCATCCACCGAGCCACCACACGCCCGCCGCCAAGGGGCGGGGGTGGGTTCGCTCAGAAGCAACGGCGTGTTGGACCTCAGACATTCCGAACCTCCGCCCCATTCCAAATCGCTGGCCCACCAAGAACGAGATCCGCTGGGGGCCCGGCCTGCAATGCGTCATGCACGGCGTCCACGTGCCGAAGCACCGCGTCGCGGCCTGAGATCACGCCACCGTATCCGGGTGCAATCGTCGTGACATGACAGTCGTCAAAGATCCGACGAAGATCGGCTGCGATCTCGCTGCGGTCTGCGTGAGCCATCCAGGCGAACTTGGTGTAGAGGTGCTCTGCCGCTCGCCGGGGGGCCCACCTGGCGTCGCTCGTGGTCATCGCGCACGGCTCCTCGCTCGTGACGGAGCCGAATGCGTCGGACGTGAACAGCACCCCCGAAGCACGATCGAAGACCCAGAACACCGGGAGAATCCGCATCAACGGCTTGATCAGCTGGAGCCTCCCTTCCGGGCTCTCCGCACCGTCGAGCGACATCGAGGTCACTTCCCGCAGGCGAACATGGTCGACGCCGCGCCATTCAACTCGATCCGTCGTTGCAGGACGATTCGGAACGAAGGGATCCTGCAGGAAGTACACGTAATCGGCTGGCGACTCGCCGGCAAGCATTCGAACTACATCGACCGCCTCTCGCAGCGGCTCGACGTTACAGCCATTGTCAATCTCAGACGACCGCGTATGGAGGATGGTGACAGGCAGGTTGCCGACGATGCGTCGGACCTCGTCGATTACCGCCTGACGATGGATGGGCAAACCCGTATCGATGAGGAACGCGGCCTCGTCGTCAACAATCACATAGCAGTTGGCCGAGGCATAGCCGCTCCACGTCCTGGGGTACCAGCTAACGCGGCCGTCAAGCTCGATCGGGAAGCCGATCCCGTAAACGCCCGGGGCCAGCTCTTGAGCAGCTGTAGTTGGTGTGCTTCTCATCGGTTCCTTCTTGTCGTGAAGCGGCCGCAGCTCAGGCCCAGGCAGCACGCGAACGCGAGATGCTCGGGGCCGCACCGATCAGACGCTGCGTGTAGTCGTTCTTCGGGTCGCGGATCACCTCGTCCACCGATCCCTGCTCGCACACGTCGCCGTACCGCAGAACCAGAACGTAGTCGGCAACCGACGCCACCACACCAAGGTCATGGGCGATGAACAACAGCGAGATACCGAGGTCCGCTCGCAGCTCGCTGAGGAGATCAAGCACCGCGGCCTGAACCGAGACGTCGAGCGCCGACGTGATTTCGTCGCAGATCAAGATCTCCGGTCCGGCCGCGAGCGCCCGGGCGATGCCAACGCGCTGGCGTTCTCCTCCCGAAAGCTCGTTCGGGTAGCGACCCGCGAACCGCGCAGGAAGCCTGACCCGATCGAGGATCGACAGCACCTCACCCCGCGCCGCCTCGCGGCTGAGCCCCCGCAAGGCCCGGGCCGGCCGGCCTACGTTCTCGAGGACGGTATGTCGAGGGTTGAGCGCCTCGGCCGCGCTCTGGAAGATGAGCTGAACCCTGCGGCGCTGCTCCACGGTCCTGTGCTTGGCCAGACCCGCCAGGGGCACATCGCCCAGCAAGACCGAGCCTTCGCAAGGTGCGTGCAGGCCGGCGATGCTGCGGGCGATCGTCGTCTTCCCGCTACCCGATTCGCCGACGAGGGCCACGCACGCGCCCGCATCGAGGGAGAAGGAGATCTCGTTCGCAACCCGCAGCGGCCCCGTTCGGGTAGCGTGCTCGACCCCGAGCCCTTCGACACGAAGCACGGTACCGCCCGCAGCCAGGCCTGCCGTTCGATCGTGACGAACACGCCCGGAACTTGAGGTTCCGACCTCGAGCGGCCGCACGCAACGAACGTCTGTTGCGTCGTTGACGGAGACGATCTCGGGCATCGTGACCTCGCACGCCTCGATCATCCGCGGACAGCGGGGCGCATAAGCACAGCCCGGCGGCCGTGCGTCGATGCCCACCGCCACCCCGGGGATCGCTACCAGCGAGCCCGGGTCCTCATGGTCGGGAATCGAGTCGATGAGGGCTGCGGTGTACGGATGGCGGGGAACCCGGAGCACCTCCGACACTGGCCCGTGCTCGACGACACGCCCGGCATACATGACAGCAACGCTATCGGCGATAGTCGCGGCCACCGCCATGTCGTGTGTGACGTACACAAACGCGATTCCTCGTTCGGATCGCAGGGTCTTCAGGGTCTCAAGCACTCGCGCCTGCGTGACAACGTCGAGGCTCGTGGTCGGCTCGTCGAGCACCACGACGGTCGGAGAGGCAGCCAGGGCAACAGCGATGCAGACTCTCTGCTGCTGGCCACCGGAGATCTGGTGGGGATAGCGCCGCTGGAACTCCGGATCGCTCGGCAGGCCAACGCTCTCCAGCAGCGACGTGGTCGCGGCCGCTGCACCGCGCTCATCCCCTGTGTGGGACACGTACATCCGGCGTATTGCTCCACCCACACGTTCCGCAGGGTTGAGGGCCGTCCCCGGGATCTGCGGGACATACGAGATCCGCGAGCCCCGCAGCGGTCGCAGAAGCTCGTCGCGGGTTGCGTCGTACAGCTCGCCACCGAGCGTGACCGTGCCACTCACGACCTTCGCGCCGTTGCGGGCCGCACCCATCAGAGCCAGGGCGAGGGTCGTCTTCCCCGAGCCAGACTCGCCTACGATCGCCACGGCCTCGCCGCGGCCGAGCCGCAGCGACACGTCCTCAACGATCGTCGCCCCCGAAGGCGCGACCACGCTCAGGCCAACCGCGTCGAGGGTGGAAGGGGGCGTCGCGGGATGAGCTTCGTGGCCCATGTTCCTACTGTCGACGGCCATCACGTCGTCGCGGTCAAGACGCGATCCACGCGCTGGCGAAGTCGACGCCGTCGGCCCAGCCTGCCTTCGTCGCACGAATGCCCCTGAGCGAAGGGCTGTACCCATCGACCCACGCCAGGTTGTTGTAAATCAGGTTTCCGCCCTGCTCGAACTGCAGCTTCTGCACTTCGCGCCACTTATCGGCGGCGCGCGTCTCATCGACTTCCTTGAGCGCCTCGTTGAGCAGCGCATCAGCCCGGTCGTCACCCCAGTGCGTGACGTTGTAGGGAGCTCCCGTCGTGAGGGTCTGCAGGTAGAAATTCGACAGCGACTGCAGCTGCGTCCAATCCTGCGAGTTGAACGGATTGCTCAGGTAGCCGGCCTCCTTGCTGAAATACGTGCTCGGATCGACGCGGTTGATATCCATCGTCACCCCGGCCTCTCGGAAATCCCGTGCGATCAGCGTTCCGGCCTCTACGAAGCCGGCCTTTCCGGAGTGCGTCTTGAGGCTAATCCGGAGATCGGTTTGGCCCGCGGCCTTGAGCAACGACTTCGCCTGCTCGACGTCCTGTACGCGCTTCAGATCATCCGCGTAGTAGGAGAGCGTGAAGCCACCGATGTCGTGGCCAGGGGTCGCGAAGCCCTCGAACACGTTCTGTGCCAGAGCCTCGCGGTTGACGAGCAGCTGGAGTGCCTGCCGCACACGGACATCGTCGAACGGCTTGGCGTCTACGCGCATCGCAATCGACTGGAAAGCCGGTCCCGGGGCCTGACTGATCTCGATCCGGGAGCTGTTCGCGTGGGCCTTCGCCAGCGCCGGGGGAACTGCAGTGACAATCTGCGCCGCCCCGCTGAGGACCGCGTTCACACGAGCTGCCTCGTCGCTGAAGCTCGAGTCGATCACGAGCCGGTCGACGTACGGCTTGCCGTCCCGCCAGTAATTGGGATTACGAACGAACACGCTCTGCTTGCCGGGCGTGAAGGACTCGAACTTGAAAGGCCCCGTACCAATCGGCTTCTTCCAGTTCTTGAATCCGTCCTGGACCACCGCGGCCGGGTAGAAGCCCGTGAGCGTGTGAAACTCAGCCAGCCCACGCTTCAGGCCCAGCCGTACGGTACGGTCATCAAGACGCTTGATCCGGTTGAAGTCGACGATCGACTTGGCGAATGACGAGAAGTTGACGTCGGGATCGCGCCACGAGTTGAACGTGTAGATCAGGTCGTCAGCAGTCAACGGCTTGCCGTCATGCCATTCAACTCCCTCACGCAGGCGGAAGGTCCATTCCGTAGCGTCGGCATTCGGCTCGGCGCTCTCTGCGAGCCACGGTTCCCACGTCCCCTCGGCGCCGAAACGGAACAACGTCTCGTTGATTTGCTTGGTACGGTGCCAGTCGTTCTGCGAGATCGCGGCATGCGGAGAGAGGGTCTCGGCCGCGCCTCGCGATACCATGGCGACCGTAATCGTGCCGCCGCGGATAGGCTTGCCATCATCCGTCGCAGCGCCCGTCGCGGGGCCTTGGTCTGACCCGGATCCGCAGCCGGCGAGCAGCAGTCCGCTGCTGAGCGCGACGATTCCGGTCCCGACGCCCGCTCGAAGCAGGTCGCGCCGGTTCATGGTGTGGTGCTCGTGATTCTTGCGTGTCATGTGAGTACGAGTAGGTAGAGGGACTATTTACTGGGTATCCAGTCACGGGTTTGCGCCACCTACGACCGTGGCTACGTGACACGTACCGGAAAAACGTTGCTCGACGACAGCTAAGCGGCCTTCGCCTTCGCCGGCAGCCACCGACGGCGGCGTCGAACGACACCTGACGACGCGGACATGGTCGTCGCGTAGGCGTCACCGACGAGGTTCACGCCGATCGTCAGCAAGGCCAGCGGAATCGACGGGCCGAGGATCGCCCACGGGTTCAGGGCGATGATGTCCTGATTCTCGGCGATCATCAGACCCCAGTCCGCCGCCGGCGGCTGCAGTCCGAGATTCAGATAGTTCATGCTGGCCATCAGAATCACTGAGTAGCCGTAGCGGACCCCGAAATCCGCAAGCACGATCGGCGCGATGTTCGGAAGGACCTCCCGCCGAAGGATGTATGGCGTCCGCTCTCCACGCGCGACCGCAGCCTCGACGAAGCCTCGCGTCGAGACCTCCATCGTCGCGGCTCGCATCACGCGGGCGATACCCGGGAGCTGCACCAGCACGACACCCACGATCAGCACGCCAACACTCGTGCCGAGGCCGCTGACGATGATCAAAAGGATCAAGATTCCGGGGAAGGCGAGCAGGACGTCGACCGACCGCATGAGGACCGAGTCGACCGCATTACGCGAGTAACCGGCGACCATCCCGACCAGCAGGCCGAGGGCGTAGCAGAGGACGGTTGCGGCAGTCGCCAGAAGCAGCACGGACCATCCACCGCTCAACACACGGGACAGCACGTCGCGGCCCAGGAAGTCCGTGCCGAGCCAGGCATGGGCAGACGGCAACTCGCCCGAGGAGCCGATCGGCTCGTCGATCGCGTGCGGTGCGATGAACGGGCCGAGGATGGCGACGATGAGAACGAAGCCCAGGAGGACCAGGCCGACCCGCCCCGACGTCGTGCGGGCGAATCTGGGAACGCTCAAGCGCTTCATCGGAGCTCCGTGCGAAGACGAGGGACGATCAACACCACGAGCAGGTCGGTGATGATGTTCACCACGACGTACCCCGCTGCGAGGATCAACGCTGCGATCGAGACGACCTGCAGATCACGGGAAGAGACCGCGCTCACCAGCTCCGCCCCGATTCCGGGATACGCGAAGACGTGTTCGACGATCAAGATTCCGCCGATCATGTACCGCGCGATATTCCCCAGCACCTGAATGCTGGGCGCGATCGCATTCGGAAGTGCCATCCGCCAGACGATCGTGCGTTCGCTGTAGCCGTTGAGCCGCGCGGTGGCTACGAAGTCTGATTCAAGGACTTCGATCATTGCCGCGCGGACCAGCCGGACCGCGTGCGACAAGCAGTGCAGCACCAGGGTCAGTGCGGGAAGCACCAACACCAATGGCGTAGAGAGCGGACTCGCCCCGGGAGGAACCTGGGAGATCGGAGGCAACCAGCCGAGCTGCGTGAAGAACACGACGATCAGCGCCGTCCCAAGCAGAAACTCCGGCATCGCTCCGAGGGTCAGCGCCGACGAGGAGATAGCGTGATCGACCGCTCTATGCGCCCGCACCGCTGACCACGCGCCGAGCGCGATGCTGGCCGGGACGAACACCGCGAAGGCGATGCCCGCCAGGATCAAGCTGTTGCCCAAGGGCCCCTTCAGCATGTCCCAGACAGGCTGCTCAGCCCCCTGCACGAGGGCAGCGGTGGAGACGCCGAAGTCACCCGTGACCACACCGCCGAGCCAGCTGAAATACCGCTCAAACAGCGACTGGTCGAGTTCGAGCTGACTGCGGAGTTGGGCGACGCGATCCGGGGTTGCGTCCTGCCCGAGCACTGCTGACGCAACGTCACCGGGGAGACCGTTGATGGCGAAGAAGATGAAGGCAGACGCGATCAGGATCGTGATCAGACCGGCGACAACCCGGCGTCCCACGAAGGCGAGCACGGGGGTGCAGGCCAGGCTCGTGCGAGAACTTTGGCCCGCCATGGCAGTCGACGAATGTGTGCTGTTCACAGGCGTTGAGGGAAGCTAGGGGGTGGCACCAGGAAGCCCAAAGGGGACCCGATCAGCGCCGGAAGATCGCGGTCCGGCGTGCCGGGAGTCCGCGCTGACAGCGCTTCAGTGGATCGCGGCGCGAGCGTAACACTTCGAGGCATTGACGGCAAGTTAATTACCTAGTTCGGTCCAGAACGGGTGAAATTCCGCGAAATGCGAAGTTGCACCTGATTGGCGAAGAGGCCACCGCACCGCCCGGGCCCCGTCCAGCCCGGCCACCTGATGCCACCGTGGCCCGACCCCGTCGGTCATGATGGATCGACGCGATGACCGGCACCGACACCCGCCCGCTCCCCGAGGACGCCGACGCCGCGTTCGCGCCGCTCGAGCACGAGCTCAAGCGGCTGATGACCGGCATCCGGCGGGTCCGCGGCCACGGCAACCAGCACTCGCAGGGCCTGACGATGGCCCAGTACGGCTTCGTCGAGGCGCTGCTCGACGCCGACCAGCCGATCGCCGTCGGCACCCTGGCCCGGCGCGCCGGGCTGACCCCGCCGTCGGCGACGACGATGGCCCGCGCCCTGGAGGAGGGTGGCCTCGTCGCGCGCAGCGACGATCCCCGCGACGCGCGGGTGGTGCGGCTGGCGCTGACCGACGTCGGCCGGCGTCAGGCCGAGGAGCGCCGGGCGGAGCAGCAGGAGTGGCGCCGCCAGATCGCGTCGGCGGTCGACCTGGCCGACCTGGCGCCCGGCGCGCGGGTGCTGGCGGCGATCTCCACCCAGATCGAGACGTACCTGGCCGCGCAGGCCGGACCGGGCGGCCTGCCGGCCGAGCCCGACGACGACCTCTGCTGACCGGCCGCGGCGCCGTCGAGCGCAACCGCGCCCGGACGGCGACCGTCACGCGCGCGCACCGTACGGACGACGATCCCCGCCCGTTACGCGCCACCCCGGCGCGGACGCCCGCGACCCCGCCGACGGTCGGGGCCCATCGTCGCCCGCCTTCCCGTCGGGGCGTCGATCGGCTACGGTCGCGGCGATGACTATTCATACTTTGACTAGCAGGTCGGGCTCCGGGCCCGGACGACGGGCGAGGCGGCACGGCGCGACCGCCGTCGCCGCGGCGCTGACCGCCCTGGCCCTGGCGCCCGCCGCCTCCGCCGCGCTCGATCCGACCGCCACCGTCACCGTCGGCGGCGACGTCCAGACCCCACGGACCTACACCGTGGCCGAGCTGCAGGCCCTGCCGCAGGTCACGGTCACCGCCCACGCCGGCGGCGACGACCGCGCGTTCACCGGCGTGCCCGTCAACGCGCTGGTCAGCGACGCGACCCCGCTGCTGCCGCCCGGCACCCACGGCACCATGCGCGCGACGATCGAGCTGACCGGCGCCGGTGGCCGCACCGTGACCCTCGCGCGCGGCGAGCTGCTCCCCGACTTCGGCAACCGGGTGGCCGTGCTCGCCCTCGAGCGCGACGGCGACGAGCTGACCAGCGGACCGCAGCTGGTCGTCGGCGGCGACGCCGCGTCGTCCCGGATCCTCGGACGGGTCGCCACCGTCGAGCTGACCGCCCACGACACGAGCGTCACCCCGCTCGCCAGCCCCGGCGCCCTGACCGTCCGCGGGCCCCGGGACCACCGGGTGCTCGACGCCGCGACGCTCGCCGCGCTCCCGCAGGAGACGCTCGAGGTCAGCTACATCAGCGGCGGCGGGCCGCAGCAGCGGACGGAGGTCGGCCCGATGCTCGACACCGTGCTGCGCGCCGCCGGGTTCGTCCCCGAGCACGTCGCCTGGGTGCGCGCGGTCGCCCCCGACGACTACGCCTCGATCGTCACCCCCGGCGAGATGACCGTCGGCGGCCGGCGGCTGCAGGTCTCGCTGAACGAGAACGGCGCGGCGCTCGACCAGCCCCGGATGATCGTCAGCGGCGACGTACGCGGCGGCCGCTACGGATCGAACATCCACGACCTCGTCGTCGGCTGCGTCCGCTTCGTCGCCTGCGACCTGGCTCCGACCGGACCGCGCGGCGCCGACGGCGCGGCGGGTCCGACCGGGCCGCTCGGGCCGGCCGGTCCGCTGGGCGCCGTAGGCCCGGCCGGGACGGCGGGCCCCCAGGGGATCGCGGGCCCGCCGGGCGTCGCCGGACCCCGGGGCGTCGCCGGACCGCGTGGCCGCGACGCGACCGTCAGCTGCCGGGTGCGCACCGTCCGCGGTCAGCGCTCGCGCGTGACCTGCACCGTCCGGACCACCGGACGCGCCCGCTCGATCAGCGCGCGCCTGGTCCGCGCCGGCCGGACGGTCGCCCGCGGCACCCGCACCGCCTCCGGCACGGGCACGCTGCGGGCCGGGTCCCAGACCGTCACGCTCCACGCAGCGTCGCGGGCGCTCGCCCGCGGCAGCCACCGGCTGGTCGTCGTCGAGCGCAACCGCGCCCGGACGGTGACCGTCACGCGCGCGCTGACCCTCCGCTGATCCGGCCGCGGGCTCAGACCGGCTCGGCGGCCCGCTCGATCACCGGGGCGCCGTCGCCGCGCGGATCGTCGTCGTCCCCGTCCGGGCCGGGGACGGCGTCGATCGTCGGCGCGTCCGGGCGCCGCACGAACAGCGAGATCAGCAGCGCCACGACGGCGATCCCGACGCCGGTCAGCATCGCGGCGTGCACGCCGTCGGCCAGCGCCGCGCCGCCCTCGGCCGAGCCACCGCCCTCCGCCGCCGACTGCGCCGAGCGGGTCATCACGGTGATGAAGACCGCCGTGCCGGCGGCGCCCGCCACCTGCTGGACCGTGTTGATGATCGCGCTGCCGTGGGCGTACCGCTCGGGCGGCACCGAGCCCAGCGCGGTGGTCAGCAGTGGGGTGAACAGCAGCGCCAGGCCGATGCTCAGCACCACGTGGGCGGCGACGATGAAGCCCTTCGAGCTGCCCTCGTCGAGCATCGCCAGCAGGCCCATCGCGACCAGCACGATCGCCGCCGCGGGGATCACCAGCGGGCGCGGGCCCACGCGGTCGAACGCACGACCGACGATCGGGCCGAGCAGGCCCATCGTCAGTCCGCCCGGCAGCAGCAGCAGGCCGGTCGTCAGCGTCGAGAACCCGAGCACCCGCTGCATGAACATCGGCAGGATGATCAGCGCGCCGAGCAGCATCATCATCGTCGCCACGAACAGCAGCGCCGCGATCCGGAACTGCGCCGACACGAAGACCCGCAGATCGAGCAGCGCCCGGTCCCCGAGCTGCAGCTGCCGCGCGACGAAGGCCCCCAGGGCCACGATCCCGACCGCGATCGGAACCGCCGGCGCGACCACCGTCGGCCCGTGCGCGGCCTCGCCGATCGCGCTCAGGCCGTAGACGATGCCGCCGAACGCCAGCGCCGACAGGACGACCGAGAGCACGTCCAGGTGGGCGCCCTGCGGCGACGTCACGTTGCGGACCCAGGCCACGCCGATCAGCAGGCTGGCGATCGCGATCGGCAGCACCAGCAGGAACATCCAGCGCCAGTCCAGCGCCTCGAGGATCAGCCCGGAGATCGTCGGGCCGAGCGCCGGGGCGACCGCGATCACGATGCCGATCATGCCCATCACCTGGCCCCGCTGGTTGGCGGGCACCAGGTTCATCACCGTGGTCATCAGCAGCGGCAGCATCAGCGCCGTGCCGATCGCCTGCACGACGCGGCCGACCAGCAGCACCTCGAAGCCCGGGGCGATCGCCGCGATCAGCGTGCCGATCGTGAAGGCCACCATCGCCGTGATGTAGATCTGGCGGACCTGGAAGCGCTGCAGCAGGAAGCCGCTGACGGGGATCACGATCGCCATCGTCAGCAGGAAGCCGGTGGTCAGCCACTGGGCGGTGGTGGCGGTGATCGCCAGGTCCTCCATCAGCTGCGGCAGGGCGACGCCCATGATCGTCTCGTTGAGCACGACCACGAACGCGGCGATCACGAGCAGCGCGATCAGGCGCTTGCTCTCGGCCGGCAGTCCGGAGGACGCGGGCGCGGGGGCGGTTGCGGACATTCGGTCAACTATCGCAGAACGTAAGGAAGCTAACGTTTCCCGCGGGTGACGACGATCCGTCGGCTTCCGGCCCGACCGCGGTCAGCGCCAGCCGCGGCCACGCCGCCACGTCCCGCAGCAGCTGCCGGTCGTGGGTGGCGACGACGACGGCCGCGGCGGTCGCCCCGAGCGCCGCGGTCAGTTCGTCGACCAACGCGATCGACAGGTGGTTGGTCGGCTCGTCCAGCAGCAGCGCCTGCGGCCGTCCGGCCAGCGTCAGCGCCAGCTCGAGCCGCCGCTGCTGGCCGGTCGACAGCGCGCCGACCCGCTTGCCCGCCTCGCGCGGGCGCAGCAGCCCGAGCGACGCCAGCCCGACGGCGTCCCCGTCGGGCAGGACGCCGCGCGCCACCAACCGGTCGACGTGGGCCGCGAACAGGTCGGCGGCCCGCCGCTCGGCCGGCAGCTCCGCCTCCTGCCGCAGGTAGCCGACCCGGACCCCCGCGCCCCGGCGCACGTCGCCGGCGGTCGCCGGCCGCGTCCCCGCGAGCACGTCCAGCAGGGTCGACTTGCCCGCGCCGTTCGGCCCCGTCACCGTCAACCGCGCGCCACCGCGCAGCGCGAGCGACGTCGGCGCCAGCCGCCCGGCCACCGCGACCCGCTCGGCGGTCAGCAGCGTCGTGCCCGAGCGCGCCGCGAGCGCCGGGAACCTCAGCTCCTGGGGCGGCTCCGGCACCGTCACCGCGTGGGCGTCGAGCGCCGCCTGCCGACGGTGGACGCTCTGCACCACGCCCGCCGCACGGGTGTGGTGGTCCCGCTCGATGCCGATCTTGACGCCTTCCAGCTTGCCGTCCAACGCTGCCAGGATGTCGGGCACTGGCACGTCGGCG
>CAZMVL010000023.1:0-45100 GCA_964569335.1 uncultured Paraperlucidibaca sp.
TGTTAAGCGCTGGAATTTCCGTACTCAGGATGCTACGCACGGTAACTCGGTGTCTCACCGCGTGCATGGCTCTACCGGCCAAAACCAAAGCCCGGGCAAAGTGTTCAAGGGCAAGAAGATGGCAGGTCACATGGGTGATGAACAAGTCACCATCCAGGGCCTCGAAATCATTTCTGTTGATGCCGAGCGCAATGTGCTGGTTATCAAGGGTGCTATTCCGGGCGCAACTGGCAACGACGTGATTGTGCGTCCGTCTGTCAAGGCCTAAGGGGGAATGATTGTGAACCTGAAGACTGTTTCCGGATCTGCCGTTGAGCTGTCCGAAGTTGCCTTCGGCAAGGAATTCAACGAAGCCCTCGTTCATCAGGTCGTAGTGGCCTACATGGCGGGTGCTCGTCAGGGTACCAAAGCGCAAAAGTCGCGTGCTGAAGTAAGTGGTGGCGGTAAGAAGCCATTCAAACAAAAGGGTTCGGGTCGTGCGCGTGCCGGCTCAATCCGTAGCCCAATCTGGCGTGGAGGCGGCAAAAGCTTTGCTGCTCGCCCACAAGATTGGGATCAAAAAGTTAACCGTAAAATGTATCGCGGTGCTATGCAGTGCATTCTTGCGGAGCTGGTACGTCAGGATCGTTTGGTGTTGGTTGACGACTTCACTGTGTCCGCACCAAAGACCAAGGAATTGGCGGGCCTGCTCGCTGGTTTGGGTCTGACAAACACCCTGATCGTTACTGATGCAGTCGATGAGAACTTGTATCTGGCTGCTCGCAACCTGCCGCATGTGGACGTTATCGATACCACTGCAGTGGATCCGGTTAGTCTGATTGGCTTTGAGAAGGTGCTGATGTCTGTGCCTGCAGCCAAGAAACTAGAGGTGGAATTGGGATGAGCCAGGAACGTTTATTGCAAGTTCTTGTGGCGCCACATGTCTCCGAAAAGGCGACAATGATCGCTGAAAAGCACAACCAGGTTGTGTTCAAGGTGCGTCGTGATGCTAACAAGCTTGAAATTAAAAAGGCTGTGGAAGAGCTGTTCAAAGTTGAAGTTGAACAAGTGAACACCACGCTGGTCAAAGGTAAAAATAAGCGCTTCGGTCGTTCGCTCGGTCGTCGTCAGGACTACAAAAAGGCTTATGTCTCTTTGAAGGCCGGCAACGAGATCGACTTTACTTCCGTTGTAGCTGAGTAAGGCCAGGAGATCTGTCATGCCTATCGTAAAATGCAAACCGACCTCCCCCGGTCGTCGCTTTGTAGAGAAGGTGGTACATACCCACCTTCACAAAGGACGTCCGCTGGCTTCGCTGGTTGAGAGCAAGAAACGTACAGGTGGCCGTAATAACAACGGTCGCATTACCACGCGCCATATTGGTGGTGGTCACAAGCAGCTTTATCGTGTCATCGATTTCAAGCGCACTAAAGATGGCATTCCTGCCACTGTAGAGCGTATTGAATATGATCCAAACCGTACTGCGCATATTGCATTGCTGAAATATGCTGATGGTGAGCGTCGTTACATGATTGCTCTCAAGAATCAGCAAGTTGGCGATGTGGTTCAGTCAGGTAACGATGCCCCAATCAAAGTGGGTAACGTTCTGCCTCTGCGCAATATGCCATTGGGTTCGACCATTTGCTGCATCGAATTGAAGCCAGGCAAGGGTGCACAGTTGGTGCGTTCGGCCGGTACTTCAGCTCAGTTGCTGGGTCGTGATGGTGCATACGCAATTGTTCGTCTGCGTTCTGGCGAAATGCGCAAGATTCACGTTGAGTGCCGTGCCGTGTTCGGTGAGGTGTCCAATAGTGAGCATAGTCTGCGTTCGCTGGGTAAGGCAGGTGCAAGTCGCTGGCGTGGTATTCGTCCGACCGTTCGTGGTATGGCCATGAACCCGGTAGATCACCCACATGGTGGTGGTGAAGGCCGTAACAAAGGCATTCAACCAGTATCGCCATGGGGTACACCGTCGAAGGGTTATAAGACCCGTAATAACAAGCGTACGAGCGGCATGATTGTCCGCGACCGTCGCGTCAAGTAATGGGATGAGAGGAGAACAATCGTGCCTCGTTCACTGAAAAAAGGCCCGTTCGTTGATACCCACTTGTTTGTGAAAGTGGAAGCAGCTGCGGCAGCCAACTCGAAAAAGCCCATCAAGACCTGGTCGCGTCGTTCGATGATTCTGCCAGAAATGGTTGGGCTGACCATTGCCGTGCATAACGGCAAGCAACACGTTCCTGTGTTTGTAACCGAGCATATGGTCGGTCACAAGCTGGGTGAGTTTGCACCGACCCGTACTTATCGTGGTCACGCCGTCGACAAAAAGTCGAAGCGATAAGGAGAGGATGATGGAAGCGATCGCTAAATATCGTGGCGCACCAATCTCAGCTCAAAAAGCTAGGCTGGTTGCTGACCAAGTGCGCGGCAAGTCTGTAGAGGTTGCGCTCAATCTGCTGAACTTCAGCGACAAGAAGGCAGCGGGTTTTGTTAAGAAAGTGCTTGAGTCGGCAATTGCCAACGCCGAGCACAATCAGGGTGCAGATGTTGACGAATTGAAAGTCGCAGCTATCTGTGTGGATGAAGGCATCACGCTGAAGCGTATTCAGCCGCGTGCCAAGGGACGTGCTGATCGTATCAGCAAGCGTACCTGCCACATCACCGTCACCGTGGCTGAAGGCAAGTAAGGGGCTGGAAATGGGTCAGAAAGTTCATCCTATCGGTATTCGCCTTGGCGTCATCAAGAAGCACAACGCGAACTGGTATGCCAGCCCTAAGCAATATGCAGAATTTTTGCTGGCTGACTTAAAAGTGCGTGACTTCTTGCAAACACGTCTGAAGGCGGCATCGGTAAGTAATATTCTTATCGAGCGTCCTTCCGAGAATGCTCGCATCACAATTTCGACAGCACGTCCTGGCGTTCTGATCGGCAAGAAAGGTGAAGACGTTGAGCGTCTGCGTACCGATGTTGCCAAGATCATGGGCATGCCAGTGCAGATCAATATCGAAGAAATCCGTAAGCCGGATCTCGACGCTAAATTGGTTGCTGAAAACATTGCATCACAGCTGGAGCGTCGCGTTATGTTCCGTCGCGCTATGAAGCGTGCCGTTCAGAACTCAATGCGTGCTGGTGCAAAAGGTATCAAAGTAGAAGTCTCCGGACGTCTAGGTGGTGCCGAGATCGCACGTACCGAATGGTATCGTGAAGGTCGCGTTCCACTGCATACCCTGCGTGCAGATATCGATTATTCGATTGTTCGCGCAGAAACAACTTACGGCTGTATCGGCGTGAAGGTGTGGATTTTCAAGGGTGAAATCTTGGGCGGTATGGATCAGGCTTATGCTCCAGCGCCACAAGAAGAAGCTCGTCCCGCCAAGAAGCGCGGTGCGAAGAATTAAGGGGTTGAGACATGTTACAGCCTAAGCGTACCAAGTTTCGTAAGGTCCATAAGGGCCGCAACACGGGCCTCGCTCTTCGTGGCAGCACCGTGTCTTTTGGCACGATTGCTTTGAAGTCTGTTGAGCGTGGTCGTATCACTGCACGTCAGATTGAAGCAGCACGTCGTGCTATTTCTCGTCGCATTAAGCGTGGCGGTAAGATCTTCATCCGTATTTTCCCGGATAAGCCGATTACCAAAAAGCCGCTCGAAGTGCGTATGGGTAAAGGTAAAGGCTCCGTAGAGTACTGGGTTGCTGAAATTCAGCCAGGCAAAGTGCTTTATGAAATTGACGGTGTGCCAGAAGTGCTGGCCCGTGAAGCCTTTGTTCGTGCAGCGGCGAAATTGCCGTTGAAGACCACAATCGTGACTCGGACGGTGATGTAATGAAAGGCAATGAATTACGTGAAAAGTCTGCCGAAGAGCTGGTTGCCGAATTGGGTGATCTGCAGCGTCAGCAGTTCGCACTCCGCATGGCACAGGCTACTGGTCAGCTGAACCAGAACAACAAGCTCGGTCTTGTTCGTAAGAATATTGCCCGTGTGAAGACGGTACTGACTGAGAAGCAAGGTAACTGATCATGAGCGAAGATAAGAAAATTCTGCGCACACAAACTGGTAAGGTCGTCAGCAACAAAATGGACAAGTCCATCGTTGTGCTGATTGAGCGTAAGGTCAAGCACGCTGTGTACGGCAAGTACATCACGCGTTCGACAAAACTGCATGCTCATGACGAACTGAACCAGTGCCAGGAAGGCGACACTGTTTCAATTAAAGAGTGTCGTCCTGTGTCCAAGACTAAGACCTGGGAACTGGTTGAAGTTATTGAAAAGGCTGGTGCTCTCTGATGTATTTGGCTTGCTACGGCAAGCCACTTCAGTTAGCATTTCGCGCCCCCTAGATGGGGCTCCCATTTTTGGGGTTTGGAGAGAGAAATGATTCAGACCGAAACGATGCTAGAGGTTGCCGATAACAGCGGTGCCCGTCGCGTCATGTGTATCAAGGTTCTCGGCGGTTCGCATCGTCGTTATGCCTCGGTCGGCGACATCATCAAAGTTACTGTCAAAGAAGCCATTCCGCGCGCTCGCGTAAAGAAAGGTGACGTAATGAATGCGGTTGTCGTTCGTACCAAGAAAGGCATTCGTCGTCCTGATGGATCTTTGATCCGTTTTGATGATAACGCTGCCGTTATTTTGAACAACAACAAGGCGCCCATCGGAACGCGTATTTTTGGACCGGTGACTCGTGAGCTGCGTACTGAGCAGTTTATGAAGATCATCTCCCTCGCGCCCGAAGTGCTTTAAGGGGTGTAAGTGATGGCAAAGATCAAGCGTGACGATGAAGTCGTCGTGATTGCAGGCAAGGACAAGGGCAAGCGTGGCAAGGTGACTAGCGTCTCCGAAGGCCGTGTGGTCGTGTCTGGACTGAACATGGTTAAGAAGCACGTAAAGGCTAATCCTAACCGTGGTGAAGCGGGTGGTATTGTTGAGCGCGAAGCGTCCACTGATATTTCTAATGTTGCCGTATACAACCAGGCAACGCAGAAGGCTGACAGAATCGGTTACAAGGTTCTTGAGAATGGCGATAAGGTTCGCATTTTCAAGTCCACCGGTGAAGTCGTCGAAACTAAGTAAGGTAGGTTGGTTGAGATGGCCAGACTGAGAGCTGTGTACAAAAACGAGCTTGCACCTAAGTTGCAGGAAGAGCTCGGACTCAAGAACGTGATGGAAGTTCCACGCATCACAAAAATTACTCTGAATATGGGAGTGGGCGGTGCTAGCCAGGATAAGAAACTTATCGATGGTGCCGTGGCCGATATGCAGCTGATTTCTGGCCAGAAACCCGTTGTCACTCTCGCACGCAAATCAATCGCCGGTTTTAAAATCCGCGATGGTTGGCCCATTGGCTGCAAAGTTACTTTGCGTGGCGACATGATGTATGAATTCCTGGATCGTTTAGTTGGTATTACGATCCCTCGTATCCGTGACTTCCGTGGTTTTAGCCCGAAGTCATTTGATGGTCGTGGCAACTATAGCCTTGGCATCAAGGAACAGATCGTGTTCCCGGAAATCGATTACGACAAGATTGATCGCATTCGTGGTCTGGATGTTGTTATTACCACATCGGCTCGCACCGATGACGAAGGTCGTGCACTTCTGCGCGCTTTCCAGTTCCCGTTTAAGTGAGGCTGAATCATGGCTAAGAAGAGCATGCTTAATCGCGAAGCTAAACGCGAGAAACTCGTCGCCAAGTACGCCAAGCTTCGTCAAGAACTGAAGGCGACTATTGCTGATGTGTCTGCTACCGAAGAAGCACGTTGGGCTGCCATTTTGCGTTTGCAAGAGCTGCCACGTGATTCAAGCCCAAGCCGTCTGCGTAACCGCTGTGGTTTGACTGGTCGTCCTCATGGCTACTTCCGCAAGTTCGGCTTGGCTCGTATCAAGCTGCGTGAAGCTGTTATGCGTGGCGATGTCCCTGGCGTCGTTAAAGGCAGCTGGTAAGAGGATTACTGAAAATGAGTATGCAAGATACCGTCGCAGATATGCTGACACGCATTCGCAACGCGCAACGCGCAGGCAAGCCAGCAGTTGGTATGCCTTCGTCAAAATTGAAAGTTTCGCTGGCCAAGTTGTTGCAGGCTGAAGGTTATGTTGAAAAGTTCGACGTATCTTCAGACGTTAAGCCAACACTGACAATCGCGCTGAAATACTTCGAAGGCAAGCCTGTTATCGAAGAGATCAAGCGTGTAAGTCGCCCTGGTCTGCGTATTTATAAAGGCAAGGATGAACTGAACCGTGTTAAGCAGGGTTTGGGTATCCTCATCGTCTCCACTAACAAGGGCATCTTGACCGATCGCGCCGCACGTGCTGCTGGCGTTGGTGGTGAAGTTATTGCACTTGTTTCTTAAGGGTGAACGAAGATGTCTCGTGTAGCTAAATCACCAATTACGATTCCGGCTGGTGTTGATGTCAGCATCAACGGCCAGCAAGTGGATTTGAAGGGTTCAAAAGGCACTTTGTCTTTGAATCTGCATCCCTTGGTTACTATCAAGCATGAAGGCGCTGAGCTGAAGCTCGCACCTGCTGAAGAGAGCCAGGCTGCGTGGATGCAAACAGGTACTGCTCGTTCATTGCTTAATAACAATGTAGTGGGTGTATCAGCCGGTTTTGAGCGCAAGCTTCAGTTGATCGGTGTGGGTTATAAGGCCGCTGCTAAGGGCAAGGTATTGAACCTGGCTCTGGGCTACTCACATCCCATCGACTTTGAACTGCCTGAAGGTGTCACTGCGGAAACGCCAACACCGACAGAAGTTTTGTTGAAGTCAATTGACAAGCAATTGCTGGGTCAAGTTGCTGCCAATGTACGCGGCTTCCGTCCACCAGAGCCTTACAAGGGTAAAGGTGTTCGTTATGCAGATGAAAATGTGCTGCGTAAAGAAGCCAAGAAGAAGTAACGGAGTAGCTCGCAATGAACGATAAAAAGGTTGCTCGTATTCGTCGTGCTGCAAGCACACGTGCAAGAATCCGTGCTAACGGCTCAGTACGTCTTTGTGTGAACCGCACGCCACGTCATATTTATGCACAAGTTTTGTCTGCTTGTGGTGGTCAGGTGTTGGCTCAGGCTTCGACACTCGACACAGATCTGCGCACAGATGCTACAGGTAATGTAGAAGCTGCTCGCAAGGTCGGTGCTTTAATCGCCGAACGTGCAAAGTCGGCAGGAATTACCCGTGTTGCATTTGACCGCTCGGGTTTTAAGTATCATGGCCGCATTCAGGCGCTAGCAGATGCAGCGCGTGAAGCGGGTCTGGAATTCTAAGGACACGATGATGGCTAAGCTTGAGCAAAATGAAGGTTTCGTAGAAAAGCTGGTTGAAGTAAACCGCGTTTCTAAAACAGTTAAAGGCGGTAAGATTTTTGCCTTTACTGCGTTGACAGTTGTCGGTGATGGCAATGGCCGCGTTGGTTTTGGTCGTGGCAAGGCGCGTGAAGTGCCAGCTGCCATTCAGAAGGCACTGGAAGCAGCACGTCGCAACATGATCACGATTGAGTTGAATGGCAGCACCATTCAGCACCCAATTAATGGTCGTCATGGCGCTACTCGTGTTTACATGCAGCCAGCTTCTGAAGGTACGGGTGTTATTGCCGGTGGTGCAATGCGTGCTGTTTTGGAAGTTGCCGGTGTACAGAACGTTTTGGCCAAGTGCTACGGTTCGACTAATGCAAACAACGTTGTTCATGCCACCTTTAATGGTCTTGGCATAATGACTACGCCGGAACAGGTCGCTGCTAAGCGTGGTCTGACGGTGGAAGAAATTCTGGGGTAATGCGATGAAAACCATCAAAGTTACACAAGTGCGCTCAAGTGCTCACAAGCTGCGTAATCACAAGTTGTGCTTGCAAGGTCTGGGCCTGCGTCGCATCGGTCACACAGTTGAAGTTATTGATACACCGTCTAACCGCGGCATGATCAACAAAGTCCATTACCTCGTGAAAGTGGAGGGTTAATCATGCAACTTAATGATCTTCAGCCAGCAGTTGGTTCTACACATGCGCCCAAGCGCCGTGGTCGTGGTATTGGATCCGGCCTGGGTAAAACCGGTGGTGTTGGTGTAAAAGGCCAGAAGTCTCGCGGTAAGGGTAAGGTGCGTCCAGGTTTCGAAGGCGGTCAAATGCCTTTGTATCGTCGTCTGCCAAAATTTGGTTTTACTTCGTTGCTGCAACAAGTGACAGCCGAAGTTCGCTTGTCCGAGATTGCCAGTGTTGATGGTGATGTGGTTACGCTCGATACGCTGAAAGATGCCAATATCGTTCGTAAGGACATGACTCGTGCACGTATTATTCTTTCCGGTGAAGTAGGTCGTGCGCTGACCATTCAAGGCGTGAAAGTAACCAAAGGTGCACGCGCTGCGATTGAAGCCGCAGGCGGTAAAGTAGAGGAATAAGTTGTATGGCGAATGCCCGCACCCAACAAGCGCGTGAACAGATGCAAAAACCGGGCATGTCGAAAGGCATGTCCGAGTTGTTACGTCGTATCGGTTTTCTTTTGCTGGCTCTGCTGGTGTTTCGCCTCGGCTCACATATTCCTGTGCCAGGCATTAACCCGGAGCGTTTAGCCCAACTGTTTGATCAAAACAAGGACACCATCCTGAGTTTGTTCAATATGTTCTCGGGTGGCGCTTTGGAGCGTATGTCGATCCTTGCGTTGGGCATCATGCCTTATATCTCGGCATCGATCATTATGCAGTTGGCGGCGTCTGTGGTGCCTTCGCTTGAGGCAATCAAGAAAGAAGGTGAGTCAGGTCGTCGTAAAATTAACCAGTACACCCGTTATGGTACGGTGGTATTGGCGTTTATCCAGGCGCTGGGTATGTCGGCAGGTTTGATCTCTCAGGGTATTACCTTGAGTGTGGGCCTGGCCTTCATGATTCCTGCAGTAGTCAGTCTGGTGGCTGGTGCTATCTTCCTGATGTGGCTGGGTGAGCAGATTACCGAGCGCGGTGTGGGTAATGGTATTTCCATGCTGATTTTTGCCGGTATCGTGGCGGGTATGCCTGGTGCTATTGGTATGGCGCTGGAGTCTTCGCGTCAGGGTGAAATAAGTGTTATCGGCTTATTGATTATTTTGTTGTTGGCCATTGCTGTTGTTGGTGCGGTGGTCTTTATTGAGCGTGGTCAGCGTCGTATTACCGTGCAATATGCACAGCGTCAGCAAGGCCGTAAGGTATTTGCTGCTCAGCAAAGCCATTTGCCGTTAAAGCTGAACATGGCCGGTGTTATTCCTGCCATTTTTGCCAGTTCGCTGTTGCTGTTCCCAGCCAGCTTGGGGCAGTGGTTTGCGCAATCGCCTAATCCGAATGCTGTTCAGAAAGTGCTGCAGGAAATGTCATTGCTTTTGGCTCCGGCGCAGCCTTTGTACTTATTGTTGTTTGGTTTGTTGATTATTTTCTTCTGTTATTTCTACACGGCTTTGGTATTCAGCCCTCGTGATGTAGCGGATAACTTGAAGAAGTCTGGTGCGTATATCCCCGGGATTCGTCCTGGTGAACAAACCACGCGCTACATCGATACTGTTATGGGTCGTTTGACTCTGATGGGTTCGTTGTACATCACGGCAGTGTGCTTGCTGCCGATGATTTTACAGGTGGCTTTCAGCATCCCGTTCTATCTGGGCGGTACCTCGCTGCTGATCGTAGTTGTTGTGGTCATGGACTTCATGTCTCAGATGCAGTCGCACTTGATGTCGCATCAGTATGAGTCCCTGATGAAAAAAGCAAACCTCAGGGGTATCGGTCCTAGCGGCCAGATTCGCTGAACCTTTTTGCGTTTTGTTGGAGTAGGTGAACCATGAAAGTTCAAGCCTCAGTAAAGAAAATTTGCGGCAGCTGCAAGATTGTGCGCCGCAACGGAAGCCTTCGGGTTATTTGCAGCGCGGAACCGCGCCACAAGCAACGTCAAGGTTAATGATCGTCAGGCGGTTGCATAGTTGGTGTTAAGTCGCTAAACTCTCGCGCCTTTCACGCCCAGTATGTAATCGTACTGATACGCCTAAAAAGTGGAGTAAATGTCAATGGCTCGTATTGCCGGCGTCAACATTCCTGATAACAAGCATGCGGTCATCTCATTGACCTACATCTTTGGTATCGGTCGCACAACATCTGCCAAAATCCTTGCGGCAGTTGGTATTGCGCCTGAAACCAAGATTCGGGAATTGTCGGATGCGCAACTTGATCAGGTGCGTGCCCAAGTGGCAGCAGTTACGACTGAGGGTGACCTCCGTCGTGAAGTATCTATGAACATCAAGCGTCTCATGGATTTAGGCTGCTATCGTGGCATGCGTCATCGTCGTGGTTTGCCAGTCCGTGGACAGCGCACCAAGACAAATGCGCGTACCCGTAAGGGCCCGCGTAAAGCCGTTCGTAAGAACTAATTTTTGTAGAACTCGGAAGCTAAAAGATGGCAAAAGATAATTCGCGCGGTCGCAAGAAGGTGACCCGTCAGGTCTCTGACGGTATCGCGCACATTCATGCTTCTTTTAATAACACCATTGTGACGATTACCGATCGACAAGGTAACGCACTGGCCTGGGCCACTTCGGGTGGTCAGGGCTTCCGCGGTTCCCGTAAGTCCACTCCTTTTGCAGCGCAGGTTGCTGCTGAGGTTGCCGGTAAGGCAGCCCTCGATTACGGTCTAAAGAATTTAGACGTTCTCGTGAAAGGACCGGGCCCGGGCCGCGAGTCCGCCGTGCGCGCCTTGAATGCAGTGGGTTATAAAATTAGCAGTATTTCAGATGTAACCCCCATTCCACATAACGGCTGCCGTCCGCCGAAAAAGCGTCGCGTGTAAGAGGAGACTGGGAAAATGGCTCGTTATATTGGCCCGAAGTGTAAACTCTCCCGTCGCGAAGGGACCGATCTTCAACTGAAGAGCGGCGTTCGTGCGCTGGATTCGAAATGTAAAGCAGACACCCCTCCAGGTGTCCATGGTGCGTCACGTAAAGGACGTATGTCCGACTACGGTACACAGCACCGTGAAAAGATGAAGGTTCGCCGTATGTATGGTGTGCTTGAGCGTCAGTTCAGCAACTACTACAAAGAAGCAGCTCGTCTTAAAGGTGCAACCGGTGAGAACCTGTTGCAACTGCTAGAGTCACGTCTTGATAACGTTGTTTATCGTATGGGCTTTGGTTCAACTCGCTCTGAAGCACGTCAGCTGGTAAGCCATCGCGCTATCCTAGTTGATGGTGTTCGTGTAAACGTGGCTTCCTTTCAGGTAGCTCCGGGTGCAGTGATCACGGTTCACGAAAAAGCGAAAAACCAATTGCGTGTTAAGAACGCTCTTGAGTTGGCTGCACAGCGCGGTGTTCCTGCTTGGATTCAAGTAGATACCACCAAGCTGGAAGGCACATTCAAGTCGCGTCCAGAGCGCTCGGATCTGTCCTCCGAAATCAACGAAAACTTGATCGTTGAGTTGTACTCCAAGTAATCGATTGATTTGAGGTGTCGTCCATGTCACAGGTCAATGAATTTTTGACGCCAAGCGCGATCAATGTACAGGCTGCCAGTGTAAGCCGTGCAAAGGTCACGTTGGAACCGCTAGAGCGTGGCTTTGGCCATACGCTCGGCAACGCACTGCGCAGAATCCTGCTGTCTTCGATGCCAGGTGCTGCTGTTGTTGATGTTGAGATCGACGGTGTGGAACACGAGTACAGTGCCATTGAAGGTGTACAGGAAGACGTTATTGAAATCCTGCTTAACCTGAAGGGCCTGGCTGTTAAATTGCACGAGCAAGAAGAAGCTGTTCTTGCCCTGGACATTAAAGGTCCATGCGAAGTGACGGCTGCTGACTTGTCGTTGCCGCACAATGTCGAGATCGTCAATCCAGGTCATGTAATTGCTACTTTGGCTGCCAATGCGCATCTGAAAATGAAGTTACGTGTTGCTCGTGGCCGTGGTTATGAGCCGGCAGATGGTCGTTATGATGACGAGGATTCTCGTCCAATCGGTCGTTTGTTGCTTGATGCGTCATTTAGCCCTGTGCGTCGTGTGTCTTACGTTGTTGAGAGTGCTCGTGTTGAGCAACGTACCGACCTTGATAAGCTGGTTATTGACCTGGAAACTAACGGCACTATCGATCCTGAAGAAGCTATTCGTCGCGCAGCCACGATTTTGCAACAGCAAATTTCGGTGTTCGTGAATCTGGAAGCTGATAGCCCAGTGGCATCTAAAGTAGGCAATGAGCCTGAAGTAGATCCATTGCTGCTGCGTCCAGTAGACGATCTGGAATTGACTGTTCGTTCTGCTAACTGCTTGAAAGCCGAGAATATTTACTATATCGGTGACTTGGTGCAACGCTCTGAAGTAGAGCTGTTGAAAACACCAAATCTGGGCAAGAAGTCCTTGACGGAAATCAAGGACGTGTTGGCTTCGAAAGGTTTGTCTTTGGGCATGCGTCTTGAGAACTGGCCGCCAGCCAGTCTCCGCAACGATGATCGACTGAACTTTCGTTCACGTTGATCATCAACTGAATTAGTGTAGGAATACTGCCATGCGTCATCGTAATAGTGGTGTAAAACTGGGTCGTACCACCGCCCACCGTGGTGCCATGTTTCAAAATATGGCTGTGTCACTGTTTGAGCACGAATTGATTCGTACCACAGTGCCAAAAGCAAAAGAACTGCGCCGTGTTGCCGAGCCGTTGATTACGCTGGCAAAGAACGACACAGTGGCTAACCGCCGCTTGGCGTTCGCACGTACACGTTCAAAAGAAATGGTAGGCAAGTTGTTTACCGTGCTGGGCCCGCGTTATAAAGAGCGTAACGGCGGCTATCTGCGTATTTTGAAGGCTGGCAATCGTCCAGGTGACAATGCGCCTATGGCTTATGTTGAGTTGGTTGATCGTGAACTGACTTCAGCTGCTGTTGACGCTGAATAAGTCATTTAATGACTTAGTTAAAAAAGCCGGCATTAGCCGGCTTTTTTATGTCCTGAGTTTTTGTCAGTGAGGCTTCTGTAGTAACGGTGCCAGGAAACGGCCAGTGTGTGACTGCTCATTGGCTGCAACAGCCTCAGGTGTGCCATACGCTACGATTTCGCCACCACCACTACCACCTTCAGGGCCCAGATCAATAATCCAGTCAGCCGTTTTAATGACGTCGAGGTTGTGCTCGATAATCACCACGGTGTTGCCGTGGTCACGCAAGGCATTGAGCACTTCCATCAGTTTTTTGATGTCATGAAAGTGCAGGCCTGTAGTGGGTTCGTCAAGAATATACAGTGTACTGCCGGTATCGCGTTTGGCCAGTTCGCGCGCCAGTTTGACGCGTTGTGCCTCGCCGCCTGATAAGGTGGTAGCTGCCTGGCCAAGGGTGATATAGGACAGGCCAACATCAATCAGGGTTTGCAGGCGTCTGGCCAGTGCGGGGACTGCATCAAAGAACTCGCGTGCTACTTCGACGGTCATTTCCAGCACCTGATCAATGCTTTTGCCTTTGTAGCGGATGTCCAGCGTTTCGCGGTTGTAGCGCTTGCCGTGACAGATATCACAGGGTACATAGACATCCGGCAGGAAGTGCATTTCAACCTTGATGACGCCATCACCCTGGCAGGCCTCACAACGCCCACCCTTGACGTTAAAAGAGAAGCGCCCTGGGCCATAGCCGCGTGAGCGAGCTTCTTGTGTGCCAGCAAACAATTCGCGTATCGGCGTGAAAATGCCGGTATAGGTGGCTGGATTGGAGCGTGGTGTTCGACCAATCGGGCTTTGATCAATGTCCACCACTTTATCCAGATGTTGCATGCCTTCAATGCGCTCGTGTGGTGCTGGTGTGCGTTCATTGGCACCATTCAGCAAATGTGCGGCAATAGGGTAGAGCGTGGCGTTAATGAGGGTTGATTTGCCTGAGCCAGAGACGCCGGTAATACAGGTCATCAGGCCAATAGGGATATCGACGGTGACATTGCGCAGATTATTGCCGGTTGCGCCGACAATACGCAGTTGTCGCTTTGGATCTGGCTGCTTGCGGCTGGGAATGCTGATGCCCTGACGACCTGCCAGATAGTCACCGGTCAGTGAGGCAGGTTCATTGATAATGTCAGCCAGCTGGCCTTGGGCAATGATTTCACCACCATGTACACCAGCACCAGGGCCAATATCGATAATGAAGTCGGCGGCACGAATGGCGTCTTCATCATGCTCAACCACCAGTACCGAGTTGCCCAGATCACGCAGGTGAATCAAGGTTTTCAGCAGGCGCTCGTTATCACGCTGATGCAGGCCGATGGAGGGTTCATCCAGTACATACATGACACCAACCAGGCCAGCACCAATTTGTGAGGCCAGACGAATGCGCTGAGCCTCGCCACCGGAAAGGGTTTCGGCAGATCGGGCAAGACTTAAATAGTTAAGACCTACATTGACCAGAAACTGCAAACGCTCACGAATCTCCTTCAGGATCTTGTCGGCAATTTCACCTTTGGCGCCGGTCAGCTGCAAGCCATGAAAATAATCACAGGCAGCGGCAATCGGCATTTGTGAGATCGCAGGCAGATTGTGACTTTCAACATAGACATGGCGTGCTTCTGTACGCAAGCGAGATCCACCGCAGTCGCTGCAAGCCGCCGATGTCAGGTATTTGGCCAGTTCTTCACGCATGCTGTTGGATTCTGTTTCGCGATAGCGGCGTTCCAGGTTGCGTAAAATGCCTTCAAATACGTGTTGACGCAGTACCTGCTTACCGCGATCACCGGTGTAGTTGAAGGTAATGGTCTCTTCGCCAGAGCCTTCCAGCAGGACATGTTGAACCTTGGCGGGCAGATCTTGCCACGGGGTGTCCAGACTGAATTGATAGTGTGTCGCCAGCGCTTCCAGCATGGCGTAGTAGTAGAAGTTGCGCTTGTCCCAGCCACGGATCGCGCCTTCGGCCAGCGATAGCTCAGGCTGAGTGATCAGTCGTTTGGCATCAAAGTATTGGCGCACACCTAATCCGTCACAGCTGGAACAGGCACCTGCCGGATTATTGAACGAGAACAGGCGTGGTTCCATTTCCGTGATGGCGTAACCGCAATGAGGGCAGCTGTACTTGGCTGAGAACACCATAGGCTCGGCATTGCCTTCCAGAGGAGCTACCCAGGCCAGGCCTTCGGCAATGCGCAATGCGGTTTCAAATGACTCAGCCAGTCTCAGTCCAAGGTCTGGTCGCACCTTGAAGCGATCCACGACCACTTCAATGGTGTGTTTGCGTTGTTTGTCGAGCGCGGGGGCTTCATCCAGATCAACCACCAGGCCATTGATGCGGGCACGTACAAAGCCGTCAGCGCGCAGTCGTTCAAATACATGCAGGTGTTCACCCTTGCGCTCACGTACTACCGGAGCCAGCAGCATCCAGGGCGAGCCTTCGGGCAAGGCCAGGACATGATCAACCATCTGGCTGACGGTTTGTGCGGCCAGCTCGACCTGGTGCTCAGGGCAGCGAGGTGTGCCGACACGGGCAAACAGCAGACGCAGATAGTCATGAATTTCAGTAATGGTGCCAACGGTTGAGCGGGGGTTGTGCGATGTTGATTTCTGCTCAATCGAGATGGCGGGTGACAGGCCCTCGATGTGGTCAACATCAGGCTTTTCCATTAATGATAAAAATTGGCGCGCATAAGCAGACAGTGATTCGACATAGCGACGCTGCCCTTCAGCATACAGGGTGTCAAACGCCAGTGATGATTTGCCCGAGCCCGACAGTCCGGTAATAACGACGAGTTTGTCGCGTGGAATGTCAATGTTGATATTCTTTAAATTGTGCGTGCGTGCGCCACGTACTTTGATGCTGCTCATGCCAATGCCGTCATTAATCAAACAATCAGCCAGTATACGCAATGAGCGCAACAATCCCAGCGTACAAGTTCAGTTGTTGAGGAGTGATGTGCTGCAAACACCTGTTAGAATCGCCGTCTTCTTGTTTGGGTTTGGTTGGATATGAGTGCTTTTTCCGCCGTTGAACGTAGAGCGGTGCTGTCGTTGGCGAGTATTTTTTCATTGCGCATGATGGGCTTGTTCATGATCTTGCCCGTGTTTGCCATTTATGGGGTAGAGCTTCAGGGCGCTAGCCCCTTTTTGATTGGTCTGGCGGTGGGATCTTATGGGCTGGCTCAGCTCATGCTGCAAATTCCATTTGGCCTGTGGGCTGATCGTTATGATCGTCGTGTACTCATTCTGCTGGGTTTGTTGTTGTTTGTGCTGGGCGGTCTTCTGGCTGCTGCATCAGACACAATCTGGGGTGTTATTGCCGGGCGCTTTTTGCAGGGAGCCGGTGCAATCTCTGCGGTGGTGATGGCGTTGATGTCGGATCTTGTGCGAGATGAAAATCGCAGCAAGGGTATGGCCATTCTGGGTATGAGCATTGGTTTGGCATTTGCGCTGTCGTTTGTAGTCGGTCCCTGGTTGGCAGCCAGTTTGGGGTTGGCGGGTTTATTTATTGCAACGTCTGTGCTGGGTGGGATCGCCATATTGCTGGCGTTATTGTGGTTGCCACGTGGTCAGCAAGTACGGCAATTGCCAGCAGATTACGGTGATCAGTTGCGCAGCATGTTGGCATTGCCCGAGTTGCGTCGTTTGAATCTGGGCATTTTCAGTCTTCACCTTATCATGATGGCGTGTTTTGTCGCCTTGCCGGGACTGTTGGTTGGTTCAGGTCTGCCAGCTGTGCAGCATGGCTGGCTTTATTTGCCGGTGATGTTGCTATCTTTTGTGGTGTTGGTGCCGGCAGTGGTGATTGCCGAGAAGAAACAGAAAATTCGTCTGGTGTACTTGTCTGCCATTGCGCTGTTGTTGATGTCGATGCCTGTGCTGGCGTTAGGGCAAGGTGTCTTGTGGACGCTGATGCTGGCGGTTGGCCTGTTCTTTTTCGCTTTCAACTTGCTGGAAGCGTTGCTGCCGTCTCTGGTGAGTAAGATGTGTCCGCCAGAAAGCAAAGGCACTGCCATGGGTATCTATAGTACGAGTCAGTTTGCCGGTGCTTTCATGGGAGGTGCTTTGGGTGGGCTATTGCTGCAACATAGTAATGCATCGATATTATTCTGGGTGCTGGCGGTGGTTGTCATGTTCTGGTTGTGGCGGGCGTTTTATATGGTCTCGCCACGTTATTGGCAGAGTGTGGTGTTGCAGCCTGAGCAAGCGTTGAGTGGTCAGCAGATTGAGCAAATACGCCTGTTGCCGGGTGTTGAAGAGCTGGTGTTGTTGGCGGATGATCAGCTGTTATACCTGAAGGTGGATGCTGCCGTGTGGCAGGCCAGCCTGTTGGATGACATGCCGGTGCTAATTAAGTCGAGTTGATACTGGCGATTAAGGCAGTGCTGGTCTAAAGTTGTGAGTTACATGACAAGTAGAATTGGAGGCATCAATGCGTGGGGTTAATAAGGTCATTCTGATCGGTAATCTGGGTCGTGACCCCGAAGTGCGTTACCTGCCTTCTGGTGGTGCTGTGGCGAATATTACGGTGGCCACCAGTGAGTCCTGGAAAGACAAGAATACAGGTGCCATGCAGGAACAAACCGAGTGGCATCGCGTGGTGTTTTATGGGCGTCTGGCCGAAATTGCCGGTGAATATCTGCGCAAGGGCTCCAAGGTGTTTCTGGAAGGCTCTCTGCACACACGCAAGTGGCAGGACAAGCAAACTGGCCAGGATCGTTACAGCACCGAAATCAAGGGCAATAACCTGCAAATGCTGGACAGCAAGGGTGGCGCTTCCAATGACGTGGATCAACAGCCCATGCCGGACTATGCCAATTTTGATTCCTCGCCATCAGCATCTGCTGCACCACAGCGCGCAGCACCTGCCCAGCAGCGGCCAAACCCGGCTGCCCCGGCGGCAATGAATGATTTTGACGACGATATTCCGTTTTAGTTTCAAGCTGGATGTCAGCGAAGCCCATTTGGTTTTCAAATGGGCTTTTTTATTGGTGTGGTGAGGTGTCTCTGGCTGTAACCATAAAAGCACATAACATCTGGTGGTTTTATGGTTATCATGCGAGTCAATTGCACCCATAACAGCAATATATGAGTCTGACCGAGGGGGTTTGTGTGCGTTTGAGTCGTCGCTGGCTGTTACTACCTTTTATTTTGGTGTTACTTTTGTCGCTGCTTGCGCATGCGCCAGCGCGTATTCTGCAATCTTCATTGCCAGCGGGTTTTCAGGCCGAACGTTGGGGAGGCACAATTTTTAGTGGTCAGGTTACCGGCCGCTTTAAGCAATTCCCCATGTATGTTGATTGGAATTGGCGTCAGCGGGGTGTGTTTACACTCAGTTTGCAAGGTGACTTGCGTGTGCGTAGTGCGGTAACGGCGGATTTGATTGCGAACAAAGGCTTGTTTGGCTGGAACATGGATATTCCCATGGTGGTTCTGGCTGCGGGTGCCTTGCCAGGTTTGCCTGCTGATTTTGTAATGCCTGCATGGCGTGGCAGTAATGTCAGTGTGGCGCGAGCTCGTAGTGGTGAATGGAAGCAGGCGGCAGGGCGTTTGTTGACGGCTGGGGGCCCCATGCGCCTGGTGTTGCAGGGGCAGGTGCAGGAAGTCACTTTGCCGGCGGCAGTGATTCAGTTGAGTCTGCAAGAGCAAAATCTGGTGGCGAATCTGACAACGGATGCGGGTGAGGCGCTGGCCACTATGACACTGACGGCAGATCACCGGGTGCAGTGGCAGTTGAGGGATCGCTTGTTGCGACTCAAGCCTGGTTATGTCACACAAAATGATCCGGATTTAATTGTACTAACCGTGGCGGAGCCTTTGTGATGCAGATGGTTGAATTTATGGCATCATCAGCTGCTGAAAAAAATAACAAGCGAGTTGGTTGGCATGACTGAGCGTTTGCAATTGTTATTACAGCAGGCGCGCAGTGAGCGCACAGCAAATATTGTCTTTGTGCTGTCGATTATTGTCTTGGCATGGTTATTGGGGCGTGTCTTGTGGCTGTTGTTACAGGGCCCAGCCGCTGTGTTGCCTGTGCCTGCTGCGGTGACCCCTGTAGCTGCCGAAGTGCGGGTGCAGCCAGAGCAGATTGCGGCGGTATTTGGTGATCGGCAGACGGCGGTACAGGCCGAGGCAGTGAATACCACATTACAGCTGCGCTTAACTGGTGTGATGGAAAGCTCCGTGCCAGAGCAGGCGCGCGCATTTATTGCTGAGCGCGGTGCGGCACAGGTTGAGTCTTTCAAGCCGGGTGACAAGGTGCCGGGTGGTGCTACCCTGGATCAGGTGTATGCTGATCGCGTGGTGTTGTTGCGGGCAGGTCGGGAAGAAACTCTGCGTTTTGACGAAACACCTGCTGCGGCTCCGGGGCCAGTGGCTCCGGATCGTGCAGCGCAGAATGCGCAGCAAACTCGGGCTGCATTGGCACAGATGGCCACACAATTGGCTAATTCACCATTGGCTGCGATGAGGCAGATGGGGCTGCGTAGAACGTCGCGCGGTTATGTGGTGAGTGTCACTGCTCCCAAGGAAATGATGCAGCGTTTTGGTTTGCAGCCCGGTGATCGAATCGTCAGCATCAATGGTCAGTCGGTAGGACAAGACCTGGAAGCCGATCAGCAGGTCATGAATCAATTACAAGAAGCAGGAAATGCGCGCGTTGAAGTTCAGCGCGGAGCACAAACGATTACTTTGGAACAGAAGCTCTAATCCATGAAAATGCCAATCTTAAAACCACTTGCTCTGAGCTTGATGCTGATCGCTACGCCTGTACTGGCGAATCAGACTTGGAAAATTAACTTAAAAGACGCTGATATTTCTGCTCTGGTCAGCGAGATGTCCGAGATTACCGGCAAGAACTTTGTGGTTGATCCGCGTGTCAAGGGGACGGTCACGGTTGTTTCCAGCAAGGCCCTGAATGCGCGTGAACTGTATGAACTGTTTCAGAGTGTACTGAGTATCAATGGTTTTGCTGCTGTACCTAGCGGGCCTGTGGTCAAGATCATGCCGGATGCCAATGCTCGTCAGTCAGGCGTGCGTGTTGATCTGGGTGGCGTGTCGACCGGGGAGCAATTGGTCACGCGCGTGGTGGTGTTGGAGCAGGCGAGCGCCAATGAGTTGTTGGCAGCCTTGCGCCCCATGATGCCGCAATTTGCCCATATGGCAGCTGTGCCGGGTGCCAATGCGTTGGTGATTTCTGATCGCGCCAGTAATGCGGATGCGATGGAGGCCATTATTCGTGAACTGGATAGTGGTCAGCTGGATGATGCGATTGAAATTATGCCGGTGGTGAATAGCAAGGCATCGGATCTGGTGACGATTCTGGAAAGTGTGGAAACCGGGGCGGCAGCGGCTAAAGCAGCGCCGTCTACAGGGCGTGTCCGCATTGTGGTGGATGAGCGTAGTAATCGTCTGATTGTACGTGGTGATCGTGCTTTACGTGATCGTGTGCGTGCCTTGGTTCGCTCTCTGGATGAGGCACCTGAGGTCAGCATGGATGCCGTGCGTGTGTTCCGGCTTCAGTTTGCCAATGCCCGTCAGGTCGCAGAGGTTTTGCGTGGTGTATTGTCGACTGGAGACCAGCGTAGTAGCTCAAGCACCACTACGGCCAATGTTTCCACGACTGCCGAGGGTGGTAGTGCGACCAATCGTGGGGGTTCTGGCGCTACTACTATTACGGTAGGTTCGGCCAGTTTGACTGCCGACGAGTCACAAAATGCGTTGATTGTGCGTGCTTCATCGTCACAGATCCGACAAGTGGAGTCGGTGCTGAAGGAGCTGGATGTTCGTCGTGCACAAGTGCTGATTCAGGCAGCGATTGTTGAGGTGTCTGGTGACAATGCGGCTCAATTGGGCGTGCAATGGGCCGCGGGCGATCCATCGCGTGGTGTGGGCATTATCAACTTCAATAATGCCGGTGCCAGCATTGCCAATCTGGCGATTGCGGCGGCGACAGAGCGTTTTGATCAGGCCGGTATTGGTAATGGCGCTGCCATTGGCCTGGGCACAAGCCGTACCGACTCAGATGGCAATCGTACGTTCTACGGGGCGTTGATTCAGGCGTTGAACTCCGTGACGGATGCCAACCTGCTGTCCACCCCCAGCATCATGACGCTGGATAATCAGGAAGCCAAAATTGTGGTTGGTCAGAACGTGCCGTTTATTACGGGTTCTACGGCAACGGTTGGCTCTGGTGTTACCAACCCGTTTACCACCATCGAGCGTCAGGATGTGGGTATTACCTTGAAGGTAACACCGACGCTGAGTGGTGGTGGTACGATTCTGCTGGAAGTGGAGCAGGAAGTGTCATCGGTGGTGCCATCTGCAGAAGGTGTTAATTCAGCGGATTTGATTACCAACAAACGCTCTATCAAAACCACGATTCTGGCTGACGATGGTCAGACCATCGTGCTGGGTGGCCTGGTGCAGGACGACGTGACCAAGTCGGTGAGCAAGGTGCCGTTGCTGGGTGATATTCCTGGTTTAGGCATTTTGTTCCGTTCAACCAGCGATAGCCGTGTCAAACGTAATCTGCTGGTGTTTTTACAGCCTACGGTGGTTCGTGATGCGCAGTCGGCAACGGCGTTGACCAATCGTCAATATGGCTCTATTCGTCGGGTTGATCTGGGCGTTGACTCTCGCGGTCGTCTGACACGTTTGCCAGAGAACATTCAGGATATTTATCAAGGTGGACGTCAGCGTGATGCAGCCCCAGTCAATGAAGCATCCAGTCGCTCTGTCCCGCCTAAAGCAATAGAGTCGGTTCCGGCTGAAACTGTTGTTGTGGCTCCGAGTGTTGCTCCCAGCCAGCCAACACAATCAGAGTCTCCGGTTGTGTTTGCGGCAGAGCTGCCAGAGCAGCCGATTCAGGCGACACCTATGACGACAGCTCCTCCACAGGCCCAGCCGCAACCGCAGCCACAGACGCAGCAATTACAGTCACAACCGCAGCAACCACCTCAGCGTTTTGAGCCGCCTGTTTCTCACTCCTCTGAGCGAGCACAACCATTCACGCCAACGCAGCCTGATCGGTCTGACGCGGCTTTTGCCCCTATGCCGATGTTGCAGGAGCCCGCTCCAGCGCCAACTACACCGGCACCGGCACCAGTAGCGCAGCCCGCGCCGTCAGAACCGGTGCGTCAGCGTGAGATTCGTACTTCGAGTGGTGCGGTTTATTATGTGCCAGATAGTTCGGCCCCTGCTCCGACTCAGGCTGCTCCAGCCCCAGCAACGAGTGCCTCACCTGCAAATGTGGAACCAAAGCCTGCTGGCCGTATGCGCGAAATTCGCACATCCAGTGGTAGTGTCTATTACGTTCCTGACGACAACTGAGTTATTCGCCCAGCACTTGTTCGATCAATGAGCGAGTGCTGAGGCGGCAGCCCAGTTGACGTAAATTCCAGTAATGTCCCCCTAATGCCCGATTAATCATGACGAGATCGGGTACCGGCTGAAAGGCGCGCCAATGAGGTAGCGCCTTGCGGCTGAGCTTGATGGCGCGTTCAGCGAGTGGAAAGCTGCCAAAATCAACAGGCTCTGTGGCGCCCAGACTATCCTGAGCCAAACGTATCCACGGGCGGTAAAAGTCCAATGGCATGGCCATGGTGTGGTGTGTATTGCGTGCGCCCAGGCGAATCAGGCCTGACTCGACAGCACTGGCGTCACCAGCAAGTGCTGATAGGGTCAGCTGGCGATAGATGTCGGTGATGCCAGCAGGCAGGCGTTTGATGCAGCCAAAGTCATAAATGACTAACGAGCCGTCGGGTCTGACCGCAAAGTTGCCCGGGTGAGGGTCGCAGTGCATGCGGCCAAAGTGGTAAAGCTGGGCACCCATGGTACGAAACAGCAGGCTGCCAATTGCATTGCGCTGGGTTTGGTCATAACGCTGGTCCAACTCTCCTAACGGGTCACCTGGCTCATAACTGAGTGTGAGCACATGGCGGCTGCTCAAGTCAGGAATAACCTGAGGAATAACCACCTTGGGGTCATGGGCATGAAACTCCCGAAATGCATTAATGGCGGCTGCTTCTTGCTCATAATCCAGCTCATTGGCCAGACTTTGGCTGATCTCATCAAAGAGTTGATCCAGCAGAGCTCCGGAAACAGGTAGCACACGTGCAATCTTGAGTGCCAGACGTAGTTGTTTTATATCGCTGTGAATGGCGTGCTCAATGCCGGGATATTGCACCTTGATGATGACTTCCTGTCCACTGTGCAAGCGTGCACGGTGGACCTGTGCGATTGAGGCAGAAGCAATGGCATGGCTGTCAATGGATGCAAACCGTTGCTCAAACTGATCACCAAAAGCGGCTTGCAGTCTAGGCTTTAGTTCGGCAAACGGGCGTGGTACGGAGTCTTTCTGCAACGATGACAGGGCATCAACCAGTTCTTTGGGCAGTACGTCTCTGTACTGCGATACGACCTGGCCGACCTTCATCACGGCACCTTTCATGTCACCCAGGGTTTTGGCGATTTCGGTGCCGACGCGTTTGAATAGTTCGGCATCATGCTCACTGTGTTTGCTTTGACTTTGCCATAGTCGCTGCCAGCGGCTGCGCGCTACATCGGTGCTGATGCGTGCGGTCATTCCGGCCAGTTTGATAAAGCGCTTGCCACTATGGTCTTCAGGTTTACTCATGCCGTACTCTCCTGTGTCGCCCCATACTAGGCCAGGCGACACAGTCGTCAAGCGGTCATGATCATTAACGTGAGAGATGTAGTGCCATTGGATTGGGCAGCGCATCGGCCAGACGACTGATACGCATGTTCAGCTCGGCATAAGAGTCTGCGGTGACGGTGATATGCCCTAGTTTGCGGTTTTCGCGTTCGCTTTTGCCATACAAATGCAGGTGTGCATCGGTGACTTGCAATACGTCAGGGCTGCTGGGGTGTTGCCCGATAATATTGAGCATGGCGCTTGGTTTTTCTGCACGAGTAGAGCCGAGCGGTAATCCGGCAACTGCACGCACATGATTCTCGAATTGTGAGCAATGGGCGCCTTCGATGCTCCAGTGGCCGGAGTTGTGTACTCTTGGTGCGGTTTCATTGGCCAGCAGGCCATGTCGTGTTTCAAACAGTTCGAGTGTCAGTACGCCAACATGGTTCATCTCGTGCAGGATAGACGAGATATAGCGCTCGGCCATGAGCTGGGTGTTTTCATCCAGATTGGGTGCAGGCACGATGGAGTGACTGAGAATGCCACGATGATGATGGTTTTCGGCCAGTGGATAAAAGCGGGTATCACCCTGCTGGCCACGCACAGCGATAATCGATAACTCACGTTTGAACTGTATAAACTCTTCAGCAATCAGTGGTACTTGCTGACCCAGTGCATCCCAGCAGGCGGCCAGCTGATCTTCGCTGCGCAATAAAAATTGACCCTTGCCGTCATAGCCATCGGTGACGGTTTTGACCACCAACGGCAGACCGAGGGTTTGTGTTGCCTGTTGCAAGTCATCTGCGTTGTGAATGCTGGCATAACGTGCTGACGGGATATTCAGCTCAGCAAACAGTTTTTTTTCATTCAGTCGGTTTTGTGAGATAGCCAGTGACTTGACGCCTGGAAATACCGGCTTTTGTGCGGCAATGGCATTCACCCAGTCGGTTGGAATGTTCTCGAACTCATAGGTGAACACATCGGCAGAATCGATAAATGCCTGCAGGTTTTCAAAGCGTGCACCCAAGGCTGCCGAAGGGCAGTCACTGGCGCTATCAAAAAAACTGAATGACAAATCGAGTGGATAGCCAGCCAGAGCCATCATGCGGCCCAATTGTCCACCGCCCAGTACGCCAATACGTAAACTCATGACTGCACCGGATTAATCACGCCGGGAATTGGGTTGGCTAATACCGTGTCGGTTTGTTGCTGGCGGAATGCGTCGATGGCGGCTTTGAGCGAGTCATCATGCAGCGCCAGTATTTGGGTGGCCAGCAGCGCTGCATTGATTGCGCCTGCTTTGCCAATGGCCAGTGTGCCTACCGGAACACCGCCGGGCATTTGCACGATAGACAGCAGAGAGTCCAGGCCACTTAATGCCTGGGACTGTACTGGAACGCCGAGTACGGGCAGTGCCGTTTTGGCAGCACACATGCCGGGCAAATGTGCTGCGCCGCCTGCACCAGCAATAATGACCTGAATGCCACGGCTGGCGGCGGTTTCGGCATAGGCGAAGAGCTTGTCCGGTGTACGGTGAGCCGACACCACTTCAGCTTCGAAGGCCACGCCCAATTTGCTGAGAGTGGCAGCTGCATGCTCCATGGTGGACCAGTCAGACTGTGATCCCATGATGATGCCTACAAGAGGACGCGTATTGGACGAGTTGGCACTCATAATCAGCTCTACCGAAACGGTTGAAAACCGCGCATTTTCCAGTAATCAGGTAGCAAGAGCAAGTCCGATTAGCAGTGATACGCCAGCGATACCTAGTGTGACGGCTAATAAAAACAACAGAAAACGCCCAAGTGGCTTGAAGTTTGAGGGTGGTGGTTCGCGTTCCAGCATATTTAGTTGATCTCCGGAGTGATTTTACTGCTAAGACTGGGTGACGGATGTCGTTATCCTTGCGAGAATCCTTGACTGGTGTCCTTAAGCGTAAAGAGTGAGTCATGAAAGCGGTTTTGTCGATGGGTTGGCAGGTTTTGCTGTTTAGAGCACGGCCAGAAGATATTCCTTATGCCCCCAGACTGATCTGGCCTCTGCTGATTTTTAATATCGGTCTGAGTTTGCTGATTCAGCAAATGTCTGACTCGGGCATGGACAAGCCTATTTTGCAGCTGGCCGTATTGAGCCTGGTGGTCGAGGCTGCCTGGGTATATGGCATGCTGGCTCGTCGTGGTTGGCAGATGCGCTGGGTGCAGACCTTTACCGGTCTGGTTCTGGTTGATACCGCCATTACACTGATGGCTGCGCCACTGACGTTAATGGTTAATGCCGATATGGCGCTATTGCCATTAGTGATGCTGGTTCAGATCGTGTTGGCATTCTGGAGTTTGTGGGCGCGTGCCTATATCTACCAGCATGCGCTTGAGGTCAGTCGAGGGCGTGGATTGCTGCTTGCCTTTGCACCACTGTTGATTGTCATGGTGCTGGCGCTTCAGTTTTTTCCCGATATTTTGCCGGTAGCGGTAGAAGGAAACTAATTTGCATATTCATATTTTAGGTATCTGCGGCACATTCATGGGGTCGCTGGCGGTGCTGGCAAAGGCCTTGGGGCATCAGGTCAGCGGCAGTGATGCCGGGGTTTATCCGCCGATGAGCACACAGCTCGAAGCGCAGGGCATTGTGCTCAATGAAGGCTACAAGCCTGAGCACTTGCAGCCACGTCCGGATCTGGTGGTCATCGGCAATGCCATGAGTCGTGGTAATCCGGCAGTTGAATATGTGCTGAATGAAGGTATTCCTTATACCTCTGGCCCGGCGTGGCTGGCTCAGCAGGTATTGCAGGGGCGTCATGTGCTGGCGGTGGCAGGTACGCATGGCAAAACCACTACCACCACCATGCTGGCATGGGTGCTGGAGCAGGCCGGTTTGGAGCCAGGTTTTTTGATTGGTGGTGTGCCACAGGGTTTTGACGCCAGTGCCAGACTGGGTGGTGGGCGTTATTTTGTGGTTGAGGCTGATGAGTACGATTCGGCTTTTTTTGATAAGCGCTCCAAGTTCGTTCACTACGCGCCACGAACGGCCATTCTGAATAATCTGGAATTTGATCACGCCGATATTTTTGATGATCTGGCGGCCATTCAGCGTCAGTTTCATCATTTGCTGCGTACGGTGCCGGGCAATGGTCTGGTGTTGTTGCCCAATGATGAGCCTGCACTGACTGAGGTGGTGGCCAAGGGCTGTTGGTCGGAAACACAATATCTGGCACTAGGGGCGCAGGCTGGGGATGCGGCACCTGCATGGCAGGCCGAGAACCTGCAGGAAGATGGCAGTGCTTTTGCCGTTTGGCAGGCCGGTCAGCGCGTAGCGGAAGTGCATTGGGCATTAACGGGTCAGCATAATGTGCGTAATGGCCTGGCGGCTATTGCTGCTGCCGCTCATGTTGGGGTGCCAGCAGCTGTGTCAGCAGCAGCATTGTCGGCATTTCCGGGTGTAAAGCGTCGTATGGAGCTGTTGGGGACGGTGCGCGATATTGCGGTTTATGACGACTTTGCGCATCACCCGACGGCGATCAGCACCACATTGGCTGGCCTGCGCGCTCAGCTGGGCCAGCGTCGTATCTGGGCAGTGATTGAGCCGCGTTCCAATACCATGCGCCTGGGTGTCCACAAGGCCGGTCTGGCGGCGTCAGCGGCGGCGGCGGATGAGGTGATCTGGTATCAGCCAACTGGTATGGACTGGGATTTGGGCTCCGTGGTGGCTGCCAGCCCGGTGTCAGCACAAGTGGCGACTGATCTTGATGGCATCATCGGCCGGATTGTGGCTGAAGCCAAGCCGGGTGACGCTGTCGTGATCATGAGCAATGGTGGTTTTGGTGGTATTCACCAGAAGTTGTTGACCGCTCTGGCTTAGGCGGTCAACAGGTTCAGGTTTCAGGCAAAGTGGCAGACGTAGTCCACCAGCTCCAGGGTTTCAATTTGAAAGCTGGAGTTGGCGGGGACATGGAACTCCTGGCCAGCACCGTACTCCTGCCATTCACTGGCATCTTTCTGCAGTACCCGGCAGCGCCCGGAGATAATTTCCATGATCTCTGCCGCAGCGGTGTTGAAGGTGAGCTGTGAGGGGAAAATGACTCCCACGGTTTTCTTCTCGCCGTTGGCCAAGGTAATGGTGTGGCTGACGCAGCGACCATCAAAGTAGACATTGGCTTTTTTGCTGACACTGACATTCTCAAACTGGCTCACGAAAACGCTCCGCAATAAGGGGTGGTGGCAGGATTCTAGTGTTGCGTTGTAGTCACGCCAATAGCAGTCATCAAAAATACATAAAACAGTAAACTGCCTGTCATGTCGGGGAGACATGATCGCCGCATGAAAAAAGCCGCTTTGACGTTTTCCTGGCAAGCAGCCGTAGATGACCCGGTGGTATTGCCGTCCAAGCCTTATCATCATTTGCGTGAGCAACTTAAAACCGGAGACCTTGTCCTGTTTTCGGGACGCAGTCTGGCAGCGCGTGTGGTGCGAGGGTGTACAGGTAGCCGTTGGTCGCATGTGGGGCTGGTGGTTCGCCTGCCAGAGATGCCGCAGACTCCGTTGTTATGGGAGGCGACACGTGCCAGCAAGGTGCACGATATTTTTCAGGGCTGCCCGTTTGATGGTGTGCAAATGGTGTCCCTGGATGAGCGTGTAGCGAGTTATCCGGGGCTGGTGGCTGTTCGTCGGCTGCAGGGTGTCAGTACCGATGCCGAGGCAAGGCAGACCCTGGAGGCATTGATTGAGGGCTGGTGTGAAAAGCCCTATCGCAACTTTGTGCGAGCTCATATCAGTGCCTGGGTCAGAGGCTCTGATGAGAGGATCGCTTTTCAGCGTGGTGGTTTCTGCAGTGAGCTGGTGGCGGAAGTGTATCGCCGCTGGCGCTTGTTACCCTCTGATTTGCCGGCGCACCATTATGTGCCGAGAGATTTCTCTGATGAGTCCAGTTTGCCGATGTTGAAAGGTGCGTTATCTCCCGCTTGTCTGCTCTCCGTGTGAATAGTCGATTTGTCGACAAAAAGGGTTTCTTTCTGCTACTGGCTTGCGTTAATTTTAGTGACAGATACGTCGCTTCGGCGTGATCTGCACTCGGAGAATGCTGCATGATAAAGCGCATTGATGACCCCCGCCGCAAAGCCTTTGTTCTCGATACCAATGTTCTGATTCACGACCCCAACGCCCTGTTAAATTTTGAAGAGCATCATGTGCTGATTCCAATGACGGTATTGGAAGAGCTGGACAAGCTGAAGTCTGGCAAGGCGTCAGTGGCGGCAGAGTGTCGTGCTGCCATTCGCATGATTGATCGTGTGCTGGGAGAGGCTGAACCTGAGCAAATTCGTCAGGGCGTGCCTATTTGGCGTGATGCACAACGAGTTTATGAAGGTACGTTATCGGTGCTGATGGATCAGCCTGAAGGTGGCGTACAAACACTCTCTAACTCATTAAATGACAATAAAATCATTAACCTGCTGGTTTCCTTGCAGGTTGCTGATCAGCATACACGCATTGTATTGGTGACCAAGGACATCAATATGCGCTTGAAGGCACGGGCTTGTGGCCTGGCCTCAGAGGACTACACCAACGATCAGTTGGTGTCGGACATTACACAGTTGTCCAAAGGTTATGCCGAATTTCCAGGTTCGTTCTGGGATCGTTTTAATCGTGTGGAAACGGTACAGGCGATGGGAGAGACACGGCATTACCTGAAGCGTACGGATTGGACTGACCCTGTGTTTATCAATCAGTTTGTCATGGATGAGCAGGGCTTTATTGGTCGTGTATTGAGTGTGACAGATGAGCTGATTGTGCTGCGCGACCTGAATCATGAGCGTTTGATGAATCAGGAAGTCTGGGGCTTGCGCCCACATAATATATTGCAGGCGATGGCGCTGGATTTATTGCGTGATCCATTGGTGCATCTGGTTTCGCTGACTGGTCCTGCTGGTTCAGGCAAAACCATTCTGGCGCTGGCTACCGCGATTGAGCAGAGCATAGAAGAAAAGCGCTTTAATAAAATTATTGCGACTCGTTCGACGCCTCCGCTGGCGGAAGAGCATGGTTTTCTGCCAGGAACGGAAGAAGAAAAAATGGATCCCTGGCTGGGCGCTATCAGTGACAATATTGAAGCGTTGCATTTGCATGATGAAAGCCCCAAAGGTTCGGTGGAATACGTCAAGGAGCGCGCCAATATCCAGTTCAAGGCCTTGAACTACATCCGTGGACGCAGCTTCCAGAAGTCGCTGATCTTGATTGATGAGTGCCAGAATCTGACGCCACATCAGATGAAAGCCATCATTACGCGTGCCGGTGAAGGTTCCAAAGTGATCTGTCTGGGTAACCTGGCACAGATTGATACGCCGTATCTGACACCAACCAGTTCTGGCCTGACTTATATGTGTGAGCGTTTCAAAGGATTTGCGCACGGTGGACACTTGCAGTTGCATGGTGTGCCCAGGTCGGTATTGGCAGAGTATGCCGAAGCTAATCTTTAGTGATTTTGTCGTAAAATGTTCATGCTGGCGGGCCCTAGTCTGGTTGATTGTCAGGCGCTTAGGCTTTAACCTTGCGCAGTCAGTGCCAAGGCGATAAAGAGCCATAATTCTGCGCAGTAACCTGACAGCTTGGGGGCCTCTAGAGACAGTCATTCACCATCAGGGTCTGGACCGTCTAGCTAGGGGCTTTTTGTCTTTTTTTCTTAAGTTGGAATGATGCTATGCGCCTTGCTGACTACTGCTCCGATCGTGAGTGGAAAAAGATCAAAGAAGTGGCCGACACCAAAGAAACGCCTTTTTTGGTTGTGGACCTTGAGATCATCAAGCAAAAATATGAAGAGCTGAAAACGGTTTTTCCAGCGGCCATTGTGCATTACGCGCTCAAGGCCAATCCTGGTGAGCCGGTTATCAAGCTGCTCAGAGATCTGGGCTCGAATTTCGACTGCGCCTCCATTTTTGAATTGAACAAGGTGCTGGATGCGGGTGTTGGGCCAGATCGTATTTCCTATGGCAACACCATCAAGAAAGCAGCGCATGTGAAGTATGCCTATGAAAAAGGCATTCGCTTGTTTGCGACTGACTCCAAGGCCGACTTGCAGAATATTGCCGAGTTTGCTCCTGGCTCCAATGTGTTTGTACGTATTTTGGTTGAAGGTGGTGAGACTGCCGAGTGGCCATTGTCGCGTAAGTTTGGTTGCCACCCTGACATGGCAATTGACCTGCTGGTGCAAGCCAAGCAACTAGGTCTGGTGCCTTATGGTATTTCGTTCCATGTTGGCTCCCAGCAAAAAGATATTGCGGTATGGGATGCTGCCTTGTCGAAAGTGAAGTACATGTTCGACTGGATGAAGTACGAAGAAGGCATCACCCTGAAAATGATCAATATGGGTGGCGGTTTCCCAGCCAACTATATTTCCGAGGTCAACACGATTCAGACTTATGCGCAGGAAATTCTGCGTTATCTGCACGATGACCATGGTGATGACATGCCGGAAATCATTCTGGAGCCAGGTCGTTCACTGGTTGGTGAATCGGGTGTTCTGGTGTCCGAGGTGGTGCTGATTTCGCGTAAATCGCGTACTGACCTGAAGCGTTGGGTGTATACCGACGTGGGTTTGTTCCAAGGTCTAATGGAAACGATGGGCGAAGCCATCAAATATCCCATCTACACCGAAAAGATGACCGACCGCAGCAACGAAGGCAATGTTGTGCTGGCCGGCCCGACCTGTGATTCCACCGACATCATGTACGAGCAAGCAAACTATCATTTGCCATTGAATCTGGCGGTAGGTGATCGTTTGTACTGGATGACCACGGGTGCTTACACCAATTCCTACAGTTCGGTGGAGTTTAATGGCTTCCCGCCGCTGCAAACCTATTACGTCGATTGAGAGTGCTGTTATGAGCTACAACAATATCCCGGCAGGCAAGGATCTGCCCAATGACATCAATGTCGTTATCGAGATTCCGGCCAACTATGCGCCAATCAAGTACGAAATTGACAAGGATGCCGATGCGTTGGTGGTGGATCGCTTCATGGGAACCGCCATGTTCTATCCGGCTAACTATGGTTATATCCCTCAGACATTGTCTGAAGATGGCGATCCGCTGGATGTGCTGGTTGTGACTCCTCATCCGGTTGTGCCTGGTGCCGTTATTCGCTGTCGCGCTGTCGGCAAACTGAAGATGGAAGATGAGTCTGGTGTTGATGCCAAGCTGATTGCTGTTCCTCATGACAAGCTCACGCCCATTTACAAAGACGTGAAAGAGTACAGTGATTTGCCGCCATTGCTGTTGCAGCAGATCGAGCACTTCTTTACGCACTATAAAGACTTGGAGCCAGGCAAGTGGGTCAAGATCACTGGTTGGGAAGGTGCAGATGCTGCTCGTGCTGAAATTTTGAGCTCGGTGGCCGCAGCGGCTAAATAAGCCGATTGGTGATTTATCAAAAGCGGGCATGCAATGTGCCCGCTTTTGTGTTTGTGAATGCTCGGTCACAAATAATCTATTATTCTTGTTTTATTGTCTGACAATTTAAGCGATTTCTCCTGTTTCACTTCCCTATTATTCGTTTCAAGAGATGCAGGCATTGCTTGTTGAATGTTTCACAGGCGCATCTGACTTAACTCAAACTCACTAGGAGATGAAAAATGGGCGAACTCAAGAATCTGGTTGAAGCACAACAAGACGTACTGGTACGTGTAAAAAATGTTGGTCGTCAAGTATACCTCGCAGGCCTGGGCCTCGTTGAAGTACTGAAAGTTGAAGGCGAGAAGCTGCAAGCTATCGACGTTAAAGCCAAGGCAGAAGAGCTGAAAGGCAAACTGCAAGATGTTGACGTTAAAGCCGAAGCTGAGAAGCTGAAAGCGATTGACTACAAAGCTAAAGCAGAAGAGCTGAAAGGCAAGCTGCAGGCTATCGATGCTAAAGCTGAAGGCGAGAAGCTGTTGGCTGAAGCTCAAAAACTGTTTAACGAACTGGTCGCCAAAGGCGAACAGCGCGCTGCTTAATCGCAACGCACCGTTGTAAATGTTGTACCTGCGCGAGCAGTAGCCCGCGTATGCTGAATGGTGAAACCCTCTTGGGGCGGCGCAAGCCGCCCTTTTTTTATGTCTGAGTTTTATTCAGCGAAGGCAAAACGTTCGCCAAAGTTTGTTGTTGTTCTGCTGATAGCTGCTGCCAGTATGGTTGCAACTGAGCGAATGATTTGGCTGAGTATTTCTGTGTTGATTGAGAAAAGCTGAACTGTGTATCGCCGAGAGTGATAGAAAAATCATCCTGTCCTGCATTGAAAGCCTGTGTATTGGCGTTGGCCCATGGCAGGTAATGCAATTCAAGCTCGTGTTTCAGGATGGGTGCCAGGGTGGGCATTAATGTATCCAGAGACTCACAACCACCCTGATCAGTGGGACTCAGGCAGCGTAGAGCCCAGTCCTGTAGTGCGGTGTAAGGCTGTAGTAGTGCGCGTGGTGTGGGGTCGGATAACAACTGGTAATACATCGATGCCAGCCCAAGGTCAGCATAGGATGGTTGGCCACCAAACAGATAGGCTCGTTTTTGCAGATGGGCATCAAGCAGGCTTGCACTTTGATGGAGATAGTCCTCCAAGACGGACTGATTTGCTGTTGTGCAGCCAATGGCTGGCAGGCGAGTCATCAGATGTGCGGAGATCATGCCGGCAAATGGCGCTGGATCTGTGCCCAAGTCAACGCTGGCGCGTGCAATGCGCAGACCGGCATTGGTGCGATCGGCCTCATAATGCCAGCGATAATGAAACATCGCCTTTACGGTCCACTCGTCAGCAGACTCTTCCAGTGCGCGTGACAGCCAGTTCAAGACCGGGTCATTCAGGGTGATGGGTTGCTGCGGGAAACGTTGTTCCAGCGTGTCCAGAATGGGGGTGGAGTCTTGCATGGCCTCATCATCCGAGAAAACGATCAATGGAATGATGGGCAGTTTTGCTCGGGCCCGGAATGCACTTTCATTGCGTCTGGAGCGTGGTAGCCACTGGTGTGCAATGCCTTTGTAACGCAGCAAGGCGCGCACTTTGACGGCATAGGGTGACACTTCCATGCCGAATAGTTGCATTGTGGTCATTCAGCTCTCCTGTTGTTTTGACGATAAATCCAAGGTGCGATGCGTTGGTTTTCCGGTTGCTGCCACAGGCCACGTTTTTGTGCTTGGGCTTCCTGTTCCAGTGCGATCAGTTCGGGGCGTCGCAAGTGTTGACGATAAACCCAGGCCATGCCCTGGCTGAGCATATAGGCATTCACATCAAGGTCGTCGAGATAGACTGTGCCGACGATTCGACCATATTGGTCGGTATCGAGCAAGGCAACTTCAACTTGCTGCTGATGCACTAACTGGTGCAGTGCACGTTTGGCGGCCTGTCCAAAAGCCTGGCCTATTTCCGGCGCGTCAATTTCGCCCAGACGAATGCGATGACGTTGTTGTTGCTGATCAAGCAGGGTGATGCTGTCGCCGTCGCCAACATGTATGACCTGGCCGATGAGTCGATCCGGTGCGTGCTCCTGGGCTTGCGGAGCAAGCAGTTTGACGCCGAAGGCCAGAATCAGCACCAGGCAAATAGTTAACAGGCGTTGCATATGGGCTCCAGAAAAATCAGGGAGGAAGTCTGTTTTAGATCAATTTGAGTCTGTTGATTATGAGTGTTCTTGCGCTTTTCTGCAGGTGATATCTCGGTTTGCAGTGTTGATTTTGTATGATCATACGGTTAATAATGCCATTATGTAATGTAACGTTATTAGATGTACCAATTGCCTGTATGTTTATCAGGCGTTTTTTGACTGGGAATTGATCATATGACTACCGCAGCAATTCATGAGTTTGTAGCCAAGAAGCCCCAATCCAAGGAAATGGATGTTCCGATTCGCCACATGGAGTTCAAGTTTGATGCCAAGGACGTGGACACCAACTTTTATCTGAATACCGAGTTGGCAACGGCATATTTCGAGGCGCTATCCATTTTTCTGACTTACGGCGAAGACCTAGTGATTGATACCGCACGCTATCACCGTCAGTTTGTAACCGATCCTGTGCTGAAGCAGCGTGTGACCGCTTTGATTGGCCAGGAAGCGATTCATTCCAAGATGCATAACGAATGGAATGATGTGCTGGCTCAGCATCGTTTTCCGGTGACGTTTTATCGTTTTCTGGGAGATAAAGTCTTTGAGTATGGCTTCAAGAAATTACCCAACCGTATGCAGTTGTCGATGATGGCTGGCATTGAGCATTTCACCGCAGTGCTGGCCGAATTCATGATGAAGCATGAAGAGAACTTCTTTGCCACTGATGATGAGAAGCAGCGTGCGTTATGGATGTGGCACATGCTGGAAGAATCCGAGCACAAAGACATTGCCTATGATGTCTATCTGGAGCTGTCTGGCAGCTACCCATTGCGTATCGCGGGTTTTGTGATTGCTGCGATTACCATCATCGTTCTGGTTCCCTTTGCTGGCTCATTGATTCCGATTATTCGCAGGCCTGCCAATTTATTGAGCCTGACCTACTGGAAGGATGTGAAGCGCAGCGCGGGGCTGCTGTTTGGCACCAAGGAAGGTGTTTATGGCAGTAGCATCATGCATATTCTGGATTATCTGCGTCCAGATTTTCACCCCAATGATCACGACACCACCGAGTATCTTGAGTACTACAAAAAGCGCTTGCTGGACCCAGAGACAGGTTTGTTGGCACCGTATCTGGTGAAAGAGTTTATTCCAGCGCTTCGTGCCTGATTGATTAACGGAAGGTGGTTGTGATGAAGAATTTTTTGAAGCAGCGTTTTGCCAAGCCCAGTAAAAATGCTTATGCGGTAGTGACAGGTGCAGGTAGTGGTATCGGTCGCAGTTTTGCACTGGAGCTGGCCAGGCGTGGTGGGGCGGTGATTTGTGCTGACGTGAATCTGGCATCGGCAGAAGAAACCGTTGCACTGATTCGGCAGACCGGTGCCACTGCGTTTGCTGTTCAATGTGACGTGGGCAGCGCCGAGCAGGTCAGTGCGCTGGCCGAGCAATCAGAAAGATTGCTGGGACATCCGGTGACGCTGGTGATTAATAACGCGGGTGTTGGCCTGGGTGGCAAGTTTGACGAGTTGACCCTGGAAGACTGGCAGTGGTGCATGCACGTGAACTTGTGGGGTGTTATTCACGGCTGTCATTACTTTGTGCCGGGTTTCAAAAAGCAGGGGCATGGTGCCATTATCAATGTGGCGTCGGCGGCATCCTATACCGCAGCGCCAGAGATGAGCGCCTACAACGTGACCAAGGCCGGTGTGCGTGCCTTGTCCGAGACGCTGTTTGCCGAACTGAAAAAGGACAATATCCGGGTCAATGTGCTGTGCCCGACCCTGGTTCCTACCAACATCATCAAGAATGGGCGTATTCCGGGGCGTTATTCCGCGTTGGCAGATCGTGCGCTCATGAACTACGCCATGACCACCAGTGATGATGTGGCTAAGCTGACGCTGGATCGACTGGATAAAGGGCAGCTTTATACCACTCCCCAAATTGACGCCAAGTTGTTCTGGTTGATGAAGCGCGCATCTCCCAATCTGTATGCCAGTTTTCTTGGCTTTTCCTATCGATTCTTCAAGTAATGAAAGAGATATCTCATATGGCAACGGTAAAAGTGTATGACAGCTTTATTGTGGGGGCGGGCATTTCCGGTTTGGCTGCCGCCATCAAACTGAAGCAGGCGGGTTATCACGATTTCAAGATTATTGAGCGGGCTTCCAGCGTGGGTGGTACCTGGCGCGAAAACACCTATCCAGGTTGTGGTTGTGATGTGCCGTCTGCGCTGTATTCCTTTTCATTCTCACTGAGCAGCAAATGGAGCCATTTGTTTGCCAAGCAGCCAGAAATCAAGCGTTATCTGGAAGAAGTCAGTGACAAGTTTCAGATAACGCCATTAATCCAGTTTGATACCTCACTGGAAAATGCTGCCTGGGATGATGCTCGTCATCTGTGGGTGCTGGATACCAATCGTGGGCAGTATCTGGCGCGTACGGTGGTTTTTGCCACCGGGCCTATTACCGAATCCAAGACTCCGGCTATTCCTGGGCTGGAGGGCTTTACCGGGGAAATGTTCCATTCGGCCAAATGGAATCATGACTATGATCTGACTGGTAAGCGTGTGGCGGTTATCGGTACTGGCGCTTCTGCCATCCAGTTTGTGCCTGAAATTCAACCCAAGGTTAAAGAGCTGTTTGTGTTTCAGCGCACGGCACCCTGGGTGCTGCCCAAGCCGGATATGCCTTTAGGTGATACTGCCAAGCAGCTGATCGAGAAGCTGCCTGCTATTCAGTTGGGCTGGCGTAAAGCAGTATCCACGTCGTTGAATGTGATCAACTTTGGTTTGCGTAATCCCAACACCTTGAAGCCGGTGAGTGCGGCTGCTCGGCAATTGCTCAAGCTGCAAATCAAGGATTCGGGTTTGCGCAAGGCAGTGACGCCAAACTTCACATTGGGCTGTAAGCGCATCCTGTTTGCCAATAATTACTATCCGGCATTGCAGGCGTCGAATACCCGTTTGATTCCTCATGGTCTGGTGGGTGTGGAAAACAATACAGTGATTGCTGCCAATGGTGAGCGTCATGAGGTGGATGTCATTATCTGGGGTACCGGCTTTGAAGTGTCTCATCCACCGATTGGCAGAAAGGTGATTAATGAGCATGGCAAGCGCCTGGCTGACCTGTGGAAAGACAGTTCTCCCGAAGCGTATCTGGGCGCTGCTTTGGCCAATGTCCCCAATGCGTTTTTGGTGCTGGGTCCGAATGTACTGGTGTATGACTCTTTTATCGGGTTGGCGGAAGCGCAGCTGGACTACATCATTGATGGTCTGAAGCAGATCAAGGCGGGCAATATCAGCAAGATTACGATTCGCCCGGATGTGCTCAAGCAACATAACGATAAAGTGCAAAAGCACTTAAAAGGCACGGTGTTCAATAGTGGTGGCTGCAAGAGCTACTATCTGGATGAAAACGGTCGCAATTTTGCTGCCTGGCCATGGTCTTTGGATGCCTTGAAAAAGCAGTTAAGCGCTTTTGATGTGGCAGCATATGATGTGGTGTATGAGCAACAAAAGCGTACGGCGGCCTAGCAAGCCTAAGCCTCAGTGTTGTTGCGCCTGCCATTGTGACAGCGCTGAGGTGTCGTTGATGTTGTGAAAGTCTTTGGGCGAGTTGAAGTGACAAATGCTGGTTGGCTTGTTTGCCAGCCAGCCATATGCGCTGCGGCCACCGCCATCTAGATAACTGGATAAATCATCCAGCCAGTGTTTTGCTTGCAGTGCCAGGCAGAGTGGTTGCAATCGTTCCCCATCATGAGCCACGACGATGGTTTGTCGTGAGTGTAGTTGCGCCAGCATCTGTGTTGGCAGTGAGGCGGGAAGCGCTGGCATATCGCAAGGTATGACCACGACAGGGACATCCCCTGCTTGTTGCAGCAGCGTTTCGAGGCCTGCCAGAGGGCCATGAAATCCTGTGCGCTGGTCGGCAAAGACCGGTATGCCTAGTTGGGTGTAGTGGTTATGATTGCGGTTGGCGCTGATCAAGGCCGAGGCGGGTTTGAATCGATTCAGTAGATGAGCGACTGCTGGCTGGCCGAAAACAGGCATCAGTCCTTTATCAAGACCGTCCATTCGGCTGCCCTGGCCACCTGCCAGTATCAGCAGAGACCAGTTTTGTGTATCTGCATGACTCATGGTTGCGTGCTGGCTCCGAGTAGTGGCTGAACGCCTCAGGTCGTTTCATTATCATCATAGTGCATAGGGGGGTGCAATGGCCTGTCATGACGAGCCTGGCATGTTGTCAGTGGAGGCGTGTCGCAAGCGTATGTTGCGTGATGTGTCGGTGGTTGCCGAGGTGGAAAGGCTTGGGCTGCTGGAGCTGGTTGGGCGTACCAATGCCAGTGCCATTACGGCACTGTTGAACTCTCCACCGACGGACAACTCGGCTATGGATGGTTATGCCATACACGAAGCTGATCTTGGTGCTGAAGGCCAGTTGCGACAAGTGGGTGCCAGTATGGCGGGTCGGCCATTTACGGGTTCGTTGCAGGCGGGACAGTGTGTTCGCATCATGACGGGGGCGGTGATTCCGCAAGGAGCTGCTGCTGTTGTCATGCAGGAAGATGTTCAAGCCACTGAAGTCCAGGGTGAGTACGAGATTCGCCTGACAAAGCCATCAAGGCTCGGAGAAAATATTCGTCGGTGTGGTGAAGATACCCAATGTGGTGATTTATTGTTGCCAGCGCAGCGCAAGCTGACGGCGGCGGATGTCGGACTGCTGGCCTCGCAGGGCATCATGGAAGTGGCGGTCTACAAACGCCTGCGTGTTGCCTTGATGTCTACCGGGGATGAGCTGGTGCCGCCAGGTCAGCCGCTGGCCTTTGGGCAGATATACGACAGCAACCGGGCTATGTTGCATGCAGCGTTATCCCAGGCAGGTTGTGAAGTCATTGATATGGGGCATGTGCCGGATAATCGGGAGCTGTTGGTGCAGCGCTTCCAGGAAGCTGATCGTCTGGCGGATGCGGTATTTACCAGTGGCGGTGTGTCGGTTGGTGATGCGGATCTGGTACGTGATGTGATTGGTTCTCTGGGTCATATTCATGTCTGGAAGGTGGCCATCAAGCCGGGCAAGCCATTTGCCTTTGGGCGCTTGTCTGCCAGTGTCTTTTTTGGCTTGCCGGGTAATCCGGTGTCTGCACTGGTGACATTGCGTCAGCTTGCGTTGCCGACTTTGATGCGTATGCAGGGAGGTCAATGGATACCTCCACTTCAGTTGCGTGCCAGCTTGCAGGCACCGGTTCGCAAGAAGCCGGGGCGGGCAGAATACCAGCGTGGCGTGTTGAGTCAGGATGCGACCGGTGAGCTGCAAGTAACTCCTGTGTCAGGTCAAGGTTCGGGGCTTTTGACCAGTGTGAGCAAGGCTAACTGTTTTATTGTGCTGGGACAGGATCAGGCGGGGTTATCTGCTGGCGATACGGTGATGGTTGAGCCCTTTGATGGCGTACTTTAATCCAGTGACCAGCGTGCGGCCGCTGCTAGGTCTTTGTCACGCGCATCGACCCATTCCGAGCCTGCTGGCCCCTGTATTTTTTTCCATAAGGGTACTTGGGTTTTAATCAGATCCATCAGGCAGCTGGCGGCCTCAAATGCTTCACTGCGATGCATGGCAGCGATACCCACCAGTACAATGATGTCTCCCGGCTGCATGCTGCCTACACGATGCCATGCCAGTGTGCGTTGCAGTGGCCAGCGTCGGGAGACCTTTGCTGTCAGCTCGGCAAGTACCCGTTCGGTCATGCCGGGGTAATGCTCAAGTATCAACTCCTGCACGGCGTTTTGCTCACTGCGTACCAGTCCGCTGAAGAGCACGATGGCACCGCTCTTGCCCTGATTTTGGTTCAACCAGTCGTTGGCGCTTTCCGTGGAGAGTGGCTCGGTGGTGATCAGGCTATTCAGGCAGATGGACATTCAGCCTCCTGTCACCGGAGGAAAAAAAGCGATGGTGTCGCCATCGTGAATCAGCTGTTCTTTTGAAGTAAGTACCTCATTGATGGCGACGAGCACGGGACGAGGGCCGGCGAATACGTCTGTCCAAGCGCCGCCACGTGAAGCCAGTTGGTCTATCAGGTTGGCTACACTGTCTGGTGCGGGCCACGGAAGTGTTTCCCTGTCTTGGCTCAGTCGCTCACGAATGCTGGCAAAAAACAGTATGGTGACTGCCATGCTTATGCGTCCTCTCTGTGGTAGTCGCCAGACTTGCCGCCTGTTTTTTCCAGCAGCCTGAGTCCGGTGATTTCCATGCTGCGATCTACTGCCTTGCACATATCGTAGATGGTGAGTGCGGCGACAGAGGAGGCAGTCAATGCTTCCATCTCAACGCCGGTAGGGCCTTTGACCCGGCATTCGGACTCGATGCGGAGTATATGGTCACTGGTGGCATGCAGGTTGACGCTGACCTTGGTGAGTAGCAGCGCATGACAAAGCGGAATGAGTTCTGGCGTGCGTTTTGCCGCCTGGATGCCTGCAATGCGTGCGACTGCGAGCACATCACCTTTGGCGTGTTGGCCGGTGGTGATCATGGTCAGCGTTTCGGGTTGCATGTGAACCTGGCACTCGGCTCTGGCCGTGCGATGCGTATCACTCTTGGCAGTGATATCGACCATGTGGGCATGACCCTGGCTGTCCAGATGGGTTAATTGGTCAGACATGCGCGGCCTCTCTGGTTTTCCGGTGGTTTAGTCTGCACGCGACGGGCAATGGCCACTTTGTTTGAGGTGTGGCACGAAATTGCAGGGTCTGGTGCGACTGTCCAGCTGCGGTTGAATGATTTCTTGCCAGCCAGTTTGACAGGCCCCTGTTGAGCCCGGCAAGCAGCAGATCAGGGTGTTGTTGGCGAGCCCTGCCAGAGCCCGTGATTGTATGGTGCTGGTGCCAATTTCGTTTTGTGATATGCGCCGGAACATCTCTCCAAAGCCATCTACGGTTTTGTCGAATAAGACGGATGCAGCTTCTGGTGTGCTGTCCCGACCGGAAAAACCGGTGCCTCCGGTGGTCAGAATCACGGCAATTCCCGGATCGGCAATCCAGGCCGAGAGTGTTGCACGAATGGCGTAGATGTCGTCTTTGACAATTTGCCGGTCGGCCAGCTCATGTCCTGCGTGTTGCAGCGCAGAAATCAGAAAATTGCCGGAGCTGTCTGTCGATAAGCCCCGAGTGTCGGAAACGGTGAGTATGGCGATGCGCAGAGGAATGAACGGAGTAGTGGAAGTGGCGTGTGTCATGTTGCTTCTCAGGGGTGAGTGTTGCTTTGCCCTGATTCTACGGGGCAAAAAAAAATCCCGCCAGACCATTGGGTTAGCGGGATTTTTTATACGGCATTATGGTGGCTACGGCGGGACTTGAACCTGCGACCCCAGCATTATGAGTGCTGTGCTCTAACCAGCTGAGCTACGTAGCCAAAACAGGCGCGTATCCTAGTTTTTGCAACTACTGCTGTCAAGGATTTAGCGGCAAATTCGGCGACTGTTTACACGTTGAACCGGAAGTGCATCACGTCACCATCTTTGACGATGTATTCCTTGCCTTCCAGCCGCCACTTGCCTGCTTCCTTGGCTCCAGCCTCACCTTTGTACTGGATGAAGTCGTCATAGCCAATGACTTCGGCACGAATAAAGCCTTTTTCAAAGTCGGTGTGAATCACGCTGGCAGCTTTGGGGGCAGTGCAGTTCAGTGGAATGGTCCAGGCGCGAACTTCCTTGACGCCAGCGGTGAAGTAGGTGTGCAGGCTGAGCAAACCATAACCAGCGCGAATGACGCGATTCAGGCCGGGTTCTTCCATGCCGAGATCAGCCAGAAAGGCAGCTTTGTCGGCATCGTCCAGTTCAGCAATTTCTGATTCCAGCTTGTTGCAGATAGGTACCACAACGGCGTTTTCAGCAGCAGCCAATTCGCGTACCTGATCCAGCAGTGGATTGTTCTCAAAACCGTCCTCATCGACGTTGGCGATGTACATGGTGGGCTTCAGCGTGAGCAGGCCATAGGATTTGATCAGTGCACGCTCGTCCGTGGACAGGTCAACGCTGCGCACCGGCAGTCCTTCGTCCAGAGCGGGTTTGATTTTTTCAAATACGGCTTTGAGTGCCAATGCTTCCTTGTCACCGCCTTTGGCCTGCTTGCTGATACGCACCAGCGCTTTCTCGACAGCATCCAGGTCGGCCAGCGCCAGCTCGGTATTGATGACGGCGATGTCGTCGAGTGGGCTGACTTTACCCGCGACATGAATCACATTGTCGTCATTGAAACAGCGTACAACGTGAGCGATGGCCTGGGTTTCACGAATATTGGCCAGGAACTGGTTGCCCAGGCCTTCGCCCTTGGATGCACCGGCTACCAGGCCTGCAATATCGACAAACTCCATGCTGGTTGGAATGACGCGTTCCGGTTTAACAATTTCGGCCAGGGCATCAAGGCGAGGGTCGGGCATGGGCACTACGCCAGTATTGGGTTCGATGGTGCAAAATGGAAAGTTTTCTGCGGCAATACCGGCCTTGGTGAGCGCATTAAACAAGGTTGATTTGCCGACATTGGGCAGGCCAACAATTCCGCAGTTAAATCCCATTGCTAATTCTCCAGAATGCTTCAGGCCTTTGCCTGAAAGCCGTTTAATTGGTTCATGACACGTGGCAGGTCGCCACTGATTAGGGCTTCGCGGTGGCGCAATGCTTCGTCAATGGCCTGATCGGTCAGTGCAGACTCCGCGCTGGGGGCCTTGCCCAGGACAAAATTGGACACCTGTGATTTATCACCCGGGTGACCAATGCCGATGCGTAGTCGGTGGAACGTATTCTGATTGCCCAAGCAGGCAATGGTGTCACGCAGACCATTGTGCCCGCCATGACCACCACCGGTTTTCAGGCGAATCTGGCCTGGTAATAAATCCAGTTCGTCATGCGCTACCAGAATTTCGTCGGGACTGATTTTATAGAAGCCGGCAATGGCAGCAACTGCTTGACCTGAGCGGTTCATATAGGTATTGGGGATCAGCAGACGCACATCGCTGTCGCCGACATTGCAGCGTGCAATGTGGCCAAATGACTTGGCATCGGGCGTGAGCTGGCAGCCTAGTTGACGGCATAGGCGTTCAACAAACCAGGCTCCCGCGTTATGTCGTGTATCGGCGTACTGTGGGCCTGGATTTGCCAGACCAACGATAAGACGAATAGCAGGCATGGGTGTCACTCGTACTGATCAGAAATAAAAACGGGGCCTTAAGCCCCGCTTTTATTGTACATGAGGCTGGGCTTATTCAGCGTCAGTCGCTGGAGCGGCATCGCCTTCGGCAGCAGCTACCTTGCGGGTATGTACGTTTGCCACAGGCTGGTCGTGATCTGCACCCAGAGCCAGGACAGGGATTTCAACACCCTTGGGCAGGTTCAGATTGGACAAGTGCAGCGTAGTACCCAAATGTACATCGGTCATGTCGACTTCAATGAACTCAGGCAGGCTGGTGGGCAAGCAGGCAACTTCGATGTCTGCGATGAAGTGGGTGATTTCACCACCTTCAATCTTCACACCAACACAGGCTTCCTGATTAGTGAAGTGCAGTGGCACACGCATGGTGATTTTGTGTGTTGCATCTACACGCAAAAAGTCCATGTGCATTGGCACGCCTTTAACAGGGTGACGATGCAGGTCTTTGATAACGGCTTGTTGTGCTTTGCCATCTACATTGATTGTCAGTACGTGCGAGAAGAATGCTTCATTCTCCAGTGCTTTAACGACTTCACGCAGCTCCAGGCTGAGTGATTGTGCGGCTGCACTGCCACCGTAAATAACGGCAGGGATACGGGCTTCCAGACGACGAAGGCGGCGGCTCGCACCTTTCCCTTCAAGCGTCCGTACTTGCGCATTAAGCGTAAAAGTTGGGGCGGACATGGTTTTCTCCAGTTAATTGCCAATGCTTGCGACCAGCACTGACGGGTTCCGGCTACCTACAGTGGTATCCGGGGTTTGCACGACAGCCCAATGAGCTGTCGTACAGATACTGCTATCAGAACAAATCAAACATTGCGCTGATGGATTCTTCGTTGTTAATGCGTCGCAGGGTTTCTGCGAGCAGGGCCGACATCGACAGCTGGCGAATGCGGCCACAGGCCTTGGCATCATCGGACAGCGGAATGGTGTCGGTTACTACCAGCTCATCAAGCTGAGAGTTGCGAATATTTTCAATGGCCGGGCCAGATAATATGGCATGGGTACAGTAAGCCACGACACGACGTGCACCATGTTCTTTCAGTGCGGCTGCCGCTTTGCACAGAGTGCCGGCGGTATCTACCATGTCATCGACAATGACACAGTCACGGTCTTTGACTTCACCAATAATGTGCATGACCTGTGATTCGTTGGCTTTCGGGCGACGCTTGTCGATGATGGCCAGGTCGGCGTCATCGAGTTGCTTGGCCACAGCACGTGCACGAACTACGCCGCCTACGTCGGGCGAAACTACTACCAGGTTGTGATATTCCTGACGCTCGATATCGGCCAGCAACACAGGCGAGCCGTAGACGTTGTCTACCGGAATATCAAAAAAGCCCTGAATCTGGTCAGCGTGCAGGTCGACAGTCAGTACACGGTCAATGCCTACGGTGGTCAGCATGTCAGCAATGACTTTCGCGGTAATGGGTACGCGTGCCGAGCGTACACGACGATCCTGGCGTGCATAACCGAAGTAGGGAATGACGGCTGTAATACGTCCGGCGCTGGCTCGGCGCAGTGCGTCTGCCATCACAATCAGTTCCATCAGATTGTTGTTGGTTGGCGCACAGGTCGATTGCAGAATGAAAACGTCTTTACCGCGAACGTTGTCATTGATTTCAACGGCAATCTCGCCGTCGGAGAAGGTGCCAACGTGTGCGGCGCCCAACGGGATGTGCAAATGCGATGCGACCTTGCGAGCAAGTTCGGGATTGGCGTTACCTGTGAAAATGACAAGGTTTGGCATGATGACGGGTCGACTCTGCCGGACTAAGGAAGATGGCAGGGGTGGCTGGATTCGAACCAACGCATGGCGGGATCAAAAC
>CAZMVL010000024.1:0-1925 GCA_964569335.1 uncultured Paraperlucidibaca sp.
TGGTCACCGAGCCGGAGGGCCTGCCGGCGTTCCTGGCCGAGTGCGAGCAGGCCACCGGCGCGAACCCGCGGTTCGACGCCCACCTGGCGCTGGTCCGCGAGCAGACCGGGGCGGTGCTCGCCGGCGGTGCGGCCGGGATGGCCGAGGCGCAGTTCGTGGCGCGGCGGATCGTCGAGGACCTGGCGGTCGCGCTGCAGGCCAGCCTGCTGCTGCGCCACGCGCCCGACGCGGTCGCCGACGGCTTCTGCGCCGCGCGCCTGGGCGGCGGCGGAGGCCGCGCCTACGGCACCCTGCCGGCCGGCGTGGACGCCCGCGCGATCGTCGACCGCGCGCTGCCCGCGTAGGCGTTAGGTCCTTAGTCCTGACGTCGGTCGCGGCCGCGGGCCGCGTCGATCCGTCGACGGTCGCGCTTGGTCGGGCGGCGGCCCATGTCGGCGACGCTCGGGAACGCCAGCCGCCGCTGGTCGGCCAGCCGCTCCCGCTCCTCGCGGTCCTCCGGGCGCTCGTGGTACAGCTCGCGGGCGTCGGTCGCGGAGCCGCGGCGGCGGGCCAGGCCGGTCACGTCGACGTGGTGCCGGTCCTGGCCGATCGTGATCTCGACCCGGTCGCCGACCTTGACGGGCTTGCTCGGCTTGATCCGCACGCCGTTGACCTGGACCCGCCCGCCGTTGATCGCGTCGACGGCGAGCGCGCGGGTCTTGACGAAGCGCGCGACCCAGAGCCAGGTGTCGGCCCGCATCGCCTCCAGCTCGTCCTTCGCGCCCGCCATGGTCCGATGCTCGCAGGTTCTGCCCGGGGCGGCGGGGGCGCGAGCTGGCCCGGGCATCTGTTGCGGGGGCCGGAGGAGGCCGTAGACCGAACGATCGGTCTATGTTTGGGTGGGCGGGTTCTTCGGGGGAGATCGACGGCGGACCCGATCGTCGACCGGTCGCATCGGCCGCCGATCGTCAGGCCACCGCCGCGCCCTTCTCCTGATTGCACGGCGCGCACAGGACCTGGAGGTTGTCGACGGTGCTGGCCCCGCCGAGCGCCAGCGGGATCACGTGGTCGTACTGCAGGTCGAAGGTGGCCCCGCAGGCCGCGCAGCGGCCGCCGTCGCGCTCCCAGACCGCCCGCCGGACCTCGCGCGGGATCGCGGTCCGCGGTGCTCGAGGCCCGGCGCCGTCGATCCGCGCGGGCTCCCCGCGACCGTCGACGGCGAGCGCCGAGCGGGCGCGCTCCAGGCGCCGCTCCCGCCGCCGCTCACGGTCACGGACGAGCGCGACCACGTCGTCGGGATCGAGGCCCTCGTCGTCGCGGTAGATCCGATCCTCGAACCACCACCAGGCGCGCGGGGCCTCGTCGAGCAGGATCACCGGCGCATCCCACTGCCGCCGCTGCAGGCGGGCGAACCGCCGGCCCGACCAGACCGCGAGCGGGCGACCGCGACCGTCGACGAGGACGCAGCGCCGTCCGCGCAGGGTCAGCTGGGTGACGAATCGGTGGGTCGGCGCTTCCCGCAGCATCGCGGGGAGGCTACGGCCCGGCGCCGACGGGGTGCAGGCGCGCTTGCACGCCGCGCGGACTACGGCGTGATCGCGTGCAGCAGCAGCTTGCCGAGCTCCTCGAAGGCCTCGGCGTCCTGCAGGCCGGTCGACTCGCGCAGCCGCCCCGACTGGATCCGCTCGATCGCGATCTGCAGCAGGTCGGCGATGAAGGCGGGGTCGACGGACCGGAAGTCCCCGGACTCGACGCCCTCGGTGATCAGCTCGCTGACGCGACCGGAGACGAAGTCCGCGTTGCGCTCGTAGATCGCGCTCGCGACGTAGTGACGGGAGATGTCGTCCATGAACGCGGGGGACGCCCGCCGGAGCGCCTCGCCGACCGCGGTGAGGTACGCGGAGACCCGCTCGACCGCCGCCGCCGAGGGCGGGCCGGTCGAGCGG
>CAZMVL010000024.1:1935-44391 GCA_964569335.1 uncultured Paraperlucidibaca sp.
CGACCGGCCCGCCCTCGGCGGCGGCGGTCCGCTCCTCGATGTAGTCCGTGGCCTCCCGGAAGTAGCGGATCACGATCGCGGTGACCAGCTGGTCCTTGTTCCCCCCGAGCACGTAGAGCGTGGTCTTCGAGCAGCGAAGGCGCCGCGTCAGGTCGTCGAGGGTCAGGTCGTAGAACCCCTCCTTTAGGAACATCTCCGTGATCTGTCCAAGAAGTTCTTCCTGCCGTCCCGTGGTCGCCATACGCACAGCATGAGTCTAGTGTCGCCGTGGCCGGAAGCGCAAATCCCCGGAGCCCGCCAGGAGATATGGAGCCATGCTGTGGAGATAGAGAGCTTTGGTCTGCTATCGACCGGGCGCTCCCGCGTCACGATGCCGGGCGCAGCGGGCGCTTCCGCGTGCCCGCCCGCCGGGCGTCGTCTCGGTCCGCCGGTGGCTCCGGTCGCGGACGCGGGGCGGCACGCCGCCGGGAACGCCGGCCGTTCGCGGTCGGGACACGCTCGCGGAAGGCAGCGTGACGGGGGTCGGTCGGCGAGGCGGACGACGGCGGCGCGACGGGCATCGCGTCCGAGACGACGAAAGGGGAACCGCTCGTGCCGAGCGATTCCCCTGTGCGTACCGCGAGAGCCTCCGAGCGGACTCGAACCGCTGACCCCTTCATTACGAGTGTCAGCGGACCCCGTCGAGCCTGGGCGATCAGTGCCGGAATTGTCGCGAACTGCAGGAGATTCCCCGCACGGCTGGCCCGCGCTGACCGGCCCGATCCGGCACCGAATCCAGGATCAGCGACGAAATCGCGACGAACGCCGAGGGGCGCGATCGCCGTCCTGCTGGTCCTCGCGGTGCTGGTCGCCGCGATCGGCTGGAGCATCGCCACGTACGCCGCGCTGGTCGCCGTCGACGGTACCTCAGCCGTCCCCGCGTCAACGTCCAGCATCGGAGCCACCGGCGTCCCCGGCTCCCGGGTCGGGTCGAGTGGCGGGGACCCGCGGTGACGACGATCGTGGACCTGTTCGCCGGTCCCGGAGGTTGGGACCTCGGCGCCGCAGCGGCTGGCCTTGAGGACCCGGTCGGCATCGAGCACGGCATCGAGGAGTGCGCGTCCCGCCGCGCCGCGGGCCTGACGACGCTGCAGGGTGACGTCGCCGCGGTTCCGCTGGAGTCGTTCCGTGGTCTCGAAGGGCTGATCGCGTCGCCGCCGTGCCAGGCGTGGAGCATGGCCGGCCGCGGCGACGGCCGCACCCACGACATCGAGGTCGTCGAGCGCGCCGCCGCCGACCTCTACGACGAGGAGACCCAGATGCACCTCCAGGCGGAGGCGCTGACGTCCCGCGATCTCCTGGCGACCTACGCCGCTGAGTGCCGTGACCCGCGGTCGATCCTCGTCGTGGAGCCGCTCCGCTGGGCGCTGGAGCTGGAGCCGACGTGGATCGCGTGGGAGCAGGTCCCGCCGGTCCTGCCGTTCTGGGAGACCTGCGCCGGCTACCTCGAGGGCGTCGGCTACACCACCTGGACCGGGCTGCTGTCCGCGGAGCAGTACGGGGTCCCGCAGACCCGCACCCGCGCGTTCCTGCTCGCCGCCCGCGACGGCCGCCCGGTCGGTCCGCCGCCGGCGACGCACCAGCGGTACCTGCCGCCGCGGAAGCACCACGGCGGTGGGCTGTTCGACGTCGACGACCTTGAGCGACGCCGCGTCCACCCCGAGGACGAGCACCTGCTGCCGTGGATCTCGATGGCTGAGGCCCTCGGGCTCCCGATGGGCGTGCCGCTGGACTACCACCGCGGCGCCGGCATGACCGCACGGCACGGCGAGCGGCCCGAACGGACGACGTCTCAGCCGGCGCCGACGGTGACCGCAGGCGAGGGGCGCGGTAGCGGTACCCGCTGGACGTTCCGCAACGGCAACCAGCCCAACGCCGCGGTCCGCACCGTGGACGAGCCCGCGCCGACGATCCACTTCGGGCACAACGCCAACGCGGTCGACTGGGTCATGCCGACCGGCTACGACCGCCGCCAGGTCGACGGACGCACCGGCGTACCGGTCCGAGTGCGTGGCACCGACGAGCCGGCCCCGACGATCACCGGTGAGGCGAACGGGGCGTGGGTGTTCGACCGTCCTGCCACGACCGTCGCTGGTGACCCGCGGATCCAACCGCCCGGCCACAAGATCAACAGCGCCGACCTCGCCGCCGGACGTGACGGCTACGACGGCCGCGCCGGCACCAACGCCGTCCGGGTCACCGTCGAGCAGGCCGCCGCGCTGCAGTCGTTCCCTGTCGGCTACCCGTGGCAGGGGTCCAACACCGCCCGCTACCGGCAGGTCGGCAACGCCGTCCCGCCCCGGCTCGCCGCTGCGGTGCTCGCCTCGATCGGTGGTGCGTCGTGAGTCGCTGCGGCTGCGGTCAGCCGATCCGGTGGGCGACCACGCGGGCCGGGAAGCGGATGCCGCTGGACCCCGACCCGGCTCAGGACGGGACGGTGCGAGTGACGGAGACGACGGCCGGACCGGTGGCGGACATCCTCGGCCCGCTCGAGGTCGCGCTCGCCCGCAGCGCGCGCGAGCCGCTGTGGCGGACGCACTGGGCGACCTGCCCGCAAGCGGACCGGTACCGCGCTGAGGGGGTGATCGGGTGATCCTCCACCGCCCGACGACCGCGGCTGGGATGGTCGCGCCGGTCGCGCTCTGCGACGGCACCTACTACGACGTCGCGCGGCCCGGGGTCGGCTACAGCCCGCCGGTCGACGTGCTCGCGTTCGCGCTCGCGCGGATCGTGCGGTGGCGCGGCCAGACGCTGCGGCCGGTCTCGGTCGCCCGTCACTCGCTGGTCGTCGCCGCGACGGTGCTCGCGGCCGGTGGAGCTCGACGGCTCGTGCTCGCTGGGCTGCTGCATGACGCTGCGGAGGCGATCGTCGGTGACGTGCCGTCGCCGACCAAGCGGCTGCTGCACGGGGCGTGGGAGCAGGTCGAGCGGCCGATCCAGGTCGCGATCGCCACCGACTACGGCATTGCGATCGAGGACCTCGAGGACCCGCTTGTCCGCGACGCCGACCACCTCGCGCTCGTCCGCGAGGCCGAGGGGCTGCTGCCGATCGACGTGGCGGTCCTCGGCCCGGTGGCGCCGAGCGTCGCCCGCCTATCTGACGCGGCGATTGACGCGGCTGCAGCGCAGCTTGGCGTCCCACCGTCGATCACCGCGCGCGAGCTGGAGCACCCGCCGACCGTCGGTCAGCTCTGGGCCCGCGCGGTCGAGCTGACCCGACTCAACCTGACCACGGAGACCACCCGATGACCCCCGCGCCGTCCCGTCCGCAGCGCGCCGCGCTGCGAGCACTGCACGATCTCCTGGACCGCGGACGCCCCGTCGACCTCGCGACCGTCCAGCTGGCCGCGCGGGCGTACCCCGGCGGCGAGCAGATCACCGACCGCACCATGGTCGGGCTGCGTCGCCAGCGGCTCGTCGCGCTGCGCGACGGCGGCTATGTGCTGTCGGAGTTCGGGCAGACCCGGATGCGCGAGGGCCTCTGATGGCCTACGCGCGGATCCCGGACGAGTTGTTCGGTGACGACCAGTACACCGCGGCGACGGACGAGTGCTCGGCTGCCGGCACCCTCGTGCTCTACGGCTACAGCTACGCCGCCCGGGAGGCCAGCGACGGATTCGTGCCGACTCGGCAGCTGCGCCGGATGCTGGTCGACCCTGACGAGCTGGAGCGAGCGATCGACGCGCTCGTCGCAGCTGGCCTGTGGAAGCGCGTCAACGACGGGATCGTGATGCTCGACTACACCCACGCCAAGCGGAACATGACGCGCGGCGAATGGGAAGCCAAGCGCGAGAAGAACCGCGTCCGGCAAGCAGAGTGGCGGGACGAGCAGCGGCGGCGTCGCGCGGTCGCTGAGGAGGACTCGCCGGACGTCCCGGGCGAGGGTGAGTCACAGCGTGACACCCCCGTGACCGACGGCGTGACTAACGCCGAACGGACACCGGAAGTCACGCCGAACGGACACCGCCAGTCACGGGGGGTGTCATTTACGCGTGAGCACGCGCAGATCCAGATCCAGACCCCGAAGGGGGGTGGTGGTGGAGAGCGCGCGACCGCGGGCGGGCCTGTGATCGAGAACGCCAGGCCGGCGGCCTGGGTGCCGGCCACCGCGGCGCTGAGCGTCGCCAAGTTCTCGCGGAGCGAGATCGAGGAGGCCCGGGAGGAGATCGAGTCGATCCTGGCCGACGAGACCCGTCCGATCGACTGGCCGAAGCTCGGCCGGCAGCTGTCCGTCGCTCGATCGACCGGCGTGCAGACCGTTCCGCGGCCAGCGTCCGCGCTGCTGTTCGCCCTCGGCAGCGCCGGCGTCCCACTGATCGGGCAACGGCAGCGACGCCGGCCCGGCCAGCGCAACCCCGGGCCGCCGGAGGCCGATCCGGCACCGACCGACACGCTCGCTGACCACGAGCGCGCCGCGCTCCTCGAGGCGATCATCAAGGACGCCCGCCAGCACATCGGCGACGACGCGTGGGATACCTGGCTCAGCGTGGTCCGGATCGCCGCGCTCGACGGCGACGACCTCTGGCTGGCCGTTCCGGCGCACGCCCGAGGCTGGACCGCACACCGCCTCGCACCGCTGCTGCGCGCCTGCGCTGAACGCGTCCTCGACCGGCCGATCCGGTCGGTACGGGTCAACGGCCGAGAGGCAGTGACGGCATGAGCGCTGGCGGCGGCACCGCGGCGTCGCCGCACGGCGGCACGCTCGCCGAGCTGCGACGGCTGTACGTCGACGAGCAGCTCGGCGCCCCGGCGATCGCCCGTCGGATCGGCGTGTCGCGCAGCACCGTCTACCGGCGCCTCGAGCTGCTCGGGATCGAGACGCGACCCGGGGGTCGTCGGCCCGGTGACGCGTCGATCGCGACGCCCGAGATGGACGCAGAGATCCGCGAGCTGTACAGCGACGACGACGGGCAGGGACTCACGATGGCGGAGATCGGCCGACGGCTGCACGTCAGCGAGGACCTCGTCCGCCTGCGGCTGATCGCGATGCGTGTCCCGCGTCGCAGCAGAGGCCGCCGCGCCGGCGTCACCCAGCTCCTCGGCGACGACGAGCTGCAGCGCACCGCCGCGCTCTACCACCAGCACGGCCTCGTCGAGACGTGCCGACGGCTCGGTCTGCGCGACCACACCGTCCGCTGCCGCCTGCGCCGCGCCGGCATCGAACCGACCCGCCGGTACGTGCCGGAGGGCTCGCGGTGAGCCTGACCGTTGATCGCTGGCCGGACGGCACGCTCGCCGTGCGCGACCCCGACGGGCCGCTGGACCCCAGTGGCCGGCCGCGGTCGGTCGCGACGTTGATCTTCCGCGACTGCGAGGCGCTGTCGGCGACCGCGCGCGGCTACTCCCGCGCCCGCTGGTCGTATCGCCACGCGACGCACTGGCACGACTCGTACCTCGTCCTGGAGTGCGAGGCGTGGGGCGTCGGCGACGGCACCCTCGGCCAGCTCGTGTGGCGTGGCCTGATCGCCAAGCCCGAAGACGAGGGCCCACTGGGCCTGACCGACCTTGGCCGCGACGTCCTCGCGGCCATCCGAAACCACCAACAGGAGACAACCCGATGACCACCACCACGGTTCTGAGCTACCACGGCAACGAGCAGGAGAAGGCCGACCACCTGGCGCGGATCGGACGCCACGAGGCGGCCGACAGCATCGCGCAGGGCTCGTTCGCGTACGCCGACGGTGACACCATGCGCTACTGCAACGTCGGCTGCTCGCTCCGGGAGCCCGGCGACACGCGACCGCCGTCGGAAGGCAGCTGGCACGGCGAGGCTGCGGAGACGTTCGGTTGGCCGCTCTGGCTGGCGCGGTTCGCCGACATCTCGTTCGAGAATCTCGCGGCGGAGGACGCGCGGCACTGGCCGCGACGGATGGTCGAGGCGATCCCCGTCGGCGTTGACCTCGAGCCCGTGCTTCCGCAGCTGCTGCTGTGGATCCTCACGGACCCGGACCACGGCGCCCGCCGCCATGCCGGGGACCGCGAGGACGTCGGGAAGGCGATCGACGGTGTCGCGGCTCTGCTTCGACGCAAGATCGCAGGCGAGACGGTCACGGCCGACGAGTGGCGCGCGGCACGCCAAGCCGCCGTCGCCGCCGACGCCGCCGTCGCCGCCTACGCCTACGCCGCCGCCTACGCCTACGCCGCCGACGCCGCCGTCGCCGCCTACGCCGCCGACGCCTACGCCGCCGCCTACGCCTACGCCGCCGACGCCGCCGTCGCCGCCTACGCCGCCGACGTCGCCGCCTACGCCGCCGACGCCGCCGCCGCTCGCCGGTCTTGGTGGCTCGCCTGCACCAACGAGCTCGTGCGACTGCTCGGCGAGGCCGCGCCCGCGGAGGTGGTCCGGTGAGCGACGTCCTGCACCCCGAGTACGTCGACGGATTCTACGCCGGCGCGGCCGAGGTCTTCGACGCACTCGACCGAGAGACGCACACGGCCCGTGCCGGCACCGGCGAGTACATCGTCGCCGAGCAGCTCATCCGCTCCGTCGCGGACGACCACCCGCAGGCCGAGCTGAACCCGATCCCCGCCGCGGTCCGGCGGATGTGCAGCGCGCTCGCGATCGGCCGCCAGCGACTCATGAACCGCGACGTCGTCGGCGACCGTGAACGCGCGCAGCGCGCAGCAGCGTCCGATGCCGCGAACCGCGCGTCGACCTGCGAGGACGGCGACACCGGGTTCGTGCCACTCGGCCGCGCCACGGTCTCCAGCAAGGCCGCCACCGACGTGCTGCTCCTCGCCGCTGACCGCAGCTGGGGCACGCCCGTCTGCGTGGCCTGCACCAAACCGCCGACGCTCTACGCGTTCTGCGACCACCCCGAAAACGACGAGAAGTCGATCCTGCTCGACCACGAAGACCCGCGCGTCGAGTACCGCATGTGGGTGTTCGACCAGCTCGTCTACCTCGCTGACTGCGAACACGGCCAGCCGGCCACCGACGAGAAGGCGGGCCGATCCGATGGGTAGCGCGACGAAGCCGGAGAAGCTGTCGGCGCCGATGATCGACCTGCTGTGGACGGTCGCGCAGCACAAGTACGGCTGGACGTACCCCGGTCGCCACGGCGGGCGGCTCCAGGTCGCGGACGCGCTGGTGCGCCGCGGTCTCGTCCGGTGGTCCGGGTCCGAGGGGCGTGGCCGAGACCACCACCACGCGGCCATCGTCGCTACGCCCGAGGGCCGCGCGGAGATCGAGCGCCGGTGGCCGATCTCGCCGTTCGCGCTCGGCACCTATGAGCACCAGCCGAACGGGTGGGACCCGCCCGAGGGTCGGGCCGACGGCGAGACGGAGGGCCGATAGATGGCTGTAGGAGTTCAGGACGTTCACTCGGTTGCCGACGGACAGAAGTTCGCGGCCGACCAGACGCTGGAGGCGCACACCTGCCCGGCGTGCGGCATCCTGCACGCGGTCCCGGCCCGGCTGATCCAGGCGGCGCGGGACTACCCGATGAACCAGCCCAACGGCTGGACGCTGCACTGCCCGATGGGACACAGCTGGGGCTTCCCGGGGGAGACCAAGGAGCAGGTGCTGCGCCGCGAGCTGGATTGGGAGCGGCGTCGCTCGGGAAACCTCGCCGCGCAGCGCGACCAGGCGCGCGCGGAGGCTCGCGGACAGAAGTCCGCGAAGACGCGGTTTAAGAACGACCGGGACCGCGACCGGCAGCGGATCGCGGCCGGGGTGTGCCCGTGCTGCAACCGGAGCTTCAAGAACCTCGCGCGGCACATGGCCGGCCAGCACCCGGAGTTTGCGCACGACGAGGAGGACCGATGATGGAGATCGAAGAGCTGAAGGCGCTGCAGCTCCAGCGCGGGCTGCAGGACGTTCACCTCGTCCACCTCGCCGCGGACGGGTTCACGATCGCGCACACCGACGACGAGCGCGCGTCCGACACGCCGCTGACCGACTGCGACCTGCACCGCTGGCTGCACGGCCTCAGCGAGCCGCCGCAGGTCGACGAGCTCGGCGTGTGGGTCGCGGTCCCGACCCCGCCGGACTCGCTGCAACAGGACTACGACCACGACCCGTGGACGTTCGAGCTGCTCGACGACTACGCCAACCCCGAGGACGACCGATGACCAAGATCAAGCTGGAGTGGGCCCCGGAGGTCCGGCTCGCGCTCCACGCCATCCTCAACGGCCGCGAGACGCTGCACGAGATCCAGGACTGGGCAGTCACGCACCACGTCGAAGCTCGGGCGACCATCGGGAGCGTCTCCACCAACTCGATCCAGAGCGCGCTGAACCTGCTCGACAGCGCCGGCCTCGCCACCTACACGCTGCGGACCGACGGTCGCGGCGGCCCGTGGAAGCGCTGGACGGCAACCGCCGCCGGCCGAGCAGCCGCCCACGTCGACCCGCCCGCGGACGCTGGTCGGAACTGCGACGAAAACGCGACGAACATCGTGACGCCCGCCGAGCGCGATCACCCGCGCCACAAGCGAAAGCAGGCGTGCGAGAGCCCGTCATCTCGGGTGAAGTCCCAGAGCGTCAAGATCGGGGACGTCGCCCCGCCGCCCGCCGGCCAGTCCGCGGCAGACGTGATCGACCGGTTCGATGCCGCGTGGCGCCGCTTGGCCCGTCTCGAGCGGGCGACCGATCGCCTTCGCGTCGCCGTCCTGGGCCGCCGCCCCTGCGGACCGGGAGAACCCGGCGTCGTCATCCCCCTGCAGACCATCGACCCAGACGTCCAGGCGACGGAGAACGAGCCGACCTTCGGCGGGATGACCGTCACCGAGTACTGCGACCGCGTCCAGCGCCGCGAACGGTTCCTCGTCACGCCCAGCAAGACCGAACGCCCCGGAAAGCGCGAGTTCTTCCGCATCGTCGAAGCCGCGCTGCGCCGCCGCGGCATCCAGAGCGCCGAGATCGACCCCGACGCCGGCTTCGGCATTCTCCGACGCGAGGACGTCGAGCCGGACGACTTCCTCACCGCGCTCGACGACATCGACCAGATGGGCGGACCCCACGGCCTCGAGCTGGTCCCGACCATCGGTCTGCAGCGCGTCATCGCCGTCATGCGCGCCGGCGAACCCGAGCACGGCGACCGCTGGAAGACGCGGACAGTCCACCACCACCTCGGCGCAGCCCTCCGTCACGTCGGCCGGCACCTCAGCGGACAGGCCTACGACCACGACCTCCATCAGCACGGCTACGGCCTGCACAGCCACCTCGCCTGCGCCGGTGCCCGGGTCCTCATGGCTCTGCACCTCGAGGCCACCCCCGAGAGCCCGGAGGGCCGATAGATGGGCTACATCAAGCACCACGCGATCGTCGTCGTCGGCTGGGAGGAGAAGACCGACGCCGCCCACGCGAAGGCGATCGAGTTCGGCAACACCGTCTCGGCCGTCATCGCCGCGCCGACCAACGGCTACCGAACGTTCCTCATCGCACCCGACGGCAGCAAGGAAGGCTGGGACAACTCCGACAGAGGAGACGCCGCGCGGACCGCATTCATCGAATGGGCCACGGCGTGGCGCTACGCCGCGTACGTGTCCTGGGCCGAGGTCGTCATCGGGGAAGACGACGACGACGCCTACGTCAGCCGTCACGCGTGGGAGGACGGACGATGATCGACGTGACCGTCACGGCTCGTTGCTCGTGCGGCGCTGAGGCAACCGCCACGGCCACAACGGCGGCGAGCGCCGAGCGCCTGATGGCTCAGTTCTACGAGCACATGCAGACCTGCACCAAGACGGCTCGGTCCGCCGAAGTCGTCATCGGTGACGACGACGAGAACGCCTACGTCAGCCGCCACGCGTGGGAGGACGGACGATGACCGCTGCCCTCCGCGAGGACCTCGACCCGATCCAGATCGGAGCGGACCTGCCCGGCATGTGGTGGCCCGAGCTCGACGCGCTCTCCCACCGCGTCATTGTGCGAATGGAGTTCGTGTCCGAGGCAGCGTCCACCGGTCGCGCCGGTGGCAGAGTCAACGCGGGCAGGCCCGTCAGCTCCGCCCCGCGCGGCGACGAGTCGCTTTCCGACGCTCACCGAGAGCGGATCACCGCCGCCGCCCAGAGCGACCTCGACGCCTACTACGCCGCCGTCGATCGCGGCGACGAGCCGCCCGAGCCGCAGAAGTACCGCAGCGCGATCCTGCAGGCCGCACTCGCACTGCGCCGAGCTACCCACGGCGCGGCGCTCACGCCCGACGACCAGGTCATCGCCGGCATGGGGGTGGAGCGGATCGACTGGATCCTCCACACGTATGTCGACGTCGACCCGGAGTACGCCGCCGCGATCGAGACACAGCGAGCGGGCTGGGTCTCGGCCGAGGTCGTGCGCCGCCTGCGCCGCCGCAACGGCCACCACCGCAAGACCGGCCGGCCCGTCCCGCTCGGCGACGAGATCCAGGAATCCGTGCTCGCGCTTCATCGCACCGACCCCAGCCGTTCACTCCGATCGATCGCCGACGAACTCGACATCGGGAAAGACACCGTCGCGCGGGTCCTGCGGGAGACGACGTGACGCCCGATCACCCGTCCAGAACTAAGAATCGCGCGCCTGTGAGCGAGTGCGGCTTGACACCGCCCGCTGTCTATGCGACAACTTCTGCAGGCGGAGGACCTGCGTCCCGAGCCAGAACGGGCGTCCCGAGAGTGGGCGCCCGCAGTCGTTCCGGGGGCAGGCCATGACCCGCGCACCGACCATCTGCACCACCGCCGGATGTCCCGAGGACGCCACCGACGCTGGCCGCTGCGACGCCCACCAGCGCAAGCCCTGGTCACGCGCATCCGCGCACGCCAGCGTGATGCGGTCCGATCCGGCCGCGCGCCGCGCCCACCGCGCAGCGCGCCGCGCCGCGGTCAAGCGCAGCGGCAACCGCTGCGAGTTCTGTGGCCAGCGAGCCACGGCTGACGACCCGCTCGAGCTGCACCACCCGCACCGGATCGCAGACGGCGGCGCGATCGTCCAGCCCGACGCGCCGCTGCTCTGCCGATCGTGCCACCAGGGCGCCGATACTTGCACCGCGCAAGGGGGTGGGGGGAGACCCCCGACCCGGTAGGGGGTGGAGTCGCCCGGGGTAGGTTCTCGCGATCTGTACGCATCCCAGGGTTTCGGCACCACCCCGAGCGACCTTCGCCCGCCCGCGCGATCCCGCGAGGGCACTGACGATCCCGAACCGGCCAGGAGCCGGACGGTGATCGCGACACCCCGGCCCAGGAGGCCGACGTGGCACCGCTCCCGAAGCCGCCTGGACAGACCCGCCGGCGCAACCTCGACCAACCCACCTGGACCACCCTCACCACCAACGACGTCCCGGAGGACGTCCCGCCGTTCCCGGGCCGCAAGCCGTCCGTCGCGGCACTCGCGTTCTGGGTCGCGATCTGGACCAGCCCGATCGCCGGCATGTTGATCGAGCCCGACCACTTCGGCGTCGCCCGCCTCTGCCGACTACACAGCAAGGCTGAGCAGGGCAAGGCCGGGGTCGGGGAGCTCGGCGAACTGCGGCAGCTCGAGCAGCTGTACGGCATCTCCCCGATGGCACGCCGCAAGCTGCAGTGGGAGGTCGAGCGTGCATCCGGTCCCGGGTCCGCGCACGAGCAGGCCGAAGTGGATGAGCTTCGCAAGCGGCGTGAGAGCCGACGAAAGCGGCTGACGGAATGACCGGCGCGGGCCGGCTTCCGCAGCTCGGTCCGGTCAACTTCCCCACCCTCGGCTGGCAGATCGCCGACTGGTGGGAAACCTTTCTCCGCCACGGCCCCGGCGACGTCATCGGCGCCCGCTGGCTGCCCGGCGACGAGCCCGGCCTTGAGCTGGACGACGAAGAGCTGCTGCACCTCTGCTGGTGCTACCGCCTCAACGACCACGGACGTCGTGTCTTCCGTCGCGTCGTCCGCGTCCGCCCGAAGGGTCGCCGCAAGAGCGAGATCGCCGGCGGCCTGGTCGTCGTCGAAGCAATCGGACCGTGCCGGTTCTCCCACTGGGCTCGCCCCGGCGAGGTCAGCTGGTGGGGGTACGAGTACGAGCCGGGCGAGCCGGTCGGCAAGCCGATCCCAACCCCGGTGATCCGCTGCCTGGCCACCGAGGAAGACCAGACCGGCAACTGCTACGACAACGTCTACGAGATGCTCCGCGGCCCCGAGGTCCGCGAGTACTGGCCCGGCATCGACACCGGCCTGACCCGCACGAACCTCCCGGCCGGCGGCGAGATCACCCCCTCGACGTCCGGAGCGGACTCCAAGGAGGGCGGCAAGGAGACCTTCGGCGCCGCCGACGAGACCTACCTCTGGCGGCAGGCGAAGCTCAAGCGGCAGCACCGGATGGTGACCCGCAACCTCACCAAGCGGCGGGCCGCCGAAGGGTGGATGTACGAAACGTCCAACGCCCACGTCCCCGGTGAAGGGTCGATCCTCGAAAGCGCCTACGAGCAGGGCCTCAAGCTCGGCACGCTCGACGCGATGGTCCAGGCCGGGGTGCTGATCGACTGGCGTATGCCGGAAGACGAGCTCGTCGGCGACGACTTCCTCGACGACCAGAAGCTCACCGCCGCGATCCGCGACGTCTACGGCCCCTCGTCGTCCTGGATCGACGTCCCACGCATCGTCACGGACATCCGCGACCCGGAGGTCGACCCCGCCGACGGCCGCCGGGCCTGGCTGAACCAGCCATCGACCGGCAGCGGCGGGTGGATCGCCGACGCGGTCTGGAAGGCCCGCCTCGCCGACGAGATCCTCCAGCCGGGAACCCCGGTCGCTGCCGGGTTCGACGGCTCACGGTTCGACGACTCCACCGGCATCGTGCTGGCCACCGCCGACGGGATGCTCTGGCCCTGGCGCGAGTGGGAGAAGACCGCCGAGGACGGCGACGACTGGGAAGTCGACTCCGACGAGGTGACCGAGGCCGTCGACGAGCTGTTCGACACGCACCCGGTCGCACGGTTCCTCGGCGACCCGTACTACTGGCAGACCGAGCTGGGCGAGTGGGCCCAACGGCACAAGGTCGTGCGGTCCTGGTCGACCGCCCGGCAGCGGCAGATGGCGCTCACGCTCGACCAGTTCGAGACCGACGTGCGCGCCGGCACGCTGCGTCACGCCAACAGCGACGTGCTCACCGAGCACGTCGGCAACGCGTTCACCGTCCCGGTCCCCGTCGTTCTCGACGCGACCGGTCGGCGCGGCCACATTCTCGCGAAGGAACGCAAGGGCTCGCCCCGCAAGATCGACGTCGCGATGGCGGCCGTCATCGCGTGGGAAGCCCGACGGCAGGCGCTCGCAAAGGACGAGTTCCGCAAGGCCCGCATCCGTCGGCGCCGACCCGGGCGCATGATCGCGCTCTCCAGCTGATGCCCATCGACACCCTCACCATCGCGCACAGTGGGCTCCTGGACGCTCGCGGCAACCGGCTGCCTGCCGGAGACCCCGACGCGCTCGATGGGCAAGCCCGGGCGCTGGCCTGGGTCAAGCGGCTGACCAGCCGGCTGGAGCAGCGTCGCCCGGCGATCGAGCGGCTGCGGCACTACCACGAGGGGCAGCAGCCGCTCATGTTCGCCACGAAGGCGTGGCGGGAGAAGTTCGGTCCGACGTTCGGTCAGATCGTCGACAACTTCTGTGAGCTGGTCGTCGACGCCGCCACCGAACGGATGACCGTCCAGGGCTTCCGGTTCGGCGACCGGGACACGTCGAAGCGGGCCTGGGACATCTGGCAGGCCAACCAGCTGGACCTGGAGTCCGACATCGCGCACACCGACGCGATGGTCGGCGCCTACAGCTACGTGCTCGTCTGGCCCGACGAGGACGGCCGGCCGGTCATCACGCTCGAGGACGCGCTGCAGTCGATCGTGCAGCGCGACCCGCGCAACCGCCGCCGTCGGCTGGCCGGTCTGAAGACCTGGCGCGAGCTCGGCGGCCAGCACCGCGCGATGCTCTGGACGCCTGACCTGGTCTGGGAGCTGGAGGGCGGCAAGGACGACGACGCGAAGTGGAGCGTCACGAGCGAGACACCGAACCCGCTCGGACGGGTGCCGCTCGTCGAGCTGATCAACAAGCCGAACCGTAAGTGGCTGGGCGGCTCGGACCTCGAGCCGATCCTGACGCTGCAGGATGTCCTGAACAAGACGTGGGGCGACCTGATGGTCGGCAGCGAGTTCGCGTCCTACCGGCAACGGGTCCTGCTCGGCCAGGAGGTCGCGACCAAGCGGGATGCGGAAGGCAACGACATCCCGGTCCCGCAGATCGAGGTCGGGATCGAGCGATGGCTGGCCTTCGAGGGCTCGGGAGACCAGATCCCGAAGATCCAGGAGCTGTCTGCCGCAGACCTCGGACCGCACCTGAAGACGATCGAACTCGCCGTTCAGCACATGGCGGCGATCACCCGCACGCCGCCGCACTACCTGCTCGGCCAGCTGGTCAACGTCTCCGCCGACGCTCTCCGCGCCGCCGAGGCCGGGCTCGTGTCCCGGGTGAAGCGGCGCCGCAAGTTCTTCTCGGAGGCGTGGGAAGAGATTGTGCTGCTGGCGATGATCGTCGATGGCTACAAGCCCACCGCCGACGATCTATCCGCCGAGACGCTCTGGGCAGACCCCGAGACGATCAGCGAGGCGACCCGAGCGGACTTCCTCTCCAAGCTCTCCGCGATCAACGTGCCCGACGAGATGCTCTGGCGCCGAGCCGGGTTCTCCGAACAGGAAGTCGACGAGATGGCAACGATGCGGGAGCGCGCCGCCCGCCTCGACGGTCTGAGCCTCGGGATTGCCGGAGCCGACGGACTCCCGCCTGACCTCGAGCGTGAGCCGGCTCACGCATGAGCACCCGGGCGTGGCGCCAGCGCGCGACCGCGGCCCACCGGCAGCTCGAACAGCTCGCCCACGCCGCAGCGACCCGCACCGGTCGCTCCGTCCACCGAGATCCGTCGCGGCGACACCAGGCGGTCGCCCGCGATCTCTGGACCGGCCCGGACGCGGCGACACCGATCGCTGCGGCGCGCGGGACGGCCACGGCCCGGGCGCTCGCCGGCTACCCGGCAGCGGAGACGGACCCTGCGGCGCTTCTTGCCCAGGTCGAGGCGCGAGAGTTCGACCGCCAGCTCGCGGCATGGCGGGCCCGCGGACCGGTCATTCAGCTCGACGGCCGGTGGCTGCGCCCGTCGCGGTCGCAGAACCAGACGTGGACGCCAGTCCTTCGTCCGCGAGTGTTGGTGCAACAGCGCGTCTACCGCGCCGAACGTCGTGCCCTTGCCGAGACCGCCATGCTGGCCCGTCGGCTCGGCGTCCCGATGCCAACCCCGGAGCGTGGGCAGCCGACGACCTGGGACGACACGGACCCCCGGCTCTACGTCAACTACCGGCGGCGCGTTGCTTCCGAGACCGCCCGGATCGTCGATGACGTCGTCGTGGACACGCACCGCAGCGCCACCCTCGACCAGCTCGAGCAGCTCAACGTCGGGTGGGTCCGCAAGGCCGAGGCCACAGCATGTGGCGCGTGCCTCGCGCTGGCCGACGGTCGAGTCCGAAACGCCGCCGACCGGGGGTTCCCGAAGCACACGCGATGCCGCTGCATCGCGGTGCCCGTCGGCCCCTACGGCGAGCAACCGCCAACCGGCCGCGAGCAGTTCGACGCGCTCAGCCGCGCCGAGCAGGACGCGCTGTTCGAGCACCGCGGCGGCGCCGAGAAGGCCGAGATGCTCCGCAGCGGGAGCGTCAACCTCGACGATCTCCTACTGGTCGACGAGGACCGCGCCGCGGTCACCGACTACATCGTCGGCGAGACGCCGCTCGCGAATCTTCGCCAAGGCACCTATGATCGTGAGACGTATGGATCTCGCGGAGGACTTCCGACGCAACGTTCACAAGCACCCGAAGGCGATGAGGATGCTCGGCCACCGGGTGTCCCGCGACTCGAAGAGCTCGCCGAGCTCAACCGTGCGATCCACGACGACGACGGAACGCCGGAGCGATTCGCGCTCGACCAACGCGCGACCGTCCGAAGCGTCCTCGAAGACGTCGTAGCCAGCTATCCGGCGGACCCCTCTCCGGAGGACATCGCCGAGATCGCTGGGCAGATCGCGCACGGCATCGCGTCGGCCCAGTCCTTCCGGGACGGCAACCGGCGTACCGCCTACTGGACCACCCGCGGTTACCTGCGCGCCAACGGCCTCGGCTACTTGATGGCGGAGGACGACCACATGGTCGCCCGTTACCTCAACCAGCTGGTCGAGGATCAAGGCCACGCCCGCCCGGTGCGCGTCACGCCAGCCAGGTTCGCGGACCTGTTCCGGCGGCGGTTGAAGAACCGCACACCGCCGAGCACCTGAGCTTCCCCGGCCGCCAGGCGCGGCCACCACCCCTGACCACACGCCCGTTCCTCGGGCATGTGGTCGTTCCCTCGAGCCGACCCAGGAGGTCGCACCATGGCCCAGGAGGCCACCCCGACGCCGTCCCCCGGCGTCCTTGCGTTCGTTCGCGAACTCGTCGAGCTGGAGCGCCCCGCATGGGCTACCCGTGCCGCGGCGATTCCGGCGTGGCACCCTCGTAACGAGGGCGACGACGAGGCCAGCAGCGACGAGCAGGACCAGTCGTCCGACGACGCCGACGAGTCTGCTGACGACCAGGCAGACAACGACGACGGGGACGATGATCCGCGCGTCAAGAAGGCCAACCGTGAGGCCGCCAAGTACCGCCGCCAGGCGCGGCAGGCCCAGGCGCGGATCAAGGAGATCGAGGACGCCGAGAAGAGCGACCTCGAGAAGGCCAACGATCGCGCCCAAAAGGCCGAGGATGCCCTCGCCGAGCGCGACGCCGCGGACTTGCGCCGCAAGATCGCGAAGAAGCACGGCCTTCCCGAGTCGTTCGCCAGCCGGCTGACCGGCGACGACGAAGACGCCCTGAACGAGGACGCCGAAGCGCTGGCGGCCGAGCTCGGCGAGACGAAGCCACGCGTCCCGCAGCCGCGACGCGGCGCCGACGACGACGCCGGCGGGAGCGAGGACGACCCGATCAAGCTCGCGGCCAAGGTGCCGCGGATGTACTAGCGCCACCGTCCGGCGGCGCCCACCCTGAACCCAAGGACCCCTAGATGAGCACGTTCATCAAGGCCGAGCGCGTCGTCCGGACGGCCCTCGGCCTCCTGCTGCGCGAGCAGACGCTCCCGCAGCTCGTGTGGCGCGACGCCGCCGGCGACTTCGCTGGCGCGAAGAACGACACGATCTCCCTCTACCTGCCGGCCTACGCCCCGGCCCGCACCCGCGCGTTGCGCTCCGGTGCGACCCGGACGAAGGATCAGCTGCACGAGCGCAAGGTCGACGTCACCCTGACCACCGACGTCTACAAGGACGTCCCGATTTCCGACGAGCAGCTCACGCTCGACATCTCCGACTTCGGCACCCAGGTCCTCAACCCGGTGCTGATCGGTGTCGCCGAGCGCAACGAGCAGGAGCTGGCCGACACGATCAACGGCGCGGACTACTACCGCGTCATCACGCACGACCTGTCGACCGACGACGCGTACAACACCGTCGTCGCCGCCCGGCTCGCGCTCAACGACGCGCACGTCCCGCTGCAGGGCCGCCGGCTGCTCGTCGGGTCGGCCTTTGAGGGCGCCCTGCTGACCAACGAGAAGTTCGTGCACGCCGACAAGTCCGGCACGACCGAGACGCTCCGCGAAGCGCACCTCGGACGGATCGCCGGGTTCGACGTGTACAGCTCGCCGATGATCGACGGCGACGCCGCGGTCGCGTTCCATCAGACCGCGTTCGCGTTCGCCAACCGGAGTCCGGTCGTTCCCTCCGGTGCCCCGTGGGGCGCGTCGCAGGCGTTTCAGGGCTACGCGATCCGGACCGTGCGGGTGTTCGATCCCAATGAGGTCGAGGACCGGTTCATCGCCGACTCGTGGGTTGGCTCCAACGTGGTGCTCGACGACGGCCTGTTCGTCGGCGGCAAGTTCGTGCCGACGACCGAGCCCGACGCGACGTTCGGCGCCCCGGTCGCCGTTGCCGGCGAGGCGGACGACGAGTTGCTGACCACCGCGTCGGCTCACGGCCTGCGGGTCGGCGACACCGTCCAGTTCCCCGAGCTGACCGGCGGCACCGGCCTGTCGACCGACACGACCTACTACGTCATCGCCAGCGGCTTGACCGCCTCGACGTTCCGGGTGTCGGCGACGAAGGGCGGATCGACGGTGAACTTCACCACCGACGTGACCGCCGGGGCGGTGGCGCAGCTTGCCTCGCCGAAGCTGGTTCGCGCGGTGAAGATCCAGGTGACGGACTGATGCGGCTGGTCCCGATCATTAGCCCGGAGGGCGTGCAGTCCGAGTGCTCGCCGGCCGCTGCCGACCGCCTCGCCGGCTGCGGCTGGCGGCCGGTCACCGACCAGCTGCCGACGGACGCCCCGTCGGCAGAGGTGCCGAAGGGCAACGCGTCCCGCGATGCCTGGGCGCAGTACGCGACCAGCATCGGGATCCAGGTGGACCCCGAGTGGAACCGCGACGAGATCAAGGACGCCGTCGAGAACCCGACGGCCTGACCTGCGTCGCCCCCTGACCGGGGTCACGCACCACCCGGCGCTCCCGCTCCGTGCGGGAGCGCCGGGGTTTCTCTGCCGATGGCTGTAGATCCCGCCACCATCCGTCCGACCGTCGCCCAAGTCGGCGCGTTGATCCGTACCCGAACCCGTGACCTCGACGGTCACGAGCAGGGAACGTTCACCGCCACGACCCGGCCCACCGAAACGGAAGCCGTCGCCGAGATTGAGCGCGCAGCGCGACTCGTCGCTTTGCAGCTCGGCCGCCCGCACACCACCTGGGACGGCGACCTGCTCGAGACGGCCAAGGATGTCGTCGCCGCTCGCGCGGCGCTGGACATCGAGCGCTCCTACTACGGAGACGGATCGTCCCCCGACGACGTCGCGCTGGACCAGCTCGGCCGCCGGTACGCCGAGGACCTCGAGGCGCTCAAGGAGACCGCGCGCGACAACCAGGTCGGCGGCATCCGCATCCACAGTCTGCGGCAGGTCACCGCCCGCGGCGCCGCGTACCGCGCCGGCCTGGACGACGAGGACGACCTGCTGTGACGATCACGCTCCGCGTCACCGAGCGCGGCCTGGCGGCTGCCGCCGCGGAGATTGAGTACGTCTCCCGCCGCCTGGAGGATCTGACGCCAACGGCGTGGATGATCCGCGCCCGGTGGCATGAGTCGGAGCGCCGCTCGTTCAAGGCTGGCCGCTGGCGCGCCCGCAAGCGCAGCACGGTCGCCCGCTACCGGCGCGGCCGGATCAAGACCGGCATGGGCGGTCAGGCGCGCCGCATCAGCTCCCCACGCGGCGGCACGCTGATCCTCTCCGGCCGGCTGCGCACCGGGGTAACCCAGCCGCATCAGCGCGGCCAACTTGACCGCGTCCGTCGCACCGGCAGTGGCCTGACGGTCACCCTCGGCGTGCAGCACAACGGGCCGCTCGGCTACGCCGCCACGAACGCCAAGCGACGCCGCGATCCGATCGAGATCGACACGCAGGCCGTCGCCGCGGCGACCGAAGACGTCTCCGCCTACATCGTCACGGGCCGCACCGGGCGGTGGACACGATGAGCACCCCCGAACCGGACCGCTACGGCACCATCGCCGACACGCTCGACGTCGCCCGTGGCGTCGCCGACGAGATCTCCGCCTGGCACGCCGAGTACCTGGCCGCCTACGAGAGGCAACGCGGCCTGACCGTCGGAAAGATCGCGCGCCTGAACACGCCGACGGTCACCCACGCCGGCGTCTGGCGACCCGAGGAACGCCCACCCGCGTGCGTCACGTGGATCGCCGGGGAAGCTGAGCACGGCAGAGACCCTGACGGCCAGATCGACGCGCAGGTCGAGGTCGGCGTAGCGGTGATCGTGGCGGCCGACACCCCCGGCAACGTCGCCACGCTGCTGCACCGGCACGTCGCCACCGTCCGCAAGCTGCTGGTCGACCGGCCCACCGCCTCCGGGACCTGTCAGCGCCTCGAGCTGGTCGACGTCGATTACACCCCCGTCGACGCCGAGCAACGAGGCCGCACCGTCGCGCGCGCCGATCTGCAGTGGGTCGCCCACGGCGTCTGCCTCGGCACCGCCGGAGCCGGCCCCGGCAGCGGCGACACGCCACGCGAGGACCCGGAGCCGCCGTGGCCGCCGGTCCCGACGGTCCTGCACGCCGACCTGGACATCCAGCCGCGCCGGCCGACCGAACCTCTCGACCCCCTGGACCCCTGATGGCCCGTTACGTCTGCACCCCGCGCACCACCGCGCCCGTCGTCCTGCCCGGCGGCCGGCCGCTCGCTCCCGGCGAGCGGGTCGTCAAGCGCGCCAGCGACGTGTCCGCGCTCGTCGAGCACGGCGCGCTGCGCCCCCGTCCCTCCCGCCGAGCCGCCACCGGCTCGACGTCGTCCACCGAATCCGCTGAGGAGCCCTCGTGAGCCCCGTGATCCCTGCCCCGCCCGGCTTCGACGTCGGGTTCGACGACCAGCCGCTTCCGCGGTTCGCGCCGCCGTCGCCGTCCGGCCTGTTCGTGCTCGGCCTCGCCGACCGCGGCAGCGTCGCCCAGGCCCGGTCGCCCGGCGACTGGGCCGCCAAGTTCGGCCAGCGCACCAACTACAGCGTCGCCGGCGACGCCGTTGCCGTCATGTTCGGCGAGGGCGGCGGCCCGGTCACGTTCTCCCGGGTCACCGGTGAGGACGCCACCGCCGCGACGATCACCCTCAACGACGGCGAGAGCGAGCCCGCTCCGGCGCTGAAGATCACTGCGCCCGCGGTCGGCGACTCCTACAACGGTGCGGCCGGCGGCTACAAGGCTGCGGTCGCCGCGGTCTCCGGCGGCGGCATCCGCGTGACGGTCACCGACGGCGACTCGCCGGTCATCACCTCCCCGGTACTGGCCGACCACGCCGCGCTCGCGGAGTGGGCACCGACCGTCGAGCCGGACGACGGGATCGTCGAGGTGGTCGGCGACGAGCTGCCCGCCGTCACCGTCAGCCCGGTCAACCTGACCGGCGGCGACGACGACCGGACCAACATCGGCGTCGCCGACTGGACGGCCGCGGCGGCCCGTCTGGACCCGCGGTTCGGGCCCGGCCTCGTGCTCGCCCCCGGCGTCGACGACCCGGACGTCCACAAGGTGCTGATCGACCACGCCGCCGCCGGCACCGACCGGCTTGCCCGGCTCGACCTCGCGCCCGACGTCACCGAGCAGGCCGCTGGGGATGCCTGGGCGGCGCTGCTGGCCGACCGCCCCGAGGCCGCGTGGTTCGGTGCGCTCTGGGGCAGCTGGGCGTACTGCCGGCCGCTGCCCGGCGGCCCCCTGCGCCTCGTGCCATACAGCGCCGTCGACGCTGGGATCCACTCCCGCGTTCGGCGCGAGAGCGGCGCCGGCACCGCGTCGTTCGGCGAAGAGGTCGCCGCGTCACGCACGGCTGTCCGGCTGTACCGCGAGTGGAGCACGACCTCCAACCCGCCCGGCGAGGTGCAGCGGCTCTACGCCAACCACGTCAACACCGCGGTCGACCGCGGCCAGGCGATCGCGGCGGAGGGGTACCGCACCCTGGACCCCGACCCGCGCCGCGAGGACCTGCACGTCGCAACGATCCGGATGATCCTGGCCTGGGAGGGCCGCCGGATTGCTCGCAAGCTGATCGGCGGCAACAACGGCGCGACGTGGGACACCGTCGCCTCCTACAACGGCCGGATCGCCGGACTGATGGAGCAGCTGCGCGCGCAGCGGGCGATCAACCCGATCGGCCCCAGCGGCGAGGACGGCGGGTACCGCGTCGTCACCGACGACCCGATCAACACCAACGAGATGCTCGCCGTCCGCGAGCTGCACGCCCGCGTGGTGTTCCGGCCCGCCGGGTCGATCCACTGGGTCGACCTGATCGTCGGCTCGTCCACCGCCACCGACGAGATCTGAGGACTCCACGATGGGACACGCAACCGCATCGACCAGTCGCTTCCGGCGCGAGCTGACGCTCGACGGCATCTACGAAGGTCGCTGGAATAGCGACGAGCTGGAGCTGGGGTCCGAGGTCACCGACGTCATCGACCCCGAGTACGGGCCCGGCACCGCCGGGGGCCGCCAGACCGGCGGCGACATCGCCCTCAACCGCCCCTGGCGGTACGGCCGCGAGCGGCCGACTTACCAGCGACTGAACCCGAAGCGTGGCCGTTCGACCGGCACGCTCAGCGTGTGGGAGCTGGACGAGTACGGCGTGCCGACGTCCAGCGAGCCGTTCGCGACCTACACCGTCGCGTTGGTCTCCGTGACCTGCCCGGAGGGTGACGCGGAGGGTGACGACAAGGCGGTCATCACGATCGGACTGCGGGTGAACCCGTGACCGACCAGCGACCCAGCGTCGACCTGTCCGCCCACGACCTCGACGCGATCGACCCGCTGCCCGCACCCACGGAGCCGACGCCCGCCCCCGCCGCGGCGCCGCAGCCCGGCTCGCTGCTGGACCAGCTCGCGGCCGAGCATGACGAGCTGATCGGCGAGGGCCGCCATGTCCTGCAGGTCGGCCGCTACTCGTGGCTGGCCGCCCGCTACCGGGCGCTCACCAACGACGAGCAGACCAACCTCGCGCGCCGCAGCCAGCGTCGGCAGGTCGGCCGTCGCAAGGACAAGAAGCCGCCGCTCGAGCAGGAACTCGCCGACGGGCGCGAGGACGCCGCGTTCACGCTGGCCGTCGCGTGCGTCGAGCTGCTGCGGATCGGCGACGACGGCCACGCGACTCCGCTGGTCGACGCGCTGAAGGCCGACGGCGTCGACACGCTCGGCGACGGGCCGCTGCGCTTCGATCGGCGCACCGCCCAGGTCCTCTCGTTCCTGAAGCTCCCCGACGACTGCTCGTCGGTCGACGTGGCCATCGAACTGCACCGCCACGGCGACGGCTACATGCCGCTGTCCAAGGCGATCGGTGCCTACACCGAGTGGATGACCGGCTCGCAGGACGAGTCGCTCGACGAGCTGCTCGAGGGGAACTAGCCACCGCCGCCGTCGAGCAGGCGGCGGTGCTGCTGCTGCGTGGCACCGACCCCATCGACCACCTGACCACCGGAGACCGACTCCGGCAGGCGGTCATTGGGCGCGCCTGCGAGCGCGCCACCGAGCTTCGGCAGCACGAGCTCGAGTTCCTCGCCGCCGAGATCGCCCGCGCGACCTGGGGCGGCCGCAAGGCATCCACCGCAGCGGACGACGCTGCTGATCCCCCCTGATCATGGCCAAGAAAGCACAGATCGACGTCTCGCTCCGCGGCGCTCGTCAGGCCGCCGCGGAAGCGCGTGGCCTGACGAGCAGCCTGGACCGGCTGCGGCGCTCCACCCTCGCCGCCGGCAAGGCCGGCGGCGGAATGAGCGGCCTCAGTCGCGCGATCCTGTCGGTCGACACCGCCAACGGGCGCCTGTCGCGCAACCTCGGCCTGACGACCAAGGCGCTGAGCGCGGTCAAGTACGCCGCGATCGGTGCTGGTGCTGCGGTCACCGGCGCGCTGACCGGCCTGGCTGCGTCCGGCGTCCGTGCCGGGCTGGCGTACAACGCGATGGAGGACCGCCAGTCGATCGCGTTTGAGACGCTGCTCGGCTCCGCTCGCAAGGCCCGCAAGATGATGGCCGACATCCAGGGCTTGGCGGAGAAGTCGCCGATCCTGGACCCGGCCAACACCGGTCTGGCCGCGCAGCGGCTGCTCTCCTACGGCGTCAACGCCAAACAGGTGCTGCCGCTGGTCGAGGCGATCGGCGACCAGGCGTCCGCGTCCGGCAAGTCGATCGAGGAAGCGATGGGCCCCGCCGCCCTCGCGCTCGGCCAGATCCAGTCGAAGGGCAAGCTGTCCGCCGAAGAGCTCGGGCAGCTCGCCGAAAGCGTCGGCCTGAACCGCAAGTCACTCGCCAAGAACCTCGGGATGACGGCCACCGAGCTCGAGGAGACCTTCACCAAGGGTCCGGTCTCCGCTCGGAAGGCGCTGCCGGCGATCCTGAAGACGTTGCAGCAGACCTCTGCCGGCGCAGCCAGCAAGATGGCCGCGACGACCCAGGGGCGGATGGACCGGCTCGGCGAGTCGTGGGCGACGTCCTGGTCGAAGATGACCCGGCCGGTGTACGACTTCGGTGGACGCGTCGCGTCGATGCTCGCCGACGGACTCGACGTCGAAGGCGGCATCACCGAGAAGTTCCTCGGGATCGGCGCCGCGCTCGACAAGGGCCTCGGCGCCAGCGGACAGGTGTCCGCCGCGTTCGACCAGATCGTGGCGTCCGCCAACTCGGTCGGCCAGATCTTCACCCAGATCCTTGCGCCCGCACTGACCGACGCGTGGGGGGTGCTCCAGCAGCTGCCCAGCCCACTGAGCCTGGTGTCTGACGGGCTGAAGTGGGCGGCCGGCAACGCTGACACGCTGAAGAACGTCGTCGTGGGCCTGATCATCGCCTACGTCGGCTACCGCACCATCGCGCTAGCGGTCGCCGCGGTCCAGTCTCTGATCATCGCCAAGACGAAGGTCATGGCCGCAATCAAGAAGGTCGAAACCGCCGCGATCTGGGCACAGCTCTACGCGGAGGCCGCCGCGACGAAGGTCCGGAACGTCGCGGCGCTCTCGATGGCGAAGCTGCGGGGCCTGCACCTCGCCACGCGCGTGCAGCTGCTAGCGCTCACGATCGCGACGAAGGCGCAGACCGTTGCGCAGTTCGCGTTGAACGTGGTGATGCGCGCCAACCCGATCGTGCTGGTCGTGACCGCCATCGCCGCGCTCGCCGCCGGGCTGGTGATGGCGTACCAGAAGGTCGGCTGGTTCCGCAACGCGGTGGACACCGCCTGGGGTGCCCTGAAGACCGGGTGGGCGTGGATCAAGGCCAACTGGCCGACGCTGCTGGCGATCCTCACCGGCCCGATCGGTACCGCCGTCCTGATCATCATCAAGAACTGGGACACGATCAAGGCCGCCGCCACCAGCGTCTACGACTGGGTCAAGTCGAAGTTCACCTCGCTCGTCGACGTCATCAAGAGCATCCCCGGCTCGATCGCAGGCGTCGCGTCCGGCATGTTCGACTCCGTCAAGGAAGCGTTCCGCTCCGCGATCAACTGGATCATCCGGAAGTGGAACGGGATCGAGTTCCGCGTCCCGGAGATCAAGGCGCTCGGGATCAAGGTTCCCGGCACCGGGAGCACGATCGGCACGCCCGACATCCCCGAGATCGCCTCGGGCGGCACCGTGTCGCAGGCCGGCTGGCACTGGGTCGGTGAGCGCGGCCCCGAGCTGATGCGCTCCCCCGCCGGCACCGAGGTGATCGACCACCGCACCTCCGCCCAGGTCGCGCGTCGCGGTCCTGCGACGACCGGTCCCGCGCTCAGTGGTACCGGCGGACCGGAGGTCGTCGAGGTGCATACGCACCTCAACGCCGACGGACGCGAGATCGCGAAGCTCGTCGAGCGTCACCGGCTGCGAGAGCTGGCGGTCGCATGAGCGACGGCTTCGGACGGTTCGTCCTCTACTCGCTGGACACCAACCAAGGCGTCGCGCTGCGCTGGCGAGAGCCCGCCCAGGTGACCCAGGAGCGAGCCGGCGGGTGGCGGTCGATCCCTCGGCCGCAGCTGCGGCCACTCTCGACGTGGGATGGCCACCAGCCGATCCAGCTACAGCTCAAGGGCGACCTCAACGCCTGGGAGGCCCAGAGCTCGGTCATGCCGCAGATCGCGCGGCTCCGGGAGCTGGCGGAGAAGGTCGGCGGCCAGGTCCGACGGCCGCACCGGCTGCGGCTGCTGTCGCGCAACGCGCCGAACCCGACCCTCGGCAACCCCGAGTGGTTCATCGCCGCGCTGGAGATCGTCGAAGAGCTCCACCTGCCCGGCGGAGCGTGCGCCCGCGCGCTCTGCACCGTGACGCTCGAGCAGTACGTCTCCGCCGACATCGACATCCGGGTCGAGCGGCAGAAGAAGACGACGGTCCGCACCTACAAGTGGCGGAAGGGCGACACGCTCTCCGCCGTCGCGCGCCGCGAGCTACGCGACGCAAAGCGCGCCCGCGACATCCGGCGTCTGAACCCCAAGATCAAGCGCTGGTCCACTGTCGAGACCGGCGACGCGATCAAGCTCCCTGCCCGCTGATGGCGACCCGCACCCGCCGCCGAACCGAGACCACCAACCGGCCGATGCGGCTGCTGCCGGTCGTGCGTGACCTGCCGATCGAGGTGGTCCGCGAGAGCGCGCGCCTCAACGGCAGCGCCGCCAACGCGATCCTGCGGCGGGCGATCACCGGCGTGGAGCGCGAGCTGTCGATGGACGGCGCGAACGTCCTGACGTTGACGCTGGAGGATGAGGCGCGCGAGATCCTCCGCTCCCCGCTGCTGGACGGGTCGGTCGACATCGACCTCGGCCTCGACGGCCGGTGGCGGTGGGATCGCTCCCGCGACGTCGGTGGCCTGCGGGTCGGCGGCACCCAAACCACGCTGCGCATGTGGTGCCTGCCGTCGGCATTGCTGCGGGCACAGACGACACCGCTGGCGAAGCCCAGCAAGCGAATGGACCTCGCCGGGTTCGTGGCGTTCCTCGCCCGCGAGCGACCCGTACGCGACCAGTTGCCCGGGCTGCGGTGGGTTGTCCCCGCACCCGGCGAGCTGCCCCCGGCCGACACGACCGTCGAGCGGGGCAGCACGACCCGGCGGACGTCGGGGACCGGCCAGGGGTTCACGCGTGCGCCGCGAACGATCCAGAGCGTCTACGGGCCGATCACAATGACGGCGGAGCGACTGAAGATCGCCGACCAGCTGCTCGCCGTGGCCGATCGGCTGAACGCAACGCCGCGGGCGAAGCTGGCGCTGCTGATGGCCGGGATCGTCGAGTCGAAGTTCACGAACCTCGGCTGGTCCGACGGCTCCAACCGCTCCCGCGGCGTCCTGCAAGCTCGGCCGGGGATCAGCGCCGGCCCGAAGGGGACCATCACCGAGGCGCAGAGCAACGACGTCGAGTACATGGCCGAATGCTTCCTGAAGGAACCCGGCTTCGCGTCGCGTGGCGGGGCGCTGAAGCTCGCCCGCGAGCATCCCGGGTGGTCTCCCGGCACGATCGCCTGGAACGTCGAGATGCCGATAGCCACGTCTCGGCCGCGTTATGACCAGTGCCGGAAGGGCGCTGAGCAGCTGCTCAACGCGTGGGGCGGCAGCGGCTCGGGGGGCGGTCATTCGGGAGGTCCGGTCAGCGTCCCCGGAACGTGGCGCCGCGGCAACGGCGGGACGCCCGAGAGCTCGTGGACCTGCCTGGACCGCTACGCCCGCCAGCTCGGGCGCCGCCGGTTCATCGCGCTACCCAACAGCACCCGCCCGCGGTTGGTCATGGCCGCCGACCAGCAGCTGATCCAGGTGCAGCCGCACCTCACCCTGAACGGGTTGGACGATCCGCTGCTGACCGAGCACCCGTCGATCGAGCTGGAGGGCATCCGCACGCTGCAGACGATCGAGCTGACCGCGCTCGCCGCCGGCTGGTCCGCACCACCCGGCGGCGTCGTCGACGTCCGCGAGTCCGGACCCGTCGACGGACCGTGGCTGGTCCAGCGCATCATCTCCCCAGGCACCGACCCGACCGTCCGGGTGACGCTGCAGCAGCCCACCACCAAGGTCGAGGCGACCGCGTCCCGATCGACCGCCGGCTCGCGCTCCGGCTCGTCCGCGACCTCGAAGGTGCCGGAGAAGGCCCGCAAGGTCTACGACCGCGCGGTGGAGATCAGCAAGAAGGGTTACCCGTACGTCTACGGCGGCGGCCACGGTGGGAGCGGCGAGCCGACCGGTGGCGGGTACGACTGCTCCGGCTACGTGTCGGCGTGCCTGATCGCTGCTGGGCTGCTGCGCTCGGTGCGCGCGTCGGACGCCCTGATGTCGTGGGGCCAGCCGGGCCGCGGAAAGTGGTTCACCGTCTGGACCTACGGCACCGGCCGGGCGGGCCACGCGTTCATCGAGTTCCACGGGCTCGGTGCCTACAAGCGCGCCGACACCAGCCCGCAACGCGGGGATGGAGTGAACCCGCCGAAGGGCGCGAGGGTCCGAACGGGCACAGCGTCGACGGCCAGGTTCACGGCCCGCCACTACCCCGGATGCTGAACGCTGACCGTGACATTCTCGACCGCGTCCCGCCCCGGATCTACCCGGCGACGATCGCGACCGTCGACACCGACACGCTGGCCGCCACCGTCCAGGTCCACGCCTGGGATGGTGGCGAACACCGGCACGGGCCATGTCCTTACGTCATCCAGGGCGCGACACACCCGCAGCGTGGCGAGTCGTGCGTGGTCGTCGAGGACACCGACGGCGGTCTCTGGATCGCCTCGTGGACGCCCGGCGCCTTCGTACCCGGGCCGACGGTCGTCGGCTACGAGGTCGGCGACATCAAGTTCGCGGCGGCCAACCCACAGATCGGCGTCTGGCTGCCGTGTGGTGGCCAGGCGGTATCCCGGTCGACGTACGACGCGTTGTTCGCCGCGATCGGCACGACCTATGGAGCAGGCAACGGCACGTCCACGTTCGGCGTCCCCGATTTGCGGGACCGTGCGCTCGTCGGCGCCGGCCCGGGCCATCCGGCAGGGGATAAATGGGGACTCGAGACGGTCACGCTGACCGCCGCGCAGTCCGGGCTACCGGCGCACTCGCATGCGCTCGACTACGCGGCGGCTGGCGCGGTGGGAAGCGGGCAGGCCGTGCCCGCGCAACCCGACACCGGCACCCCGTACAACACGCGCACGTCGACGGGGCAGCCTGCATCCCAGGCGCATCCAAATGCGCAGCCGTCGCTCGCGATCCCCGCCTACATCCTCGCCGCACTATGAGCGACCCGACCCCCACCCACCTTTCCTGGCCCCCTCGTCTCGTTCCCGCCCCCGGTGGCGTGACGTTCGCGGAGGTCGAGCAGGGCACCACCGACGAGATCCTGCAAGGCGTCGGGATGGTCTGCGAGCTGCGGCCCGGCGACCTGCCGTGGGATGACGACCTCGGGATCCCGCGTGGGCTCGGCTCCACCGATCCCGAGCAGGCGAGCGCCCAGATCGACCGCGCGGTCAGCCAGATCGAGACGCGCCGACCGATCACCGTCGAGGTCATCGACACCGCCGACGGCCGCACGTTCCGCCCCCGCATCGTCGTTGACGACGAGCCGCTGCCAGGAGTCACCAGCCGATGAGCACCGACGATCCGCTGATCCTCGATCCCGACCGTCCGTTCGCGCTGCCGGTCCCGACCGAACCGGACGAGATCCGCCAGGCCCTCGTCGCGGCGCTCCGCAACCGCATCCCGACATGGGTGGATCTCGACACCTCCCTGGTGTCGCAACTCCTGTCGGCGGTCGCCGAGGTGGCTGCCGAAGCGCTCCAGGCAGTCGAAGAGCGCATCGGGGTCGAGCTGGCAGAGCTGATCGGCGAGATGACCCGCACCCAGCCGCACGACGGCACCCCCGCCAGCTCATCGATCACCGTGTCCGCCGTCGACGCGCTCGGCCACGCGATCCCGGCCGGCGCCAGCGTCTGGATCGGCGACCTCGAGCTGGTCACGACCGTCGACCTTGAGATCGCTCCCGGCAACACCAGCGGCTCCGTCCCGGTCGCCGCAGTCGAGTTCGGCGCGCACGCCAACGGCGCCACCGGAAGCCCGGAGATCGACCCGCTCGACTGGGTTGACGACGTCGTGCTCGACGAGCCGCTCTCGGCCGGCGTCGACCCGGAGGACGACGCGGCCTACCGCGTCCGGCTGATCGAGGAATCCCCGATGACGACCAAACGTCCGATCCTGCCGGAGGACTTCGCGCTCCGGGCCCGCAGCCACCCGGCCGTCGGGATCGCATGGACGGTGAACGGCTACAACCCGACCACCAACACGACCGACCTGCCGCTCACCGGAACCGTGGTCGTCGCCGACGACCACGGCGGAGTCCTGCCGGAGCTGGTGCTCGGTGAGGTCCGCGCCGACCTGGCCGGCGAAACCGGAGCGCTCTCCAACATCGACATCCACGTCACGAGCCCGACCTACACCGGCCTCGGCGCCGTCGGGACCGTCCAGCCTCGCCCCGGCTGGGACTCGGTCGAGGTCGCTGCCGCCGCTGAGGCACGCGTCATCGAGGTGCTGTCCCCCGGACCGTGGACACAGTCGTGGTACGGCGAGTCGACCGTCGACCCGCCGCGGCGACGCGTCCACGTCAACGAGCTGATCGCCCAAGCTGACCAGCTCGAGGGCGTCGACCACGTCCCAACCATGACCCTGCTGGACGAACACGGCGACCCGATCGAAGACGGCTACGTCGACCTCGCCCGCCCGGACGGGCTCCCGACCGCCGTGGCGGTCACGATCACGGCGGCAGCCTGATGAGCACCCCGGGTACGGTCAGCAGCGACGCGGCGCGAGCGTACGAGCTGCTCGACCCGCTCTCCACCCGTGGAGACCAGCTCGCCGGCCAGTCGCTGATCCTCGCGCTCCTCGACGCTCTCACCGCCGCCCACCGGACGATCTGGCAGCTTGCCGAGCAGCCGGGAGCGGCGGAACACCTCCACCCCACCACCGTTGATGCGCGATGGCTTCCGTGGCTGGCCCGCCCGATCGGGGCGCGTCTTCGCGGTTGGATGACCGAGCAGCAGCGCCGAGACGAGATCCGAGACCCGTCCGGGTACCGCCGCGGCGGCGACGACCAGCTCGTCGCCGCCGCGCGCCGCTACATGCGTGCCCCGCGGCGCGTCAAGGTGCTCCGGCGCTACAACCCCGCCGACCCGGAAGGCGACTCGCCCGGGCACATCCTGGTTCGGGTCCGCCTGTCGGACATCGACCCGGCCTACCTGGTCGAGGCCAGTCCCGGTGTCTGGGACAGCCCGATCGTGCGCAACGCCGTGCTGCGTGAAGTGCGCTTCGGGCTGATCGGTCACGTGCAGATCACCAACCTCGCGACCTACGCCGAGCGGCGCGACCAGCACGACTCCTACGCCGACATGCGCGACGCATACGACTCCTACGCCGATCTGAGAGACGCCGATGCCTGATCCGCCGACCACCCGCTTCGGGTTGGTACTTCCGATCGAGTCCGACGAGCCGCCGGACGTCGCCAACGACTACGCCCAGCCGCTACTGCAGCTCGAGCAGCTCGCCGCGAAGTACGACCAGGGCAACCACTCCGCACGGCCCTCTGCCTCCCCGGCGAACAAGGGGATGATCTGGGTCTCGACTGGCACCTACCCGCGCCGGTTTGTGTCGACCGGCACCGAATGGCTGCCTGTCGCCGGCCCGCCGCCGGTGGTTACGTCGTTGCCGAACGCCGCGAACTCGTGGGACGGCATGGAGATCGACCTACGCGTTCTGGTTGGCGACGACGGCGCCGTGTGGCGACTGATCCGCAACGGCAACCGCTGGATCGTGCATGGAACCGGACGTCCGGTTGTGAGCAGGATGTCGGGAGGGAACACCGTTGCTGCGCTCGCCCATGAGTGGTACATCCACTCGATGACCGTCCCCTTCGCGGGCACCTACGACGCCCAGTTCGGGGCGCAGGGGGTGGCCCTCTCTGGATCAGGGGATGCTTCTTGGGGAGTCGGCCTGTGGCAGGGCGGGAGCGTCGTCTCCGGGACCTGGTCGACGGCCTTGCGGAAGGAGATCGGGATCGGAACGCCTACCGATTCGGTCCACGGATTCACGCCAGGCCTGGACCTGGCCGCCGGCGCAGTCGCCCTGAACGTCAACACGAATGCCTGCCCCATCGGAACGGGCGGCGGCTACATCCAGCTCACGCCGGTCTCGTTCCCGGTGGCGCCATGACGGGGATGTCGGCGTGTGTCGCCTGAACTCATCACCGCGATCGCGCTGCTCGTCACCGCGCTACTCGGCGGCGGCGGGATTGCCGTGCTCCGCAAGCGCCCCGAGCAGTCCGTCGACGCGAGCCTGGGCGTCGGTGCGACGAGCCTGCGCGAGATCGCGGGCGCGCTGGACCGCGAAGCGGACCGCGCTGATGCGTTGGAGCGCCGCATCCTGCTGTGCCCGCAGCACCCGACCTGCCCGGTCCGTGAGCAGCTCCGCACCGAGGACACCCTATGAGTCCCGGTAGCGAGCAGCGCGAAGCGGCCCAGCACGCCCGCAACGCCGCCACGGCGATGGACCAGGCCAGCGCCGGGGTCCGTCGCCTGCGCCGACTCGGCTGCGCGCTCGCCGCCATCGTGCTCGCCGCATCGATCGCCGCGTCAGGTCTCTGGGCGGACGCCCGGATCGACCGTGCGGAGCGCGACGCGCTCGCGCTGGTCGCCGCGGCGCGCCAGGACGCGGCGGAGCAGATCCGCAAGGACCGTGAGCGCAGCGACGGACAGACCCGACAGATTGTGCGGGTCGTCGAAGGCCGCGCTGGCAAGGACGGCCTGGCCGGGCTGCCCGGCGCGACCGGCGAACGTGGCCCCATCGGCCTCCAAGGCCCACGCGGCCCGCAGGGCGAACCGGGCCCGCAAGGCCTCCCCGGCGTCGGCATCCAAGGACAGACCGGCCAGCGAGGCGCCGAGGGACCGCGCGGCCAGGACGGCATCCCCGGGCTGCCGGGCGTGACCGGCGCGCGTGGTGACCGTGGCCCGCAGGGCGAGCCGGGCCGCGAAGGACGCTCCGGCCAGGACGGCGCTGCCGGCACCCCTGGTGCCGATGGCGCGCCCGGCGTGCAGGGCCCTCCGGGTCCGCAGGGCGAGCCCGGCCCGCCCGGCCCCGAAGGGCCTCCGGGCCCGCCCGGTCCTCCGGGGGAGACCGTGACCGTGACGGCGCCCGGCGAAGCAACGCCGTGACCCCACCCAGCGGCGGCCGGCTCTCCGGTCACGCCGCGCCATCTCGAAATTCAACCCGAACCCGGGAGAACCTCCCATGCCCCAGACCACCCCGCCGGTCCCCGTCGGTCCGGCCACCCAAGCTGGCCTCGCCGGAGCGGCCGCCATGTTCGTCGGCGCCGTCGTCGCCGCCAGCCAGGGCCTGACCACCGAGTCCGTCGCCGCAGTCGTGACGTCGGGCCTGACGCTGCTGACCGTCCTCGGCGGCCGGTACGCCCAGGCCGCGCTCGACATCCGCACCGGCGCCCGCCAGGCCAAGCCCGTCGTCGACGCTGTCGCGTCGTGGGAGCTGCCGGAGGGCATCGACCCCGACCCACTCGACCACGCGTTCGACGCCGGCAAGCTGCTCGAGGACGATGCCGACGAGCTCGACCTGCCGCCCGAGCTGCTCGAGCCGACCCCCGCCGACCAGGTGCCGCCCGACGAGGGCGACTACGGCGCCGCCGGTGAGCAGATCCCGAACGGGGGTGGCCGCTGATGGGCACCCACTTTCACGGCACCGCCGCGCGCCGGTCGGCCGCCCGGGACAAGATCACCCGCGCGGCGCTCGCGACCCTCTCGGTCAAGGGCCGCATGACCTACACCCAGGGGCCGCGGCGCTGGGAAGCGATCACCCGCAAGCTGCGCCGCTTCAAGGGGCAGCTGCCGGCGGCCGCAGACTGCTCGTCGCACAACACCTGGTGCTACTGGGACGGCCTGCTGCTGGAGATCCGACGCGGCCTCGGCGACATCCTCAACGGCCAGAACTGGAAGGCCGGCTACACCGGCACGATGCTCGACCCGCGCCACGGGAAGACCGTCGCGCGGGGCCTGACCGCCGCACGCCGCGTCAAGCTGCTGCGCGCCGACCTGATCCTCTACGGCCGCCCCGGCACCACCGGCGCGCACGTCGCGATCGTCGTCGACCCCGTCAAGCGCCTGGCCGTCTCGTTCGGATCGCAGGGCGGCCCGTACCTGGTCGCCATCGACTACCGGAGCGACATCATCGCCGTCAAGCGGTTCATCTACTAGATCGAGGACCTGACCCATGTCGACCAATCCGCCTGGCTCCACCGTCTGGTGGGGCGAGCAGGGCCCTCCGGGCCGCCCGGGTCCGCAGGGCGACCCGGGCCCTCCGGGTGATCCCGCTGAGATCCTCGAGTCGCTCGCGCCTGGTGAGGCGCTGACGGTCGACGGCGAGGGTCGCCCGGCGTCCCTGGGTTTGGTGGTAAGCAGGGACGAGCTGCCCTACATCGACGTGCGTGACCACGGCGCCGTCGGCGACTCGACCAACGGGACCGACGGGACGGACGACACCGCCGCGATCCAGGCCGCGCTCGACGCTGCGGAGGCGGCCGGCGGCGGGGTCGTGCTGATCCCCGCCGGCATGTACCGCCTCACGCGGCAGGCGCCGCCGGAGGGCCTGCCGACGGCGACCGGGTACCACGTGCTGCGCATCGGGTCCGGCGTGACGCTCCGAGGCGTCGGGGACGGGTCGCACCTGATCCTCGATCCGTCGTCGGTGGTGTCGGATGTCGGCTACACCGTGCTGCGGCTCGGCACCCACGAGACCGGCGCGAGCGACGTCACGATCGAGGACCTCCAGCTCACCGCCAGCGAGCAGCAGATCAACGGGCCGCACACCAACGGGCAATGGACCGGCAAGGGCTCGATCTGGGGGATCGCGGCACGCGTCTCGTCCGGGCACGCCGCGCACGCCGACCGCGTCACCGTCCGTCGGTGCAGGGTCAACGACTCGCGGTGCGCGATCGTCGCGACGAAGCAGACGTTCACCGGCAGCGACGCCGACCACCATCACGACTGGACGGTGGAGGGCTGCCGGATCAGCCTGACGTCCAACAAGGCGATCGAGTTCGGGTCGGTGATCCGCGGACGGATCGCCGGCAACGAGATCGCCGACGCGTGGGACGGCCCGCAGGTGCTGCACGGTACGCGCGCCGTGACGATCGAGCGCAACCGGGTCTCCTACCTGTCCAGCGGCGTCAACGTGACGCACAACGCCACGGACATCGACATCGTCGGCAACATCGTCGTCGCGTCGCCGACGGCCAGCGTCTCCGTCGCCGGAGGCGCGCTGTTCCTCCGCACGGAGCCGGTCGTCTCCACGTCCACGATCGCCGACATCAGGTGCCGCGGCAACGTCTGGCGCGACACCAGGACCACGAACCGGCGGGTCCTGCGCATTCAGACCCGCACGCAGGTCACCAACGCGACCTACGACCGGATCTCCTTCGACGGGGACGTGCTCGACGGGCACGTGCTGCTGACCGAGACGATGGCCCCGGCCGTGACCTCGCTCGACGAGTGGACGTTCTCCGGCTGCGCCTTCACCGGGCAGATCACGACCGCAACCGACGCCGCGCTCGACACTGCCGACGTCACGTTCGACGGCTGCCGGATGCGCAGCAGCTCCGGCTACTCGGTCCTGGCGTCGGGCTGGTCGTACCGCGGTTGCCGGATCGCCAGCGCGCTCACCATCGGCGCCGACGCCGAGAGCACGCTGGTCGCGCTCTGCCGCGTGACCGGCGGCGTGGCCGACAACGGAACCGGATCGGTCCTCGTCGACAACATCGCCGCCTGACCCCTCCTTTTGGGGAACAGCAGGGACGCGCACGGTCGTCATATGCCGCGTCATATCCACCCCGTAGCCCCCGCCCCTGTGGCGGGGGCTACGTCGTTCTGGTGGCGCCGCATCGAGGCGCCCGGGCTACGCTGGCCGGACCACAAAGCAGCCCCCGCGACGCGCCAACGTCCGGGGGCCCGGCCCAGGAGTGACACCTCCATGAGCACCCACGAGCCTACCCGGCCCGTCGACGCACGCGGCTACCCGCGCACCGCCGCCACCCTCCCCGACCACCAGCGCGGCCGGGCGCCCGGCAACCGCGGACGGACCTACGCCCCGGACCCGCCGACCGTCGAGGACATCGCCCGCCTGCTCGCCGCCTGCCCGGAGACGCCGCACGGCCGGCGCACCCACGCGCTGATCGTGCTGCTCTGGCGCACCGGCCTCCGGATCAGCGAGGCGCTGGACCTGACCGAGTCGGACCTGCACCACGCCGACCGGTCGATCGTCGTCCGTCGCGGCAAGGGCGGCAGGCGCCGGATCACGATGATGGATGAGTGGGCGTGGACCGCGGTCGGTCCGTGGCTGGAGCATCGCCGCACGCTGCCGGTCGGACCGGTGTTCTGCGTCCTCACCGGGCCGACCGCCGGCACCAGGGCGTGGCAGGCGACCGACGTCCGGAAGGCGCTGCACCAGCTCGCGCGCGACGCCGGGGTCCGCAGGCGGATCGTGCCGCACCAGCTCCGCCACGCGCACGCTGTCGAGCTCTGGCGTGAAGGCGTCGACCTGCTGGCAGTGCAGCGGCAGCTCGGGCACGCTCGGCTCGACGTCACGCAGCTCTACCTGCGGTCGCTCGCACCAACCGAGGTGCTCGCACCGATCGCCGCCCGACCCGCACCGATGGTCGCCGTCGCGGCCTGACCCCTTGACCCGCCCCCGCCCCTGCGGCGGGGGCTACGTCGTTCTGCAGTTAGTTCGCGGGAACGATCTCGATCGTCCAGTTCCCCATCGCGTTGACGTCGAGCGTGTAGGTGCCGGGCTCGACGTGGGTTTCCCCGGATCCAGCCTGGCTGTTGATCGTCAACGACGAGTCCATGTCCTTCGGGAACACCTGGAAGATCTCGCCGTCGTTCGTCCACTTCAGCGTCGACGCTTCGGTGACCTCAATCGGAGGCAGCGTCTTCCCGCCGTTCCCCGAGAATTTCTTCGAGCTGCTCGAGCCCGCCTTCTTCTCCGGCGCCTTGGCCTTCTCGGTCACGGTCCGCGTGACGGTCTTCGTCTTGACTTCTGGTTCGGCCGCAACCGTCACCGTCTCCGTCTTGGGCTCCGCCGCCGCGTTGGACGTGGACGATTCGTCACCCGAGCCACCGCCGGCAGCAACGCCGATCAGGAGCGCGACCAACGCCGTACCTGCATAGCCGAATATGTGCTTCTTTTGCATCGCGCGAGCTTACCCCGTACCTCCGCTGCTCGCCATGCAAGTCGTCGTGCGTCCCGGCAAGTCCGGGCCGGGTCGGGGAGGCTGGCGGGATCGGTGGCGTGCTGGATCCCCCGTCCGGCAGGGGTGGGGGCGCGTGGAGTTCGGGGATCGCGAGGCGTTGGAGCGACTAGCGCGTGAGGCGCTGGCGGCCGCCGACGCGATCGACGACCCCGTGGGGGGCTACGCCGAGTGGATCCCGGACGCCGAGGCGCGCACGGCGGCGCGCCGGACGGCACGGCAACTACGTGCGATCGCGCGGGCGGCCGGCTTCCTCGACGACTTCTGACAGCTCACGCATCCGCGCGCGGCGAGCGGCGTCGCGAGCGCCAGCGGTGTTGGATTCGAGCCGCTCAAGGCGGGCGACCACCTCCCGTAGTTCGGTGCGGAGGGAGCCGTCATCGTCGGCACTGGTCTGGGCCTCGTCTCCGAATCCGTGCAGGAGGAACGATTCCGGGGTGCCCGTCACTCGCGCGATCCGCTCGAGCTCGGCGCGCGACGCGGCTCGCTGGCCGGACTCGATCCGTCGCAGCGTCGCGGTGCTGATCTCGAGTTGCTCGGCGAGGTCGCGCTGCTCCATGCCTCGAAACGCACGCGCAGCGCGCACCCGAGCAGCAGTGTCGGCGACGCTCGACATTGATCGAAAGTAGTCGATAGAGAGCGACAGCGCTCTATGAGTTGCGCAATATCGCTCAGTTGTGCCATACTGGCGACGCAATGAGCGTTAGCGATCAAACCGAGCGGCAGGGGACGGCGCTTTCTCCTGCCAGACCGCCGGCAGACGCGACTGACCTGAGAAGAGCGCGTTGGGATCGGGGGCTGTCGCAGCGCGCGCTCGCGAAGGCGGCTGGCGTATCGCTCGCTGTGGTGCGCGAGGCCGAGGGCGGCCGGCGCCCTCAACCTGCGAACGCTCGCCGGCTCGCCCAGTTCTTTGGCGTCCACGTCTCCGACGTGTGGCCCGACTCGACCAACAAGAAAGGCCCCGCGGCGGTTGAGACGCCCGGGACCGTGACCGACAGCCCTCAGGAGGCTGCTGATGGAATCGAACGATAGCGGCGCCGCCGGCGCCGCGAGCAGCATCGAGCCGCTGAGGCTCACGATCGGCGAGCACGCCTACGACGTTCCCGCCGAACGCGTCCGGCACCTGCATCGCGCGCTCGTGATCGCAGACCGGACCTGCACCGCCGACGGCCGCGCTGCGCACAACGCGCCCGGCGACCGAGCGGCCGGCGTCATCGCCGGCGAGCCGCACTACCTCGCCGCGGAGGTCGCCGGGGACCTGGCGGACTGGATCGCTCGCCGGACCGGTCTCGCGGCCGACCTGCCGCTGACGCCGACCCTGCCGGACCCCGTCGAGGTGCCGCTATGAACGCCGGCCTGGACCCGCTGTCGAGCGTGCTGCTCGTCGTCGGGCTGGTGCTGCTCGCATGGTGCGTGCGGCTCCCGCTGGCCCGGGTCCTGTGCGACGGGCGTGAGCAGATCAGGAGGGGCTACGGCGACGAGGCCCGCCCGAGAAGGGGCGCTGCTGTCCCGGTGCTGCGGGTCCTCGATCCGCGGCACCTCGAGCTGGCGCTGATGGCTGAGGCGGTCAGCCCGGCCGAGCTGATGCTTCCGGCCGGCGCGTCGCGGGAGGCGGCGCGTCGGTCGGGATACCCCGACGACTTCCTTCCGCCGGTCGACCTGCCGGTTGACCTGTTCACCCACCACCACAGGAGAGCCGATGTCCGACGCGCCGCCTGAGCACCCCGACCCGAGACCGTTCGGCGAGGTCCTCGCCGAGCTGGAGTCCGGGCTGATCGAGCGCGAGCTGTCCAGCGCGCTGCAGGAGATCGTCCACGCCGTGCGTCACCACGCGCGCGCCGGGCGCCTGACCCTGTCGATCGACATCACGCCGGTCAGCGGCCACATGTCGATGGTCAACCTCATCCCCGACATCAAGAAGAAGCTGCCGCAGATCAAGCGCGCCCCGTCGATGTTCTTCGCTGATCGCGAGTCGCGGATCAGCCAGCACCACCCCGACCAGTTGACCGACCCGGCGCTCCTGCCGGGCAAGACCGGAGACCATGCATGACCCACGAGCACGACCCTCTCGACGGTACGTCCACGACCCTCACCGGCGAGCTGCAGCATCACGACGGCCACGGACTGGCGGCGACGACCGGCCAGGTGGAGCGCCTGACCCGCGAGGCAGTCGACCAGCAGCCGGTCGACCTGCCGGAGGATGGTCAGTACCGCATCGTGACCGTCCCGGACGGCTATCACGCCACCGTGGCGCAGGTCGTCGTCCCGCAGCGGCACGCCGCGCAGCCTGACCGCCGGCGCGGCGAGACCGCCCATGAGAGCGCAGCGTCGCTCGCCCGGTACGTCACCGAGCACCATGACCCGGCCGCCACCACCGTCTGGGTGCACGTCCCGCGCGACCGCGACGGCGAGATCGTGGCGGTCCTCGACGACCACCACGCCGTCGGGGCGGGGTGGAGCGAGCACCGTGTGCACCTGCCGCTGCAGACCTCCACGGCGTGGCGGTACTGGCTCGGCCGGGACGGTCGCCTGCTCAGCCACGTCGACTTCTCCGAGCACCTCGAGGCGGGGATCGCAGAGATCGCCGACCCACCGGCCGCGAAGCTGCTGGAGCTGGTCAACACCCTGCAGTACACGCGGAACGTCAAGTTCGACAGCTCGGTCGCGCCCGGGGGCGGATCGACGGTCACGTACCACGAGGAGGAGGGCACCAAGAGTAACCGCGGCAAGTTCGACCTGCCGCCGCGCTTCTCGCTGCGCCTGCCGGTCTTCCCCGGGAGCGCTGCCCTCGACGTCGTCGCCCGGTTCCGGCATCGCGTCTCGGCTGAGGGCAAGCTGCAGATCGGTTACCAGATCGACCGGCCCGAGAACGTCATCGAGGGTGCCGTCGAGCAGATCGTCGAGGAGCTGACCGCGCTGCTGCCCGAGCCGGTCCGCGGGCGGGTCTACCGCGGCCGGCCGATCAGCAGCGAGGCCCGCCTGGCGAGCGAGTCGTACGTCGACACCAACGCGGTAGGACGCTGATGTTCGCGGGGCTGCCTGATACCGCCGCCGTGCAGGCGGCCCCGCCGACCGGCACCGGCGCGCCGGGCGGCGACGATCGGCTGCTGACGCCCGCGCAGATCGTCGAGCGCATCCCCGGCGTGTCGGAGCGGCAGATCATCGGGTGGATCCGCCGCGGGCTGCTCGAGGGCACCCACCCGGCGTGGGGCGTCTGGCTCGTCACCGAGTCCGCGTACCACGCCTGGCTCGCGGCAGGGCAGCCGCGGCGCGTCCCGACCGAACGGGCAGAGCCGCCGCGGCCGCCGCGCCTGGAGCCGCAGCGCGACCGGATGCCGCGCGCCAGCCGCCGGCGGCGCAACTCGACCGAGCTCGACCTCTCGATCCCGGCGTGACGACCGACGAACCCGACACCCCGCCGGAGGCCCCGCGGCGCCCGTACGCGCACCCGCGCTACCCGGGCATCACCGTCCACCCGCTGGTCGGGGGCGGCGAGTCGTACTCGGTCCGGGTCTACCTCGGCACCAACCCCGAGACCGGCAAGCCGATGACCCGCTCCCGGTCGTTCCGCGGCCCCAACGCGCTGCAGGCCGCCCGAGCGTTTAAGGCTGAGCGCGATCGGCTCAAGCTGGTCACGCGGACCACCGTCGACCTCGATCGCGGCAACGAGCTGTTCGCTGCGCAGATCCAGACGTGGTGGGATGACGCCGCCCGGCGGTTGGAGATCTCCACCCTCGACGGGCACCGGTCGTCGGTCCGCGCGTACATCCATCCGATGCTCGGCCACATGCCGCTGCGGGAGATCACGCCCGAGGTCGTCTACCAGTTCCGCGTCGCGCTGCAGGATCTCACCGGTCCGTCGGCGGTGACGCGCACCATGTCGGTGCTGTCGGGCATCCTGCGCAACGCCGTCGAGCGTGGCCGGATCGACCGCAACCCCGTCGCCGAGATCACCGTCCCGAAGGCCAAGCGCGCGCGGCTGGTCCGCCCGCTCCTGTGGGACCAGATCGAAGCGATCCGCCGCTGGCTGATGGACCACGGCTACGTGCGCAGCGCGCTGTACGTCAGCGTCCTGGCCTTGACCGGCACCCGGCCGGCCGAGGGCCGCCGGATCACCGCTGACCAGGTCATGTGGGAGATCGGCTCCGTCGACATCGTCCCGCCGCAGGCGCGCCGCGGCACCCGCCACGACCGCAAGCCCGTTACCAACAAGGCCGACGGCGGCCGATCGGTGCCGCTGCTCCCCGCACTGCGCGCCGACCTCGAGGCGGCCGGCGCCCGGCGGATCAAGCGTGGCCAGCCGGTCGTCGTCGGCGAATCGGGCGGGCCGATGACCCCGGCGATGTACAAGCACTTCCGGGAGAAGATCTGGACCCGCGCGCTGCGCGAGCTCGGATTCGAGCCGTTCCGGATCTACGACCTGCGCCACACGTTCGCGTCGTACCTGATCTACACCGGCCTGTACACCGACGTCGAGATCGCGCGGATGCTCGGCCACGACGTCCGGACGCTGCACAGCACCTACGCCCACATCATCCGCGAGGCGAGCGCCCGCGGACCGGTCGACCTGAACCTCGAGATCCGTCTGGCGCGCGACGCGCACCAGACACACCCGGCGGGGGTAGCGATCCCGCGTCTCGTGACGTCCCGCATCGAGGTCACCGCGCTCGACCGCCTGAACGACCCCGGTCGCCTCGAGCTGCTGCTCGAGCGCGCCGGCTTGACCGACATCGAGATCACCGCGACGGAGGTCGCCCCCGATGCGTAACCACGAAAAAGCGACGAAAAACGCGTCCGAGAACACGACAGGGGACTCGTCCGGAGTGGACGAATCCCCTGCTAATCCCGGAAGAGCCTCCGAGCGGACTCGAACCGCTGACCCCTTCATTACGAGTGAAGTGCTCTACCAGCTGAGCTACGGAGGCGAGGCGGGCGGCGAAGATTAGCGCCTGGGACGCCTCGATGCGAGCCGGTATCGCCGGGTCGCGCGGTAGGTTCTAGGCATGGGCATCATTGCGTGGATCGTGCTGGGATTCGTGGCCGGGACGCTGGCTCGGGCGATCGTCCCGGGACGCAACGGCATGGGCTGCCTGATGACGACCGCGGTCGGCGTGATCGGCGCGCTGATCGGCGGGGCGATCGCCTCGGCGGCCGGCGTCGGCGAGTTGGACTCGTTCTTCGACCTCGGCACCTGGGCGATCGCGGTCCTCGGATCGATCCTGCTGCTGCTGGTGCTGGCCGCGATCAGCGGCCGCCCCTCGCGGCGCTGAGCGTCGCCGCTGGCCCACCGGGCTACTGATGAGTAAGGTGTCCACATGGCGTGGAGCGCAGCGGACATCGGCGACCTGCGGGGACGACGAGCGGTCGTCACCGGGGCCAACAGCGGACTCGGGTTGCAGACCGCACTCGAGCTGGCCCGCGCGGGGGCGCACGTCACCCTGGCGTGCCGCTCGACCGAGCGCGGCGAGCGGGCGGCCGCCACGATCCACGCGGAGATCGCCGGTGCGGCGACCACGGTCGTCCCGCTCGACCTCGCCGACCTGGCGTCGGTGCGGGCGGCGGCCGAGCGGCTCGCCGCGGACGGGCAGCCGCTCGACCTGCTGGTCAACAACGCGG
>CAZMVL010000025.1:0-40811 GCA_964569335.1 uncultured Paraperlucidibaca sp.
CCTATGAAGACTTCATCCAGACCGACGCCGCCATTAATCCTGGCAATTCTGGCGGCGCTTTGATTGACGTCAATGGCAATCTGATTGGCATCAATACCGCTATCTTCTCGCGCTCTGGCGGCAATATGGGCATTGGCTTTGCCATTCCTGCTGAGCTGGCAAAAAATGTCATGAACAGTCTGATCAGCCACGGACGCGTATTGCGCGGCTGGCTGGGAGTGGAAATTGCAAACAGTCGACACGCACAAAATGGCCGAGAGAGCGGTGAAGTATTTATTGCCGGGATTTTGCCCAATGGCCCTGCCGACAAGGCCGGCCTGAAACAAGGTGATCAATTACTGGAAGTGGCAGGACAAGCCGTCAGCAGTGCAAATCAGGTCATCCGACAGATCGGCGCATTGGCACCCAAGGCCCGGGTTGAAATCATTGTGCGTCGTGATGACAAGGTTCGCAAAATTGACGTCACCATGGGCGAACGACCAGCTCCACGAACCTGAAACCGAACGAGCTGCTAATCGGTTAGCAGCTCATCCAGTGCCGCCAGCAAACTGCGCTGCTGGTCTGGTGTACCAATCGTGATACGCAGGAAATTGGCAATACGTGGCGTCGCAAAGTGACGTACCAATACTGCACGTTCACGCAGACCGGCACACAGGTCAGCGCCAGCAAAATCAGGATGCCGAGCCAACACAAAGTTCGCTGCCGATGGCAACACCTCAAATCCTCTGCGCTCTAATTGGCTGACCAAGCTGTTGCGCTGCATGATCACCATGTCACAGGTCGACTGAAAATAACCCTCATCTTCAATAGCTGCCTGTGCTCCGGCTTGCGCCAGACGCCCCAAAGGATAGGAGTTGAAGCTGTCTTTCACACGCTCCAACGCATCAATCAAATGCCGCGAACCAAACGCCATACCGACTCGCAGCCCGGCCAGCGCTCGCGACTTTGAAAACGTTTGAGTGACCAACAAATTGTCATATTCATTGATCAAGGCAACCGCACTATCTCCGCCAAAATCGATATAGGCCTCATCCACAACCACCACACGCTGAGGGTTTGCAGTCAGCACCTGACGAATCGCATCCAGGGGCAGCAAACAACCAGTCGGCGCATTAGGGTTAGGGAAAATAATGCCGCCATTGGCCACGGCATAATCCGCCGGATTAATACTGAAGTCATCGGCCAGAGGAATCAGCGTGTAAGCGATATCGTAGAGCTGGGCATATACCTTATAAAAACTATAGGTAATGTCCGGGAACAGCAGTGGTTCGTCCTGTTTGAAAAAGGCATTGAAGGCATGTGCCAATACCTCATCCGAGCCATTACCGACAAACACCTGAGCAGCATCCAGCCCCACACGAGCGGCAATAGCCTGACGCAGCTGCGTTGAAGCAGGGTCCGGGTACAAGCGCAAATCATCGCTCAGGGTCGCCTGTATGGCCACAATCGCTTTGGGTGATGGCCCGTAAGGGTGCTCATTGGTATTGAGCTTGATCAGATTTTCGATACGCGGCTGTTCACCCGGCACATAGGGCTCCAGCTCACGCACGAAGGGGCTCCACAACTTGCTCATATGACCACTCTACTCTGGCAGCAAACGGTATTCAGCCGAGCGTGCGTGCGCCGTCAGCCCTTCACCACGCGCCAGCACGGACGCTACCTTTGCCAATGCACTGGCACCTTGTGGCGAGCATCCAATCAGGCTACTACGCTTTTGAAAATCATAGACACCCAATGGCGACGAGAATCGTGCAGTCCCGGAGGTCGGCAACACGTGATTCGGACCCGCACAATAATCCCCCAGCGCCTCCGGCGTGTGACGCCCCATGAAAATGGCTCCGGCATGACGAATATGCGGCAACAGCGCCTCCGGATCTTCCACCGATAACTCAAGATGCTCAGGGGCAATACGATTAATCAGCTCCAGCGCCTGTGCCTCATCAGCAACCTTGATCAAGGCACCACGATCCTTTAATGAAGTACGTGCAATTGCCTCACGCTCCAGCGTCGGCAACAAGGTTTGCAGGCTGCTGTAAACGGCATCCAGAAAGTTCTGATCCTGAGCGATCAAAATAGACTGCGCCAACTCATCATGCTCAGCCTGAGAAAACAGATCCATGGCAATCCAGTCAGGGTCAGTCTTGCCGTCACAATAAATCAGAATTTCAGACGGCCCGGCAATCATGTCGATACCGACCTGACCAAAGACCTGACGTTTGGCCGTTGCCACATAGATATTGCCCGGCCCCACGATTTTATCGACACGTGACACAGTCTCGGTGCCATACGCCAGCGCAGCAACCGCCTGTGCTCCACCCAGCGTAAATACACGATCCACGCCAGCCAGCCAGGCTGCGGCCAATACCAGCTCATTGAGCTCACCCGCCGGTGCAGGCACCACCATGATGATTTCACCGACACCAGCCACCTTGGCGGGCAACGCATTCATCAGTACCGACGAAGGGTATGAGGCCTTACCACCAGGCACATAAATTCCGACACGATCCAGAGGCGTCACTTGCTGACCCAATACCGTGCCGTCATCTTCGCTATAGCGCCATGATGGTTGCTGCTGATGCTGGTGATAACGACTCACACGCTCGGCAGCTTGTGTTAACGCGCTTTGCTGATCCGCAGGCAGCCCTTCATAGGCCTGCTGCAAGCGCGCCTTGGTCAGCTCCAGATCGGCCATGCCCGTCACCTGGCGACGATCAAAACGATTGGTGTAGTCCACAACCGCAGCATCACCTTCTGCACGCACACGACGAATCACCTCATCGACAATGTCACGCACACCGGCATCAGACACACCTTCCCAGGCAAGCAATCGATCCAACTCCGCCGAAAATCCGGGAGCAGAGGCATCTAACTGGGTCAACATGGTATTCATCCGTTCAATTCACTCAGGAGGCAGCACGCTCGGCTACAGCTGCTTCCAACAGCTGAACCAATGGCAAAATATTCGCTTGCTTCAATTTCATTGCGGTCTTGTTCACGATCAGACGCGAGCTCACCGGCATGATCAGTTCCAAAGGCTCCAGACCGTTCTCTTTCAGCGTCTTGCCGGTATCAACCACATCCACAATAACATCTGCCATGTCCATAATCGGCGCCAGTTCCATGGAGCCGTACAGCTTGATCAGCTCAACCTGCTCACCACGGGCAGCGTAATAACGCTTGGCAATATTGACGAACTTGGTAGCCACGCGCAGACGACCAGCAGATCGTGTCATGCCAACCTTGCCCGCTACCATCAAGCGACAACTGGCAATGCGCAAATCAACCAGTTCGTACATGCCATCAGCACCATGCTCAACCAGCACATCCTTGCCCGCCACGCCAATATCGGCAGCACCATGCTGCACAAAAGTCGGCACATCGGTAGCCCGCAAAATCACCACATTCACATCAGGATGGCTGGTGGGGAAAATCAGCTTTCGACTGCTTTCCGGATCTTCCAGCAAACGAATACCAGCCGCCTCCAGCAGCGGCAGGGTATCTTTCAAAATACGGCCCTTGGACAAGGCAATCGTTAAACTCATGGATAATCTCTTGACGACACACGGCGCACCAACGCACCCAGGCCGGTTAATTTCTCTTCCAGACGCTCATAACCACGATCAACGTGATACAGGCGATCAATCAAGGTATCGCCATTAGCGGCCAGAGCGGCAATCACCAGCGACATGGAAGCACGCAAATCAGTCGCCATCACAGGCGCTCCCTGCAGACTACCTACGCCAGTCACAAATGCAGTATGACCATCCACATGGATGTCAGCGCCCATGCGATTCAGCTCAGGCACGTGCATAAAACGGTTCTCGAAAATCGTTTCGCTAATCGTGCCAGAACCTGTTGCCAGCGCATTCACCGCCATGAACTGAGCCTGCATATCAGTTGGAAAGCCAGGATGTGGGGCAGTACGAAAGCTGACCGCCTTGGGTCGCTGACCACGCATATCCAGTTCAATCCAGTCATTGCCGGTATTGATATGGGCACCTGCTTCCTGCAACTTCAGCAACACCACGTCCAGTTGATGCGGATCAGCCGCCAGTGCACGGACTCGCCCACCCGTCGCCGCACCGGCACAAAGATAAGAGCCGGTTTCAATGCGATCTGGAATCACGTCATGTCGACAACCATGCAGTGCAGTCACACCATGAACGGTAATCGTATCGGTGCCAGCACCCTCAATTTGAGCGCCCATCGCCTGCAACATTTCAGCCAGATTGATGATTTCCGGCTCACGTGCTGCGTTTTCGATAATAGTGGTGCCTTCCGCCAGCGTCGCTGCCATCAAGATGTTCTCAGTGCCACCAACGGTCACCATGTCAAACACCAGACGGGCACCCTTCAAGCGACCATTCACCTTGGCATGAACGTAACCATTTTCCACACGAATTTCAGCGCCCATGGCCTCCAGGCCTTTCAGATGCTGATCAACCGGACGCGAACCGATGGCACAGCCACCAGGCAGTGACACCACCGCCTCGCCATGACGAGCCAGCAACGGGCCAAGTACCAGAATGGATGCACGCATGGTACGCACCAACTCATACGGTGCTTCAGCACTGGTCATGGTACTGCTGTCAATCGCCACACTGTTGTTGTCCAGCATGGTCACCGACACACCCATATGCCCCAGCACTTTCAGGATGGTGCTGACGTCCTGCAAATGCGGCACGTTGCCAATAACCACTTCGGCATCAACCAGCAAAGGCGCCACCAGCAAAGGCAAGGCCGCATTCTTGGCACCAGAAATGCGTACATCACCCGACAGGACACGGCCACCCGTAATCAATAATTTGTCCATCACCATCCGCCTTATCGCATTTGTGCCCGATCTCAGGCTAGCGAACGCTAGTTAAAGAGGCTAATTCTACGCCACTCTTCAGGGGTATGGGTACGCATGCTGACAGCATGAATGGCACCACTGCTGATATGAGCCTGCAAAGGCGCATAAATACGCTGCTGTCTGGCCACAGGCCGCAGACTGGCAAAGTCGGGATGAACCACGGTGACGGTAAATTTACCACCATCACCCTCAACCGCTACGTGAACTGCATCGGGCAAGGCCTGAGCTAACAGTGCTTGAATTTCAGATGCGTTCATTCAGATTCCTCGGACTCAAGTGCAAATACCGGCAACAAATTGCTGGCATGTAAAATGGAAATCAAACGTCTGGGCGGCGCCTGTAAATGCAGACGAGTGGCCTGGCCACCCGCTACACGCTGCCATGACATCAGCACAGCAACCACTACGCTGCTGGCCTCCGTCAATTCAGCCAAATCGCATATCCAGGGATTTTGCTTGGACAACTGTTGCAGCAGCGCCTTGCCTTGCGCAGCACACTGCGCTGCGTTATCGACTGTAACCAGCCCCTGCAAACTGATGCCCTGCTGATCCGGCAATAAGGACAAGCTATACATTACTGACCTGCTTCGCCAATTGGATCAATACCTGCAGGCGACCATGCATTAATCGCACGATCAATACTGCCGCGATTTTGCTCTACCGTTTGCGCAAAACGCTGACGGAATGACAAGCCCAGGTTCAGACCATTAACCAGAATATTCCGTGCCTTCCACTCACCTTGCGGGCTTTTCACCATCTGAAACACCACCGGCACAACGGTTCCGTTTTCCAGCGTCACATCCACATCCACTTGCGCACGCGCAGGGTCATCACCCGGACGATAAGGCTTCACCACAATTTTCTGATTGTTGTAAGAGCCCAGACCATTGGCATAGGTACGAATCATGCTGTTACGAAACACCGCGGTAAAACGATCACGCTGCTCTGGTGTGGCCTGACGAAAAAACTGCCCCATCACACCGCGTGCAATGCCTGGAACGTCAACAAAAGGCTCAATACCCTCTTCAATCAACTTTTCCAATGCGGCAGGATTACTCTGCAAGGCCTGCTTGTCTTTCTTTAGGCGCTCGGTAATAGAAGTAATGGCTGTTTGCACCACATCACGCGGATTTGACGCATCAGCATGTGCCAGAACAGGCGCTAAAACCATCATCAACAAGCCCAACACACTGGCCGCTAAACGCTTCATAAAATACTCCACTACAAAATTGATTAACGTGACTTAAAACGCAAAGTCATCACTTCCGGCTGACGTGGCAGGCTCAGAACCCGCTGGCGCCTCGGTCGCCTTGCTAAATAGGAACTGACCAATAAGCTCCTCCAGAACAATAGAGGACTGGGTTTGCTCAATACGACTGCCCTCAGTCAAGAACTCCTCATCCGCACCAGGTGTCAAACCAATGTATTTCTCACCCAACAAACCGGCAGTCAGAATCGCGGCAACGGTATCCGTGCTGATGTCGTCATAACGACGATCAATCGACATTTCTACCCGCGCCAGCTGAGTACGCTTATCCAGCTCAATCGCCTCGACCCGACCAATGGCAACACCGGCCATGGTCACTTTGGCACGCACCGTCAGGCCACCAATATTCTGAAACATGGCATGCACACGATAACTGGGCTTGCTCATTTCCGAGCTCAGGCCACTGACCTGAAATGCCAAGAAGGCCAGCGCGGCAAACGCCACCAATAAAAACGAGCCAACCACCAGTTCCACAGACTTCATACGCATTACACGCCTCCAAACATGACAGCAGTCAGCACAAAATCAAGCGCCAGCACTGCTAGGGATCCATACACCACGGTACGCGTAGTCGCCCGCGAAATACCTTCACTGGTTGGCACGCAGTCATAACCCTGGAATACCGCAATCCAGGTCACGGCAATACCAAAGGCCAGCGCCTTGATCAGGCCATTGAGCACATCATCATAAAAGCTGACCGACTGCTGCATATTGGCCCAGTAAGACCCTTCAAAAATCCCCAGCCAGTCCACACCCACCAAACGCGCACCCAGCACACCAACCGCCGTAAAGATAATGGCCAATAACGGCATGCTGATCACACCAGCCCAGAAGCGCGGAGCGATGACACGACGCAATGGATCAACACCAATCATTTCCATGCTGGCCAATTGCTCGGTCGCCTTCATCAGGCCAATTTCTGCCGTCAAGGCAGAGCCTGCGCGACCCGCAAACAGTAATGCAGTCACCACCGGTCCCAGCTCTCGTGTCAGCGTCAACGCCACCAAGGTGCCCAGCGCCTGCTCACTGCCATAGGTAATCAGGATGTTGTAGCCCTGCAAGCCCAGCACCATGCCAATAAACAGGCCGGACACTACAATAATGATCAGCGACAACACGCCGACAGAAAAAATCTGCCTGACCAGCAACGGCATGGCCAAACGCCATGTCGGCCAACACACAATGGCCTGCCACAGCATGACCGCCGCCGCACCAAACCCACGCAAACTCATCAATGCACCTGCACCCAGGCGCTGTACCTTATCCTGCATGCTTAATTCCTCAGGGTCTCGGCCCAGGATGGGGCAGGATATTGGAAACGTACCGGGCCATCCGCCGCCCCTTCCAGGAACTGACGAACCAAGGGCGAATCAGAAGCACGCAACTGCTCGGGCGTGCCTTCACCCACCACCGAGCGATTACCCAAAATGTAGATGTAGTCTGCAATCGACATGGTTTCATCCACATCATGCGAGACAATCACGGTGGTCAAGTCCAGCGCCTCTCTCAGCGTACGAATCAGACGTACCAGCACGCCCATGGCAATCGGGTCCTGACCGGCAAAAGGCTCGTCATACATGATCAGATCGGGGTCTAACGCAATAGCACGCGCCAACGCGGCACGTCTCGCCATGCCACCCGAAAGCTCTGCCGGCATCAAGTGCTCGGCACCACGCAAGCCTACCGATTCCAGCTTCAGCAGAACAATTTCATGAATCAGGTAATCCGGCAGCTTGGTGTGCGCACGAATGGGAAATGCGACATTCTCAAATACCGACAGATCACTGAACAATGCAGCAGACTGGAACAACATGCCCATTTTTGCGCGTAAATCAAACAAACGCTGACGTGACAGTGTTGGCACATCATGACCATCCACAATCACCTGACCAGAGTCCGGCCTGAGCTGACCACCAATAAAGCGCAGCAGCGTTGTTTTGCCACAGCCAGAAGGCCCCATAATGGCGGTTACCTGACCACGACGAATACGCAGATTGATATTCTCAAAGATAGGCCGCTCATCCCGAGCGAAACTTAAATCGCGAATCTCTACTAGTGTATTGTTTGTATCTGTCATCAAGACTTTTATCCTTTACCAGTGATGGCAGCATAGCATTGTCGGCATTTGACCGGAAATACGACAGCAAGGGGTGGTGACAATTTCCGTCATTGGCCATAATCCACGATTATCTTGCTAACTGTGATGAACGCCATGAGCCACCATAACTTTATTCACTCCGGGCAACGGGTTGTACAAACAGAAATTGATGCACTTAATCATCTGAAGCCTCTGCTCGGCGACAACTTCAGCCAGGCCTGCGAACTCATGCTGGCCTGCAAAGGCCGTGTGGTTGTGACCGGCATGGGCAAATCTGGACACATTGGCAACAAAATCGCGGCTACCCTCGCCTCAACCGGCACACCCGCCTTTTTCATGCATCCAGGCGAGGCCAGTCATGGCGATCTGGGCATGGTCACCGGCCAGGACATCGTCATTGCCATTTCAAACTCTGGTGAAGCACATGAAATCCTGGCCATTATTCCTGTCATCAAACGACTGCGCGCCAAACTGATCAGCATCACTGCCAACGCCGACTGCAGCATGGGTCGACACGCTGATGTTGCCCTCACCATTGGCAAGTCTCCCGAAGCGTGCCCTTTGGGTCTGGCACCCACTTCTTCAACCACCGCCACGCTGGCACTCGGCGATGCACTGGCTGTTGCATTGCTGGAAGCCAGAGGCTTCACCGCCGAAGACTTTGCCTTGTCGCATCCCGGCGGAGCTTTGGGACGACGCCTATTGCTGCGTGTCGATGACATCATGCATAAAGGTGAACAAGTGCCCATTGTCAAAACCGGCACCACCATTCGTGACGCACTGCTGGAAATCACCCGCAAGGGTTTGGGCATGACCACAGTCACCAACGAAGAAGGCCAGTTGGTTGGCCTGTTTACCGACGGTGACCTGCGTCGCACCATTGACCACAATCTCGACATCCGTCAAACCACCATCGATCAGGCCATGACCCCACACTGTCTGACCGTTCCAGCAGGCATTCTGGCCGCAGAAGCCTTGGCACGCATGGAAGCCGCCCGCATTAATGGTGTGGTAGTGGTAGATGACAACCATCGCCCGATCGGTGCCGTTAACATGCACGGATTCTTACGCGCAGGAGTGGTTTGATGATTTCGGTTCGCATTAAAGAAAAAGCGCGCAATATCCGCCTGCTGGCACTGGATGTCGATGGCGTCCTGACCGATGGACGTCTGTATTTTGCCGAAGACGGAAGCGAGCTGAAAACCTTCGATACCCAGGATGGGCACGGCATTAAAATGCTGCAAAAAACCGGCATTCATGTCGTGATTATTACAGGTCGGACAACACAGCTGGTCGCTAAGCGTGCTCAGAACCTGGGCATTACTCACTTGATTCAGGGTCGCGAAGACAAGCTGGTCGCCTTGCGTGAGATATGTGACACGCTGGGTCTGGATATTGATGAAGCCGCCTATGTCGGTGATGACTGGCCCGACCTGCCCGCCATTCTGGCCGCCGGACTGGGCATTGCCGTCAGTAATGCGCATACTGAGCTACGCAGCCGTGCTGATCATGTCACCACACTGGCTGGCGGACGCGGCGCCGTACGCGAAGTCTGCGATCTCATCTTACAATCGCAGCATAACTACGATGACTGCCTGGCCCCCTACCTGGACACTTTATAGATGGAGCTTAAGCCGCTCATACAGCTTTCCGTTTCGCTCATTATTGGCGCGGGACTGGCTTATTACGGCCTGAATCTTGGCTCCAGCAGTGAGGAGGACGAATTGATCAGCTCAGGACCTGTTGCCATCATCGATAATATGGACGCATGGCAAACCGACAGTGATGGACTGATGCTGCGCCAATTCAGTGGTGAACAACTGCGACAGTTCGACAAGCCCGAACGTTATGAAATCGACCAGCCACGTATCACACTGTTTCGTGAAGGCCAGACGGCCTGGCTTGTTCGCAGCGACTCGGCAACCAGCAGCAACCCCAAGGAAGACATCAATCTGGTCGGCAATGTACAGGCCGACAGAGACCCCAGCCTGGGTTCGGCACTGCGTTTAAACACCACCATATTAAACGCGAATCCCAGTCAGGATCGCCTGCACACCGATCAGCAAGTTATCATTACAGGTGCACAGGGACACATTAGCGGACGTGGACTGGATACCAATTTAAAGGCAGGCACACTGTCACTTTCATCCGCTGTAGAGGTTAGATATGCACCCAACAATTAGTGTCCTGGCATTTGCTGCAATCGGCCTGACACTGTCCAGTGCAGCACTGGCACTGCCCTCTGATCGCAACCAGCAGGTTGAAATCACTGCCAATAATGCCCGTTTCGACGAACGTGCTGGTGAAGCCGTTTACCGCGGCAATGTCCTGGTTAAACAAGGCACTATGGAAGTTCGTGGCGACAATCTGACCCTGAACCTGGATGACAAGGGCGCACTGACCATTGCCCGCACCATTGGCAAGCCAGCTCGCTTTCAACAACAGATTGACCCCAATAAAGGGCTGGTCAAGGGCGAAGCCAACGAGGTCATTTTTGATAACCGGAACAGCTCCGTTACACTGATCGGCAATGCCGTATTGCGACAGGATAATGCCAGCTTTTCAGGACCACGTATTGTCTACTCGACAACGCGCAAGCAAATCGAAGCCAGCGGCAATGACAGCCAGCGCGTGCAGCTGATTTTTCCTCCGTCCACTCGTGAACCTGCCGGAAAAAAACAATGAGCTCTTTGCGTGTTGATAACTTGGCCAAAGCCTATAAGGGGCGAACTGTCGTCAAGGACGTCAGTTTGACTGTCGAAAGCGCTCAGATTGTGGGCTTGCTGGGGCCAAACGGCGCCGGCAAAACCACCAGCTTTTACATGATCGTCGGACTGGTACCGATGGATTGCGGGCGCATCAGCATGGATGGTGTCGATATTTCCCACCTGCCCATGCACGGACGGGCGCACAAGGGCATTGGCTATCTGCCACAAGAGGCATCCATCTTCCGCAAGCTCAGCGTTGAAGACAATATTTTAGCCATTCTGGAAACGCGCAAAGATCTGAACCGTCAGCAGCGTACGGAGAAGTTGAACTCCCTGCTGGAAGAGTTTCATATTACGCACATCCGTAAGAACCTGGGCATGAGCCTGTCTGGTGGTGAGCGTCGACGAGTTGAAATTGCTCGTGCCCTGGCCAGTGAGCCACGCTTTATTCTGCTGGATGAACCTTTTGCCGGTGTTGATCCAATCTCTGTCAATGACATCAAAAGTATTATCAAACACCTGAAAAGCCGTGGCATTGGCATTCTGATTACCGATCACAACGTACGTGAAACGCTGGATATCTGCGAAAAGGCCTATATTGTCAGCGCTGGTGTTGAAATTGCCGAAGGTACTCCCGCCGAAATCCTGGCCAACCCATTGGTGCGTGAAGTGTATCTCGGTGAGCAATTCTCCTTATGATGAAAGCCGGGTTACAGCTCAATCTGGGTCAAAGCCTGACCATGACCCCTCAGTTGCAGCAAGCCATCAAGCTGCTGCAACTATCAACCCTTGAGCTACAGCAAGAAGTCCAGCAAGCCTTGGACAACAACCCGTTATTGGACCTGGAAGAAAGCAGCAGCGATGTCCGCCACGAAGCCGACAACCTGATACCAACAGAGCGCGAGCAGGATGCACCATTACATGACATGGATCAGCAATCTGCCATGCCAGATGAGCTGCCAGTGGATACGGCATGGGATGACGTCTATCAAAACAGCGCATCATCCAGCAGCCATGAGCGCTCGGATGATGAAGGCAATCCGCTGGAAGAACGTAATGCGCCCACTGAAAGCCTGCAGGATCACTTGCGCTGGCAGCTGAACCTGACGCCATTTTCAGACACGGATCGCCTGATTGCAGAAGCCATTATTGATAGCCTGGACGAACGAGGCTACCTCACCTCAAGCACCGACGACCTGATCGACACCATCAGCAATTGGCGTAATGAGGCTGTAGAAACAGACGAAGTCATTGCGGTATTACACCGTGTGCAACAATTTGATCCCATTGGCGTGGCTGCACGTGACCTGCGTGAATGCCTGCTGGTACAGCTGAAACACCTGCCGGAACACACCGAAGGCCGTCTGTTGGCCATTGAGTTGCTCAGCCAGCACGCCGACAAGATTGCCAGCTCCAATCTGGCGAGTCTGGCACGTGCCACCAATATGGACGTCTCTGATGTTGAATGCACACTGGCGTTGATTCGCCAGCTCAAACCTCACCCAGGTGCTGGCTGGACATCGGACGAACAAGATCGCCCAACCCTTCCTGATGTTGTGGTACGCAAACATAAAGGCCGCTGGCTGGTTGAACTGAACCCGGACGCTGCACCCAGGCTACGCATCAACAGCAGTTATGCCAGCCTGCTGAAACGTGCTGACAGCAGCACCGATAACGTGTTTATCCGTGACCACCTGCAAGAAGCACGCTGGCTGATCAAAAGCCTGCAAAGTCGTCACGAAACACTATTGAAAGTCGCCAGCTGCATTGTTGAGCACCAGCGTGCCTTTCTGGAAGATGGCCCGGAAGCCATGCGCCCTCTCATTCTGCGCGAGGTGGCTGATGAGGTCGGCCTGCATGAGTCCACCATTTCCAGAGTCACCACACAAAAATACCTGCTGACCCCCAGAGGTTTATTCGAACTCAAGTACTTTTTCTCCAGTCATGTGGCGACGAGCGGTGGTGGCGAAGCCTCCTCCACCGCCATACGCGCCATGATCAAAAAGCTGGTTGCGCAGGAAGATACGCGCAAACCATTGAGTGATAACAAGATTGCTGACCTGCTGTTAAAAGAGGGAATTGAAGTCGCCAGACGCACCATCGCCAAATATCGTGAAGGCCTGAATATCCCATCATCCAGTGATCGAAAGCGCTTGCTTTAGCCTGGACTTCGTGGCAAAACTGGGTTGTATCGGATGTTGATGTAGTTGTGAAGCAGATACCGAATTTCTAGTTTTTTAACTGGGGACCACTGCTTCCGGACATGACAGGCCGTCCGGGCAATGGCTCCATGCCAACTCGCCCGCCCGTCCCTCTGATGGCTGGAAGTACCGGCCCCCGCTGTCGTCACTAACGAAGCGAGGAAGAGTCTTATGCAAATGACCATCAGTGGACACCATGTGGAATTAACGAACGCCCTCCGCGATTACGCTACCAGCAAGCTAGGCAAAGTCGAACGACACTTTGACCACATCACCAGCATGCAGGTTATTTTGAGCGTGGATAAAATGGTGCAAAAGGCGGAGGCCGTGATCCGAACGTCTGGTGCCAAACTATTTGCTATTGCGCAGTCGGAAGACCTCTATGCTGCCATCGACAAATTATCAGACAAGCTCGATCGGCAGATCGTTCGCCACAAGGAAAAGCATCAACAGCACTGATGCATGAGTTTTTGATCAAAAAGCCCAGACCTGTTCTGGGCTTTTTATTGATTCAGTTAGGATTTATTGCACTGCACCATTTGCCAAAACCGGATACTTCGTTAGCATAGTTGGAAATTAATACAGAGCTTTTTATGAAACTGGTGATTGTTAGCGGCCGCTCAGGCTCAGGAAAATCCACCACATTGCACCAACTGGAAGACTTGGGCTATTACTGCGTCGACAACTTGCCTGCTTCGCTGCTGCCATCGCTGGTTTCAACCTTTTCCAATAGCTCACTGAAAACAGAGGGCAATGCCACCTTACTGGCCGTCGGCATTGATGCACGCAACCGCAGTCAGGATTTACAACGCTTTGAGCAAATCCTGGCCGAACTGCATGCACTGGACTGCCACACGGATATTGTTTACCTGGACGCACGTGACGATATTTTGTTATCACGCTTCAGTGCCACGCGACGCAAGCACCCTCTGAGTAATCAGACCCGATCGCTGGACGAAGCCATTGTTTACGAACAACAGCTGCTGGAACCTCTAGCCATTCGTGCTCAACTACGACTCGATACCAGCAAGCTGTCAGTGCATGACTTGCGTGAACAATTCAAACTGCGTCTGGCTGGTCAGGCCCATGCAGCCACCTCGATCTTGCTGCAATCATTTGCCTATAAGCGTGGTGTTCCCATGGATGCGGATATGGTATTTGATTTACGCTGCTTGCCTAACCCACATTGGGAGCCTGATTTACGCTCCTTGTGTGGACTCGATGCCCCAGTAGCAGAGTTTTTGGACGGCCAGGAGATGGTGACCGAGCTAAGGCACGACATTACCCGGTTCCTGCAACGCTGGATTCCGTCATTATCATTAAGCGATCGCAGTTATGTCACTATTGCCATTGGCTGTACCGGCGGACAACATCGTTCAGTCTATATGGTTGAACGGCTGGCAGAGGATCTGCTCAGTCAATTTGGCGAACTGCAAAAGCGCCATCGTGAATTAGGTAACCGTGGAGCAGAACATGCCCAGGCATGACGTTGAAGTAGAAATTGTGAACCGATTAGGCCTGCACGCACGTGCAGCAGCCAAGCTCGTCGAATTGGTGTCTGGATTCAGCTCAGAAATCAAACTGGGTAAAGACGAGCGTTTGGTTGATGCACGCAGTATCATGGCGCTGCTCATGATGGGCGCAGGCAAAGGCACTCGTTTGCGTTTGTGCGTTGAAGGCAAAGATGCCGACGATGCCGTAGCCGCCGTATGCGATCTATTTGCCAGACGCTTTGACGAGCCCGACTAATCCACAATTAACAGAGCTTTTTGATGCCCCCTACGCCTGAATATGACGCCGATGATGATTACTTCGGCCCGAGCAAGTCTGACCAGAAGCGTAGTGTCGAACGCTTGCAGGATTTGGGCGAACGCCTGGCTCAACTGCGAGAAGAAAAGCTGCGTAAACTTCCCATTGATGATGCCCTGCTACAAGCTCTGCTAACCCTGCGTCAACTTAAATCACATGAAGCCATTCGCCGACATCGACAGTATATTGGCAAGCTGATGCGACATGCCGATGAGTCAAAACTACTGGCAGCACTTGACCCATTAAGACAGCCTGCACTGCTAAGACAACTGACTCTGGCCCATCAGAAGCTGATGGAACAAGGCGATGCCGCCATATCAGAAATACTGCAACGCTACCCTGCGGCTGATCGTCACACACTGCGTCAGCACATACGCCTTGCCCGTAAAGAGGCCGAACAAGCCATTGATAAACCAGACGCCAGCAGCACAGCTCGCGACCGGCTCATGATTTATTTGCAGGAACTGGCCGCTTTGGCACTTTAATTGATCGCTTTAGTCCAGACGATGCTGCAAACAGGGCATCGCCTGGCGCAACCCGGCCTGCTCTGTCAGTGACCAATCGGCATAAACCAGCCCTGGCCCTTCCTCTTCACGCAAACTCAACACACGCCCCCAGGCATCAATAATCTGACTATGCCCCCAGGTTTGTCGTTGTGCGTCGTGCCAGCCACTTTGTCCCGCGGCAATCACCAGACACTGATTTTCAATGGCGCGTGCTCTTAGCAGCACCTGCCAGTGTGCTTCACCTGTTCTGGCAGTAAATGCCGCAGGTACAACCAGCATTTCTGCACCCGCCCGTACCAAGGCACGAGCCTGTTCAGGAAAACGCAGGTCATAACAGGTCAGGACACCCAGGCCACCCCAAGGGGTAGCTATCAACTCTAACGCTTCCTGCCCAGGTTCAAACCGGGCCGACTCCTGATAACGCCCTTGAGCATCTGCCACAGAAGCATCAAACAAATGACGCTTGTCATAACGCCCTACCAACTCACCGGTATTGGAAAACAACAAGCTGGCACTGCGATAACGGCCATCCATGATCAGGCTGCCATCGGGTCGATACGGCAAGGGCAATGTGCCTGCCAGCAGATAAAGATTGTGAATTGCTGCCTGTTGCGCCAGCCAGGCCACGACATCCTGACTCTGATCAGCAACTTGCTGCATCGCAGCAGGCGAAAATGCCGCCATATTCTCGGGTAAAACCAGCAACTCCATATGAGCGGCCTGTGCCTGTGTCAGAGCTTGCAAAATATTGCGCTGATTCTCTGGCCAGGAGTCGCCACTGGTCATTTGCCAGGCACCTACTCGCACCGAAGTCATGGGCTTTCTGCCCCAGCCTCGGCATCCACCACACCCTCCAGGCGCTCATCATCCAGCTTCAGATCACTCCACGGACCACTCACGCGGTAACGCAACGAGGTCACCTTGGATAACTGCTTATCCAGCAATATGTCCGCTGCCACCAATGCTCCCCCGATAACAGGCCCAGCCAAAAAGCCAGCCACTAATGGCACCGCACTGCTCACCGGCACATCAACCCGCAAATCCTGCTCCAGCGTTTGTCGATTCAAATCTGCCCAGCCCTTGCCACGCACATTGACTGTAGGGCCAGTCAAATCAAAGCCCGCAGGATTTGCCACGCCATTATTCAGCTCACCCTGCAAAATAATGCGATCGTAATTCAGGCCTTTTTTAGTCACGTCCGTAAAGTCGAGCTTCAGACGCCGCATTAGATTACCCGCATTTAGCAGGCCAAACCCACGGGTCAGCAAATTGATACCGCCCGCTTCTTTCAAGCGTCCTTTTTTAAGCTCCGCATTGATGCTCCCTTTTAAGCGACTCATATCCCAGTCCTCAGGGTGTCCTGGCCACTGCACATTTAATTCAACCTGAACGGAATCCGACTCAATAAAAGGCGGCACTGCAAATTGTGTCAGCACCTTACCAACATCTGCCCCCTGTACCTGCCCCTGCAAGCGCGTCATCACCGGCCCACGATCACGCCACAACATAGACCCCGCAAAACTGGTATCACCTACACGTACACTCACCGGATCAGCCTGCCAGTTATGGCCACTACGCTTGATCATTGCTGCCCCGGTCAACTCGGGAAGTACCGGCAAGGAGCGCAATTTGGCACTTTGCAATCTCAGCTGCCAACCCTGCTCAGCATTCAAATCCACTTCAAGGCTCAAACCATCAACCCACTGCTTGCCCAATAACGCCTCATTAGCGTTCAGCTGCACCTTGTTAAAGGCAATGCCGGAATCAACACCCGACTTTTTCGACTGAATATAGTCATACCATGCATTTACATTAAATGTGTCCACATCAATCAGTAAGGTAAATCCTTCGGATGGCAAGCGTGGTGCATTACGCCCAACCGCAACCACCACACTGTGTAAATCGGCATCACGCCAGTTCAGTCGTGCCTGCGCAATGTCACCCAGACTTAAACGAGCTCGATCATTCACACTACCAATGCGACTTTGATAACGAAATGGCAGCACCGTATTGGCTGCTTTAGCCAGTGGGGCAGGCATTGTGCTGCTGACACCCTTCAGCTCGGAATACACATCCAGCTCGGTTGACGCACTGCCAGTCAACGGAATATCAACCTCGGCAGTGAATGCAGCTACGCCGGTCAGATGCGCACTCAAAGGCAGTTTCAGCCAGTTTGACAGCGCCACCATATCTGTACTGCCACGCAAACCGACCTGCTGCTGTACCCATTTGCCACGATGAGAGTCACCACGCAATGTCAGCTCAGCTTCCTGCCCCAGCAGGCGCCCTTTCAAATCATCAGACCGCAGTCCGGATCTGCTATCAAAACTGACTGCGCCAGAGACATCGGTATATTGCAAACGCTGATTGGGCAGATTGACACTCGCCCCGGATAAGGTCGCATCCACCTGAACAATTGGCTCAAAGTTGGAGAATGGAATAGTTAAATCCAGACTGGCTTTGGCTGGCCCCTGCAAACTTAAAACCTTGGCTACTTCGGCTGTTGTTTTAGCCAGGGGGGAGTCAGACAGCAAACGCTGCAGGTCAGACAAATCCATATCCAGATGCGTATTGATTTTTAATACTGCCTTGGACAAATCAGCAATTTCAGCGCGTAACTGAGTGGCCTTGGCCGACATGATATTGGCACTTGTCCCGACAACTACTAACTCCTTGTCACGAATCGATACCACACCATTCACTGCCTGTAATGCTGGCCACCCCTCAACATAGTCCAGACGGGCACCACGCACAGGAAGCGACATTTCAAAATGCGCAGGCAGAGTCGCTTTTGCTCCCAACTCACCACTAAAGACAAAATCTCCATTAACCACTTCACCGGCCTGCAGCGCTTTCTGCAACCAGGCCAGCGTCCCATCACCAGCGGGAGGCCAGGGCACATATCGATAGGCCTGCTGCACCTGTCCTCGATTAAGCCTGGCCACCAACTCCAGACGAGGTGACTCAAGCATGTCAGTCGGTATACGCAAACTCAACTGGGCATGACCTGCCGCATCGGAGTTAACGAGATTCAATACCCCCGTATCCAGGTGCCAGTGAGCATCATCCCTGAACCAGCGCAACCCCCCACTCAGACTGCGAATACTGACTGGCTCACGAAAAACAGTATGCAAATCAATGCTGGCACGATGAGAGTCAATATAGGCAATACCCTTATCAGGCGTTGCATCAAGCCAACCAGCCAGATCTGTGACCGCTGGCCACTTATCCATTTTATTAAATGACAATGCCTTGAACTCAGCCGAAGCCTGTTGCCATTGCCAATCGCCCTGAGCATCTTGTGCCAGATGTACCCTGAGTCTCGGAATGGTGCCTGTAGGCTGTAATCGCTGTATCTGCTCGGTAATGGCCGCAGGTAACAATTGATGCTGTGTCACCAGCGTCACCACGGGCTTCAACTGCACTTGGGCCAATGCCAGCTCAAGCCCCTGTTCATCATGCGTTATCACAAAACGACGCAGTGGTAATGCCTGATTATTCAACAAACCAGTCAGTCTATCGCCACGCAGACGCCATAATGGACGCTCAAGTTCGCCCTGCAACACACCCGATAAGTCTTTTAGCTGGTAACGGCCATAATCCGGAAACTCAAGCACTGCCGCGACTTTATCAAGTACAAGACTCAGGCGAGGAAGCTTTCCACGCTCGGCACTGAGCCACACTTTGGCGGCCCCCGATAAATTCTTTGCCTGCCATGGCTCAGGCATCAGATATTGCCAATTCTGCCAAGCCGTCAGATCCTCAATATCAAAATACGCTTTCCAGCTCTGATTACGCCATGCCAACGGATCACCCTGCACCTGAAAAATCAGACGCTGTTGCGCCACAGAGTCACCCAGCCTGAACTCCGTCATCATGCGATAGTCTTTGGGCGAACTTTGCTGCTGAACCTTGATGTCTGAAATCAGCTGGGATGGCTTATCGTCTGTTTCCCAATGCAATTGACTATGATTCAACTGAATTTTCGGCTGCGCCAATAACCAGCGCAAACTGCGTTCAGCACCCGAGGGATCTGCACTGCCCAGACGCTCAAACTCTCTGACCTGCAGTGAGCCATCACTACCCTGTACCAGGGTCAGCGTCAGCCCATCAATCATGATCGCCAACCGCGGGCTCAGACTGCGCAGACTGGCAAACCAGTCCGGCTGCACTGACAGGCTGGGAATACTCAACAACACCTGCTCCGGATCATCCGGATGAAACAACTCAATCGATGTCGCGCTTAACACAGGCGTCATCGCTGGCCACGAACCCTCCAGGTCAGCGATACGTACATATAACCCCGTTCTTTCAGCGATGGTCTGTTCCAACCATGCTTTCTGATCAGCGATATGCGGAAACAGCTCACGCCCCAACCCCACCACAACCGCCAGCGGAATCAGGGTAAATGCCAGCACCCAGAGCAAGGCATGCAGGCTCTGGTCAAGCTTGGAAATTATGCGGCGCACAATAGCGCCCCATCATTATCGTCTGGCATTAAAGCAGTACCACATCATATTGCTCCTGGCTGTATACCGACTCCACCTGAAAACGAATGGGACGCCCTATAAATAGCTCCAAATCCGCCACAGCTGATGACAACTCACTTAAAAAGCGATCAATGACCCGCTGACTGGCTACCACACAATACGCATTAGCCGCCTCATAAGCCCGAGCCGCCCGTAAAATCTCTCTGAATACTTCAAAACAAACCGTTTCTACCGTTTTTAACGATCCTCGCCCAGCACACACCGGACAGGACTCGCACAATAAATGCTCCAAAGACTCACGCGTCCGTTTACGCGTCATTTCCACCAGGCCCAGTTCTGACACCTGCGTAATTTTGGTTTTGGCATAATCGCGTGAAAGCATTTTCTCAAAAGAGCGTAATACCTGAACACGATGCTCCTCTTCCGTCATATCAATAAAATCAATGATGATGATGCCGCCCAGATTACGCAGACGCAGCTGTCTGGCGACAACATGAGTAGCCTCCAGATTGGTTTTATAAACGGTATCTTCCAGGCTTCGTGCACCGACAAAAGAGCCTGTATTCACATCAACCGTGGTCATCGCCTCGGTTTGATCAATAATGACGTAGCCCCCTGACTTCAGCATGATTTTGCGCTGCAATGCCTTTTGCAGGTCATCCTCAACGTTGTACAAGTCAAATAATGGACGCTCTCCCGGATAATGCTCCAGCAACGACATGGCCTGCGGCATAAACTCCTGGGCAAATTGCTGTGCACGCTGGAAGGTCTCGCGTGAATCGACCCACACCTTGGCCACCTGGGTACCCACCATATCCCGCAAAATGCGTAACGATAGAGGTAGCTCTTCACAAATCAGTGCAGGACCTTCCGTCACCTGAGCCTTGGCACGAACATGTCGCCACAGCTTGAGCAGAAAATCCATGTCATGACGCAGCTCGGCCTCACCCACACCCTCAGCCACCGTGCGTACGATAAAACCGCCACCCAACTCATCTGCCGACTCCTGATGCAAATCACTCACCATTTGACGCAGACGATTACGCTCCTGCTCATCTTCTATCTTTTGAGAAATACCGATCTGATCGCCATAAGGCATATAAACCAGAAAACGGGAAGGGATCGATAAGTCCATGGTCAGACGAGCGCCTTTGCTGCCCATCATGTCCTTCATGACCTGAACCGTAATAGAACGGCCCTCATGCAGAAAACCCTGTATGACCTCTGGCTTTGCCCCTTCAGGCCCTAGGCGCAGGTCAGTCAGGTGTAAAAAGGCTGTACGCTCCAGGCCAATATCAATAAAGGCCGACTGCATGCCGGGCAACACCCGAACAACTCGTCCACGATAAATATTACCCACCAAGCCTCGGCGTGCTTCCCGCTCAACAAAAAGCTCCTGAACCACGCCATTTTCCACCAGAGCTACCCGAGTCTCCATCGGTGTCACATTAATCAGGATTTCATCGGTATTAGGCATTCGCAATGACATTACACACTCCACAACGGGAAATTGGCTTGACGCAATAAAGCAGCGGTTTCTGCCAGCGGCAAACCAACCACATTGCTATAACTGCCTTGCAAACGCTGAATATAAATCGCGGCGCGCCCTTGTACAGCATAGGCCCCAGCCTTATCGCAAGGCTCGCCAGACTGCCAATAAGGCAATTGTTCCTGACTGGGGATAGGCATGAATGACACCTGAGTGGTCACCACTTGTGATTGCATTTGCCCCTGATGCCAGACAGCCACTGCGGTACTGACACGATGATCAGCACTGGGCAACAAGGCCCAAATTCGCTGCGCATCCTGAAAGGACTCGGGTTTACCCAGAATTTCACCACCGGCATAAACCGTGGTGTCGGCCGCCAGCACCCAGTCCGACAATACTATGTTGGCTGTCTTTACAGCCGTCGCTGCCTTGCATTGCGCCAGGCGCAGCACATAGTCCTCCGGACCTTCATTCAACAGAGGGGTCTCGTCAACTTCGACATCGAGCAGACTGGGTTCGACCCCAATTTGCTGAAGCAATTCGCGCCGTCTGGGCGAGCGTGAAGCCAAATAAAACATAACGATTCCCTGTAACAGAGTGCGTTATTAGCTGCGCTGAGACCATTTAATGAGCATAAGCATAATAGCTGGCCAAATCAGTGTGCTGGCAAAGACTCCCGGCAACTGATCGACAAAATCACCGCCCAAACCGGTAAACAGATGCAACACATACTGTACCAGTCTGGCCACCAGCACGAGCCCCAGAATCAGCAAGGTACTTTGCCGCAGTGACTGCACACCACCCCAGCGCTTGGTCATACCCGCCAGATACGCTGCGACCAGAATGCCAATACCATGAAACGCCAACGGCGTTGCCAGTAACACATCCAGTAGCAAGCCAATGATCAACGCCATCCATATGCCAATGTATGACGGCGCATGCATCACCCAAAATACAACAACCAGCAATACCCAGTCCGGACGCCACAGCAATAATGGCTCAGCCACCGGCATCACACTAAACAGCATGGCCACCAACAAACTGACCACAATGGCCCAGAACGGATTAACGCGCCTCGCCATTTTGGCTCTCCTCCTCGGGCCGCAGCAGTAACGTGCTCGGCGGACGATCAAACAAGGCCAGCAGGAAGCGGCTACGATCTAAACTGGCAATGGGCCGTGCGGTAATATCCAGAAACTGATCATCCCCTAGGCGCCGAATTTTGGTCACACGCGCTACCGGATAACCCGCCGGGAAATCATTACCCAAACCCGATGTCGTCAACAGATCACCGATTTTGATATCCGACTTTTCCGGCACAAATTGCAGGCTGAGCTCATTGACATCTCCCGTGCCATTCAGAATGGCGCGAATACCGGTACGATTCACCCGCACAGGCACCGAATGCGTTCTATCGGTCAGCAAAATAACACGCGCCGTTTGTCGCCCAATACGATGCACCCGCCCCATCACACCATTGGCATCCAGCACAGGCTGACCACGATGTAATTTAACGTCCGGGTCATTACGAATAATGAGAATATTGCGTGAAGGATCAGGATCAATACCGATAACCTCTACCAGCTTGACGGCAGCTGGAACATCCAGCTCTGCCTCACTCAAACGTCTAAGTTCGGCGTTTTCACTTAGTAGCTGAGGTAGACGTTGTAGTTGAGCCGCCTGCAACAGGTTCTGCTTTCTGAGCTGATCGTTTTCTGCCTGTAATGCAGCGCCCAAACGGATACTTTCGCTGACGCTCTCAATCATTTGCCCAGGCAAGGCCATAGTTAGATAGGCGGGTTCCATCACCGAATAAATGCCCTGACGCAACGTCACCATTGCGGGTATACGCACCAGATCTGCGTAAAAAATACCGATAGCCAGCGCCAATGCGACCATAAAATGTCCGCGCTCACCCGTATTTCTAGAAAAAATCGACGTATTAATGACCGTCTCCACTATCCATCTATTAAGCGAATACGCTTTTATACACTTACCCGAGTAGATGACCAATGGCAGACACAAAAAAGCCGGCTGTTGCCGGCTTTTTTAACTGCCGCAAGTACTTAGTCTTGAAACAGCATGTCGTATGCAATGTTGTCGATAAACTCTAAGGCTCGACCACCACCTCGTGCTACACAGGTCAGGGGATCTTCCGCAACAATAACAGGCAACCCAGTCTCTTTACTGAGCAACTTGTCAATGTCACGCAACAAGGCACCACCACCCGTCAGCACCATGCCACGCTCGGCAATATCGGCTGACAACTCAGCCGGTGTTTGCTCCAGAGCACTTTTAATAGCGGTCACAATACCCGTCAGCGGATCCTGAATAGCACCCAGAATTTCATCCGAATTCAACGTGAAGGTACGCGGCACCCCTTCGGCCAGGTTACGACCACGCACTTCGATTTCACGCAGTTCACCACCGGCAAACGCCGTACCAATTTCCTGCTTGATACGTTCTGCCGTGGCTTCACCAATCAGACAACCATGCTGACGACGCACATAGGACACAATGCAGTCATCCAGCAGATCACCGCCAATACGAACCGAGTCTGAATACACTGAACCAGACAGCGAAATTACTGCAATTTCAGTAGTGCCACCGCCAATATCAACCACCATCGAACCACAGGCCTGCTCAATGGGAAGACCGGCACCAATAGCGGCAGCCATCGGCTCTTCGATCAAACGCACTTCACGAGCACCAGCACCCAGTACAGACTCACGAATCGCACGGCGCTCGACCAGTGTCGATTTGCAGGGCACACAGACCAGTACACGGGGGCGTGGTGGCAAAAAGCCGGTTTCATGGACTCGCTTGATGAAGTACTGCAACATTTTTTCAGTCACTTCAAAATCAGCAATAACACCGTCCTTCAAAGGACGAATAGCGGCGATATTGCCTGGCGTACGACCCAGCATACGCTTTGCATCAACACCTACAGCAGCCACTGTTTTGGTCGCACCCGAAGTACGAATAGCCACCACGGACGGCTCATCGAGCACAATGCCGCGATCGGGAATGTAAACCAGGGTATTTGCCGTACCCAGATCAATAGCAAGATCAGTAGAAAACAGGCCTAACAGACGCTTAAACATGTGGGAAAATCCAGTGTGAACAATAGAGTTTTAAATCGGCAGGACAGCCCCGACGGCGAATATCCCATCAAGGCAAAACGATGGTGTATAGATTAAACAAAACGCCCATTTTGGACAAGCGCTGATCTATGGTAACTTTCCGCCTCTAAACCTGTTGAATGACACTGGCCTTAGGGTCTGCGACACCCTCCCACGGAGTTCTCACCATGGCTTTAAGCCCCGACCAAGTGGGTCGTATTGCCCACCTTGCTCGCCTGCAACTTGATGATATTGAAGCTGCCAAGGTTACCACCAGCCTGAATACCATTTTAGGTTTGATTGACCAGCTACAGGCTGCCGACACTCAGGGTATTGAGCCCATGGCTCACCCTGTTGACGCTACCCAGCGCTTGCGTCCCGATGTCGTCACCGAACAAGATCAGCGCACACGCTATCAAGCCATTGCGCCAGCCGTTGAAGATGGCTGTTACCTGGTACCGCGAGTGGTTGAGTAATCGTTATGAGCCTGCACACATTAACCCTGGCTGAACTAGCCTCCGGCCTTGAGCGCCGTGAATTTTCCAGTGTTGAGCTGACTCAACACTTTTTGTCACGGATTGATCGTTTTGATCGCGCCAGCAATGGCGGCCTGAACAGCTTTATTACCATTACTGGCGAACAGGCCCTGGCACAAGCTGCCGCTGCCGATACCCAACGCGCACAGGGTCACGCCAGTGTGCTAACCGGCATTCCGCTGGCACAAAAGGATATTTTCTGCACCGATGGTGTCAAAACCACCTGCGGCTCCAAAATGCTGGACAACTTTATTGCTCCTTATAACGCCGATGTTGTCACCCTGTGCAATAACGCCGGTCTGGTCATGCTGGGCAAAACCAATATGGACGAGTTCGCCATGGGCTCATCCAACGAAACATCCTATTACGGCTCAGTGAAGAACCCCTGGGATACCAGCCGAGTACCAGGTGGCTCTTCAGGTGGTTCAGCCGCAGCCGTTGCAGCTCGTCTGGCTCCTGCCGCCACCGGCACAGACACTGGCGGCTCGATTCGCCAACCAGCCGCACTGTGCAATTTGACCGGACTCAAGCCCAGCTATGGTCGCGTTTCGCGCTGGGGCATGATTGCCTTTGCCTCCAGTCTGGATCAGGCCGGCCCCATGACCCAAAGCGCCGAAGATGCGGCGCTGTTATTACAGGTCATGGCCGGTCACGATGAAAAAGATTCGACCTCGATTGACTACCCGGTGCCGGATTATCGCGCCACACTCAACGACAGCCTGCAGGGTCTGCGTATAGGCCTGCCCAAACAGTTTTTTGGTGATGGCCTGAATGCCGACACCGCTGCCCTGATTCAAACCGCCATCAAGGAACTGGAAAAACTGGGTGCCACCACCGTCGAAGTGGATCTGCCCAACAGTGGCCTGTCGGTGCCGGCTTATTACGTTATTGCCCCCGCCGAATGCTCATCCAACCTGTCACGTTTTGATGGTGTGCGTTTCGGTCATCGTTGTGACCATCCGAAAGATCTGGAAGACCTGTACAAACGTTCACGTGCAGAAGGTTTTGGTGAAGAAGTACGCCGCCGCATCATGATTGGCACTTATGCCCTGTCTGCCGGTTATTACGACGCCTATTATCTGCAAGCCCAGAAGGTACGCCGTCTGATCAAGCAGGACTTTGATGTTGCCTTCAGCCAGTGCGACGTCATCCTGGGCCCCACCGCACCGGAAACCGCATTTGCGCTGGGCGCCAAACAGCAAGACCCGATTGCGATGTATCTGCAAGACATCTACACCATCGCCACCAACCTGGCCGGTCTGCCTGGCATGAGCATTCCTGCCGGTTTTGTTAATGGCTTGCCCGTGGGTCTGCAATTGATCGGCCCTTACTGGAGTGAAGCCCGTTTGCTTAATGTGGCCCACCGTTATCAACAGGTCAGCGACTGGCATCGCCAGATCCCTGCGGCGTTTGCGTGAGGACATCAGCATGACTTGGGAAACCGTTATTGGCCTGGAAGTTCACGTCCAGCTCAACACACAGTCAAAAATCTTTTCCGGCAGTGCCACCACCTTTGGTGCCAATCCCAACACCCAGGCCAGCCTGATTGATCTGGGCATGCCAGGCGTATTGCCCGTGCTCAACGAAGAAGCGGTCAGACATGCTGTTCGCTTTGGCTTGGGCATCAATGCAGAAATTGGCCGTCACTCGGTTTTTGCGCGCAAAAACTACTTCTATCCTGACCTGCCCAAGGGCTACCAGATTTCTCAGATGGAGCTGCCCATTGTCGGCAAAGGCTTCATTGACATCACTCAGGATGACGGCTCCATCAAGCGCGTAGGCATTACCCGTGCGCATCTGGAAGAAGATGCTGGCAAATCACTGCATGAAGACTTTTCCGGCATGACCGGCATTGACCTTAATCGTGCCGGCACGCCATTGCTGGAAATCGTATCAGAGCCGGATTTGCGTTCTGCCAAAGAAGCCGTGGCCTATGTCAAAGCCATTCATGCACTGATTCGTTATCTAGGTATTTCTGACGGCAATATGGCCGAAGGCTCCATGCGCTGCGATTGCAACGTATCCGTGCGCCGTGTCGGCGGACCGCTGGGTACACGCGCTGAAATCAAGAATGTGAACTCATTCAAGTTCGTTGAAAAGGCCATTAATTATGAAGTTCAGCGTCAGATTGACCTGATCGAAGATGGTGGCCGTGTCGTGCAGGAAACCCGCCTGTACGATGCCAACAAAAATGAAACTCGCTCCATGCGCAGCAAGGAAGAAGCCAACGACTATCGTTACTTCCCCGACCCTGACTTGCTGCCTGTCATGATCGATGACGACACCTTGGACGCCATCCGGGCCACGCTGCCTGAGCTGCCTGATGCCAAACGTCAGCGCTTTGAAAGCGAGCTGAACCTGTCAACCTATGATGCCAGCGTATTAGTAGCCAGCCGCGATCTGGCCGACTTCTTTGAAGCCGCCGTGGCTGCTGCTGGCGGACCGGCAACAGCCAAGCCCGTGGCCAATTGGGTAACCGGTGAGCTGCTTGCCGCACTCAATCGCAACGAGCAAGACATTGTTGACTCAACTGTCACACCCGCTCAATTAGGCGGACTGGTGCAACGCATTCTGGACAACACCATCTCCGGCAAGATTGCCAAACAGGTATTCCAGGCATTGCTGAATGGCGAAGGCCAAAGTGCTGATGAAATCATTGAGCGCCAAGGTCTGAAACAAGAAACCGATAGTGGTGCCATCGAGGCCATTATTAATCAGGTCATCCAGGCCAACGAAGCACAGGTAGCACAATACCGCGCCGCCGATGAAGGCAAGCAGGCCAAGCTGTTCGGCTTCTTTGTCGGTCAGGCCATGAAAGCCTCACGCGGCAAGGCCAACCCGGCTGTCGTTAACGACCTGCTGAAAGTCAAACTGGGTGGCAACTCATGAGCTGGTACTGTCTGGAACGCGGCGAAGGTCGCCCACTGGTGTTGCTGCATGGCATCGGTATGTCACATGCAGCATGGGTACCTGTACTGAATAAACTGTCAGCGCATCGCCGTGTGCTGGCATTTGATATTGCCGGTTTTGGCAACACGCCCCCTGTTGAAGGCTCAGTCAGTGCAGCCGCACTAGTCGAAGGTCTGCGTGCCAGTTTGATAGCTCGTGACATTCATGAGCCGGTCGATATTGTCGGCAACTCCATGGGCGGCTGGCTGGCATTAGAGGCAGCCAAAGCAGGTCTAGCTCGTTCCGTTGTTGGCATATCTCCGGCCGGACTGGGCACTCACGATGATGTCCCCACCCATATTCGCATTACCTTTGCTGCCCTGCGCCGAGCTGCATTGCATATGCCCGGCATCAGTAAAAAGCTGCTGGCCAATCCATGGTTCAGAACACTGGCCATGAGCGTACCCGTGTCCATTCGCAGCTTTCGCATGCCGGCATTTGCCGCACAGCAGGCGCTGACTGATTTTGCCAACGCCCCGGGCTTTGACGACACGCTGGAAATCATCAAACCAGTGCACGGCATCGAGCATCTGGAGATACCCATCACCGTGGCATTTGGCCGTCTGGACTGGATTTTGGTGGGTGATCAGCAAAAAGGAGACAACCTGCCGGTACAGACCAAGCGTCTGAAACCCTGGGGCTGGGGTCATGTGCCCATGTGGGACGACCCGGCTGGTGTAGCCGAAGTCATCCTCGATGGTACTGCCTAAAACCTCATAAACCTGTGCCTCCGCCCCTTAAGGGGCGGGCCAGAAACCTCCCATCAGACGTTGCAGCAGCGCTGGCTCAACCGAGGCTGAACTTATTCCTGGTATAGGCAGTTCCGGCACTGGCAGATTTACCGGAGCTGACAGCGGTAACGCCACGCTGATCAGTGGCACCCGAATCACGTTGGCATAACGATCACCAACATTTTTCGGTGCATCTGTCGGCACCATGAACTGCCATTGTTCGCCATCAATTTCCGTCGTGGTCAACGGCGTGAAGGCGTTGTCAGTATCATGCGTCACCAAGAAGTGAATACCATGTGCTGCATGCGCACCTTGTCGCTGCAAACAGTCGGCAAAGGTATTGCCGGAATGATCCAGCGCTCGCCCCGCCAACAAGTCATAGGTCGCTGGCACCATACCATCACGCCACTGATAACTCTCACCCGGATATGGTCTGGCAACAGGGTCATCACCGGTACCATCATCCAGGCAGGCATCATCCCGGTAATATGGAACCACCACCGGATTAGCCAAGGCCGTGGCACCCTTTAGCGCAAAAATGTAGACCAGTGAACCATGACTGCCTTTGGCAGATACCTGCTCCCAATTATTAAATGCCAACGGCAGATTAAAGGTGGGATCAGCCACATCAAAGAACATCGGACACAGTCCATTATTGGCAGGTACCGGGCCATCAGAGCCAATACACATACCGGCAATAGGCATGTGACCATCAATCTGACCAATGTCGTCATTGATGCCGTCAATCGGCACACCCTGTGGTCTCAGCATGGTGTAGTAACGGCCTCCGGGCACTTGCTCACCTGGCTCGGGAACCATTGCACTGCGGTTATAGTCCCAACTGGTATACAGGCCATCCGGTGGGATCGGATGCACACGGACACGATAACGGTAAGCAACAGCATCTCGGTAGAACGTTTCCGTTTTGGTCACGTTGGTGCCCGAGTCTGCGCCCCACACCTCACGCATGCAGCGCACTGGCCCACAACGTTCACCGACCAGAATCGAATTCGCCTCCCAATTCACCTGCTCATCTTCAAAACCCACCAGCGAGATCACCGAATCAGGTGATTGCTGGAAGGCACGTCCTTTCCAGCGGTCAATCAAGTCAGGACGGCTTTCCCAGTAGGTAGGGTCGCTGGCGTCATCACCAGGACGACGAATACGCAGATCACGCTTCATCCAGCGTCCACTGGCTTCAAAACGATAGGTATCGGTTTCCACCACCAGCCCATCACGGGGGAAGCGATCCGTCGACGTCCTTGCGGTAGCCGGTGTGCCATCCGCACAAACCGTACCGGTCAAATTGGAACCATAACCGGTATTGCTGGTGCCCAGCTTTTCAGGATCATCCTCACTGAAGAAGTGACGATCAATCCACTGATCCGCATCAGCATTACGCTGATAACGCACATAATGATCCTTCACCTGACGGAATGACGAACCTTGCTCCTGCACCACCAGATACACCGCCTTGGGGATGCCGGGAGCCAACGGATCCACCACCAATATCTGCTGTACCGGACGACCATCTGCCCAAGCGACAACATCCAGTGGATTGGTCACCAGCTCGCCGGCATCCTGCGCCATGAACACCACTTCATCATCCATATCCAGACCAGCTGCTGGATCCGGTTTGGCACCTTTACCTTCTACGTTCTGGAAGCACTCTCCTTCCAGATCCCAGCGCTCGATATCCCAGACATAGTTGATTTCCATGTCCGTGCCGGAATAGGTCGAGAAGCTTGAATTACCGTTAGCCAGGAAATACGGCATACGCTCGTCAACCTGCACCGGAATTTCGACAAATTCGCCATTGCGGAAGGCATAGGCAGCAATCTGCTCTACCGGCACATTCGGCCCCTGACCAAAAGCAGGGTCTAGTGCCGTGCCATTATGCGCACTGCGAATATTGCCCAGCGGTGCCGGGAAAGGATCACCCGTGGTCGCAGCACCAGAGGGGTAAGGGAAACCAACACCGATCGCCGCCGGGCCAGCCCATCCCAACAGCTGAGCACCACTGATCACCACCGCCTCACTGTTACGCTCGGCACTGCCCAGTGCCTGCAGGGTCGTCAGCGGATCATCCTGCAACCCCAGGAAACGTCCCAGACCCGACAGCAAGCGTGAGAACATTGATTGTGGATCAGGCGCTGCTGCAAACGTCTCAGAACCGGTTGTGAACAAACTGTCATCCCCGATGGCAAACATGCCGATCACATTAGCGCCAAGCCCGCTGAATGCCTGCTGACCAAAGGCAAAAGCAGCATTCATGTCACCTTCAATCAGTGCCATGAATGCTTCATTCAGCGCAGAGACGAACTCGGCGACTGTACCCAATACCCCACTGCCATAATCAGGTGCGGCCACCGGTGGATCCACCGGCCCTCCACCCTGACCAGGAGCCAAAGCAACCGCATCACCCACAAAGGGCACACCATCCCCGCGCACCACAGGACAATTCACAGGATTTGTGAGCAAATCGGTATAGATCAACGCACCATCATCACGCAGGAATCTGGCCTTCTGACAACGTGCCATGATTTGGTTACGTGGGTACTCATGCGGATCAAACGAATCAGCCTTGGGAGGACGATTATCCGCTGGTGGTGTTGCAGTCTTGCCCTCATCAAACACCATCAGGAAAGAACCCTGACCATCTCCATAACCAGCGCTGTCAGGCCGCAGCAAATCCAGACCTAGGTACGGATCAACATCAGGATGTCGCGCCATGAAGCTGTCGCGATCATTGAAACAATGCGTCACGTCACCACTACAGGCTGACGGGCGACGGAAATACACATCAGTGCCATTGGCACCAATAGTACGAGCCATCACCTCGGCTGATGTCATGCTGACCTGATGATCACCAAAACCGACATGCAGCAACACTTCTTTGGGCGGCAAGGGCTGACCATCCAGCCCCGGCAAGGTGGTGTTCGGCGAACCAATGACATGGGTTTTGCCAGCCACCGTTACCGTACCGGCAACACCATCGCCCAGATGCTGGGCATAACCATTGTTTTCCGAGCGATCCCACAGCATCTGCGCCAATCCCAAGGCTAACTGCTGATCCACCGTATTGGGATAGGCCGGATAAAACAAACGGGCATAGCCATCAAAATCAACACTGCGCTGCAGCAAGGTGTTGTAGTTCATGCCGGGCACGCCCAGCACACCACGGTGTACATCAGGTGACACCGCGACCACTACCCCGCCATCAATACCGCCCTGACTATTGCCATCGAAAAACACATGGCGATTGTCAATCAACGGACGGCCATCAGCCGCCTGGAATGCCGGATGACTGACAAAGCCATCATCTGCCTTCAGCAAACGTCCCATCACCACAAAGTTCAGAATGCCCTGCTGTACACGATCCGCCAGCGTTGGGAAGTTGGACATGTCCAGCAAGACCGTAATCGCATTGACCACATCGGCCACACCAGACATACCGATCCAATCTGCCGCACAGAAGGTAAAGTTGTGCTCATTGCCAAAGCGCCTTAACTGGCCCTGACCAATTTCACCCTGACTGCCAAACAGGCCATGCCCATACAGAGAAACGCGTGATGGCCGCACATCACCATTGCTCTCAAACACCGTATTGGGCACATGACAGGTAAAGGGCACATCCACCGTGGGTTGTAGCGGGAAGGGTTTCGGTGCGTCATAAGGACCAGGCAACAACTTGCCGAACCAGAATCGTCCCGTGATCTGACGATCCACATCACTTTGCCCTATCGGCTTTAGCGGACGATCAATGAAGTTAGGAATAGACATGGTGCCTTTGATGACACGAGCCACACAGTCTGTTGCTCCGGCCTCGCAAGGGTTGTTTTCAACACTGCCAATCTTGAAATTCGGTGTTGCCTTGTCTTTCAGGGTCTGATCACGCATACCCAGCAAACGAGTAGTCAAACTGCGCTGACTGGCGACCGTGAAATCCCAGGCCAGATAGAGCTCTTCACGAGCAATACCGGCGTCTGTCTCCAGTATTTGCATCACCTCATCGAGTGCCGCACAGCGCGAAGCCACAGCAGGCACACTGCGCAATAGGCTGTCCGCATTATCCCGACACAAGCGGAAGCCTGCACCGGCCTCTATAAGCTGACCGTTGGCATCATGCAGCTGACGCAAGGCCACAATATAACGACGGCCTTCCTCAAAGTTGACGCCAGGACGGATGATCAGCAATGGCCCCTGATCATTGATCGGGTCAACCATATCCAGACCCGACTTGATCGGATCAAAGCCCTGATTACAGGCATCTCGGAAAGTCTGTACGGCGTTATTGATCTCTGCCTGATCACCAAGTTCCGCAAAGGTTTGTACCGGAGCAGGAAGATCACAAGGCGTATAGCGTGTCAGGTTGGCATCCAGCTCGGCCCAAACCAGGTGAGGCTTTTTGTCAGTGACATCAAACACCACCACGGCAGAATCCGGATGCAGGCTATTGGCCATGGATTGAGGCACAGCACCTGTGGCCTGACCTGCATCAGGTCGACCCAATCTGGGCATCGGCACTACTTCTGCCGTTTTATCCAGATCCAAACCCGGCACACGAACCAGCAATGCCGAACCTGGCGAGAAGCCATCGGCCCGATTCTGATCACTGGGGTCTATCGGTTTACCCAGCACATTACGCGGTGTAGCCAACAAACTCAGATTCAACTGACGACCCGTGTCAGTATTCGCTGCCTGCGTGAAATGATTATTCGGAAACGGCAACAAGCAATGAGCCGGATCCAGGAAATCACAACCAGCAGGTGATGAGGCCAATATCACCTCGGACAATAGCGCCAGATCATCCGTACCGGCTCCCGGCAAACCACCGCCTGGACCACCATTACCGGGATCAGCAGGATTGGGAACAGCATCAAGCAACGTCACCAGACCATCAAAAACCATACAGCCAGGTGCCAGCGGCCCGGCAATGCCACGACAGCCATCCGCTACTGACTTGGCACCATCAGACAAGGTATCAAAGAAGCTGGCTGAAACACCCACAGCCTGCAACAAACGATCTCGACCAACACCCACAAAACAGGCGCCAAAATCATAGGCGATCAGGCAATCTGTCAGCAGCGGTGGCAAAAAGCGGAGGTCTGGAGGTGCCACGCCAAACAGCGGGTTATAAGCTTGCGCTCTTAATAAGGGAGCGGTTAACGGGCCGAGAGATACAATTTCCTCATAACCCACGATATCGCCGGCCGGATCAATGTAGCTGAATTCGTCTTCCGGAATAATGTAGCCAAAGCTGTTATGGGTCAGACCCAGCAGCATGGTATGCACTTGTGGGCTGGCTTCGGCCAGATCACTGTCGCCTGCCAGACTGCGAATATATTGACCGAAGGTGTTGGTGGCCTCACCGGGAATAGTGACTATTTCCACCCGTGCGGCATTGGCATCAGTCAGCCCCAAGGTGATACGACTGACCAAAGTCCGAGCCACTGGTGTTGGTTGTGGCAGCTGATTCTGAACACCTTCAAACGCGTCAATAAACTCGGCAGGAATCCTGTCCAGCCCGGGAATATCAGCAAATGGCAACTGACTGAACTGATAATAGCCATTGAACTGACTTAACAACCCCACACCAATGAACAACGGATTGGTAATCGGCAATATCGCTTCTGAATGAGCAACCGACAGGGAGCCACCAACCGGCACTGCATTGTCACGCAAGGCCAGTAACAGATTGGCCAGGTTTTCTCCACGTGACTTCACCTGCTCATATTTGTTGCTGCCAGTGGCCGGACCCGCAGCCGAAGCATCGGCAATCGCACCATTAAAATACAATGCCGTCCCGCCCAACTGCTGTTCAAGGCGGTTAACAACACCCAGTGGATAATCCGGGTGCGGCACACGTACCACCGAGCCATCTTCACGTCGGAAATCATTGGCGCCCACACTGGTTGGATGTGCCGAGAACTGAGCCAACGTCGCCAGCATCCGGTCAGCATTGGACTCATCGTCAGCCTTTGCCATCAACAAACTGGCCGCAGGATCGGCACGATGGAAAATAGACTCGTCACGATACTTGGGTCGACGATAACTATTGAAGTCGGAAGCATCACCACGCACTAACGATAGTTGTGCCGGTTTACGCTGCGTCAGTGCTTTGTGAGTAGCTGCCTTGACACCATCAAACAGCATTTTCTGCTGCCAGTCTTTGGGCACACCACCCCACAGTCCCTGCAAATCTGCTCCGGCATGAGTATGTGTTTGACCAAACAGCACATTACGCACAGGAATACACAAGTCTTGCTGACAGCTTGCTTCATTCACCGCTTTCTTCACAGCATCCTGAACCAAATTACCGGCACCGACGGCATCCAGTGTCACCATGGCAATACGTTCGTTTTTCACTGGGTCAATCATGACCATGACACGCACCCAGGTTTCATCTTCACAATCGTGATGATCGGCATCGGCATTGATATCAATCACCGCTGGCCCAAAACAGGGTGCCGCTGCCGCGGCATTTGAAATGGAAACAGGCGCATCACCAAAGGTCACTTCAGGAAATGGACCAAAGCCTGGCAACAACTTGAACGGGCCAAAACCAAAACCGCCTAAATGAAAGAATTGCTTGCGCACCCCCCCAAAATAAGGCTCATCCATACCAGCAATATGAGCATTGGCAGGAGTCACAGATTGGCTCGCGGCACCCACCTGTAACAATGTCAGTTCATCATCATTGGTCAACGTAATGGTCTGCTTGAACTGCCCCAACACACCACCATCAAGCGTCAGCTCAAACTGCTCATCAAACTCCTCAAATTGATCACCAAAAATTCGCACGGGCAATGCAGCAGTCAACTGACCAGCAGGAATAATTACTTCACGCTGGGTCACTGCCTCAAAGTCACGTTTTTCGCCCTGGCTGGTCGCACTGCCATCACGTGTTGAATACAACAGGCTGACTGGCTCTGTAGCTGCCCGATTCAAGCGCGCCGTCAAACTGATCAGATGCTCGGCATTACCTTCCGGAACAGGATCAAATGAATCCAGGCTCAGTGAGAGAGCACCACCCAGCATATCGTCATCACGAATTGTTACTGTGGCCGGAGAGCCCGTCACCGTCACATCATCACTCACCGCCGTCACACTGAGCAGGAACGTTTCATCGGCCTCAAGTACATCATCAGCAACAATCTGCAAGGGAATATCAAACTCGGTTTGCTGCGCCGGAATGGTGAACAAAACCTCATCCAACGCCAGATAATCCTCACCCGCCTGTGCGGTCTGATCACTGGTACTGACTCGAATATCAATATTGCGTTCCAGGCCACCACTACGCTGAATGCGATACAACACCTGAGTATTGCTATCTCCAGTGCCCTCCGTGAAGGTTTGTGCGGTCAGTGTTAATACCACCTGCCCGGCAGCGGTATCGTCATTTAACAAGGTCACCGTATAGCGTGCCTTGCTCAGCTCGGCATTAACTGGATTGTCCAGGTCCAGAAAAAAGCTTTCATCCGGCTCTGGCGTGATATCACCTAAAATCGTAATAGCAACACTTTGTTCAGTTTGCCCTGGTGCAAACTCCAGCGTACCGCTGGTAGCGACATAGTCTTCACCGGCAATGGCACTGCCATTCACCGTGCGAAAATCAACCGTTACCGCTTGCTCCGCTGGCGACGACAGCTGCACCACGAGATTAAGCACACGCTGCTCATCACCCTCTGGCTCGCTGATATCCTGAGCAAACAACAGTGGCAGATCGTCCTCATCACAACGACCATCTGATGGCCGCCCTTCAGCAATATCCTGCTCAGAGCATTGCAAATGTCGCTGCGCGACATCCGTCGCAACCAGATCAATATTGTTCGCTTGCAGGTAAGTCGCAATCTTGGGATTGGCAATCAGCAGCTGATCAGCTTCCACATCAAGCTCAATAACCGACAGGTCAGCCGCCAGCAATACATTTGCTGCCTCACGCACATCAATCAACAGTGGGTTATCAGGCTGTGCATCCAACGACAACAAAATACGCGCCAGATTCAGCGCTCGACGATCAGTCAGTTCGGCTTTGGGATTAAACAGATCACGTGGCGTCATGATATCCAGGGCAGGGACATCTCCATCCCCCAGCACTACACCGGCCAGACTGAAGCGAATCAAGCCACCTTCACGATAGTCAAAACGACCGACAGAGTCGGTGATACCTTGCAAGTCTTCGGCGCTATAACCCAAACCCCAGACGGCTGAATCAATAAAGTGGCCGATGGCCAATTCACGCTCGCTACCGGGCCTGCTGTCACGAGTAGAGCTGCTACACGCACTCAGCAAAACAATGACAAACAGAGCGATAAAAAGACGATAACGAGCGGAAAAGCAGCTGGACAGACTGTGCATAACATAGACCCCGGAGCTGCGGACAGCAGTCTCCAGGGAAACGACTACGCCGTCAGCCCCTAAACTTTTTTGTTGTTTTTTTGTTACATAAGTTTAGCGACTGGCTAGTCATATCACAGCGAACTTTTGTAATCAACAAAAAATGAACACAAGTCACTTAATGCAACAGTTTCGGTTTATTAACGTCCATACTGACCAGATCAATACGGGCATCATCAAACAGATTCATTTCTGGCGCCAAAATGCGGATGTAGCGATCAAAATACAGGATCTGTTTCAGCAGCAAGGCAAAGGCACGCGGGAAACGAATACCATGACGCTCACCCACGGCCACGATATCCATCATCAGCTTGTTGATCTCATTGTCATTGGCCAGTGCTGACATGACTGCCTCAGGATCAACCTGAGTCGCCGCACCGTACAGCAGCTCCAGATCGGCAGCCAGCAATTCCTGGTCCACCGCCCGCTTGGTCATACCAATTACTGACATACTTTCTGCCATCAGCTTGAAGTCACCCGTATTCATGGCTTCCATAAATTGCATGGTGGCAGACCAGGTTTCCGGCGCAATACGCCCCACAATGCCGAAATCAATAAAACCCAGACGACCATCAGTCAGCACCATCAGGTTGCCTGCGTGCAGGTCAGCATGAAAGCTTTCACACATCATCAAACTGGAGAACCAGGTATTAAGTGCATTCACCAAAGTACCGGCAGGGTCTTTGGTGTATTTGCGAATGGTATCCAGGTCGGTCAAAGGCACACCATAGAATCGCTCCATGGTTAACACGCGCATGCTGGATGCGTGCTCATACACCTTGGGTGCAATAGCCTGCTTGTTGCCTGTTTTTTCCAGGAAAGCATTAAATTGCTTGATGTTGCGAGCCTCTTTGTAAAAATCGACCTCCTCCATCATGCAGGCCTGAATTTCACTGACGATACCCGATAACGAGGCAAACTTGAGCTTGGGTAGAAAGCGCTCCAGCAACACCGCCGACACATATAAAAAGTTCAGGTCAGTCAGCAGAACATTTTCAACCCCCGGCTTCTGGATCTTGATCACCACCGGCTCGCCCGTGATCAGCTTGGCCGCATGAACTTGTGCAATCGATGCAGATGCCAGCGGAATTTCGTCAATTTCACTGAATAACTCGGACAACGGACATTGCAGCTCTGCCTCCAGCACAGCTTTCAGTGTGGCAAATGGCAGCGGCTCGGTCTTATCCAGGCAATACTGAAACTCATTGACATAATCAGCCGGAAACAATGACGGCGAACTCGCCACAAACTGGCCCAGCTTGACATAGGTCGCTCCCAGACGCTCAAAGGTCTGACGCAACAAACGTGGTAATGGAGGACGGTCACCACTGGCCCAGGCCACTCCGGCAGTCGCCAATACCTGCGTGGTTTGGCCAATGCGTAACAAACCCTTAAAGGCATTTGACCAATTTGCATAATGATTCATTTACTCTGTCTCTCCATGATGCGCACACACGGCGCAGGCAGGGTCGCGGGGAGTTCGCAACCGCCTTACCTCATTACTAAAACCATCCCATAACAACAGCTGACCAACCAGGCTGTCGCCAATATTTGCGATCACCTTCAATACTTCCTGCGCCTGCCAGCTACCAATCACAGCCACTGTTGGCGCCATCACGCCCGCTTCATTACAACTGGCTGCTGCCTCATCCACATCCGGATAAACACAGCGATAACAGGCCGACTCGGCTCGACGCGGATCAAATACCGCCAGCTGGCCTTGCCAGCCAATAGCTGCCGCCGACACTACCGGAATACCCGCTGGCCATGCCAGTGCATTAATCAGATCCCGAGTGGCAAAATTATCGCAGCAATCAGCAATGACATCGACCTCCTGCGTTAACTCGGTAAAACAATCAGCATTCAGCGCCTGGGCAAACTCTTCAATCACACAGTGCGAATTAATAGCGCGTAGTGAATGCCCAGCAGAAACCACTTTCAAGCGCCCAACATCTGCCTCGCCATGAATCGGCTGACGCTGCAAATTGGTCACTTCAACATGATCAAAATCAACCAGCTTGACCCGCCCCACACCTGCTGCCACCAGATATTGTGACAGTGCAGAACCCAAGCCGCCCAGACCAACAATCAGGACACAAGCATTGTGCAACGCTTCCTGACCAGCCACATCCCAGCTTGGCAACAGAATTTGCCGGTGATAACGCAACAACATGTCATCCGATAACACCGCGCTGCCCTCCACTCACCCGCCATTGCCCGGACAAATCAGGCCAGCTTTGCACATTGATAAAACCGGCTTGCTGGCACAGTGCTCGTACAACGTCAGCCTGCGCTGCACCATGCTCAAACAGCAACCAGCCACCCTCACTTAAATGCCCGGCAGCCTGCTCGATAATACGCTGAAAATCAGCCAATCCGTTTGAATCGGCCACCAATGCCGTACGTGGCTCATAACCCAGAGTGGGCAAATGTAGATCATCTGCTGGCAAATACGGAGGATTACTCACCATCAAGTCAAACGTTTCATCACTCAGGGCAGCCAGCCAGTCACTCTGTAACCAACACACCGGCAAGGCCAGGCGCTGACCATTTTCCTGTGCCACCGCCAACGCCTGCGAACTCATGTCCACGCCAGTCACCTGCCATTGTGGGCGCTCACTTTTAAGCGCCAGCGCAATAGCGCCACTACCACAGCCCAGATCAACCACACGACGTATTTGCTGTGAATCAGGATGCAGTGCCAGCACCACCTCTACCAGCGTTTCAGTATCTGCACGCGGAATCAGGGTTGCTGGGGTCACACGCAATGGCAAAGACCAGAACTCGGCCTGCTCAACCAGATAGGCCAGCGGCTCGCCCGCACAACGACGTTGCAAACAATCGGCCAGCCGACTCAATTGCCGATCAGACAACTGCCGTTCCGGTCTGGCCAGAATCTGCGCAGAAGACAACCCCAACACCGCTCGCAACAACCACTCGGCTTCACGTCTTGGGCTTTCATCATTCAGTCCGGGCTGACGCCAGGCCGATGCCACACCCAACGCCGCTTCAGCCGTCAGCAGCCAGTCCGCCAGCATCATGTTTCGTTGGCCAGTGCAGCCAATAAATCAGCCTGATGCTCGGTAGCCAATGCCTGTAACAGCTCGGCCAGATCACCCGAAATAATTTCATCCAGACGATACAACGTCAGATTGATACGATGATCAGTCATTCGACCTTGAGGAAAGTTATAGGTGCGAATACGCTCCGAACGATCACCACTGCCCACCAGATCACGACGCAAGGAGGCTGATGCCTGTTGCTGTGCCGACTGCTGCGCTGCCAATAGTTTGGCCGCCAGCAATGACAAGGCCCGCGCTTTATTCTTGTGCTGCGAACGCTCATCCTGACACTCAACCACCACGCCGGTTGGAATATGCGTCACCCGCACAGCCGAATCGGTCTTGTTGATATGCTGGCCGCCAGCACCACTGGCACGATAGGTATCAATGCGTAAATCAGCCGGATTGATATCAACATGATTGATTTCTTCGGACTCCGGCAAAATAGCCACGGTACAGGCCGAGGTATGTACCCGCCCCTGCGACTCGGTGGCTGGCACACGCTGAACCCGATGTGCGCCAGACTCAAACTTCAGCGCCGCATAAGCACCCTCGCCCTCAACTCGCGAGATCACTTCCTTATAACCAC
>CAZMVL010000025.1:40821-44261 GCA_964569335.1 uncultured Paraperlucidibaca sp.
CACCATGCTCACCCAGACTGCTGGACACCACTTCAACACGCCAGCCCATGCGCTCGGCATAACGACAATACATACGGAACAGGTCACCGGCAAAAATGGCTGCCTCATCGCCTCCCGTACCGGCTCTGACTTCCAGCCAGATATTGCAGCTGTCATTAGGGTCTCGCGGCACCATCAGCGTTTGCAGCTCGGCCTCATACTGCAATAAACGCTGGCCAGCTTCGGCAATTTCCTGCTCTGCCATTTCACGAAAATCAGGGTCAGACAATAATGCCCTGGCTTCCTGCTGACTCTGCTGAGTGCGTCTGTACGCAGCCAACGCGGCTACGACCGGATCCAGCTCGGCATGCTCACGCGAGAGTTTGCGAAATTGATTTTGATCATTGATAACAGTGGGGTCAGATAACAACGCCCCGACTTCTTCATAACGCTCGGCCAGGCGATCCAAACGTTCTAATAATGCGGCTTTCATCACGTCAGCCCTTCATCCGATGAGCCGTCCTTCATTTGCAGCCCCAACACCCGAGAGGCCAATGCCAGCTGCTCCAGATCACCATCAGCTGCTAACTGACGCAAACCGACAGTAGGGGCATGCAACCAGCGATTCAACATATTGTGCTGCATACGCGCCAGTACCTGTTCGGCATCCAGACCCGCACGAATAGCGTCAACAGCGCGGGCACGCTCTTCCTCAACCAGCAGCATGGCCTCACGGCGCAACTGCCCAATCAGGACAGCGGCATCCTGCTGAATACGTTGCTGCTGCAAAAAGGCCTCAACTCGTGCACTAATCAATTGGTCAGCCTCAATAGCAGCGGCCTGGCGCTGACGTAATCCAGCGTCAACCACCGACTGCAAATCATCCACGGTATACAAAAACACATCATCCAGATCGGCCACTTGTGGCGCAATGTCTCTGGGCACAGCAATATCAATCAGCAGCAAGGGGCGGTGTCTGCGCTTTTTCATGGCACTTTGCACCATATCGGCCGTCACCACCGGCAAGGCACTGGCAGTACAGCTGACTACCATATCGGCCTTTTCCAGCGCCGCAGTCAGCTCTGACCATGGCAGCGCTTCGGCACCCACTTCCTGCGCCAACTGCTGCGCCCTGGCCTCACTGCGATTAATCACCAGCAACGATTGCACACCCTGCTCACGCAAATGTCGGGCAACCAGGGTGTTCATCTCGCCTGCACCAATCAATAACACCGGCGTATCCGCCAACGAATCAAACACCTGACGGGCCAGATTGACTGCAGCAAAACCAATCGACACCGGACTGACACCAATACTGGTTTCTGTTCGTACCTGTTTTACTGCCGCAAAAACGCTTTGAAACAAACGCCGCAACTCTGGCCCCAATGTGCCTGCTGCTTCGGCCTCGGCATAAGCCTGCTTCATCTGACCAAAAATTTGTGGCTCGCCCAATATCATCGAGTCCAGACCTGCCGCCACCCGCATGGCATGACGCACAGCCTCTGCCGACTCATGGCTATACCAGACAGCAGCCAGCTCCTGAGCTGGAATATCTCGCGTCTGGCTCAACCAATGCTGCAACCCTTCGGTCTGCTCATTGACTGCAACCGCATAAAATTCGGTTCGATTACAGGTTGATAAAATCACCAGTTCGGTCAGACCGGCTTGTTGAGCGGCCTCCTGAAGTATCTGGCGCAACTCATCGGGGGCAAATGCTGCACGTTCGCGCAGAGCCACAGAAGCCGTTCGATGATTGATACCAAATGCCAGCAAACCCATGCCTGATGTTGTGTCCGAGCGTATGCGTTTACCCCGAAACCCAATGTTTCGAGATGTGGTGGCGAATTGTGCGGCAAGCCATGCGCAAAAACAAATCCGCGTGTATCTTTTTGCTAGACTCAGCAGCAATCACGTTAACGGATACAGACACCATGTCAGCTTTATCGTTTAAACAGTGCATTCGCGTGGGCAGCTATGCACTGCTGGCACTCACTGTCACTGCTTGTGTCAGCAAACCACTGACCTCCGTCCAGCCACCCGCTCATGTCGGTCAGGATATTCGTGACTTGAGCCACTGGGAGGCCAGCGGCAAAGCCAGTACACGGGTATTTGGCAAAACCGTCTCGGGCACATTTACCTGGCAGCGTATGGGTGAAGGCTTTGAGGCAGATGGCGCAGGCCCTCTGGGGCAAGGTCGCACCACCGTTGTGGGTCAGGAAGGCATCGTAGTCATCCAGAACAGCAGTCTGGGCACCTTATATACTGACAACCCCGAAAAACTGTCTGAAGAAATGGCCTACACCCCCATTCCGCCATTTCATCTCAATGCCTGGTTATCGGGCTGGCCCAAAGAGTCAGACACCACCATTACAGCACTGCCAGCAGACCAGGGTATCCGCGAATTTCACGAACGTGGCTGGCATGTTCAGGTCGTCAGCGAACAAATCATCGATAACTATCGCGTGCCGGAACGCCTGATCATGACCTGGGATCACCGCCGAGTGGTTGTTGCTATTAATAGCTGGCAGGCAAAAGCACCATGACAGTCACGTTACGCCTGCCTGCACCTGCAAAGCTCAATCTGTTCCTGCACATCACCGGACGTCGTGACGATGGCTATCACGCTCTGCAAACCATCTTTCAGTTTATTGATCTCTGCGACTGGCTCACGTTTGAAGTCACGGACAACCGTCACATCAGCCTGACGCCCGATCTGGCCAATGTCAGCGCAGAACAGAACCTGATCGTGCGAGCGGCCCGTTTATTACAAACACACTGCCAGATTGAACAAGGCGCAAACATCACCCTGGAAAAAAAACTGCCCATGGGCGGTGGGCTCGGTGGCGGATCTTCGGATGCCGCCACCACACTATTGGCCTTAAACGAGCTATGGAACTGTCAGCTCAGCCTGAATGAGCTGGCAAAACTCGGACTAGCACTGGGTGCCGACGTGCCTGTTTTTGTGCTGGGCCAGACCGCATGGGCGGAAGGCGTAGGTGAACAACTGACCCCGGTCGACATTGCAGAACCTTGGTATGCCCTGCTCGTTCCTGCCGACAGCATAGAAACTGCACAAGCTTTTTCGCACCCGCGATTGACACGAAATTCCGACCCCATTACACTGCGCGCCTTCCTTGCAGGGGAGACTCGAAATGACTTCGAAAAAGTGGTCAGAGAGCTATCCCCTGAAGTAGACGAAGCCATGAAATGGCTGGCGTTACACGGCGATGCAAAAATGACTGGCACAGGTTGTTGTGTTTACACACCCTGTACCCAACATGAAAAGGCATCTGCTATAATTGCCGCCAGCCCGATTAAGGGCTTCGTATGTCGTGGCAGGAACCGATCGCCGGCTCATACAGCGCTCGAAGATTTCCAACGACAGCATCGTTTATAGGGGTGTCGCCAAGTGGTAAGGCAGCGGGTTTTGATCCCGCCATGCGTTGGTTCGAGTCCATCCA
>CAZMVL010000026.1:0-10332 GCA_964569335.1 uncultured Paraperlucidibaca sp.
ATTGTAGCGCTCTCCCAGCTGAGCTATAGCCCCAGACTGTCGTTGCGGGGCGGATGTTAGGGTCAGTGTGCGATGCTGTCAAGAATGACTTGCATCATTTGCGGGAAAAACCAGCAGGCCACCCTGTTTTGGCTAAACTCTATGCAATTTAGGGCTTTAACTGACGACGCAGATCGGCCAACAACTCCTCGGCCTGCCAATCACGCCGACCACCACTTTCTGCCGAACGCACCAAAGCCACCAAACGGGCATTAATCGGCGCTGACTGGCCCAGGCTTTCAGCCAGACGCAGCACTTCACCATTAATCCAGTCCACCTCGGTTGCCCGTCCAGCTTCCAGATCTTCCCACATCGACGAACGTGCTAATGGGTCCATAGCCAGCATACGACCCGCCAGACGCCGAAAAATCGCATCAGGCACTGTCAGTAATTTAGGCAACAACTTGGGTGATACCGGCGTCAAACGCGCAGGCTTGATGCCCGCACGCTCATACAGCGCCAAAGCCTCTTGCTGAGCCATGGCCAGACATCGACGAAAACCACGCTGTGACAGCTCGTCTTTCAACGGCTGACCACACAAGGCATTAATCGAATTATTCAGGTTAAGCAGCAGCTTGGACCACAGCACCTGCTGCATATCGTGATGGGTTTGCAGAGCCAAACCAGCCGCCTCAAACGCGGCTAAAAACGGCGCCAAGGCAGCGTGCTCTGCAACCTCCAGCACACCATCAGAACCTTGGTGAAAGCAGCCTTTCCCACGATTAATGACGTTATAGGGAATCATGCCAGCCAGCACAATATGCCGAGGCAAGGCATCCTGTAAAATGGTTGTGTTATGCAAACCATTCTGAAAGCTCAATACCACCGCAGACGGTTTCAGATAACGTGCCAGCGTTAAACCAGCCAGGTCCGAGTCTGATGATTTCACCGTGACCAGTACCAGATCCATGCTACTTAACGCGGCGGCATCCGTCACAAATTGCAGATCAGCCGGGGCTACATGATGCTCCGTTCCATGCAGGCTGGTCAGTGTCAGCCCTGTCTGCGCCAACTCCTCGGCCAAGCGCGGACGCCCGATAAAAGTCACATCGGCTCCACCCGCTGCCAGTCGCCCGCCCAGATAACAGCCCACGCTACCGGCACCAAAAACGGCAATGTTCAACCCTTTATCTACCGACATTTGGCGTTACACTCCATACAGGAAGACTATTCATCAACAACACAATAGGTGGTTTTAAATGTCACGTAAAATCCTGGTGACGGGTGGCAATAGCGGCATTGGTCTGGAAATGGTGCGCCACTTCATCAAAACTGGTCATGAAGTCGTTATTGCGGCACGTGATCTGACCAAAAGCCAAGCGGTCATCAATACCCTGAAGCAGGAACAGCCTGACGCCAACGTGCATGCCATTACACTTGATCTGGCAAATTTTGACTCTATTGATCAGGCCGCGGCCAGTACCCTAGCATTATTGCCAGAGCTGGATACTGTCATGGTTAACGCAGGCAGCTATACCCGAGGCCTGCGCACCGCATTTGGTCTGGAAAGCATGGTAGCCACCATGCATTTTGGTCATTTTCGACTGATGCAGGCACTGCTGCCCACACTGGCCAAGGCCGATGATGCCCGTGTCGTGGTCACCAGTTCGGTGGCGCACTGGGCAGGCACCATCAGTCTGGACAAGTTCAATAATCCCGGCAAATACCTGAGTGATTTCCAGGCTTATGGCTCGGCCAAACTGGCCAATCTGATTTATGCACGTGAACTGGCGCGGCGAGTGGCTGACAGCAGTATACGTGTTAATGCCTTCCATCCCGGTGGCGTGGCAACAGGCATATGGAGAGAGCTACCTGCTCCTGTTCAGAAAATTGTTGATCGGGTGCTGATTACCCCCGCCAAAGGCGCTGATACCGCCATCTGGCTGGCACTGAGTGATGCAGGCAAGACCCATCATGGTCAATATTTTGTACGCAGACGCAAGGCAGCCACCAAAGCCATCAGCAAAGACACACAGGTCGCTGACATGCTTTGGCGCTTGAGTGAAGACGTTGCCTTAACCCGCTAAGGCCTTTTCAATATCACGGGTAATTTCTTCCGGCTTGGTGGTTGGTGCATAACGATCAATCACCTGGCCGTCACGGCCTACCAGGAACTTGGTAAAGTTCCACTTGATTTTCTTGCTACCCAACAAACCGGGAGCTGACTCTGCCAGATGTTGAAACAATGGATGCGCGCCCGGGCCATTAACATCAATCTTGGCAAACATCGGAAACGTTACGCCGTAGTCCATGCTGCAAAAATTCGCGATTTCGGTCTCATCACCGGGCTCCTGATTCAGGAACTGATTGCAGGGAAAGCCCAGCACGCTGAACCCCTGTTCAGCGTACTTCTCATAAATACTTTCCAAGCCTTTGAATTGTGGTGTAAATCCACACTTACTTGCGGTATTGACCACCAGAATGACTTGACCCTTATAGTCGGCTAGCGCCACCTCTTCACCAGTAATGGAGCGCGCTGAAAAATCGTAAATAGTCGCCATTTTTTATCTCCTGAGTATGTTGTGCCTACGTCGAGCGCTTGGTCAGTGTCAGTGATGCTGAATTAATGCAATAACGCATACCGGTAGGCTCCGGGCCATCCGGAAACACATGACCCAAATGCGCATCACAGTGTGAGCAAGTAATTTCCACCCTGATCATGCCATGACTCAGGTCACGATGCTCGGCAATTTGTGCAGCACTGATCGGCTGATAAAAACTGGGCCAACCCGAGCCAGAGTCATATTTAGTGGATGAATCAAACAAGGCCTCACCACAGCAACGACAGCAATAGGTGCCATCGTCCTTGCAATCCCAATACTCGCCCGTAAATGCCGGCTCAGTGCCTTTTTGCCGACAAACATAAAACTCTTTCGGTGACAGGCTTTGCTGCCAGTCTGCTTCAGACATTTTCTTCGTCATGATTTAGTTTCCTGATCAGTCATGACACTGACATTACACAGCATTTGCCCGCACTGAAAGCGAACAGGCACGCTTCATTTCAGCTACAATCAGGTCACTTTTTCATATTCAGGATCACGAGACCTCAAGCATGGCTATCAGCAAATCCGACAAACTCAAAGATGTGTGCTACGACATTCGCGGTCCGGTGCTGAAAGCGGCGACAGCCATGGAAGAGCAAGGTCACCACATTATCAAGCTCAATATTGGCAACCCGGCTCCCTTTGGTTTTGAGGCGCCGCAAGAGATCCTGTCGGATGTCATCAGCAACTTGCCAAATGCCGTGGGCTATTGCGAGTCACGCGGCCTGTTTGCGGCTCGACGTGCTGTGGTGCATTACTATCAGCAAAAAGGCCTGCTGAACGTAGATGTCAACGACATCTATATTGGCAATGGCGTATCCGAACTGATTGTGATGTCCATGCAGGCATTGCTGAATAATGGCGACGAAATGCTGGTACCCGCACCGGACTACCCCTTGTGGACCGCTGCCGTCACCCTGGCAGGCGGCAACCCGATTCATTATCTGTGTGATGAAGACAGGGGCTGGGAACCCAATCTGGCCGATATTGAAGCCAAAATCACGCCAAAAACCCGAGGGATCGTGGTCATTAACCCGAATAACCCTACAGGTGCTGTGTATTCACGGACAACACTGGAAGGCATCATTGCCATTGCCCGCAAGCACCAACTGATTATTTTTGCTGACGAAATCTACGACAAGATTCTGTATGACGAAGCCGAACATACCTGTATTGCGACCCTGGCCTCAGACCTGCTGGTAGTCACCTTTAATGGCCTGTCAAAGTCATACCGCGTAGCTGGCTTCCGCTCTGGCTGGCTGATGCTGAGTGGCAACAAGGCACAGGCCGCTGACTACATTGAAGGCATCGACATGCTGGCCTCCATGCGCCTGTGTGCCAACGTACAGGCGCAATTCGCCATTCAGACTGCCTTGGGCGGCTATCAAAGCATTAACGAACTGGTACGCCCCGGCGGACGCTTCTATGAGCAGCGCAATCTGGCCTATGACCTGCTGACGGCCATTCCCGGCGTTAGCTGTGTCAAGCCAAAAGGCGCGCTGTACCTGTTCCCCAGACTGGATCCTGCGGTGTATCCAATCAAGGATGACCAAGCGTTTATTCTGGAACTACTACAAGCAGAAAAAGTGCTGCTGGTGCAAGGCACGGGCTTCAACTGGCCACAAACTGACCATTTCCGAGTGGTATTTCTGCCACATCGTGAAGAACTGGTCGAAGCCATCAGCCGTCTGGCACGCTTTCTGGAAAGTTATCGCCGTCGTCACGGTACGGATAAAGCATAACGAATGGCGACTGTTGACTTGAAATCGTCATCGGTCGCCCCTACTTTATTAATAATGTTAATAGGAGAACCCTGACCCATGATGCGAATTGCCCTTTTCTTACTCACCAACCTGGCTGTTGTGGTGGTTGCTGGTATTGTGCTCAGCCTGCTTGGTGTAGGCTCGACACACGGCGCAGGAAACACGCTGCAGCTGGGTAACCTGCTGGCATTCTGCTTTGTGTTTGGTGCCGTTGGCTCACTGGTTTCTCTGCTGATGTCCAAGTGGATGGCCAAGCGCACCATGCGTGTGCAACTGGTTGAATCGCCACGCACTGCCGAAGAGCGCTGGTTGCTGGAAACCGTGGCTGAGCTGTCACAAAAAGCCGGCATCAAAATGCCTGAAGTGGGTATTTTTGCCAGCCATCAGTCCAATGCATTTGCGACTGGCTGGAACAAGAACGACGCCCTGGTCGCCGTGTCTACCGGTCTGCTGCAACGCATGCGTCGTGAAGAAGTACGTGCCGTACTGGGCCATGAAATCGGTCACGTTGCCAATGGCGACATGGTCACTCTGGCATTGATCCAGGGTGTGGTAAACGCATTCGTCATGTTCTTCTCGCGCATCATCGGCAACTTTGTTGACCGTGTGGTATTCAAGAACGAAAACGGCCCTGGCATTGCCTACTACGTCACCAGCATTGTGGCTGACATCGTATTGGGTATTCTGGCCTCCACCATCGTCATGTACTTCTCGCGTTATCGTGAGTTCCGCGCCGATGAAGCCGGAGCACGCCTAGCCGGTCGTCAGAACATGATTGATGCCCTGCGCGCATTGCAGCGTGAGCATGAAGTGCCCGATCAGATGCCTGCTGAAATGACCGCCATGGCCATTACTGCCGGCAAGCGTGAAGGCTTCAGCTTTGCATCGCTGTTCATGTCACATCCACCGCTGGAAAAACGTATCGCTGCCTTGCAAAACATGCAGATTGCCTAAGTCGTTTTCCGCTGTAAAAAAGCCCGCAACTGCGGGCTTTTTTATCAGGTCATGACAGGATAGTCGGTATAACCTTCCGCACCACCGCCGTAAAACAACTCGGGACGCTGCTCATTCAAGGGTTGCTGTAAACGCAGGCGTTCAGCCAGGTCCGGATTGGCAATATAAGAGCGCCCGAAAGCCGCTGCATCAATCAGGTTATTGGCCAGCAAACGCTCTGCCTTTTCACGCGTATAGGCTCCCGCACCGATAATGGCTCCCGAAAAACGTTGACGCAGACCTTGTCTAAAAGCGTCCGTAATCGGCAGGCCACCGGCCCAGTCCGGCTCTGACAAATGCAGATAGGCAATGCCGCGACGCTCGAACTGCTCGGCCAGATACCAGCCCATGGCTTCACCATCCGCAGCCTCAAGCGCATTAAAACTGCCCATGGGAGAAATACGCACACCCACACGCCCCGGTTCCCAGGCTGCAATCACGGCATCCAGTACTTCCAGCGTCAGACGAGCCCGGTTTTCCAGAGAGCCGCCATAGGCATCCGAGCGCTGATTGCTTTCTGCCGCCTGAAACTGTTGCAGCAAATAACCATGTGCCGCATGCACTTCAACAAAGTCAAAATCTGCCTTCCGAGCATTCACGGTGGCATCACAATAGGTCTGAATCAGCACCGGAATTTCGGCCAACGTCAAAGCACGAGGCTGCGAGCAATTGACTCGTACTGGCTGACCTTGATCCCCCAGCACCGAAGTGCGTGTTTTGGCTGGAATATCCGAGGCCGACACAGGGGCATGCTGATCAACTTGCAAACTGGTATGCGAAATACGCCCCACATGCCACAACTGCATGGCAATCTTGCCGCCTGCCTGATGTACAGCCTGCGTCACTTTCTGCCAGCCCTTCACCTGCTCTGCACTATAAATACCCGGTGTCTGCATATAACCCTTGCCCTGGGGCGACACCTGAGATGCCTCGGAAATGATCAGGCCAGCGCCAGCACGTTGGCGGTAATACTCAACCATTAAATCGGTAGGCACATCACCCGCTCCGGCACGCATACGTGTCAATGGCGCCATCAGGACACGATTGGCCAGACTCACACTGCCCATCTGTATGGGCTCAAACAATGACACACTCATGCCTTATCCTCTTGTTTCAAGTCGCTAACTTTTAGATCACTAGCCTTGTACCTTATACAGCGCCTGCTGCCGATACCCCGTGATGACTTGCCATAAACCCGACCACTCAGTATCCAGTTGCGCGTCTCCGGTATCCAGACGCAGCGGACGTCCATTCAGCTCATCCAACTTACTGGCACTGGATAACACCTGCACATTTTGCCGACCAATCTGGCGCAACAAGACCGGACTCAACTGCTGATTACCCCGACCAATCAAACTGCCCTGGCCACCTGTGGGTGCAATCACCACCACTAAAGGCTGCCGCCTGGTTGCCGCCAATAAATCCGCAGCATTCACATCACGAGCCACACAGCGGCCAGCCTGCACCAGATCAAATCCCAGCAATGTATTATCAACACCCAACTGCTCAGCAACCGCTGCAACTGTGGTGCCTGGCCCCAGGGCATAGACACAATCATCCTGCATGTCTTCAACAAAACCAGCAGCAATTTCAGCCACTACCAGTGCTTCAATTTCTCGCCCTGAACACTTCACCTGCTGAATTTGAGCTGCCGAAGCAGGCACCCGCATTTCACCATAATGGCGTGCACGCAAACGCCCTTGCTCCAGGTCACTTTCATCAATGTCTCTGACTTCGGCCAGCTCGGCACTGACCCAATGCCCCTGAGCCATTTCCTGCAATAAATCCGCTGCCGCCTGCGGATTGATGGCAAATACGCCCGAATGCATTTTGACTCCGGCAGGCACCCCCAATACCGGCACTTGGGTGCCCAGCGCACGACATATATCTCGTGCCGTGCCATCACCACCAGCAAACAGCAACAGGTCTATACCCGATGCCAGCAACTCACGCGCCATACGAATGGTGTCATCTGCACTGGTAGTGACATTAACTGGTGACGTAACCGGCTGTGCCGCTATACCCAGACCATCCAGCACCAAAATACCCATCTGGGCAGGTGCCGCATATATGACAAAATGCTCAAGTAACTGTCGTTGTTGCAAAGCAATCATCACATTTGCCAACCGCTGCTGGGCATGACTTTCACCTTTAACAAGACTGTCCTGAATCGACTCTCGTAATGCCAGAGGCAGGCAATCACTGCCTTTCAGCGCCAACTGCCCACCCACACCCGCGTACGGATTAATCAAAACGCCAAGACGAATACGATGATCTGGTGTCGGAGAATGTGTCGAAATGTTTTTCATAGTTGGTTACAACTTAGGCACGCTTTCAGGCGACAACAAATTAACGGATGACTATATTGAGCTCAAGGAAACGCCACATATAGGGGCAACGTATGAAGCATCAAGTACAACAAGCAAGTGACAACAAGGCAAACATTGATCCTTTTCATTTCGCTATTTTGCTGGATGACGAAGGTCACGAAATTGCAATCACTGAAGAAATGATTCAGCAAGCCTGTGCCGAACTGGCTCAGCGCTGCCATTTCCCATCCCGCCAGGCTGCCTAAGTACCTCTAAGTACAAGCAGGCAGCTTGCGCTGGCTAGCGTTTTGGCGCTAAACCACCCCACAACATACCGACCAGCTCATCCACTATCTGGTCATTTTCGAAGGTCTCCGGGCGTACCACCCACGCCATCATCAGACCGTCAATCAAAGCGCACCAAAACAACGACAGCATCTCTGTACTGATACCCTCATCAGCCAGACCAGCCGCTTTCATGGTATTGACCACTTCACTCGCAATGCGTCGACCATTGGCATACAAACCACGCACACGCTCGGCAACCTCTGGATCACGTGACTGTGACAAGAACTCCAGGAACAAACGCGGCCAGTCGGCATCCGAACGAAAACGCGACAGTGTGGCTTTTAATACCTGAGTCAATGCCAGGCGCCTGCTGTCGTCATCGTTCATCTGTAATACTTCGGACAACTCGGCAGACAAAGGCGCGGTATTACGCTGCAAGCGAGCTTCCAGTAGTGAACAAAACAAATCAGACTTGTTGCGGAAGTGCCAATAAATGGCACCTTTGGTCAGACCAGCCTCACGGGCAATTTCATCCAGCCGTGCCTGCTGATAACCCTTGCGGGCAAATACACGGCTCGCATGCAATAAAATACGCTCACGCGTATCGTTTACGGCCTCTTGCAAAGGACATACAGACGACATAACTCATACCAACACCTGACATACCCGTTAGTATGGCACAGTCCAGACGGCATAGCCTGCCGTTTGTGTGACCGCTTCTTGCTGAGCGCTATGCACATTCAGCTGCACATCGACACGACCTTTGCCATGGCTGGCCATGCGCTTGCGCAATTGATTCAGCGCCGCCTCACTCGGTAAATGTGCTGATGCCTGAAAATGATCTGTAATGGGATAGCGATAACGCAACTCCGCGTGATAGACCGCAACCTGGCAAGGGCCAAATTCACGATTGCACCAGAGCATCAACAAGGCCCAACCGGTCACGGTGGACAAACTGGCAATAGAGCCGGCAAATGCCGTATTTTTATCATTACGATTAGGCTCAAGTGGCGCCGACAAAGTCAGTATCTGACCATCCCAGCCCTTTGCCTCAACCTGCATAAAGTCCAGTAATGGCATTTGTTTACGCATTTGCTGCACAAACTCTTGTGCCTGCGCCAGATCAACAACCTCCATACTTTGCCCCTGATGGCCAATACTGCCAGATATCATGTTCGGGCAATGCAGGTGCAGCCTTCGCTGCTTGTGCCGTACCTACATACACAAAACCTGCCACGCGCTCGTTGTCTTGCAGACCTAAAAACTCCGTTACTGCCGGACCAGCCACTAGATCGCCTGTCCGCCACATACCGGCATAACCTTGAGCATGCAATGTCAACAGCAGATTTTGCACACCGGCACCTATGCTCAACCATTGCTCCCACTCAGGCACTGTCGAATGCGCATTAATCGACAACACCGCAACAATAATCATCGGGGCACGATGCGGCATATCCAGCAGACGCTGCCGATCTCGTATGGCACGTTCAGGGTCCAGTTGATGCATACCATCAACAAATGCCTGTCCCAATTGGTTCAGACCACCCCCTGTCAGCACCAGATAGCGCCATGGCCTAAGTAAACGATGATCCGGCGCACGTGCTGCGGCCAGAAAAGCCTCTGCCAATTCATCTTGATTCGGCATGGGTAATCCCAGCACAGGCTGTGACCGACGCCCGTGAATGGCTTCTTGCAACAACATACCGCCTCCTGCAACAACGTACATAACAACTCGTGCGCTAGACTGCCACGAAACTTATTCGCTGTGCACCCCGACTTGTGTCGATGTCGAGGCACAAGCCACCACCTGTCGATGAGCCTCTTCAGCTTCTTGCAATAAGCGCTGCATCAATTCTGCACAAGCAGGCACATCATTAATCAAGCCTTGCGCCTGACCAATCAGCTGCACCCCTCGCTCCTGATCACCGTCCAGAATAGCCACCCGAATACGCTCTACCGCAGCGCCAAAATAGGCCAGTTTGATAGCACCCAACAAACCTTCCTGGCGAATGGTAGTGATCAACTCAGACCATGGACGTCGTTGAGCACGCATAACCTTGAATGCTTCCCAACAGGCACGCCAGGGAGTCAGTGGCTTTTTGCTCACCGCCTGACCAGTGGGGGTTTTCATGATGCGACACGGCATGCCATCAAAGTTGCTGGTGTAAATGGTGTCATGCACGGTTTTTTTCATGACTATCTGGCGGGTGTTTTCATGCAACGGACTTTCCTGCGTCATGGCCCAGCGCGTACCCATGGCCACCGCATCACCCCCCAATGCCAAAATGGCTGGCAAACTGGCTCCATCTGCCAGACCACCCGCCGCGATAATTGGCAATGAAGTCACCTGGCGAATAGCAGGAACCAAAACCAGCGTGGTGACATCACCACCATGTG
>CAZMVL010000026.1:10342-44138 GCA_964569335.1 uncultured Paraperlucidibaca sp.
TGTGCCGCCGCTTCATGCCCGGTCACAATCAATGCATCCGCACCCGAGCGCTCAGCCGCCTGGGCATGCTTGGCATTCACCACCGTGGCAATCACTTTGCCACCATAGGCATGAGCACGCTGACACAGCCAGTCGCCCTTGCCCAGAGAGAAGTTAATAACCGGCACCTGCTCTTCCAGTGCCACCTCTGCATTTTGTTCAGCACCCGGCATCATCAGCGCCAGGCCAATACCAAATGGTTTATTGGTCAATGTCCGTGCCTTGCGAATTTCGGCACGGGCTTGCTCAGGGTTTAAATGACCAATCTGAATCAATCCCAGCCCACCCGCATTACTTACCGCCGCCGCCAGTTCTGCGTTTGACACATAGGTCATACCCGAGCAGATAAACGGATGCTCAATGCCCAGTAGTTGTGTAATTCGTGTCTGCCAGCGCATAACCGCCCTCCTGTTTTGTAGCGGCGACTATGCCATATAGTCTGTGACCTGGGCTAACAGCGCGATCACCTGAAACGACTCACCTGAGGTGACTCCCCACTCCACTCCTTAAATGCCCGACTGAAGGCACTGTGCTCGGAGTATCCCAACAACATGGCGACATCCATGACCTGCAAACGAGGGTCTCGCAGATAGGATTGCGCCAGCTCATAGCGCACGAGATTGAGTTCCTTCCGGAAGCTGGTGCCAGCCTCAGTCAGTCGGCGTTGCAAGGTACGCGATGAGCAGCACAGCTGCCTGCTGATGTGCTTGATATCCGGCTCGCCATCACTGAGCGCATCGGCAATGACTTTACGAACCTGCTCAACAATTTCCGCCTGCTGCGGCAGCTGGGCCAGCAGGCGGTCGGCATGCTGCTCCAGCAAGCTGATCAGTGCCGGATCGGGGCTTTTCAACGGTAGCGCCAGTATGTCGATACTGAAACGCACGAAGGTATCGGGCTCACCGAAACGGACAGGACAACCAAAAAAAGCCTCATAAACATCCACATCGGCTGGTGCATCATGCTTGAATGTAACCAGGATCGGATCAGCATTACCTCGGATAAACGAGCGAGCAAACCGCACGATCACCGTGTAACCGGTCTCATTCACAAGATTGCCGGCATCGAAATCGCGATCATCCCAGGCAAGATCTATCCAACCATCCCCATATCGGATCACCAGATCCACTACATCGAATACAAGGCGCAGGTAGCGATGCAGGCGTTGCAAGGCTTCGGCCGTACTACTACTGGCCAACAACACGGCACCTAGCACACCTAGGTGACGCACGGTGACTGTCTGTCCAACATGCAGGCCCAATAAAGGATCATCCAGCCGCGTTGACGCCATCTGCAGCAGATGCTCCCAATGCAGCACATTCACGCCATCCATTTCCCGGGGATCAGACACTGGCCAAGGCTCGCCAAGCAGAGCCACCGGATCGTGGCCTTGAGCCTCCAGGTAATCGTAAAGCAGCTGCACATAGAACGCAGGCACCACACGCCGGTGTATTGGCTGACCCATCGCCTTGCCCTCACAATTTGGCGCAAAGTGTCAAGCATGTCGTCATAAAGCGTCAAGCCAGAGCCCCACCGCCTGTCGAGAATGGCGTCATCACCAACCACCCTGACGGATTCAGATATGACCAAGACATCCCAAGACCTCTTGGCACCAACCACGGTAAAATTCCTCTCTGGTGGCCTGCACTGCACCGGTGACTTCTACCGTCCGCTAGGTGCCGGCCCCTTCCCCGTAATCGTGATGGCTCACGGCCTCGGCGGCACCCGCAAGATGCGTCTGCCGGCGTTCGCCGAGCGCTTCACCGCTGCCGGCTATGCCTGCCTGGTGTTCGACTACCGCCACTTCGGCGACAGTGAAGGCTCGCCGCGTCAGTTGCTGGACATCGGCAAGCAGCTTGAAGACTGGAAGGCCGCCATCGCCTATGCCCGCAGCCTGCCGGATGCCGACCCGAAGCGCGTCGTCATCTGGGGCACCTCCTTTGGCGGCGGCCATGTGCTGACCACAGCCGCCGAGGACGATCAGCTCGCTGCCGTGATCTCGCAATGCCCGTTCACCGATGGCCTCGCGTCCAGCCTGGCGATGAGCCCAGTGACCTCACTCAAGGTTTCAGCGCTGGCACTGCGCGACAGGATTGGCTCCTGGTTTGGTGCACAGCCGGTCATGGTGCCTCTGGCGGCCAAGCCAGGCGAGACAGCACTGATGAACGCACCGGACGCCTATGACGGCTATCTCGCGCTCCAGCCAGCTGGTGCAAAGACATTGAACCATGTCGCGGCGCGCTTCGCGCTCGACATCATTCGTTATTACCCGGGTCGCAAGGCCGCGAAAATCAAGGCACCCGTCCTCTTCTGCGTTTGCAACACCGATTCGGTCGCACCGGCCAAGGCCACGCTGCGTCATGCCAGCCGCACGCCGCGCCACGAAATCAGGCACTACGCCGATGGCCACTTCGAGATCTACCTCGGTGAAGCCTTCGAACGCGTGATCAACGACCAGCTCGATTTCCTCAAGCGCACCGTGCCCGTCTGACTCGAAAGAACAAGGAGAAAAATCATGTCACGTTATGAATTGAACAACCGCGTCATTGTCATCACCGGTGCCACCGGTGGCCTCGGTCGCGCGGCCGCCGAGGCGCTGCGCACCAAAGGTGCCAGACTAGCGCTGCTCGACCTTGATCAGAACGCAGTTGACAGCATGGCCGCCGAGCTTGGCGGCTCCGAAGTTGCCGCTGGCTGGGTCGCCGATGTGCGCTCCATGGATAGCCTCGCCGCTGCCATGCAAGCCGCTGCCGCGCATTTCGGCGGCATCGACGTGGTGATCGCAGGAGCCGGCATTGGCATTCCCGGCTCGCTGGAGACCATGGATCCGCAGGCCTTCGACCGCGTCATCGACATCAACCTGAACGGCGTCTGGCGTACCTTCCATGCCGCGCTGCCGCAGGTGAAGGCACGCCAAGGCTATCTGCTGGCCATCTCGTCCATGGCCGCCTTTATCCACTCGCCGCTGAATGTCCACTACACCGCAAGCAAGGCCGGCGTCTGGGCCATGTGCAATAGCGCACGCCTGGAGCTCAAGCGGGATGGGGTGGGCGTCGGCACCTTCCACCCGACTTTCTTCCAGACACCCATGATGGATGCAATAGTCGATGGCCCCTGCTCAACCCTGGTCTGGAACAACCATCAGGGCATCTGGAAGTTCGTTCCACTGACAGAAGTCATCACCGCCTTGGTGGACACCATCGAGTATCGCCGACAGACCGTGACCGTGCCCAAACGCAACAACCTGGTGGCGCTTGCCCCTGGTTTCGCACGCAAGCTGATCGAGACTTTCGGCTTTAGTGACACACGCACCGCACAAGCGATGAAACTGCACAACGAGTAGGTAGGTGGTGCCTATACCTCCGGAGAAATGTCGATTCCGTTCATCGCGGCCGCGTGCGACACTACGAGCTTGAACTACCCAACCCTACATAGATACATGACTGCACAACCCAAAAACCTTTCTGTTGCCCCGATGATGGACTGGACAACTCGTCAAGCTCGTAACTTCTTACGCCTGTGCAATCCACATACACGCCTGTATACCGAAATGGTCACCACACAGGCGCTGGTTTTTGGTGACGTACCCCGACACTTGCGCTTCGAGGCAGCAGAACACCCGATTGCCCTGCAACTGGGTGGCAGCGACATCAAGGATCTGGTGCACTGTGCCAAGCTCGGTGAAGACTGGGGTTATGACGAAATCAACCTGAATGTCGGCTGCCCTTCTGATCGAGTACAGCAAGGCCGCATTGGTGCCTGTCTAATGGCAGAGCCAGAGCTGGTAGGCGAAGCTGTCGCTGCCATGCAGGCTGCCGTCAGGATTCCGGTCACGGTTAAACACCGCATTGGCATTGATGGCCTGGAACATTATGACGACATGCTGAACTTTGTTGATCAGGTCGCCAAACATGGTTGCAAGGATTTTATTGTGCATGCCCGCATCGCCATTCTGGCAGGCTTAAGCCCAAAGGAAAATCGTGAGGTTCCTCCTTTGCGCTACAACGATGTTTATCGCCTGAAAGCAGAGCGCCCTGACCTGCATATCGAAATTAACGGGGGCATCAAAACTGTCACCGAGATAGCACAGCACTGGCAACATACTGATGGCGTCATGATTGGTCGGGAGGCTTATCAAAACCCCTACCTATTGGTTCAGGCACAAAGTTTATGGAGCGTCACACAACTGCCAACACGTGGTGATATTCTGCAAGCCTATCTGCCCTTTGTAGAGGCTGAACTAGCCACCGGTTGCCCGCTTAATCACATTACCCGACATATTCTGGGCTTGTTTCAGGGCGAGCCGGGTGGCAGGCGTTTTCGTCAGGTGCTCAGTACCCATGCCCACAAGCCCGGCGCAGGTATTGAGGTGCTAAAGACAGCAGCCGCTGAGGCTGGCGTTTTACTTTAAGGAACACACATGACTAATCCATTAGAACAGCTTACACAACACACAACCGTCGTAGCCGATACCGGTGACATTGCCAGCATCAAACGCCTGCGCCCAATTGATGCGACCACCAACCCGTCGTTGATTCTGAGGGCCGCCAGCGATCCGGCCTATGCCGCCATTCTGGATAATGGCATTGCGCTGGCCAACAAATTACCCGCCAGCCAACGTCTGCAAGCGGCGATGGAAGCTGTTGCCGTTGGTTTTGGTGTCGAGATTCTGCGCTTTGTGCCTGGACTGGTATCCACCGAAGTGGATGCACGCCTCTCGTTTGATATTCCCGCCACGTTGGCACAGGGCAGAAGGCTCGTTGCTCAATATCAGGCACACGGTATTGGTCGAGATCGCGTACTGGTCAAAATTGCCAGCACCTGGGAAGGCATACAAGCCGCCCGCCAACTGGAGCAGGAAGGTATTCATTGCAACCTGACTCTGCTGTTTTGTATGGCACAGGCACAGGCTGCCGCCGATGCCAAAGCCACTCTGATTTCTCCGTTCGTTGGACGCATTCTGGATTGGCATGTACAGAAGACAGGACAGCAATACAGTGCGGAAACTGATCCGGGCGTAGTGTCTGTCAAAGCCATTTATGAGCATTACAAAAGCAATGATTACAACACCGTCGTGATGGGCGCCAGCTTTCGTAATACGGGTGAAATTCGTGCATTGGCTGGCTGTGACAAACTGACCATCAGCCCGGCACTGCTGGATACTCTGGCACAAGAGCAACAGCCTTTAACTCCGGTACTTCAGGACAATACGCCGAAAAACTCACAACCACCCAAGGCGCTCAGCGAAGCTGAGTTCCGCTGGCAGCTCAATCAGGATGCCATGGCCAGCGAAAAGCTGGCTGAAGGCATTCGTCTGTTTACGGCTGATATCGAAAAACTGGAAGCGCTGCTCAAACAACGAATGGCTTGAGCAGGCATTATCGGTGCTGTTGGCGCTGCTCACTTTCGAGTGCGTCAACCAGACTGCGGAAAGTCTGCTGATTGCTCTCACTCAAACTCATCAAGGTGCGATGAGCATCAATGACACACTGTGTCACTTCCGCTTCAGACAGAACCTCTTCAGGTAACTCATCCAGGCGATCACGTAGTGCAGCGGTAGTTTGCAGAATGCGAAATACCTGATCAAAACCCATGCTGGCCAAAATCCGGTTGATGTCGGAGCTCAGGCACAAAATGATGGGTCTTCCCAGACGAAACTCTTGCAAAGCGACCGCAATTTTCGCCAATAAGCCCAACGCGGTAGAGTCGATGCTGTCAGTTTCGGTCAGATCAATCATGACCGCGCGCAAGCGCTGATCCTTCAGCAGATGATCTTCAATAAAACTTTCGAGCGAGGTGCAAATTGGCACACGAACATCACCACGCAACTTCAGCACATAAGTGCCGTTGTGCTCGGCATATTGCATTTGGCAGGCGCTCATATCATTGATCACGCTTAATCATGAGCACAGCAACATCATCAGGAACGTCACACATGTTTTCCACACCTAACTGTGCCTTTAGCACAGCCCATTGGCCATCTGCTGCCGACACTGCAGCCTGAATCCGAGCCTCCTTCGCAGGCAGATCCGGTTCCGTCATAACCTCAAGGATACCATCAGAGAGCGCAACAAGCGAAAATCTCGGTGCCAGCGTCAACCGATGCTCCTCATAATGAGTATCAGCAAACAGCCCCAGAGGCTTGCCCTGCCCTGGCAAAACAATCAGTTCATCGCCATTTTTCAACAAGGCTGGCGGATAGTGCCCACCGATACTGTAGATCAGCTGACTGGTGTTGGTGTCTATCACGCCACAAAACACCGTCAAATGCTTACCGGTAGCCAATGCCCGCAACTCTTCATTCATCGAGGCCATAATACGACTTGGTGACAACGCAGCCACCGAAGTCCGCTTTTCATAATGACGCCTGATGCGATTGGTCAACGTTTTCAAAAACACGGTCACAAACGCACTGGAAGCACCATGACCCGACACATCGGCCAGATAAAACGCCGTACGTCCCGGCCCCACACTGAAATAATCCACAAAATCGCCGGACAAGAACAAAGACGGCTGTAGATAGTGATTGATTTCCAGACCATTGGTGAGATGCGGCGTTGGTGGAAGTAAGCGCAGCTGTACCTGACGACCTGACTGTTGATCGTACTCCAGCAACTTCAGGCTCTCCTCCAGCCGACTATTGGCCTGCTCCAGTTGCGCCCGATACGAGTTGTTTTGCTCGCGCAGCACACGTCGCTCAATAGCGCGCTGCACTGAGACACGCAGGATATCGTCGTTCAACATGGACTTGATCAGGAAATCGCTGGCACCTTCCTGCAAGGCTGTCACGGCCTCATTTAGAGAGGCCGACTCAGTAATCACAATGACCGATGTTTCCGGCAACTCGCGCAACAAGGCCCGAAGCAATTGCGAACCATTGGCCAGCGCCAATACAACATCGCCCAAAATCAGGCTGGGCTGTAAGTTACACGCCAGCGCAAAGCCTGCATCGACATTGTCAGCGGCATACACTTTAAAGCCATCCGCTGATAACCAGTCGACCAAATGTGCACGATCCTGGTTATCCGCTTCAATGACCAGTACAGGACCAGTCAGATTGTCATTCATTAGCACGTGCCTTGTTTAGGTGCCTTGCTCAGAAAGTGCCTTGGTTTTGCTCGTCAAATTCCAGGGAATCATCCAAAAAGCTGTCACTCTCTACCACACCACCACTGACTGCAAAAGCCCGCTGTTGCTGATACGCGTCACGAATAAAAGTATAGCGATCACCAATAACCGCTTTTTCCAACGACAGCAACGCAGCCCGTGTATCAACGGCATCACCAGCCACCATGGACCAGGCCACGGTCTCATTCATATAAAACCGGGGGTCCGCCACGGCATCTGCAAAACGCGCAGGAAAATCACGCATTGAGCTCGGCCCCAACAAAGGCAGCATCAGATAAGGGCCGGCAGGCATACCATACTTGCCCAGCGTAATACCCAGATCGGTTTTTTGTCTTGGCAAACCCATCTGCTTACCAATATCACCAAAACCGCCAACGCCCAGCGTGCTGTTAAACATAAAGCGCGCCAGTTGCGTGGTGGCGTCATGTGGGCGCCATTGCAGGTACAAATTGATGATCGTGATCGGTGCCGTCAGATTATGAAAGAAATTAGAAATCGAACGACTGACAGGCTGTGGTGTAACCGTCTGATAAGTCTGCGCCACAGGCTTGGCCAAATACTTGTCCACCTGTTCATTGAACACAAACACACCACGATTAAAAGACTCCAAAGGATCATTGTTTGCCAGTGCCGGACCCGCACTGATGGCAAGCGCAAAAGCAGCGGGCAACAAATAACCGGGTTGCTCCTTCATGTGGATCTCCTTAATTTTTCTGCCTGGCCGTCTGATTAACAACGCTTAACAAACACACTACCGATTGAATAACCGGCACCAAAGGAGCAAATCACACCTACCTGTCCGCTCTGCAAGTCTTCATGATATTTGTGGAAAGCAATCACAGAGCCTGCTGAACTGGTATTGGCGTATTCATTCAAAATAACTGGTGCCTCAGCCTCTGTCGCATCACGCCCCAACACACGACGAGCGATCAACTCATTCATCGCCAGATTAGCCTGATGTAACCAGAACCTGTCAATACGTTCTACTGCAATTCCCAAATCCTGGCTATGGGACAAGATTTGTTCAGCAACCATTGGGCATACTTCCTTGAACACTTTACGCCCTTCCTGGCGGAACAGCTTGTCACGCGCACCTATACCCGACTCATCACAACGATTCAAGAAGCCAAAGTTATTGCGAATGGCATTGGAAAATTTAGTCTGCAAACGTGTACCAACGACTTCAAAGGCAGAGCTGACAGTACATGTCGCTTTGGCCTCTACCACAATCGCCGTCGCCACATCACCGAAGATAAAATGACAGTCACGATCCCTGAACTCCAGATGACCTGAGGTAATTTCCGGATTAACCACCAGCACACAACGGGCAGAGCCTGAACGAATAGCGTCCGCAGCCGCCTGAATACCAAAGGTTGCCGATGAACACGCCACATTCATGTCATAGGCATAACCACCACAACCCAAGGCCTGTTGAATCTCAATCGCCACGGCGGGATAGGCGCGCTGCATATTGGAACAGGCCACAATAATGGCATCAACATCTGCTGCTGTTTTACCGGCACGTTCCAGCGCCTGACGACAGGCATCGGCACCAATTTCTGCCTGGATACCCAGCTCATCATCAGCACGCTCAGGAATGAACGGATACATGCGATCTGGATCAATCACACCGGATTTATTCATCACATAGCGCGACTCAATGCCGGATGCCTTGCGAATAAACTCGGGACTGGACTCTGCTAATGCGGTCAACTCACCAGCAGCAATAGCGTCCGCATTGCGCTCGTTATAGCGATGCACATACTCATTAAAAGCAATCACCAACTCTTCGTTGCTGACACTTTCACCTGGGGTATAAAGACCCGTGCCGCTAATTACCACCTGTTGCATGAAAACCTCGTCAAACCTTAAGTTGAGCCCAGAGCTTATCCAGACGTACTGCTGATACAGGAACAGCCGTTTTCATGGGCTGAGCAAAAATCGATACCCGGTACTCTTCCAGCAACCAGCGAAACTCCAGTAATGGTTGCATATCTTTACCCTGCGCCTGCCACACATCGACCAATTGCTGCCAGGCCGACAAACGCTGCTGTATTTCTGTGCTACCCCTGTCGTCTTTCAGGACGTTGCCACTTAATTTATCCAGACGTTGCAACATCGCCTTCAAGTAACGTGGAAAATGCTGCCAACGCTGATAACCATACTCCCGTAAAAAAGCAGCCAGTTTCAGCTCCTGCAACTGCCCCTGCATATCGGCCAGTGCTACGGCATATAACGGTGCATTCAACTGCTTTAACCGCAACGATACCTGATGTGCCAACTGATAAATCTGACTCACCAAAGCACTCGCCTGCTGAGCACGCTCATACAACTGTGGCCGCAAATCAACGACCAGACGGTCAAATTCGCCCCGAGTGTAAACCAGTGCTTTCTCGCTCGCCAAATATTGTGCAATAACCGCGTAACGAAAATCCGCCTCCAGCTGATCAATGGTTAGCCAGGCGTTGGCATGCAGCAGCAATGCCTTGTCATCACGCAGCAACTTGCGCAGCGATTTCATCTCATGACCAAGGACATGTGCCATCAGCTCGGCCAGGCCTTCAGCATGTGCTGCCTGTGCCTCCTGCTGGCGCTGGAACAAGGTTAAGGCCAAACCCTGTGGAGTTTTATGCAGCGCTGGATAAGCCTTGCCAGGCAGCCCGGCCGCCTGCGTGGCAATACTGTCAGGCAAATCCGGAAAGTCCCAGGCAGTAACGCCCTTACGCTCCCATTGCTGCCTCGCTCCCGTATCCACCGTCGCTGCACTGCGCCCTTTGCGCGTCAACTCCGCTCTTAATCGCGACAGGTTGCGTCCCTGTGCCAACACCTCGCGTCGGGCACCCAGCACACAGATATTCATCCGGAAATGATCTTCCAGTGCATCCTCTTGCCATTCATGCACGGCCACCCGCACACCGCGACGGCTCACGGCAGAAGTCAGCACCTGCAACAGATCACCGTCACCAAAACGAATCAGATCCAGAATATGCGCTACCGCATCGGGTAACGGCACAAGTTGACGACGCAGGGGCTTGGGCAAACCGCGCAGCAATGCTTCTACCTTGGTGGCAATCAGCCCCGGTACCAGCCAGGCCAGACGCTGTTCGGAAATATCATCCAGCAGACCCAAAGGCACATGCACCGTCACACCATCCAGCTCACTGCCAGGCTCAAACACATAGGTCAATGCCAGATCATGGCCTGCCAGCCGCAGACTATCGGGGAAATCATGATATGCACGCGCATCCGTCTCACGCGCCAATACATCCTGCTCTTGCAGCATCAGCAAATCAGGCGTTTCTTTTTCCACACGATGACGCCAGTCTTCAAATGACTTCAGACTGGCAATATCCGCCGGAATACGGCTGTCATAAAAGGCGAACAACGCTTGTTCATCAACCAGTAAATCACGACGACGAGTCTTGTCTTCCCAATGCTCCACCGAGGCAATCAGACTCTGGTTATGCTTAAAAAAAGTGGCTTTCAGATCAATGTCGGCAGCAACCAGTGCATCTCGAATAAAAATCTCACGCGCCGCCACACGATCAATGTTTTCGTAATTCACCCGTCGCTTAGCGTGCAATATCAGGCCATATAACGAAGTCTGCTCATAGGCCATGACACGACCCTGACGGCGAGACCAATGCGGTTCCGAATAACTGCGCTTGATCAAATGCTGCGCCAGATGCTCAACCCACTCAGGCTCAATACGCGCTACCAGACGCAAATACACCCGCCCGGTTTCCATCAACTCGGCTGCCATCAACCAGGGTGGCCCTTTTTTGGCCAGCACCGAACCCGGAAAAATTACCGCCTTCTGATTGCGTGGTGCCTGATACTCACGCTCCTCACCCTTCTGTGCCACCTGTGACAATAACCCTGTCAACAAGGCACGATGAATGGCCTCATAGGGCGCAGACTCTTTGTTGATGGGCAGCTTCAAGCTCTCGCACAGCTGTTGCAGCTGTCGATAGGTTTCACGCCACTCACGCAAACGCATCCATGACAAGAAATGCTTGCGCGCAAACTCGCGACGCTGACGCTCGGTCAATTCCTGCTTCTGCGTGGCCAACACCTGCCAGAGATTAATGAAAAACATAAAGTCAGAATCGGCATCACGAAACTGTGCATGACGCTCATCAGCGGCCTGTTGCTTGTCATGCGGACGTTCGCGAGGGTCCTGCACTGATAACGCCGACACAATAATCAGCACCTCATGCAGCGCACCCAGTGGAGCAGCAGCCACCACCATTCGCGCCAGACGCGGATCCAGCGGCATGCGTGCCAGCTGACGACCAATTTTGCTGATACGCCGCTTGTTATCCACCGCACCCAACTCTTCCAGCAAACGAAAACCGTCGTTGACCAAACGAGAGTCTGGTGCATCCAGAAATGGGAACGACTCCACATCACCCAGCCCCAGCAATTGCATCTGCAAAATCACTGCGGCCAGATTGGTACGCTGAATTTCCGGGTCAGTAAACAAGGGCCGCGACAGATAATCCACCTCACTATAGAGCCGAATACACACACCGGGCGCTATCCGCCCACAACGACCTGCGCGCTGATTGGCACTGGCCTGCGACACTGCCTCAATCGGTAATCGTTGCACCTTGGAACGATAGGAATAGCGACTGATACGAGCAAACCCCGGATCAATCACATAATGAATATTGGGTACGGTCAGTGATGTTTCGGCGACATTGGTGGCAATGATGATGCGCCTGCCCGCTCCGCGAGCAAATACCTTCTGCTGCTCCTGCACCGACAAGCGCGAATACAGCGGCAAAATCTCGGTATGCGGTGGCCCATAACGCCTTAACGTCTCAGCCAAAGTGCGAATTTCACGCTCCGAACTGGAAAACACCAGAATATCGCCACGCCCTGACTGACCACGCTCACACTCGTGCTGTAGACACTCCTCCACGGCTGCCACCACAGCACGTGGAATGGCTTCCTCAATGTCGTCATACAGGTCGTCATCGCTATCGCGATCAAGCATCACCGGCTGATAACGCACCTCTACCGGAAAGCTTCTGCCCTCCACAACAAACACCGGTGCATGGTCAAAATGCCGACTAAAGCGCTCAACATCAATAGTGGCTGAGGTAATGATGACCTTAAGATCAGGACGGCGCGGCAACAGCTGACGCAGATAACCCAGCAGGAAATCAATATTGAGACTGCGCTCATGCGCCTCATCAATAATCAGGGTGTCGTAAGCACGTAGCTGCCGATCATGGGCCAGCTCAGCCAGCAGCACACCATCCGTCATCAATTTTAGAAAGGTGCCGGGACTGGTGTGATCGCTGAAGCGCACTTTGAAACCCACTCCCTGACCCACCGTCGTGCCCAGCTCCTCGGCAATACGAGAGGCCACCGCTCGGGCGGCAATACGACGTGGTTGAGTATGTCCAATCAGCCCAGAACGGCCACGACCAGCCGCCAGACAAATCTTGGGCAGCTGGGTGGTTTTGCCGGAGCCGGTTTCACCCGCAACAATGATGACCTGATGTTGTTGAATCGCGGCAATGAGCTGCTCACGCGCGTCCAGCACGGGCAAATCACCAGACCAGTCAATATCGGCCGGAATTGCCGCAGCCCCGGTATATACCGTCATGAAACCTCTACTTATGCCTCACGCAATTCGCGACGCAAAATCTTGCCCACAGTGCTTTTGGGCAAATCTGCTCTGAACTCGATATATCGGGGCACTTTGTAGCCAGTCAGATTGCTGCGTAAATGGGCGATCAGATTTTCTTCCGTCAAAAACGGATCTTTCTTCACCACAAACAACTTGATGGCCTCACCCGACTTGGCATCGGGCACGCCCACGGCGGCACACTCCAGCACACTCGAATGCAGAGTCGCCACTTCTTCGATTTCATTGGGATAGACATTAAAACCAGACACCAAAATCATGTCTTTTTTACGATCCACAATACGCACAAAACCATCAGGCTGAATGACAGCAATATCACCGGTACGCAACCAGCCATCATCAGTCATGCACTCAGCAGTCGCCTCCGGATGCTGCCAATAACCCTGCATGACCTGCGGGCCTTTGACATATAACTCACCCGGCTCATTCAAGCCCAGCTCCGTGCCATCTTCTGCCATAACCTTCAACAAAGTATTAGGCACTGGCATGCCAATGGTACCAATACGAATATCACTTAGCGGGTTCAGACTGACCACTGGTGAAGTTTCAGTCAGGCCATAACCTTCACAGATTCGGCATCCCGTCAGCGCCTCCCACTCTTCGGCAGGCTGCTGCTGCATTGCCATACCACCAGCTACCGTCAGCTTGAGCGAAGAGAAATCCAGCTTGCGAAACTCTGGGTTATTCATCAAACCAACAAACAAGGTATTCAGGCCCACTAGCGTGGTGTATTTCCAACGCGACAGTTCCTTGATAAACGCTGGCAAATCACGGGGATTGGTGATTAAAACAGTATGACCACCCAGCTCGATCATGCCCAGGCATGACACCGTGAAAGCGAAAATGTGATACAGCGGCAACGGTGCGATCATCACTTCACGACCAGGCTCAAATGTGGTCATAACCGAACGAATCTGCAACAGATTGGCGACCAGGTTGCCATGTGACAGCATGGTTCCCTTGGCCGGCCCGGTAGTGCCACCGGTATATTGCAAGACGGCCAGGTCACTGGCGCTACGGGAGTGATCAACCGCAGGACGCTCCAGCCCCTTTTTCAAGGCACCTCGGAAAGAAACAGCACCCGCCAGATCATAATTAGGAATCATTTGCTTGATGCGGCGCACCACCGTATTAACCATCCAGCGTCGCGGCCAGGGCAGCAAGTCGCCGATTTCCGTCACGATAATGTGACGAATATCTGTTTGTGGCAGCACCACCTCAAGCATATGGCCAAAATTGGCCAGCACCACAATGGCTCGACAACCAGAATCGGCGAACTGATGCAGCATTTCACGCGTGGTATAGAGTGGGTTGGTATTCACCAGCACCAGACCAGCACGCAAAGCACCAAACACCACGACCGGGTACTGCAGCAAATTAGGCATTTGTATTGCAATGCGATCGCCCGGCTTCAGGTCAGTGTGATGCTGTAAATACGCGGCAAATTGCGAACTGAGCTGATCCAGTTCTGCATAGGTCAATGTCTGACCCATATTGGAAAATGCAGGGCGCTCGGCATATCGATGCACCGCCTCATGAAACACTTCCAGCACAGAATTGTATGCACCCGTATCAATCTCGAATGGAATAGATGCGGGATACTTGTCTTGCCAAAAATCCACCTGCATAAAATGCTCTCAACCAACTGTTTTTATAATTTATACGAATCATCCAGCCACTGTGCCAGCTTGTCCTGACCCTCGTCGCTATCAGCGCAGGACAGTGTGCACAGGTCCTCGACAGCAGGACGTAATATACACGAAGCCGACAACCATTCATCCCTGCGGAAAGCATACACCGAGACCATATCCCCTGCCGCATATTGCGCCAGTCGTTTATCCCAGCTTTGCGCGGTCACGCGCAAATCATTAATAGCCACCACCACATCACCGGCAGACAGCCCTGCCTGCTCAGCCGCACTATTTCTGGTCACAACAGACAGGCTGACACCACCATCCGGTGCAGGTTTGACACTAACGCCCAGGCCGCAATTGGATTTTGTCGGCTCGGCAGACAACGTCACCTTCACTCCCGCCTCTTCCAACAGAGACAACCAGGGCAGCTCATCGGTGCTGTGCAGCCATTGTGTCAAGGCAGTCTGCATTGACACACCCACCAGATCATTCAGCAAGTCCCGAATAATGGTCTCGGTCACTCCGGCCTGCCCGTCCAGGAAGCGCTGCCACAAACGCTGCATGACCACATCCAGACTGTATTTATCGGCCGACAATCTGCGCAGCATCAGGTCCATGCAAAGCGCCACCAGCGCCCCTTTCACGTAATAGCTCACCACCACATTCGATGTATTTTCGTCTTGCTTGTAAAAACGGGTCCAGGCGTCAAAACTGGAAGCGGCCACGGTTTGTTGCCAGCGCCCCGGGGTACGGATATGCCGGGTAATGGTCTTGGCCAACAGCGCCAGCCACTGTTGTTTACTGATCAGACCAGCACGCAGCAAAAACAGATCGTCGTAATAGGAGGTGACGCCCTCAAAAAACCACAACAGCTCACTGTGAGCTTCTTGCTGCAGATCAGGCTCCAGCATTTCAGCAGGCTTGATACGTTTTACATTCCAACTGTGGAAATATTCATGGCTGCATAGCCCCAATAGCTCGATATATTCAGCACTGGGCACTTCCGGCTCATGACGTTTTGGCAAATTGTCCCGACTGCATAACAAACTGGTGGAACTGCGATGCTCCAGGCCACCGTAACCCTGCCCCACCACGGTGATCTGAAACAAATATTGTGAAAACGGTGCTGGCTCACCAAAAAACTGGATTTGCTGCTGACAGATACGAGCCAGATCGGCACACAAACGTGGAATATCACCCTGATGCACACCTGTCACAGCCACTGCATGTGGCACACCACACACACTGAACTGGTGATATTCAAAGCTGCCCATTTCCACCGGATGATCAATCAGCTCGTCATAATTGGCTGCTTCATACACACCAAACTGACGTGGCTGTGCAGAGCGCGACGTCAACGTAGTGGCTACCTGCCAATGCTCAAATTGTGCAGGAGCCAGCAGCTCAACGGTTACTGCTTCCTGTTCCTGGCCAGCCACGGCCAGAAACAGCGAAGTTCCATTAAAATAACCATGATGCTGATCCAGATGCGCACTGCGTACCGACAAATCCCAGGCATAAACCTCGTAACGAATGGTCAGGCTGCCCTGACAAGGTTCACAGCGCCAGGTTGACTTCGCCAATGCCTTGATCGACACAGCCTGCCCCTGATTATTGACTGCTTGCAGGCCGGATAAATTTCGCGCAAAGTCACGAATCATGTAGCTTCCCGGAATCCAGTCAGGCAGCCACAATACTTGCCCACTGGGATCAGGACATTGAATCTGTAGCAGTACTTGAAAATAGTGCGAGGCAGGGTGATTCGAGGTCACTTGATAGTGTATTTTTGCCAACACCTGCGCTCTCCATAAGAAAAGTAATATCGAGGCAAAACAGCATAATGAATGTATCCACAGAACTCACCTATCTGCGTGCAGAAAACGGACACAAAATTCCGCTGCGACACTGGCCTGTCGCACACCCCAAGGGCGTCATTCATATTGCACATGGCATGTCCGAGCATAGTGGCTGCTATGTTGATGTTGCCGCGCGATTAAATGCCGCAGGTTATGCCGTTATGGCCCACGATCATCGCTGCCACGGCCTGTCCGTACCTGTCAGTGAGCTGGGCAACGTCAGTGAAAACCAGAATTGGGAAAACGTGTGTGCCGACATGCGCATTGTTAATCACTATGGTCGCAATACCTATCCTGGCCTGCCGTGGATATTGCTGGGCCACTCCATGGGCTCATTTGTCAGCCTGAGTTATGTTGAGCGTCACTCACAAACCGTTGACGCCCTGTTATTGGAAGGTACCAATTACGAGGCTCCCTGGTTTACCTGGCTGGCTCACTGGGCCGCCGACCTGGAATGTCGTCGCCAAGGCGTCAATGCCCGCAGCCCGCTAATTCATGCCCTGACCTTTGGCAAATTCGCCAAGGCCTTTACCCCACGCAAAAGTGATTATGACTGGCTGTCTCGTGATGAAGCCTTTGTACAGGGTTATCTGGATGACCCGCTGTGCGGCGTCACCTGCAGCAACGGTTATTGGCGTGACCTGCTGGAAGGACTGAGTCGCGCTCAACGTCTTAGCAATCTGCGCAAGATTCGTCAGGACTTGCCGATTTACTCTTTCGCCGGGGACAAAGACCCGGTCGGCAAGGATGGCATCAAGGTCGCCGAACTGGATGACAAACTCGAGCTAGCCGGCATGATGGACGTCACCCTGAAAATCTATGATGACGCCAGGCATGATCTACTGCACGAGACCAATCGTGATGAAGTATTCACTGATCTGTTAGCGTGGCTGGATAGCACCTTGTTAAAAATTGCCAACCCGGTGTGCGAACTGAAGCCAGCTCACGAACACCCGGCCTGGTTAGCCTCGTAACAACCGGTGCAGACTTAAAAATCGTACTCCAGTACAATCCCCAGCCTTGAACGGTTTATCTGGAGTTGCGCGTGAACATACCTCGCATTGTCATCGTTGGTGGTGGTGCCGGCGGACTTGCACTGGCTACCGGGCTGGGTCATCGCCTTGGCCGTAAGGGAAAAGCCAGAGTTATTCTGGTAGATGCCTGCCTGACACATATCTGGAAACCGTTACTGCACGAAGTGGCAGCCGGCACCATCAACTCCTACGAAGATGAGCTGAATTATTTCGCGCATGGCAGCCAACACCACTTCGAATTTCAACTTGGCCGATTTGCCAACCTGGATCGAGAACGCAAAGTCATTGCACTGGATGCATTAATCGATCACCAGGGCAATGAGTTCGCACCAGCCCGAGAACTGGCCTATGACAAACTGATTCTGGCGATTGGCTCAACGGCCAACGACTTTGCCACACCAGGTGCGCGAGAACATTGCATGTTCCTGGATTCGCGCCAGCAAGCCGACCGTTTTCAGTCTCAATTTCTGAATATGTATCTGCGTGCGCATGCCATGACCGAAACCAATGCCAATCAAGCCGAGCTTAATATTGCCATTGTGGGTGCCGGTGCAACCGGCGTGGAATTAGCTGCCGAGCTACTGCATGCTGCCCATAAATTTGCCGAATATGGTCTGGATGAAATCGCGCCAAACCGGGTCAATATCAGCCTGATCGAGGCCTCTGACCGAATTTTGCCAGCCCTGCCCGAGGCCACATCAAATGCCGCCAAAAAACAGCTCGAGGCCTTGGGCATCAAGGTATATACCCGTCAGAAAATCACCGAAATTACAGAAACCGGATTATTGGCAGCCAGTGGCCTGTTCATTCCAGCCTCGCTGAAAGTCTGGTCAGCCGGCGTCAAGGCCTCTGATCAACTGAGCCATATTGCCGGACTGGAAACCAATCATATCAATCAGCTGATTGTCACCAACACCCTGCAAACCACTCAGGACAACGATATTTTTGCCATTGGCGACTGTGCTGCCTGCACTCCGGACGGAGCCAGCAGACCATTGGCACCACGCGCACAAATCGCCAACCAACAAGCGGTTTATCTGGTGAAAGCACTACCTCGCCAGCTGGCAGGCAAAGGCACACGCCCATTCAATTTTCATGACAAAGGCTCGCTGGTATCACTACACAAGAGTGCTGTCGGCATCATGATGGGCAATATCGGCATCCAGGGACGTCTGGCACGACTGATGTATATTTCGCTCTACCGTCTGCACCAGCTTGCCCTGCATGGGCCGCTGAAAACGGCCCTGCTATTATTCAAGGACTTACTCAGCAAGAAATCAGGCCCCACACTCAAGCTGCACTGATGCAGCTATCTGCACGGCTTGTTTTATTTACTCAGATATTTCATGGCATCCTCAATGCCCTTCAGGGTCAGAGGATGCATGCGATGCTCAATGAGCTGCTGCGTCATTTCCGTTGACGGCGTCATTTTCCAGTGCTTTTCCGGCTCAGGATTCAGCCACACGACTTTCTGAAAGTGCTGCGTCAGGCGCTGCATCCACACCGCACCCGGCTCTTCATTAAAGTGCTCAACCGAACCACCCACCGCCTGAATTTCGTAAGGTGACATGCTGGCGTCACCGACAAAAATCACTCGATAATCCGAGCCGTACTTGTGAATGATGTCGTACACCGAGGTACGTTCACTCCAGCGTCTGAAATTGTTTTTCCACACTGATTCATAAATGAAGTTATGGAAGTAGAAAAACTCCAGATGCTTGAACTCGGTCTTGGCGGCTGAAAATAACTCTTCACAGGTACGCACATAAGGATCCATGGATCCGCCAATATCAAAGAACAACAAGACTTTGACCCGATTCTTGCGCTCTGCCACCAGCTTGATATCGAGCATGCCGGCGTTATGCGCGGTATGACGAATGGTGTCATCAATATCCAGAATTTCTTCCGCACCCTGACGGGCAAAACGACGCAAACGACGCAGCGCCAGCTTGATATTGCGAATGCCCAACTCGACATTGTCATCCAGATTACGAAACTCGCGCTTTTCCCACACCTTCACCGCACTTTTATTACGGGATGGCCCCGCCATGCGAATGCCTTCGGGATTGGCACCATAAGCACCAAACGGCGATGTACCGCCTGTGCCGATCATTTTATTGCCGCCCTGATGGCGCTTTTCCTGCTCGTTCAGACGTTCCAGAAACTTCTTCAGCAACTCTTCCAGTGAACCGGCTTTCTGCAACTCGGCCAGCTCTTCGGGAGAGAGCTGCTTTTCCAGTTCCTTGCGCAACCAGTCATCCGGAATCTGCTTGCTGAAATCCGCCAGCGACAAGCCTTCAAGACCATCAAAATACGCCTTGAAAGCACGATCAAACTTATCAAAATGACGCTCATCCTTGACCAGCACCAACTTGGCCAACTGATAAAAAGCCTCTTGATCGGCGTAGACAATGCCGGTTTTCAACGCCGCATTCAGGTCAATCAGCTCACGTATGCTGGTCGGCACCTGAAACTGACGTAATGTCTGGTAAAAATGCACCAGCATGAGCTTGTCCTCTGTTAACGCGCCAGCTTACTGAGCCGTCTCACGACGATTCATGAATGCCAGACGCTCGAGCAATGCAACATCGGCCTCATTCTTCAGCAATGCACCATACAGTGGCGGAATGGCTTTTCGCGTATCACGATTACGCAGCACATCTTCCGGAATATCATCCGACAAAATCAGCTTCAACCAGTCAATCAGCTCGGATGTTGTAGGCTTTTTCTTCAGGCCCGGCACTTTGCGCAAATCAAAAAAGATATCCAGCGCATCTTTTAACAGCTGCGCCTTCACATCCGGATGATGCACCGCCACGATCTGCTTCATGGTCTCGGCATCGGGGAACTGGATGTAGTGGAAGAAGCAACGACGCAGGAAGGCGTCTGGCAGCTCTTTTTCATTATTGGAGGTAATGATCACAATCGGACGGTGTCTGGCTTTGATCGTCTCGCCTGTTTCGTAAACAAAGAACTCCATTTTGTCGAGTTCAGTCAGCAAGTCATTGGGGAACTCGATATCGGCCTTGTCGATTTCATCAATCAACAAGACAACACGCTCTTCAGCCTCAAAGGCCTCCCACAACTTGCCTTTTTTAATGTAATTGCGAATATCGTGAACACGCTCGGTACCCAGCTGCGAATCACGCAGACGCGACACCGCATCGTATTCATACAGACCCTGCTGCGCTTTGGTGGTGGATTTGATATGCCACTGAATCAGGCGTACATCAAACGCTTCTGCCACCTGCTCTGCCAGCAAGGTTTTGCCGGTACCAGGCTCACCTTTGATCAAGAGCGGCTTTTGCAGCGTGACTGCCGCATTCACGGCCAGGGACAACTCAGGAGTAGTGATGTAACGATCGGTTCCGATAAAAGCCATGATATTCCTCGACACCTGGCGTCATCCGCCATTTTGATATTTAAACCGAGAATATAGAGTGCCTGACCACTTGTGAGTCTGACAAAACATACCCTTTAACTAACTAAACTATAATCTGGGCTCAACCCGCTGCCGCTCTGACGATTTTACCTGCAACGGCCTGGACTGATCCGTTGCCAGCAAAGACACCAGCAACAATGCCAATGCGCCAAACAGCAGCCAGGCTAGCAAGGCCTTGATCATCACCAGCGCTGATGCACCCCAAACGCCCTGAGCGAACACAAACAATGCTGGTGATATACCCAATTGACCGTTATTGGAAGCAATCGTGGGAGACAGCAAAATCACCAGCGCCAAAACACGCAATGTCGGACGCCAGAATGCAGACATAAATGCCGTCAACGGCCTCACGCCCCAGCTATACACACCCCACACAGCCAGTACATATAACAACCAGGCCAGTGCGACAGACCATGGAAAAATATCACTCATGATGAAACCTCACTCCTTAGATTGTCTGCGCCAGGCAGGAGCATCACCGGCATGAGCCAAGCCCTGCTCTGGCAGAGGCGGCATCTGCAAATAAAAACCATCCGAATCCAGCTTGGCAATCACTTCACCTACATCGGCCCGTGCCAGTTTGCGCGCCGGGGTTAATACCATATCCGTCACAAAACGAGGCTTCTTGCCCATCAAGGCCAGCAAGGCTTCCGGCACCCGCGCAAAGCCTTCCTGTTTGCGCACATACAGGTACATTTCCTGCTTGCTACTGCTCTCATAGATACTGCAAAAAACGCTAGTCATGATGATACTCAAATACCTGCATCAAAGACCCGGAATGGTAGTCTGTTCGGCACTGGCTTGTCGCCTGACGTTCCGGCAACCGGCAATAAAGTCCGCATGCTGATGTAATGTATCGGCAATAGCTGACTGGAGATATTCAGCCCGCCAGCCCTGCACCTGAGCAACACCCGCATCAATGTCCTCATCTACCGCGGTCAACACCACCCTTTCAGCCAGACGCTTACGCCATAACACTTCACCAGGAAGCGTCAAACGTTCTGCTACAGGTGCAACGGCTCGTTTAAGCTGATCGAAAACCCGAGACACTTCGCGTGGCAACGGTGGTGCGACGGCTACCGGGCAATCATCCAGAGACAAACGTCTGGCCTGCTCCAGCAACGCCAGCAAGGTATCGGCCTCCTGACGCGCAATACGCGGATTCATATCAGCCAGTGAAGCCAGCTCAGCAGTACGTGCAGGCAATCGATACGCCAGCTCAAACAATGTAGTCGGTTTCAGCAAATGGCCTCGTGGCACATTACGTCGCACCGCCTCACGCTCACGCCAGGCCATCAACAGTTTCAAAGCCGCACGATTACGCGCCCCCAAGCGCCAGGCATTGCCATGATCACACCAGGCAGTATCCGGATCGACAGGCTTGGGCAAACGACAGACTTCCGCACATTCCTGACGATAAAGATCCCACAAGTCTGCCTGCTGCAAACGCTCTGCCAGCGTGCTGTACAACTGAGGCAAATGTCGTACATCCAGCGCTGCATACTGCAATTGCTGCTCTGTCAAAGGACGCTGCAACCAGTCCGAACGCGACGCATCTTTGGGAATTTCAATATTGAGCACATCCTGCAAGGCACGCTGATAACCGGTTTGCAGACCCTGCCCCAAAAACGCCAGCGCAATCTGGGTGTCATGTACTTCACCCAGACCTTCAGGCAACAACGGATTGAGCACTTCCAGATCTTCCGAACAGGCATGCAGCACTTTGACCGGCCCGGACGGGCCCAATACATCACGCAATGACGACAAATCGGTAATGGCCAAAGGGTCTATCAACCACTCCCCGGCACCATTACCCAGCTGCAACAAACCGAAGATAGGAAAAAAGGTATTGATACGAATAAATTCGGTATCAAGTGCAATGAACTCTTGCTGTTTGAAAGCAGGCAGAGACTGCTTCAGCTCCTCTGCCTGGGTCACATAACGCGTTAGGGGCACTAGAGCTCCAGTTGTTTGGCTATCACTTCGTTCATGATCTCATAGGTGCCACCACCAATGGAAAGAATCCGATTATCACGATACAGCCTTTCTACCAGCGACTCCCGCATAAAGCCCATACCACCGAAAATCTGCACCGCCTCATGGGTAATAAAATCGCTGGTTTGAGTGGCGAAATTCTTGGCCATGGACACTTCCTTGACCGAAGGAATGCCTTCGGCAATACGCGCGCCAATGCGATAAGTGAATTCACGGCTGGCTTCCAGACGAGTCGCCATATCCGCCAGTTTGTGACGTATCACCTGCATCTGACCCAGTTTTCGGCCAAACGCGACACGCTCTCGTGCCCAGCGCAAACTCTCTTCCAGTGCCAGCTGTGCGGTCATATTCGCCATCACCGACAGGTTCAGACGCTCCATCTGGAAATTGCTCATGATTAACAGGAAACCGGCATTTTCCGAGCCGATCAGGTTTTCTTTCGGCACTTTGACATTATCAAAAAATATTTCGGCAGTATCCGATGCCCACCAGCCCATCTTCTTCAATGGCTTGCCAGTGGAAACACCCACTCGATCACGCTCAATCAACAACAGGCTGATACCGGCATAACCTTCACCACCGGTACGTACTGCCGTCACATAATAATCTGCACGAATACCCGAGGTAATAAACACCTTGCTGCCATTCACCACATAATGATCATTTTTATGCTCGGCACGTGTTTTCAGGCCTGCCACATCAGAGCCACCAGAAGGCTCGGTGATCGCTAGTGCTGCAATCTTCTCGCCACGTAATACCGCAGGCACAATGGCCTGCTTCATACTGTCACTACCCCACTTCACAATAGGTGGCAGCGCAATATCCAGAGACCCCAGGCTGGCCGCCAAACCACCGGAGCCTGAGCGCATCAACTCTTCTGTGGCGGCAATTTTCATGAAGACATCTTCACCAGAACCACCCAGCTCAACCGGATAACCAATACCCAACAACCCGGCAGCACCCGCCTTTAAATACAGTTCACGCGGAAACGTACCGGCTTCTTCCCACTCATTGATAAAAGGCAAAATTTCACGCTCATTGAATTGGCGCGCAGTCAGACGAACCTGTTCGTGGGTTTCATTAAAATACGAAGTAAAAAGACTCATAAAACACTCCAGAAAAACGCTGAGGAAATACAGCGTGACCGGAGAGTTCTATCAGCTAGTCTCTAAGGACTCAAGATGAAAAAGCAGATTTATCCAATCGAGCGACGACCGCTCAGCGCATGCGTCAAGGTATTGCCGTCAACGAACTCCAGCTCACCGCCAATGGGCACGCCATGAGCAATTCGGGTAACGGACAAAGGCAAGTCGCGGGTCGCTTCGCGCAGATAATGCGCTGTCGCTTCGCCTTCTGCGGTAGGGTTGGTGGCGATGATCAGCTCACTGATCTGTGGGCTTTGACGTAATCGACTAATCAGCCTCGGCAGTCCCAGCTCATCCGGCCCGATACCATCCAAAGGCGACAGCTTGCCCAGCAGTACAAAATAACGACCCTTGTAACTCCCGCTTTGCTCCAGCGCCAATACATCCATCGGGCTTTCAACCACACACAACAGCGCATCATCGCGCTGAGGATCCAGGCACAACTTGCAAACTGGCTGCTCAGTCAGGAATCGACATTGCTGACAATGCTCAACCTGATTAAGCGCCTGCTCCAGTGCCCTGGCCAAACGCAGGCCACCTGCGCGCTGACGCTCAATCAATTGTAGTGCCATACGCTGAGCAGACTTCGGCCCCACACCTGGCAGCAGACGCAGGGACTCCATCAACTCAGCTACCAGCGGACTCAGCAAGCTCACGAATAATCCTCAGAAAGGCATCTTGAAGCCAGGAGGCAGACCCAAGCCACTGGCAGCCGAACCCATGGCGCTCTGATTGGCCGCTTCCACCTTGCGCACGGCATCATTCATGGCGGCCGCAATCAGGTCTTCCAGAATCTCTTTATCTTCCGACAACAAGCTCTGATCGATATTCACACGCTTCACATCATACTTGCCATTCAAGGTGATCTTGATCAGGCCAGCGCCTGACTCACCCACAATTTCTGCCTGAGCCAGCTCGGCCTGAGCCTTTTCCATATTCTTTTGCATTTGCTCCTGCATGCGCTGAGCCTGTTGCATTAATTGCTGCATATTCATAAGGTTAGTCTCTACTTCTAAACTGAATTAATTATTCAAAATCAAAGAATCTGGCACTATTTGCGCATTGAATGTCGTCATTAACGACTTCACCACCGGGTCTGCCAATACCGCAGCCTCGGCCTCGGCCAGACGCTCGGTCTTGATGCGTTGACGTCTGTTGGCCGGTGTTTCGCCTGCTGGCTCCTGCATCAGCAAATCAAAACGCTGCTGAGGATATTGTGCCTGAAAACGGGTTTGCAATTGTACCAAGGCCTGCCCTGCGGCCAGCATTTGATGCCGTGGTGACAAACACAACTGCCAGCGATCATTTGCATCAACCTGCATCAAGGCATGTCTGGCCAGATTCAGGGCTGCACCCGACAACCCTGCCGACTCGACCCAATCAGCCCAGGATTCTGGTGTCCACGCAGGCGCTTTGGCCGCCTCAAGTATCAGTGGCTCAGGCACAGATTCAGGTGGTAGTTCAGTCACCACCGACACAGTCACTGGTGCAGCGACCTCGTCAGGGATTATTGGCTGTGGTCGCGGTTGAGACATTAAAGTCGGGCTTGGCTCTGCCACAACGCCGACCGCAACCTCAGTCTCTGGCCTCACCTCTGGTTTAATGATGACCTGCGTTAAAGACTTTTTTTCGAGGGCATTAGCTCCCTCATGAGCAGACACGTCATGCACTGGCTCGTCATGAACAGACAGCGGCCTGAACAGCATCATGCGCAATACCGTCATTTCAAAGCCGGCACGCGCATCTACTGCCAACGGCAAATCACGTCGTCCATGCAATGCCATTTGATAAAATAACTGCACATCTTCCGGCGACAAACGCTGCGCCAACTGCACCAGACGCTCACGATCACCCTCGGCGTTGTCAATCGCTTCAGGCACTGCCTGTGCCACAGCCAGCCGATGCAGAACACTGATCAGCTCGGCGATAGCGCCTGTAAAATCAATGCTTTGTGCAGCCATATCAGAAACCATCTGCAATAACGCAGCAGCATCTCCGGCCTGTACGGCCTCCAGCACACGAAACACCAGATCACGATCAATACTGCCCAGCAGACTGCGTACATCCGACTCGCCCAAACGACCATGACCAAAGGCAATGGCCTGATCCGTCAGTGACAAGGCGTCTCGCATGGAGCCTTGCGCCGCACGCGCCAACAGCCACAGTGCGGCCTCGTCAAAGGCAATATTTTCGGCAGGCAGCACCTGCTGGAGGTGATGCACAATGCGCTCTGGTGTCATTGGTTTGAGTGCAAACTGCAAACAGCGCGACAAAATAGTGATGGGCAGTTTCTGTGGGTCAGTCGTTGCCAGGATGAACTTCACATGCGGTGGTGGCTCTTCCAGCGTTTTCAGCAGTGCATTAAAGGAATGTCCGGACAACATATGCACTTCGTCAATCAGATAGACCTTGTAACGACCACGAGTCGGCGCATATTGCACGTTCTCCAGCAGCTCACGGGTATCTTCTACCTTGGTACGTGAAGCGGCGTCCACTTCAATCAGGTCAACAAAGCGACCATCATCAATTTCACGACAGGTGCCACATACACCACAAGGCGTTGCCGTTATACCGGTTTCGCAATTCAAGCAACGCGCCAGAATACGGGCAATAGTGGTTTTGCCCACCCCTCGCGTACCCGTAAACAAATACGCATGGTGCAGGCGATTTTGCTCCAGCGCATGAGTCAGTGCGCGCGCAACCACATCCTGCCCCACCAGCTCCTGAAAGCGGCGTGGCCGATATTTGCGTGCCAAGACCTGATAACTCATGCCCTACCTCACTGATGACGTTTTAGCTATGACTATGCTAGCGGAAGCCTGGCCGCTGCCCAAGAAAAAAAGCGGCGCATCCTGCGATGCACCGCTTTTTTATCACAGCACTGTACTTATTTTAAACGATCAGTCAGTGACTTCAGCGCGGAACCGGCTTCTTCTACCAGACCTTCAACTTTGGCTTTCAAGTCACCCAGTTTATCTTCACCAACCGAGCGCAGCTCATCAAACTTGCTCTGCGCCTCACCCTGCAATGTCTTCAGCTTTTCCAGCTGCTGATTAACTTCAGCCTTAACATCTACGCTGGCTCCATCAGCCTTGGCTTTCAACAAGTCAGCCTGCGCCTTCCACTCGTTAATCTGAGCTTGCAGTTTTTGCTGTATCAAATCTTTATCAATCATGCCTTTCTCCTTGGTTTAATCACTCAAAGTCATCATCTTGCAAAACACCGATGCTGCCACACCTGCCTGACGACCTGTTGCCATACAAGCGGTCAACAAATAGCCCCCAGTAGGCGCATCCCAATCCAGCATTTCACCGGCACAAAACAATCCCGGATAACACTGGACCATAAGTTGCGCGGTTAAGCCAGCAAAGTCTACCCCACCCGCACAACTGATCGCTTCATCAATTGGACGAGCTGCAATCAGCTTAAGTGGTAACGATTTCAGCAATTGTGCATAACGCTCAGGCGGATAGTCCCGCTGTTGTTTGACGATCTCATGAAACAGCGCTGTTTTAGCCGCATCAAAGCCTAACTGACGCAACATCTGACTGATTGTTTTACGTTTGGGAGCCTTATCCAGAACCGTCGATATCGCCTGCACGGTTTTAGCCGGACACAAGTCCAGCTCGATACAAGCCTCACCGTGGCTGGCCAAGCGCTGACGAATGGAAGCTGACAGTGCATAAATCAGACTTCCTTCAATGCCATGCCGGGTCAGCACAGCCTCACCCATCTGATCTGACTGTGTCAGCCAGGGCAAACGAATGGCAATATTCTTTAACGGCGCACCCGCCTGTGGCTGCATGAACGCAGACCAGCTCACCTCAAAACCACAATTACTGGCCTGCCATGGCTGACAACCAATACCTGCATGCTGAAAATCGGCCAACCAACGGCCGTCCGAACCCAGCCTGGCCCAGCTGGCACCTCCTAAAGCCATTACCACACAGGATGCCACCTGCTTGATTTCACCCTGCGGAGTACTAAAAACCAGCTCAAACTGCCCCGTCGATAACTGCTGCCAGGCCAGTAAACGGTGCCGAACATGCGTACGTAGCCCCTGATCACGCAAACGCTGTAACCAGCGCCGCAGCAATGGAGCGGCTTTCATTTCACGCGGAAAAACCCGGCCAGAACTACCCACAAAGGTTTCAACACCCAGCTCATGCACCCATGACCTGAGCTGATCTGCGCTAAATTCATGCAACGCATTTAACAAGGAGACAGGCGCATCAGAATAACGGGACAAGAACCGAGGCCACGGCTCAGCGTGCGTGATATTCAAGCCACCGATACCCGCCAACAAAAACTTGCGCCCCAACGAAGGCATGGCATCAAACAGATCAACCGAAATACCGGCTTGCAACAACTGCTCTGCGGCCATCAGCCCGGCTGGGCCACCACCAATGACAACTGCTGTGGTCATGCCGGTGCTCAATCAACGGAGAATGTGAGGGTGGCAACCCTGCAAGCCCGACCTCGGCACACACGCCACAGCGACCGTTGCTTCCTTCCGGATCTGGCGGGGTTAACTGCTTTGCATTGCGAGGAGACCAGCAGGGTCACCATAAAGACACCATCAGGCGTGGCGAGAGTATAGAGAATCAGACTCGCTCTGCCTATGCCTTATCGCGGTAAAAAGCATCAAGCTCGGCCACCAGATGCTGCATTACCGGTATCGACGTCACCATTTCCATGTGACCAATACCGGGCATTTCAATATTTCGGCCATAGTGTGCAGCCACCGCACTGGTATCTTGTGGCGCCACAATGGTGTCATGCGGCGACCAGATGGAAATAAACGGGATAGGACAAGGTGCAGACTCTGCCTCTGCCGTAAATGCCTCTGCCCAGGCATTTGCGGGTGTCAGTTGAGCCAGAATAGGTCCCAGCTTTTCTTTACCGGCCGCCAATACCGTACCGCGAAACGGTGCACCCACCGCAATCGCCATGGCCACATGCTGCAATCCGCCAAAACGATGCAGATACAGACGAATCACCTGCCCACCCATGCTGTGTCCCATCAAGACAACCCGTTCAGCACCGGTGTCCTGCAATACCTCTTGTACAAATTGTGCAAGATGCTCGGCATTACGCTCAATACTTTCAAAAACGGGGGTTGGGCTTAACGCATAAACCTGACCATAACCATGGCGCACCAGGTGTCGACGCCATGCCCACAAATAACCGCGATTGGTAAAAAAGCCCGGTACCAGCACAATAGGCAAGCCTTTATGTGCGGCTCCCTTCGGAGGATTGTTTGGCATCAGCCAGGGTTCAAAGGCGAACAAAAAGGGATAGGTCATCAGCGCAGCGACCCACTCTCGCCACAGCATGGTCAAACCTGTCCAGGCCGACACCTGCTGTACTGCTGAACGGGGAAATTTTGCCTGCTCGGTGGGAATCACATTGCCCAGCACCATCAACAGGCGCAAGCCAGCAAATATCAAAAAACACACCACAACTGCTTTAATTGCCGACACACCCTGACTGGCCGCAATAGTAATAGCAATGGCATACAGCCCAAACTCAATCAGCATAGCTTTGAAAAAGTTACGACCATGCGTGGTGAATCCTTGTTCCTTAACCATAAACTTATTCGCCTGTTCTTATTATTTTGCCTATGATAAATGAACTAACCCAAAAGCAGCAGTATTAAACATGACTCAGTATTATCGCAATTGGCACAGCCCACTGGGACTGCTCAGACTATGGGCAGATGAGTACCATTTTTTACGTCTGGAGCTGCCACTACAGGCTCAGCGCCCTGTTCCGGCAGGCAGTATCGAACAGGCTGACTTGCTGCCTACCGTAGTGTCCCAACTGGATGCTTATTTTTCCGGCCAGCTACAGCAGTTTGCTCTGGACGATTTCGACCTGCCTTGTTTATGGCAAGGTACCGAATTCCAGCAATCCGTCTGGCAGGCACTGTTGAAGCTGCCCTATGGCCAGACTTGCAGTTATGCCGCACTGGCACAACAAATCAGCCGTCCGCGGGCGGTACGTGCGGTGGGTGCTGCCAATGGCGCCAACCCCTTCCCCATTATCGCTGCCTGCCATCGGGTTATTGCCAGCAACGGCAAGCTGCATGGTTATGGTGGAGGCCTTGAACTTAAGCAACAGCTCCTGGACTTAGAGGCCAAATCAAGCAACTTGTCCTAGTGACCACAGCAACGTATGTACGGCAAGATGAGTATCACCAACCTGATACATGAGTCTTGCTATGCGTTGGCTTCCAGTGGTTTTTTTGCTCAGCAGTTGCGCAGTCAGCAATCCTTATTATGATGCAGGGCAAGCTCACCACACCCCCACTGGCTTTCAGAATACTGAGCCCTTCACTCTACCTTCCAGCACGGACATTATGCGCTGGTATTGGTATAGCCTGATTAGTCCGACTCCAGCTCACAATACTCGTCAGGTCCCCTGGCAAACGGCTGATCTGAACCTGATTAAACAGCCTCAACATACACTACAAGCCACATGGCTGGGACATGCCGGTGTCCTCATTCAAAGCCATGGCATCAATGTACTCACTGACCCTGTGTTTGCTGAGCGAGCCTCTCCGTTCTCCTGGGCCGGCCCAAAACGACAAACCAAAGCACCACTGGCTATAACCGATCTACCTTCGATTGATGTCATTGTGATCTCACATAATCATTATGATCATCTGGACATTGCCAGCCTGAAAGCCATTGATAGGCAGCAGCAAAAACCACCATTGATTGTGGTTCCCTTGGGCAATGCAGGCTTATTACGGCGGTCTGGTATACGCCAGGTCATCGAACTGGACTGGTGGCAGAGCGTAGAGACATCACACGAACCCGCCATGACCATTACACTGACCCCCGCACGCCACTGGAGTATTCGTCAGTTTTTTCCAAGTGATAAAGACCGTAGCTTATGGGGCAGTTATGTTTTGTCACATGCCCAACACCACAGCTTTTTTGCCGGAGATACCGGTTATGCATCTGTATTCAAGGAGATCGGAAATCGCTTTGGCCCATTCGACCTGGCCATATTGCCCATTGGTGCTTACGAACCACGAGAATACCTGAAGGCACAGCATCTGAACCCTGCCGATGCCGTGCAAGTACATCAGGACCTGCGCGCCAGAAACAGCATGCCGATACACTGGGGAACATTCATTTTGAGCAGTGAGCTACTACAGCAACCACCAGATGATCTAGCCCAGGCACTGGATAAGGCTGGCATCGAACCTGCCACATTCCAGATCTGGGCTATTGGTGAAACCAAACCGATTACGACAGGATTTTAGGCTTTACCGCACGATGAAATGCTTTCTGCGCAGGCATGCGCTCATGCTTGCGCAAAGGGAACAGCTTGGTATTCAAGGCAGAGCCGCCGTCAACCCGAATACAATCACCGGTCACATAGGTTGCTGCTGGCGACAACAGGAACACAATGGCTGAGCTGACCTCGTCCTCATCACCCATGCGTGCCGCTGGAATACCATCATTCATAGTTTCGAACCATTGCTTGGCAACCGCAGGATCGTAGTTGTCCATGCCGCTGGAAGCGATAAAACCGGGAGCAACTGCATTGACCCGCACCCCCGAACTGGCCCATTCCACGGCCGCTGTTTCAGTGAAACTCATCATGCCGGCACGTGCTGCACCCGAATGCCCCATCACCGGCATACCGCCCCACATGTCAGCAATAATGTTGACGATGCTGCCACCGTGATCACGCATGTATTGGCGAAATACTTCACGCGCAAACAGGAAGCCGCCGGTTAAATTATTATTGATTACAGCGTCCCATCCGTTTTTGGAAATATGCTCCAGCGGCATGGGAAATTGACCACCGGCATTATTCACCAGCGCATGAATGGCACCGCGCTCCTGCAACACCTCGGCAACCAGATTTTTGACCGCTTCTTCCTGACGAATATCCGCTATTTTGAACGAGGCACTACCGCCATCTTCAATAATTTCAGCCTGCGTTGCTTCCAGCTTTTCAATTTTACGCCCGACCAGCACCACATGAGCGCCCAAGGCAGCCAGTTCATGAGCGGTGCAACGGCCAATACCTGAGCCTCCACCCGTGACAATAATGGTTTGATCGGCAAATAAGTCGGGACGAAACGCACTGCGGTAAGACATAACCAGAACTTCCTGAAAAAAGAAAACGACGTTATGTCCTAGCTGACCAATCAGTCAAGCCTGTTTATGCTCATTCCACAATGCTTTTACCTGATTAGCCAGCTGCATCGGGTCAAACGGCTTGATAATGACACCAATAGCGCCCAGATCCTTGTAACGTGCCAGCTCTTGCGGTTGCACTTTTGCGGTCAAAAACACCACTGGAACAGCGGCAATATCGATCACCCCCTTTAACTGCTGCAACGTGGTTGGCCCATCCATACCGGGCATCATCACATCCAGCAAGATCAGATCCGGATTCACCCAATTAACCGAATCCAGCGCCTCTTGCCCACCCGAACAAGTATGAACATCCAGCTTGCCAATTGACTGTAGTGCCACCTTAGTAACCACCTGAATCGAAGGATCATCTTCCACATGCATTATTTTTTTTAATTCAGACATACATTTTTCTCACACCTAATGCTCGGCATCATAGCCTATTGGCGCATAGCCACAATCGCCTGACGGCGCTAGAATGCGGCCACACCGTGCAGGTTATACCTATGTTACTTTCCGTCATTTATCTGATTGCCATTACTGCAGAGGCAATGACCGGCGCACTAGCAGCTGGTCGACGCCAGATGGATCTTTTTGGCGTCATTATTATTGCCTGTGTCACCGCACTGGGTGGTGGCACCATTCGTGACGTCATCCTTGGGCATTATCCCCTGAGCTGGGTGGCACACCCCGAATATCTGGCCTATACCGTCAGTGCCGCACTGTTCACCATTGTACTGGCACCCGTCATGCACTATTTACGTCGCCCCTTCCTGGTACTGGATGCACTAGGACTGGTCGCTTTTACATTAATTGGCTGTGCCGTGGCACTGGAAATGGGGCACAGCACCAGCATTGCCGTCATCAGCGGCATGATCACAGGTGTTTTTGGCGGCGTACTGCGTGATGTGCTGTGTAACGAGATTCCACTGGTATTCCGCAAGGAATTATATGCCGTTGTATCCCTGCTCACTGGCGTTGCCTATGTCAGCATGCTGCATTTCAATGTGCACGCTGACACCGCCGTGATCAGCTGCTTGATTGGTGGCTTTACACTGCGCCTGTGTGCCATTCATTTCGGCTGGGAAATGCCAAAATTCATTTATCGCGATCCAGATACACCAGAGTAGCGTCAGGCTGAACGTAATAGCTATAAGTCACCGTTTCATACTGCAACAGCTTTTGCGCGGACGAAAAAGCAGCCAGTAACAAGGCAACCGACAATAACGTTAGCGGCCAATATCGACGCAGCAATTTACCCGTACTATCGGCCACCTCGTGAATAGAGCCCATAACCCGAGTTGATTGATACCAGGCATTGGCCATCATCAGCGCCAGCAAGCCCATGGACAAAAAGGCAGACGCCAGAAAATAAAGTGACGTCCCTTCAAATACAGTGACATCCACCCAAACGTATTCACCACTCAATAACAACACAATGGCCACGATATAGAGCAGAACCGCTGCTCCAGCATTTATCACCAAGCCAAGCATCCCTACCTCACCGTCAGTGCATTTCTGCCCATATGATGACAACAGGACAGCACTAACTCCGTCGCGCTTTTGTAATAATGTGTTGAGTTTGTTAATCACCAAACCGCAGGCGAAAAAAAGCCCGCTACAAAGAGCGGGCTTTTTCAGAATTGGCGTCCCCACGGGGATTCGAACCCCGGTTACCGCCGTGAAAGGGCGATGTCCT
>CAZMVL010000027.1:0-10580 GCA_964569335.1 uncultured Paraperlucidibaca sp.
CCGCGGTCGCGACCGAGATCCGCGTCGGGCGCGCGCGTCCGACGCGGATCTCGGTCGCGACCGCGGTCTTCGCGCTGCTGACCGTGGTCGTGCTGCTGCTCGTCGCCTGGAACCCGCCCGCCGGCCTGCTGGTGCTGCCCGCGCTGCTCACCTGGCCGGCCGCGATCGCGCCGAAGCCCGTCACGAGCCCGCTCCACCGCGCGGGCCTGGCGTTGCTCGGCGCCGCCCTGCCGCTCGCCGCGCTGGGCTCGATCGCCGCGGCCGCCGACGTCTCGCCCGCAGCGCTCCCGTGGTGGCTGGTGCTGCTGATCGCCGGCGGTCACATCACGCCGCTGAGCCTGCTGATCAGCAGCCTGATCCTCGGGGCACTGATCGCGACCACGCTGACGCTGGTCCCGCCGGCCGCGAACGAGGGGATCGCCCGCCTGGTGCAGCGAGCGACCCGGGGCCGCGCGGAACCGGCCGCGGACGACGCCTCAGGCGAGGTGCTCGAAGCCGTCCCAATCGAGCGGCTCGGTGCCGCGGCGGAGCAGCCGCCCCGCTCCGTCTGAGCCCACCGGCTCGACCGTCCCGATCCAGCTGATGCCGTCGAGCGCGGCGTCGACCGCGGCCACGCGGTCCGGATCGACGGTGAACAGCAGCTCGTAGTCCTCGCCGCCGGTCGCGGCGACCTGCGCCGCTTCACGGCCGAGCGCCGTCGCGACCGCGGCGACCCCGGCCTGGACCGGCAGCCGGTCGACGTCGACCCGCAGCACCACCCCGGAGGCCCGGCCGACGTGGCCGGCGTCGGTGGCGACCCCGTCGGAGACGTCGATCGCGGCTTCCACCCCCGCGGCGCGCAGCGCCTGCCCGGCGGCGAGCCGCGGCAGCGGCCGCAGGTAGCGCTCGAGCAGCGCGTCGCGCTCCGCGCCGGCCGGTACGGCATCGGGCTGGTCCTGGAGCAGCGCCAGACCGGCGCGGCTGCCCCCGAGCCGCCCCGTCACGCCGATCCGCTGGCCGACGCGGGCACGGTCGCGGCGCAGGACCGCGTCGGCGTCGTCGGCCCAGCCGACCACCGTCACGGTGACGACGCCGACCGGACCGCTGGTCACGTCGCCCCCGGCCACGGTCGTCCCGGTCCTCGCGGCCAGCCGCTCGATCGCCGCGACGCAGGCCAGCACGTCGTCGTCGCCCCACTCCGGGGCGACCGTGATCGCGACGTAGGCCTCGCCCGCCGGGACGCCCATCGCCGCCAGATCGGAGAGCGCGGTCGCCAGCGCGCGGTGCCCGACGTTGCCGGGTGTCGCGTGGGCGGGGTCGCTCGGCAGATGGACGCCGACCACCGTCGTGTCCGTGCTGGTGACCGCCACGCCGCCGCCGGAGCGCACGACCGCGCAGTCGTCGCCGGGACCGATCAGCAGCCGGTCTCCGTGGACGCCGAGGCCAGCGGTGAAGCGTTCGATGAGGTCGCGTTCCGCCACGATGAAGGCGCGCTGAGCGCGCGGGCGGGCTCTACCGGTGGCGGTAGACGATCCGCGCGCGGCTGAGGTCGTACGGCGAGACCTCGACGCGGACGCGATCGCCCGGGAGGATGCGAATACGGAAGCGACGCATCTTGCCGGCGACGTGACCGAGCACCTCGTGCCCGTTGTCGAGCATCACCTTGAACATCGCGTTCGGGAGCGCCTCGACGACCTCGCCCTCGAACTCGACTTTTTCCTCTTTGGCCATGAGCTTCCAGGGTACCACCGGGCTACCGCCGACGGGCGGCGCCCAGCCACGCGATCGCCCTGACGGTGCGGGCTTCGCGTTCCGCGGCGGGGATCAGTTGCCCGTCGCCGCGGGGTCCGGCTCGTAGCCCATCGGCTCGTCCTCGTAGCTCACGGTGTCGGACGGGCTGGAGTCGGAGTCGTTGCTCTCGGAGTCGCCGTCCTCCGACTCGTCGTCGGCCGACTTCATCGTGGCGTACTTGCCGGTGCCCTTCGTCCCGGAGAACGGGACCAGGCCGGAGAACTCGCCGCAGTAGCCGCCGCGGGCCTTGGCCATGTAGTCCTTCCAGATCGGCGCCGAGACGCTGGCGCCCTGGATGTTGGCCCCCGCCCGCGAGGTCGCGTAGATCGTCCGCCGCGACTCGGGGTAGCCGACCCAGACCGCGGTCGACATCCGCGGGGTGAAGCCCGCGAGCCAGACGTCCGACGGACCGTCGGTCGTACCGGTCTTGCCGGCCGCCGGGCAGTCGAAGTTGGCCGCCGACGCGGTGCCGCCGGTCATGTTCGCCTGGAGGATCCGGCTGATCTCGCTGGCGACGTCCTTGGGGATGCCGCGCGTCCGGCGGACCGGCTGCGGATCGCGGACCTTGCCGCTGGGGAACTCGACCTTGGTGATCGCCCGCGGCACGACCCGCAGGCCGCCGTTGGCGATCGTCGCGTAGACCCGGGCCATCTCGAGCGGGCTCGCCTCGGCGGCGCCGAGCGACTCCGACGGGAAGCTGCCCAGCGGCGAGGTGAAGCCCATCGCCTTGGCCGTCTTCGTGACGTTCTCCGGGCCGACGTCGAGGTCGAGCTGGACGAAGACCGTGTTGGTCGACTTCAGCGTCGCCGTCTTCAGGTCCTGCCGGCCGCCGCCCCCGCTGCCGAAGTTCTTGAGGGTGCACTCGCTGCCGCTGCACCACGGGGGCGGGATCGTGAACGTGCCCGGCGACGGGTAGCTGGTGCTCGAGCTGATCCCCTGCTCGAAGGCGGTCGCCAGCACGATCGACTTGAAGGTCGATCCCGGCTGGCGGCTGCCCTGCAGCGCCAGGTCGTACTGCCCCTGCTTGAACGCGGTCGACGACGCGGCGGCCTCGATGTTGCCGTTCCTCGGGTTGATCGTCGCAACCGCCGCCGACGGGTCGCCCGCGTTGGAGTCGAGGTGGCGGGCCATCGCCTCGCGGGCGTAGCGCTGCTTCTTCAGGTCGAGCGTGGTGTAGATCTTCAGCCCGCCCTCCTGGACCTTCTTGCGGCCGTACTTCTTGTTCAACTGGGCGCTGACGTAGTTGAGGAAGTAGCTCTCGCGACGGTTCGAGAAGTAGGTGCTCTTCTTGACCCCGAGCGGCGCGTCCTGGGCCTTGGCCGCCTGCTCGGTGGTGATGTAGTTCTGCTCGGCCATCCGCCGCAGCACGTCGTTGCGGCGCTTGAGCGCGCTGTCGGCTCGCTCGTACGGGTTGTACTGCGACGGCGCCTGCGGCAGGCCGGCGATCATCGCGGCCTGCGGCAGCGTCAGCTTCGCCGCGGTGGTGTTGAAGTACGCCCGCGCCGCGGCCTCGACGCCCTTCACGTCCTTGCCGTCGACCGTGCCGTACGGCGCGGTGTTGAGGTAGGTGGTGAGCACCCACTGCTTGCCCTTGGGCCCCGGGTGGCGCTGCTCCAGCTGCTGGGCGAGCTTCGCCTCGCGGATCTTCCGCTTCATGCTGCCCGTGTCGTCCTCGGTCCAGAGGTTGCGGATCAGCTGCATCTCCAGCGTCGACGCTCCCTCGACGTTGGACCCGGACGTCAGGTTGCGGGTCGCGGCGCGGAAGACGCCCTCGACGTCGACGCCCTTGTGCTCGTAGAAGCGCCGGTCCTCGACCGCGACGGTCGCGTCGCGGACCCGCTGCGACATCTTCTTGCTGGAGACCGGCTGCCGGAGCACCGGTCCGGGCAGGAAGCCCAGGCGGGTGCCGTCGGCGGCGTAGACGACCGAGGTGGTGCCGGGATCGACCTGGCTCATCTCGTCCAGGTCGACGCTGTCGGCGATGTTCATCACGTACGCCACGCCGCCGGCGGTGGCAACGGCGGCGGTCACGAAGAACACCGAGAGCAGAACGAGGACGAGGCGCGTGGCACCGCCCTTTGAGCGGCGCTGACGGCGCTTGCGGGCTGCATGGGACATGGGGCTAGATGCGTTCTTCCACGGAGATCGGGGATGCGGGGCCCCGCCCGACCCGATGACTGGTGCCGGCCGACGTCGAGGGCAATGCCGGCGGCATTGTCGAGATGTCGGTCGGCGCCAGGCGCCGTCCGGTGCGTGCACCGCGCCGTGAGATCCTGGAAGAACTCATCCGAAACGAGAGTACCGGGCCGAGGGTCGTTCTCCTGCCGGTTGCACCGGGCGGTGCAGGTCGCGGCGCCGTCGACGGTCCGCCGAGCGGCGGTAGCGGACGCGCACCGGCGCGCAGCGCGTACACGGCCGGGGTTCGCCACCATGCAGGTGATGGGTCGCGACTCCCAGGTCGACTGGACGGCCGCGCTGACGGTGCCGACCCCGGCGTCCGAGCGCGACGCCCCGCCGCCGCCGTTGAGCTGGCGTCAGACGGCGCTGGCGGTCCTGCCCGCGTTCCTGGTGACCCGGCTGGTGGTGCTGCTCTCCGGGATCGTCGCGATCCAGATCTGGGGCGTGAAGGCGGTCCAGGAGACCTTCGATCCCGCCGGCTACACGAGCGAGCTGGGCGAGCTGCTGAGTACGGTGATCGCCCCGCTCGCGCGCTGGGACGCGGTCTGGTACATCGACATCGCGGAGGTCGGCTACCCGACCGACTACCCGCCGCGCACCGCGTTCTTCCCGCTGTACCCGGTGCTGCTGCGGGTCGGCGGCTGGTTCGTCGGCTCGCCGCTGGTCGCGGGGCTGCTGATCTCGCTGGCCTGCGCGTTCGTCGGGGCGATGCTCTTCCACCGGCTGACCGACCTGGAGCTCGGCCGGCCCGCGGCGAAGGCCGCGACCTGGGCGCTGCTCGCGTTCCCCGGGTCGATGTGGTTCACCGCGGTCTACTCCGAGGGGCTGTTCCTGCTGCTGTCGGTCGGCTGCCTGCTGGCCGCACGGCAGCACGCGTGGGCGATCGCCGGGGCGCTCGGCGCGCTGGCGGCGGCGACCCGCAGCGCCGGCGTGGTGCTGATGGTGCCGCTGGCGCTGATCGCGTGGGACCAGTACCGCCAGCGACCGCGGCCGCTCGACCCGCGGGCCGAGGTCGGCTGGCGGCAGTGGCCGTGGAAGCGACCCGTGCGCGCGGTCGCGGTGGTGCCGCTCGGCCTGCTCACGTACCTGATCACGCTGCGGGTGATCGGCCACGACTGGATGACGTCGTTCGACCAGCAGCAGGAGTGGGGCCGCGAGAACGTCGGGCCGGTGGCCGGCCTGCTGCGGGCGATCGAGGCCGCCGGCGACGGGATCGCGCAGCTGCTGGGGACCGCCCCGGAGGCGAGTGCCGCGACGCCCGGAGCGGAGTGGATGAACCCGCTGCTGCTGCTGTTCCTGTTCGGCGGCCTGGTCGCGCTGGTCGGCGTCGCGCGGCGGCTGCCGGTCGCCTACGCGGCCTACGTCGGCTGCGCGCTGCTGCTGCCGCTGAGCGCGCCGGCGGTCGGCGGCGGCGAGCCGCTGATGTCGCTGCCGCGCTTCCTCGGCGTGCTGTTCCCGCTGGCGATGTGGCTGGGCTGGTGGGTCGTGCAGGGATCGCACCCCCGCCGGCGCGGGATCGTGCTGGGCGCGATCGGCCTGGCGATGCTGGCCGGCGTCTCGATGCTGACCGCGCGCTGGGTCTTCGTGGCGTAGCGGCGTCCTCTTCGCGGGGTGGCGCGGGGCGCTACGCGAGCCGGCCACCCGTCAACGCGTTCGCGATTTGCCCGCGTAGCGCGGGCCAACCGCGCATCGGTTCGGCGACCCCGTTGGGCACGCCCGATCGGCCTCGGGGCGCGATCTGAATCGCCGCGCGATCGACACGAAGGCGGCGCTCATTGCCCGGTCACCTGTGCGCCGAACTTCGCCAAGCTCGGAGCCGTTGCCCGCTCGACGCGTTCGCGATTCGCCCGCCATCACCGGGCGGATCGCGAACGGCACACCCGCACGCCCTCTCGGCCCCGAACCCACCGACCGCGCTACGCACGATGCCCGCCGACGACCTCACCCTTCCCAGCGCCGCCACCTTCCGACCGACATCCCCGAAATCCGACTCTCACCCGCCCGAGCCGTTCTGGGCCGTCACGATCCGCCAGGCTCCCCGGCACCTCCACGACGACGCGAGGATCGCGTGGATCGCCGGACAGCAGCACGGAGCAGTGTCGCGCGCGCAACTGGTGACCGCGGGGATCTCGCGTCACGGGATCGACCGTCGTCTGGCCCACGGCAGTCTGCGCCCGATCCACCGCGGGGTCTTCGTCCTGGCCGGAGCGCCGGTCACGCCCCTGGGACTTCGGGCGGCGTCGTTGCTGGCCTCGCCGCCGGGCAGCGCGCTCAGCCACCGCTCCGCAGCCGAGCACCTGGGGCTCGCCCCCGAGCGTCGCGGACCGATCCACGTGACCTCGCCGGTGCGCCGGAGCCGAGGTCCACAGCTCTCCATCCACATGTCCACCACCCTCCCGGCGGTGGTCGTCACGCGATCGGGCCTGCCGTGCACCAACGTCGCGCGCACGCTCGTCGACATGGCCGCAACGACGTCGTACGAAGCGGTCCGCCGCACGTGGACGACAGCTGCGTCGCGGCGGATGCTCCGTCCGGACCAGATCGAGCGTGAGCTGCGCGACCATCCCAACCGAGCGGGAAGCCAGATGATCCGCGAGCTGTTGGCCCGCGAGCTGCACGTCGTGCGGGGCCGGACACGGAGCGAGCTGGAGGCGGGCCTCGTGCGGCTCTGCCAGGACCACCATCTCCCCGCCCCCGAGGTCAACACGCTGATCCAGATCGGCGAGACGACGTACGAAGCCGACCTCGCCTGGCCTCGTCACCGCGTGATCGCTGAGGTCGACACGGGCGGACCCACGGTCACGTCGACGCCTTCACGAGCGACCGCGCCCGGGACTTCGTGCTCGCGACCAACGGGTGGCGCACCGTGCGCTTGCTCGAGGACGCGATCGTCCAGCGTCCTCGCGAGACGGCCGAGGGGCTCCGCCGACTGCTTCACGGGTGAGCCGGCGCGTTCCGGCGGCGGTCCGGCCGTGCTCCCCCGACCCGTCGCCACCCGTTCGCGATCCGCCCGGCTATCGCGGGCGAAGCCCGAACGCGTTCGGGTCGCGCGGCGGCTGGGCGACCGTTCGCGATCTGCCCGGTCTGCGCGGGCGAATCACGAACGCGTTGGCGTCCGACGACGAGCGCGTCCGGGTCGGTGGTTGCCCGCTACCGCTAGCCTCCCCCGCGTGACCACCAGCGTCCCGCCGTCGTCCGCGCCGCTTCCGGCGGCCCCGGACGGCCCCGCCGCCGATCCCGCCGACGACGAGACCGAGGGCACCCGCTGGGGCGTCGGGGCGGCGCTGCTCGCGCTGCTGGCCACGTTCGGCGTCACGCTGTTCGTCGGCATCCCCGCGCTGCTGATCGGTGACGACACGACGACGACCAACGTGATCGGCACCGTCGTCTCGTCGGTTCTGCAGAACGCGGCGTTCGTCGGGATTCCCGTGCTGATCCTGGCGCTGCTGGCGATCGGCCGGCTGCGGCGGCGCGACTTCGGCCTCTGGATGCCGCCGCGCAAGTGGGTGGTGGTCGGCCTGATCGTCGCCGCGTTCGTGGTCTACCTGCTGCTGGCGGCGGGCATCGGGGCGCTGATGGGGATCGGGGACGAGCAGGACGACCTGCCCGAGAAGCTCGGCGCCAAGGACACCGTCCTCGCCGGGATGGTGATCGCCTTCTGCGTCACGGTCTTCGCCCCGATCGGCGAGGAGTTCCTACTGCGCGGCGTGCTGTTCCCGGGTCTGCGCAACAGCATCGCCCGGTTCGCCCCGGTCTGGGTCGCGGTGCTGCTGGCCGCACTGATCGACGGCCTGATCTTCGGTGGGCTGCACGTCGCCGGATCGAAGGCGATCTTCCTGCCGGTGCTGGCGGCGTTCGGCTTCGTGCTCTGCCTGCTGTACCAGTTCTCCGGCACGCTCTACGCGCCGATCGTCCTGCACGCGACCAACAACACGATCGCGATGTCGACGGCGCTCGGCTGGAAGTTCCAGAGCGGCCTGCTGCTGTGGATCGTCGCGATCGGCACCCTGACCCTGATGGCGCTGCTGGTCAAGCAGCTGGGCCTGCGGATCGGGCCGCTCGGGCGGGACCGGGTGGAGGTCGCGGGCTGAGTCCCGACGTTCCGCTGGCGGGCGACTTCGCGCACGAGCGAGGGCCGGCGCAACGGCCGGCCCTCGGAGTCGTGAGACGTGGCCCCGGCTACGGTTCCGGTGCCACGCGGGCCGTCACCACGCGGGCCGTCAACTCCCCGCGCGCTTGACCCCCTGAACCCGGACGGTGCGGTTGATGGTCACCGTCTTGCCCTTGGCGGGACGGAACCGCACCCGCAGCTTGGTCTGGACCGAACGGCCCTGGCGCAGCAGCCGCTGTTGGCTCGACGTCAGGCGCAGGCGGCTCGTGATGGTCGCGGCGTCCGCCGAGCGGATCGTCCGCGTGGTGGTCCGCAGACGCTGACCCGACAGGGTCAGTCGCCCGGCGCCGATCCCGCCGACCCGCACCGACACCGACGTACGGTTGGTCGAGCTCGTGATGATCTGGGGGCGGCAGCCGGTGGCCGTCGCCTGGACCGTCATGCGACGCACCGTACCGTTGTGCCCGGTGTACTCGATCCCCGTGCCCTTCGGTGCGCCACAGACGTTGGCGGTCGCCTTCAGCACGCCGTTGGCGCCGCTGTTGATCTGCAGCCGGAAATCGTTGATCGGGACATCCGGCACGTCGACAAACGTGGTCACCAAGCGCTGCTTGCCGATCGGCCCGGACACGGACGAGTCCGCCCAGACGTTGATCTTGACCCCCTGCCCGGCGAGCGTCATGTACAGCTTCGGAAGCGTCGCGATCTGCTGACCGCGGGCCCCCGTGCGGTACCCCTTGACGAAGTAGACCGGCCCCTCGACGGGAACGTCGAGCAGCGGCGTCGTCGCCTTGGCCTGGCCGATGATCGCGTCCGGCGAACAACGACCCGCGACGGCATCAGCCGGCTCGCAGAGCGCCTTCGCGTTGTTGGGGTCCAGCGCCACCGCGAGCGGCAGCGTCGCCTTGACCTGCTTCAGGTTGGCGTCACCGGAGATCGTGCCGAGGTTCGCCTCGACGCCGGGGTGACGACCCTGACGCATCTCCGACGCCCCGGTGAAGGCCATTGAGAGCTTCGGCGTCAACTTCAACGACGCGCAGTCGCCGACCTGGAATCGGTTCTCCACCGGCACGGTCTGGTTGTGGTCGGAGTGCAGGGTCCCGCGGATCACCGTCGGCTCGCACGAGGTCGGGTTGACCATGAACCCGGGCTTGTCGACGTCGACCCGCAGCTTCTGCAGCTGGATCGGGATGCCCTGCAGGATCGTCGGCAGCGGATCGCTGAGGATCGTCACGTGGGCGTCCTTCGAATCGACGTAGATCCGCTGACGCACCTCGACCATCCCGAGGTCGATCGGTCCGGCCTTGGCGTGGATCAACACGCGCAGACTGAACGGCGCATCCCGGTACGGGCCCTCGAGGATCACCGGACCGGCGAGCCAGAACGGGTTGGCCCCCGGACCGGCGGCCACCCGCGCCGTACCGACCTGGGTACCGATGTTGCCCTTGAGATTGGCCGTCAGACCCGGGGGCAGCGTCATCGTCAGCCCGTTGAGCGCCGGCTGACCGTCGCCGCGCGCCACGTCGATCGCGAACGGCGCCAGGGCACCCGCCCGCGGCATCAGCGTGCCGGCGCTGAAGCTCGGCGTGAACGCGTGGGCTCGCTCGCACCCGCCGGTGATCTCGAAGCTGTCCGTCAGGTCCACGGCCTGCCCGCCGTGCGAGGTGATCCGCGCCTGGGTCGTCTTCGTGCCGCAGGTCGGCGCGTTGGCGAGCACCGCGCGCGGGCCCGACTTGAACGACAGCTGGATCCGGTTGGCGGGCAGCATCGGCTGGTCCGCGAACGTCGTCGTCAGACGACCGGTCACGGGGTCCGGATCGATCTTGCCCGGCAGCTTCAGCTGCACGCCGCCGCCCTCGACGTAAAGGAAGATCCGCAGCAGCTGCTCCGGCGTCTGGTTGCCCAGGTAGATCGTGCCGGTCAGGTCCTCGCTCATCACGGGACTCTCGATCCGCACGGTGCCGATCTGCGAGCCGGTGGGGCACGCGGGCTTCGCCAGCGACCCGACCCCGAGCTGCGCGTCGGTGCAGGCTTCCAGCCCGTCCGAGCCGGGCGGCGAGACGACCATCCCCTCGGGCAGCGTCACCACCGCGTCCTTCAGCGGCGGCGTGCTGACCCCGGAGGGCTCGTTGCTCTGCGGCACCTGGATGTCGACGTCGAGGCCGGTCGGTGCCGCCGCGGTGCGGTTGGTCGGCCGTGCGGTGATCCGCGGCTCGAACGTCAGCTTGTCGCAGCCGGTGAAGGCCGGAATCGTCGTCGACGCCGTGTCGAACTCCGGGAACGCCCAGGTGTTGGCCTTGATCGTCGCCGTCGTCTCGACCCCGCACTGGACGGGGGCGATCATGAAGGGGCGAACCGGGCTGCCGCTGGCAACTCCGCCGGTCGGGTACGGCACGAACGCCGGCAGCGAGCTCGCGCGTGAGCACGAACCCATCTCGCAGAACCGATCGCGTGCAGCGTCGTGCGCGGGATCGCCGGGGACTCCCCAGAAGCCGAGCTTCACGCCGAGCACCGGCATGAT
>CAZMVL010000027.1:10590-35711 GCA_964569335.1 uncultured Paraperlucidibaca sp.
TGAGCGTGGTCATGCTCAGCCCGTAGTCACCGTCCGAGCGCACCGAGGCGGTGATCTGGACGAGCACCCCGGCGCTGCCGTTGAAGGCGAACTGCGCGACCGCCCCCTGCGGCGGCTCGATGCTGTAGATCGGCGTCGTGACCTCGAAGTCCATCCCCATCAGCGGGGAGAAGGTCACCACGGCCTCACCGACCTGGGTTTCGAACGGGCACCGCGGGAACTTGTCCGGCGCGCACTGCGCGAAGTTCTGCGGATTGCCGACCAGGCCCGGCGGCAGGTCGACGCTCACGTCCTTCGGATCGTCGACCGGCACCGTCGAGGGGAACCCGAGGAAGAACCCCGGCTTCGACTTGAAGTTGAACTCGGTCAGCACGTCGGGGTTCCCCCCGGCCTGCGTGTCCGAGACCGAGATCTTGAAGCTGCCGGGCACGAGGCCCGGGGCCTCCGCCTGTGCGGGCCCGGCCGCACCGAGCCCGATCACCGCGGCCAGGGCCAGCGCCCGGCCGAGGAACCGCGTCCGTCGCGGTCGCTGCTGCGCCATCGTCGTGCACCCTTCGCTCGTGGTCTGTCGGTTGCTGGTGCGGCGCATCAGAGCTCACCCCGCACGACGGTCGTCCGCGCGTTCGCGGCGCGACGGAACGTGGCCGCGACGCGCGCGGTCTGCGCCCTGCCGTTGGTGGGCGTGAACCGCACCGTCACCCGCGTCTTCACCGTGCCCTTGCTGCGCAGCGTCCGCGCCGCGCGCTGGGTCAAGCGGACCGGCACCCGGTAGGTCGTCGCGCGGGTCGCGCGGCGCGACTCGCGACGCAGGCCCCAGCCGGACGTCCGGATCTGACCGGCGCCCGGTGCCCGCACCGAGACGGTCGTCCGGGTACCGCGCGCCACCTTGGGACGCGTCGCCCGCACGCGGGTGGTCGCGGTCGACGGGGCGGGCGGATCGGCGGGAACCACGTTCCCCGGCCCGGAGAAGATCGTCGACCCGGCGCCCGGCAGCACCGGCTGCGGGGTCACCGGACCCTGGCAGTCGTCGCCGCAGTCCTGCCGCGCCGGCGCGGGCGGGAAGCCACCGCCGACCCGCGAGACGTAGAGCTTGCGGTACGGGTCGGTGACGCCCGCCACCTGTCCGCCCCACGCGGAGAAGTAGACGCTGGAGGCGTCCCACGACATGCTCTGGAAGTTGGCGTCACCAGAGGCGGTGCCGGACGAGAGCAGGGCCTGCTCCCCGCTCCGCCACAGGTAGACGTCGACTGCTCCGTTGACGTCGCGGGGCGAGATCGCCGACGGGGTGTCGAAGGCGATGGTCGAGCCATCCGCGGAGATGGCCGGCTTACGCAGCTTGTTCCCGATTGGCTGAGCAGCGATCGCCCGGACGGGCACGCCGACGGGCGGGCACGAGACGCAGTCCACCGACCCGTCATCGCCGAATCGGTGGTACTGGTCGGTCCCGGCCGTGCCTCGCCCGGTGAAGTCCGTGGCGTTCCGAATGAGATAGGCGCTGCCGTCTCGGCTGACCTCCACGTTGACCGACACGCTGAACGCGTTGTTCGACCCGGGGGCGATCTCCTGTTGCGCACCATCGCGCCAGCGCATGAGGCGGGTGCGCTGTGGACCGTTGACGCCGGTATCAGCGGCGAACCACAGGGAGGTGCCGTCGCCCGATGCTGCGACCGACGACACTATGATGGTCCATCCGACGGGCAGCGCGATCCGGGTCGTCTGCCCGTTCTCCCGGACGTAGAGCTCCTCGAGCCCGGCCGTGCTGTCGGCGGTCAGCTTCGCCGGCGAGCGGAAGAAGACCCGCGAGGCGTCGGGCGTCATGCCGACGAAGGTCGCCGCACCATCCGCTTCACCGGGAAGTGGACGCGAGATGTCGGTCGCCGCGCCATCCTCCCAGACGTACAGGTGCGGGTGGACGGTCTGCACGGGCGACGAGCCGGGAACGGTGCACTGGCCGTTGCGCACGATCACCCGGCGTCCGTCCGCCGAGATGCCGTTCTGCAGCACGCCGACGACGCCGGCGAACGTCGCGGTGTAGCTGCCACAGGCCTGGACCCGCGGATCGTCGATCTCCACGACATCGAACCGGTTGGCCGGATCGTTCCAGCGGTAGAGGCCGGAAGCGCTGGTCGGCCCGTCGACGACTCCCGGCGCGGCGCGGAAGTACAGTCGTCGAACGTCCTCGTCCGCACCGTAGTACTCGCTTGGCCTCGGGTTGCCGAGGCCCGGATTCGGGTGGGTGAACAGCGTCTTGACCGGCTGTCCCTCGACGTGCAGGTACATACCATCCGTCCGGGTACCCGGACCCGGACCGGAAGGCGCCCCTTCAATCGCGACGAGGCGAGAGCCGTCGACGGAGACGGAGGGCAGCGAAAGGGAGACGCCGGGGTTCTGCAGCAGCGGGGCACCGAGCGCCCAGCCGTGGGCGGTGCGCGTCGCTACGCGCGTGCTGGCCGAAAACTGGTCGGTGGCGAAGAACGCCTGCTCGACGTCCGCCGAACCCCACGCGCTGATCACCGACAACCCCTGCGACTCCGCCGGCGAGATCAGCTCGACCCCGCGCTCGGCGGCGGTGGCGGCGGTCGGCGGCACGGCCAGCGCCAGGCTCATGCCGACGCCCAAGCACCAAGGACGCCAGCGGATCCCCTCCCGAGCCGTCATCGGCAGCCTCCTGGCCAGCGGCCTTCGCGTCCGAGCGCCCGGACCTCCCGTCGCCCACAGGCCAGCCGCCCCACAGGATGACTTTTCCTTCCATGCATCACACGCACTCCTTCTCTCTCCCTCGCGGCAGAAGTCTCCGCGAGGATCGTTCCGCACGGAGACGCTCCACTGCGAGCATCAGTGGAGCGATGCAACCACGGGTAGGAGCGCGTCAACTACTGCTCATTGGAATGTTCGCGGTGAGATCGCCGCCTTCCGCGCTGAGAACCGGCTCACCGGACGGGCAGGGCCGCCGATCCGTCCGCGTCGTGACTGGCCCACTCCATGTTGATCTGGTGGGTCGACAGTTCGTCCGCCTTGGTGAACTCGTGGTACGACCGGCGGCCAAGAGCCACCCGCACCGCGCCGGGGTACTCTCGCTCGATGGCCTGGGTCAGGAAGTCGGACACTTCCAAGGCGAGCATCGCGTCAGGGTCCGCACGGCGCGACAGGACGTACAGGGTCAGCGAGCCGTCATCCTCGCGCCGGTAGCGCCACTCGGCGTACTCCCGGTTCAACGCCGCCGAGGCGTCGGCGGGCAACGCCTTCCAGGCCTCTCGTACCGGCCGGGTGATCAGCTCGTAGTCCTCGTCCGGAATCGCCGGACGCGCATAGCGCTGCCCCAGCCATCGGGCGAACCGCTCCCGATCCGCCGGGCCCCAGGCGGAGAGCACAGCGTGGTCCGGGGCGCACGCGCGGAGGAGGCCTTTTTCAACGAGAGCGCGCTGACCGTAATCGAGGATCATCGCCTCGTCGTCCCCCGCGTCGAGACGGTAGAACCGGGCCGACCCGAAATCCTGCGCCTGAGCGATCGTCGGCCCGTTGCGCGTCGTGAAGACCCGTGCGACCTCGAACTGCGGCAGAGCGTCGGCAGGCTTGATCAGGTCGCAGGTCTGGGTCAGGACGATGCACCGGTCTTCGTCCTTGCGAGCGCCGGGGCCGATCACCAGATCGGAGCCGTCCCCCGTGCTCGCCCGCTGCGCGGCGCGGACGGCCTTACGACCGACCTTCGTCTCGGGATTCGTCGGGGCGATCCACTGCAGCGTCGGCACGCTGACCGATGCCGGCAGCAGGCTGCCCTGTCGCCACTCGGCGTCGCCACCGGTCATCGTTCACGCGTCCACCACGATCGGCACCTCGGGGACCGCCCAGGACACCTGCGCCCGTCGACGACGGACGAGCTCATCGCCGTCGAGGCCGACCGACGGTGCGCTTTGCACGCGAATCGCCCCGCGGAAGGCGGTCCAACGTTCGTCCCGCAGCAGATCGAGCGGGCGGATGTCGGTCCCCGGGAGCGCTGCCTGCAGCCACGACGCCAGATCCGCGTGAAACGGTGCAGCTTCCGTCAGTGCGCCCAACACACGATCGAGTTGGTCGCGATCAGGTTCCTGACCGTCCTTCCAGTGTCCGATCGTGGTGTGCGTCACGCCGAAGACGCCGGCCCAGGTCCGGAGCGGCAACGGTGCGAGCGTGAGGACCTGGGCCATCCGGCTCGGCGCCCGAAAGGGCTCGACCCGACCATCGACGGTGATGCGATCCAACGACGTACGATCGATAGCCGGACGAAGGTCAGCTCGGGGGGTCACGACCGTTCCGGCTTCGGCGACGCCGCTGCCCAGCAGCACCAGCGTGGCGGCCGCCGCCACCAACGTCGAGCCCGGCCGCCGGACCACCGCCGTGCCCGTTCCTCCGGGCGCACCGAGAGACGTCGTCGCAGGCAGCGTCATCATCGTCCTTGACCGAGCACGGATGTCCGGTAGTCCTCGCTGACGCTCCACGCGAAGAACGAGCGCGCATCGTCGTTGTACCGCTGGAGGGTCTCGCTGATCCAGTCGGACGCGTACGGACGGGGATCGGCGCTGAACGCGTCGATGTCCAGCAGGTAGAACGGCAGCGCCAGGTCGTTCGACGGCGTGCGGTCAGGCACGTCCGGGGGGACGGTGGTCCCGCCAAGCGGCTGCAGTCCGTGCCGAACCTGCATGCGATCGCCGCCGACGCCCAGGCTCAGAATGGCGTCTGACCCGGCCACGACGCCAGCGAGCTCCGAAGCCCCCGCCGCCCCGATCAGCGCTGGGTTGATGATGCGAGCCGCATCCTCCGCCGGCTCGGCGCCCCGGAGGCGAAGCTCGTTCACGAACCGGAGGCCGACGCGTCGCACCTCGTTCGGATCGAAGTGCTCCTGAACCGCACGGGCGAGTTCGACGACACGCTCGGAGAACTCGTCGATTCCCGAGTACGAGCGGGACTCGATGGCCATGAACTCCGAGGTGAGGACCACCGAGAACCTGCCGGAGCTGTCCTCGAACCGGTGCTGCGTCTCTGCCGTCGACTGCTGCTGTACGCCGTCGGGCGTCACGATCAGCTGCAGACCCTGTTGGGGTACGTACCCGGGGTAGCGCTTACGGATCGCCTCCTGAAACCCGACGATGCCGTTCTCCTGGCGAATCCGCAGAACCGGCGAGAAGGCGACCTGACACAGCACCAGCGCCAGGCCGTGGTTCTGCAGCGAGAATCGTGGCGCCGCGGGGATCCCTCCGATCGATCGCACACGACAAGTATACGCCTGCCGGAGAATCTGGAAAGTCCTCTGGAAACCGGGCCCACTTGATCGTCCCGTAACTAAGAGGGACCGGCACGGTGGCCGGTCCCTCGATGCGCATCGGAACGACGCGCACGGGGCGGCCCGATCGATCGGGCCGCCCGTTCACGTCGGCTCAGTCCCCGCCGCGCTTGACCCCCTTGATGCTGACCGTCTTGCGCACCGTGACCGCCTTGCCCTTCGTCGGCTTGTAGCGGACCCGCACGGCGGTCTTCACCGTGCGACCCTGCCGCAGAAGCTGCTTCTGCGACGCGGTCAGGTTCAACCGACCGCGGATCGTGGCCGCGTTCGCGCCGCGAATCGTCCGGATGCCCGTGGCGATTCGCGATCCCGTCAGCCGCAGCGTGCCCGGACCGATGCCCCCGACCCGCACCGACAGGTGGGAGTCGGTGTGCGAGCTCGACACGATCTGCGGGCGGCAGCCCTCGACGCCCGCGGTGATCGTCCGGGTGGTGACCCGGCCGTTATGCCCGGTGTACCGGACCTGCGTGCTCGTGCTCGCGCCGCAGACGTCGGCCGTGGCCTTCAGCACCCCGTTCGGCCCGCCGTTGATCCGCAGCGAGAACTGATCGAGCGCGACGTCCGGCAGCTCCTTGAACGTCGTGACGAGCTTCTGCTTGCCGGTCGGGCCGGAGACCGACGAGTCGGCGTGCAGGTCGATCGTCACGCCCTGGCCGGACAGCCGGACGTACAGCTTGGGCAGCGTCGCGATCACGCGGCCGTTCGCTCCGATCCGGGTGCCCTTCACGAAGTAGACCGGACCCTCCACCGGAACGTCCAGCAGCGGTGTGGTCGCCCGCGCGTGGCCGATGATCGACTCGTCCGGGCACGCGCCTGCGGCCGGACCCTCCGGCGGGCAGAGCGCCTTGGCGTTGTTCGGGTCGAGCGCCACGGCCAGCGGCAGCGCGACTCGGACCTGCTTGAGGTTGGCGTGGCCCGGGATCGCGCCCAGGTCCGCCCGCACGCCCGGGTGCTTGTTGCGCCGCAGCTCGGCGCGGTCGGTGAACTGCATCGCCAGCTTCGGCTCGAGCGGCTTGGACGCGCACTCGCCGACCTGGAACCGCGTGCTGACCTGCGCGACCTGGCCCGCCGCCGAGCTGAGGTCGGCGTGGACCGTCGTCGGCGCGCAGGAGGTCGGGTTGACCATGAACCCGGGTGCGTCGACGTTGACGTCCAGCCGCTGCAGCCGCACCGGCACCCCGGAGACGATCGTCGGCAGCGGGTCGCTGGCGATGCTGACCTGCGCGTTGCGGCGGTCGACGTGGATCCGCTGCCGGACCACCACCTCACCGAGGTCGAACGGGCCGGCGACCGCCGGAACGACCACCTTCAGACTGAACGGCGCGTCCCCGTAGGGGCCCTCCAGGTAGACGCGACCCGGAAGCGGATACGGCGATCCGCCCGGTCCGGCGAACGCCGTCACCGTGCCGACCTGACTGCCGATCCGGCCCTTCAGGTTGGCCAGCAGCCCCGGCGGCAACGCCACGTTGACCCCGGTCAGCGCGTGGTGGTTGTCCGGTTTGGCGATCGACAGCGAGAACGGCGAGTGCGCGCCGGCGACCGGGAGGGCCGTGCCCGCCACGAACGAGGGCGTGAAGCCACCGAGACCCGGCACGCAGTCGATGTCGAACGTCGAGTTGAGGTTCGCGGTCTGGCCGGCCCAGGAGCTCAGCTCCGCGTTGACCGTGTGGCGACCACACGCTGCCGGCGTCGCGAGCGGCGCCCGCGGACCGGACTTGAACCGCAGCTTGACCCGATCGACCGGCATCTGCGGGTTGTTGTCGAACGTCGTCGTCAGCTGCCCGGTGACCTTGTCCGCCCGGATCGAGCCGGGAAGCCGGATCGACAGACCGCGCTCCTTGCTCTCCAGCACCAGCGCGACCCGGAACAGCTCGCCCGACTCCGGATCGTTGGACGCCTGCGGACGCAGGTAGATCCCGCCGGTCAGGCGCTCGCTGAGCACCGGCGTGGTCGCCTCGACGTCACCGATCTTCGACGCGTCCGGGCAGCTGACCGGAACGTCCTTCCCCAGGTTCAACGCCGGATCGGTGCAAGGCACCAGCCCCGAAGCACTGGCCGGGTTGACCGACATACCCGGAGGCAGGGTGACGACGGCCTTCTTCATCGGGGGCGTGCCGAGCCCCTTCGGGTCGTCGTTCTGCGGCAGTCCGATATCGACACTCAGGCCAGACGGGGCGTCAGGCCGCGAGATCTCCGGCTTTGCACCGAACGACGCCGTGAAGCGGGTCTTTTCGCAGCCGGTCAATGGAGGTCCCGACGCCGTGTCCGTGAGCCAGGTGGTCGGCTCACGCCACGAACGCACCTTGAACTCGGTGACGGGGTTGGTCCCGTCACACCGGACCGGGTTCCGCAAGAACGCGCGCGGTGCCGCTCCGCCGACCTGGCCGCCGTTGAAGCAGGCCAGCGGCGAGTTCGCGCAGATCATTCCGCGCTGGGCGTTGTGGACCGGATCAGCAGGAACTCCCCACAACGACATCTCCGTCCTGACCAGGGGCAACAGCGCGCTCAGGTTCGAGATGCTGGTGCGGACGCCGAAGTCGTTTTGCCGGACGCTCCCGATGACGTGGGTTCCTCCGAAGCTCACGACGACGAACGTCAGGTCGACGAGGTCGCCCTTCCGCGGCACCATGTTGTAGACCGGGAACTGGTAATAGGTCCCGCCGGTGGCGGTGGCCGCTCGACTCCCGAACCACAGCTTGACCGTCCCGACCTGGGTGGACGGCGGGCAGGGGGCCAGGTTGTTCGGAAACGCGTCGGGCAGCACCTCGCGCGGACACTTCGGCGTCGCGTTCGGGTCACCGACGAAGCCGGTGGGCAGGTCGACCTGGATGTCCTTGACGTTCTCGTCCGGAAGCCGCGAGAACGACGTCGGGGTGACCTGCGTCAACGTCGAGTTGAGCTCGAAGACCGTCGTCGCCGTATGGGGCGTCGCCCCCGCCTGCGTCTCGAGGGTCGTTCCGTCCGCCTTGTAGGCGTTCGCCGAGGTCTCGCCGGCGACGAACCCGAACGCCGCCCGCGCCGTCGACGCACCAGCCAGGGCGAGCAGAACGCCGGCGAGCACAACCAATGCGAGCAGCGCCGCGCGCCGCCACACCGTCAGGTTGGCACCACTGATTGCTCGCGGACCCATTCCGCCTCCCATCGATTCGTCCCTGTGGCTGTGGCGCAACGACGTGCTCATCGCTCGCTCGTTTCAGGTGAAGCCGCAACGGCGAGCGTCGACCGTTCATCCGAGCTTGCCCGCGTACTCGCTCGGGACGACCTCGTTGTGCGGAACGTCATGCGCACCCGCACGGACCGAGCTGGGCCGCTGACCGGCGTGAACCGGACGGTCACCCGCGTTTGCACGCGACCGCGGCGCTCCAGCGTCCGCGTGGCCCGCGGCGACAACCGCACGGCGACGCGATAGGCCGTCCCCGCGCGCGAGACGCTTCGGATGGTCTGCCGCAGCCCGGCACCTGACGTCCGCACTCGTCCCGGTCCCGAGGTGCGAACCCGCACGGAGCCCGATCGTCCGCCGACCGAACGACGATCGTTCAACAGCGAGAGGCGCGTGACCGACGGCTCGTCGGCCGGTGATTCAGGCAGATCACCCGTACCGCTGAAGGCCCACGTTCCGGGTACCAGCCCGCCGGGCGTGCCTGGCCCCGGATGCTGACAGGCGTCACCACTGCACGGATCCGAAGCCAAGGGCGGGGCGGCAAATCCACCGCCGATCCGCGCCACATACAGATCCAGGTCGCCGTTGTCCACATCCCCTGGTACCAGCGAGTCCGCGGTGGAGAAGAAGACCTCGCGACCGGCAGGCCCGACGCCCCACAACAGCGAGTGGTACTGGCTCGTGCCCGAGCTCAGCAGCTTGTGCTCCCCCCGGTCGTACTCGTAGACGTCGTGCGTCGCGTTGGTGTCGGCCACGACCAGGCGGTCGAGCGAGTTGAAGAACACCCGGCCGTCGTTCGAGACGAACCGCTCGTCGCCCATCGGACGCGGGCGGTTATTGACCCGCATGCGGGCATGCCCGACCGACGAACCGGCCGTCGGACACGAAACGCAGACCGGCCCCGACCCTGCGCCGGCGGCGAAGAGCATCACTTGGTCGAACGTTCCCGGCCGTGCGACGTAGGCCAGCTTCGAACCGTCGGGACTCACCGTCGCAGCGGACGCTGTCGTCGCAGCCACGAGCGTCGCGCCTGTCTGGCTGACGCGGTAGATCTTCGAGCCCGAAGCGGGGGCGTCCGCATGCAAACGACCTGTTGCCGCGACGTAGCCAACGGCGCCGTCCTCCGAGAAACCGAGCAGCGAGGTCACGCCGGCGGGACTCGAATCGACCGCGGGGGTCAGGAATCGCAGATGGCCACTCCCGCCAGATCCGTCGAGCAGCTGGCCGAGGTCGAACGCGTAAAGTCCGCCGCCTGTCGTCGCGTCGTCGGTGAGCCGCTCCGTCGAGCGGAAGAACGCCGTGCCTCCATCCGTCGTGGCGCCGAGGAACACCGGAAGCTGACGCGCGTCGGGCGTACTCCGATCCGAGCGAGACAGCAGCACGGTACGCTCACCGTCGATGCGTGCGTAGAGTTGGCCGCCGTCGTTCGTCGTGGGCGAGCAACCCGGCGCGTTCCCCGACCCGCTGACGAAGAAGATGACCCTCCCGTCGTCAGCAACGGATCCGGGAGGAGCCGAGGACATCGTCGTACCCCCTGCGATGCTCGCACCGCAGGGGTTGATCGGCTGACCGTCGTTGCCGAGGCCGACGGCGAAGAGTCGGTCGCCGACCCGCTCGTAGAGTCCCGGGCCGGTTCTACCCGCCTCGAGCGGCAGGATCAACCGATCGTCGGTCTCGAAGGCGAGGTGTCGACCGTCCGCGCTGAGCCCGGCGACGGTGCGAATGCTGGTGGAATTCTCACGCGGACCGTTCTGCGACTGCCAGACGAACCGTCCGTCCGGACCGACCGAGTAGACGTCCGGGCCGCCGGTATCGCCCGGAGCGCAGTTGTTGATGTTCGAGTCTTGGAAGAGCCCGAACGAGAAATCGACCGAGAGCAAAGCCAAAACCGGCGCCGCGCCGACCAGGCCACTCGGATCAGGACCGCAGAAGGCCGGGCTCATGTTCTTGGTCGTCCAGCCTGCGGCACCGCGCGTGGACACGTACTGGCCCCCATAGCCCGCCTTCGGGTCGGCGAACGGCGTGATGACGCTGAACCGCGCGTGGTCGCCGTCGCGCGACGCATAAGCGCCTGCAGCATTGAGGTTCAAGACCAGCGTGTACCCACCCTTGTCCGCCGGGCTCACCAACTCGTACGCCCGGCAGTCCGGCAGCAGGGCCGACGGACCCACACGGAACTCCGCGTTGGCGCAGTTGTCGGTCGCCGCGGATGCAGCGGACGTGCCGCCGCCCAGCATGAGTACCGCGCTGCTGATGGTGGCCATGGACACGCCGACCAGCGAGCGGGCGACCATGGGCCGATCCGCCCTGGCCCGTCCGCACGCGGCATCGCCGCGTGGCCCGCCTCTACGGCGGCTCAGTCGTTCTCGCAACACACGCTCTCCCCTTCGTCTTGCTGCGCAGTCGCCCCGCTCATGAGCACGCACCTGGTGTACGCACGGGGCGACGACGTAGACCTACGGTCAGTAGTGCGGCGATACAACCACCCGTTCAGCGGGTTGCCTACTCCTTTGGTCAACGCTCCACTGCGAACTATTCCGACGCGAGTACTCCTGCTCCGCCGGACGGCCGAGATCCGGTACACGTGTGCGCCGACGGTGGTACGGTCGGAGCGATGGAGAGCCCGAGGTCGTCGCGACGCCGCCCATCGATCCGCGCCGCCGCGACGGCCATCGTCGCCGCGGCCGTGACCGCCACGTCCGCCGTCGCCACGACCCCCGCGACGGCCACCACGACCGTCCGCGCAACCGAGAACGCGTCGCTCCGGCTGGTCAAGAAGACCGGGATGCTGTTCACCCACCGCGGCACGGTCACGGGCACGGTCTCCGGCCCGGCCCGCTCCACGATCCGGCTCAAGGGCCTGAGCATCAGCGGCACCGTGACGGTCGTCTCCCGGCACGGCGAGCTACGGATCCGGATCTCCGGCAAGGCCCGCTCCGGCGGCAGCAAGCCGCGGTTCGAGGGCACCGCGCGGATGTCCGGTGGCACCGGTCGGTACCGCAAGGCGACGGGCAACGGCCGCTTCAACGGCGTCATCGACCGGTCGAACTGGGCCACGACAATCCGCGCCGTCGGCTCGCTCACCGTGTGACCAGGCGCCTGATCCGGGGGCGGACCGGCAGCGGCGCCGCCCTCAGCGCCGCGTTCGCCGCGGTACTCGTCCCCGCGGTGGCTCCCGCGCCGGCCGGCGCGGCCGCCGCCCCGCCGCCCACCCCGAGCGCACGGGCGACCACCGCACGCCCCGCCCCGGTCACCTTCACCGCACGCCTGGGGGCCGACGCCCGACGCGGCGGCCACGGATCGCTGCGGCTGGCGATCAGCATCGACCCGAAGCGCCTGAGCGCCACGATGACCCAGCTGCGCGTGTACACGCCGAGCGCTCTCGACCTGGCGATGAGCGGCCTCGGTCTGGACGAATGCCGGGTCGCCCCGGAGCGGTTCGCCGAGGTCATGGTCTCCACCCCGACGCCGGTCAGCTGCCCGTCGAACGCCCTGATCGCAACGGGCTCGGCGCGCGCCGAGCTGCGGTTCAGCCGCGACGAGACGCTGCTCGCCGAAGGTGCGGTCCGGCTCTACAGCGGAGTCAGCGTCGACGACGCACCGGGGCTGGTCACGATCGTCGAGACGCGGCATCCACTGGCCACCCAGCTGCTCTTCTCCGGTGGCCTGTTCGATGCCCCGCGCCCGTACGGCGTCGGGATCCTGATCCGCACGCCGCCGCTGCCCGCGATGCCGCTCGACGCGACGACCGCGATCACCCGCATGTCGCTCACGATCGGCGGCCCGTCGATCGTCTACACCCGGCGGGTCGGGGGCTACCGCGTGCGGTACGAACCGGCCGCGATCCCGGTACCCCGCCGCTGCCCCGCCCGGGGCTTCCGCTTCTGGGCCGAGCTGCGGTTCCGCGACGCGCCGCCGCGGACCGTCACCGCCTACGCCCGCTGCCCGCGGCGCTGAGCCCGGTACGGGCGCAACGCCGCCGCGACCAGCCCCGGCTTCGCGGCCTCGAGCCCGTCCGCGTCGTCCCGCACCAGGCAGCCCCAGACCACAGCTTCGATACCGCCGACGGCCATCTCGGCCAGCAGCCGCGGCCGCGAGTCGCCCTTCGGCGGCCGGGCGCCGCTCATCAGCAGGTCGATCGCCCACTCCTTGGTCTCGGTCCGCAACGCGTCGAGCGTCGTGCCCCCAGCCGGCCCCTCCACGAACAGCACCCAGGCCCGCAGGCGGTCCGCGACGACCAGATCGACCAGGGCATCGACGCAGGCGATCGCGCGCCGCTCCGGATCGCTGCTCGTCGCGTGCGCCCGGCCGACCGCATCGCGCAGCTCGGAGTGCAGCCCGAGCTGCGCCGCCAGGAACGCTCCGGGGAGGTCGGCGAAGTACCGGTAGAACGTGCGCCGGGTCGATCCGGCCGCTGCGGTCACCGCGCCGACGGTGAGCCCCTGGAGGCCGCGGCCCGCCGCCAGCTCGACGGTGGCGTCCAGGAGCCGCGTCCGCGAGTCGTGGTCGCCCCAGGTCGTGCCGAGGGCTTGGTACGCAGGCGAGCTCACGGCACGTGCTGCTCGCCGTCGACCGCCCGCCGTCGACGAGACACAGGAGAAGACACGCGAACGATGCTAGGTCGGCCGCTCGCCGGGCCGCCACTCCTCACGGGAACGTTCGCACGGGACGCCCCGCCGCCGGCGCGCGGCACGACCAGCGTTTGCCCCCTTGCCGCCTCGATTCCCGCTCGGGCGATACGGAGACGAGCCGAGACAGCACCTGATTTTCGGTGCACGGACGTTCCTCGGATCGCCTATGCTCGCGCGTACAGCCGCTCTCGACGCCCGGATCCCGCTCTGTCATGGCCGCACCCACCAAGTACGCCGTTCTCGGCCTCGTAGCCCGGCGCCCAACCTATGGGTACGCCTTGATGCAGCAGCTGCGCCGGTGGGCCGTAGACCCGACGTCGGTGCGCAGCTCCTCGGTCTATACCGCGCTGTCGCGCCTGGAGGCGGAGGAGCTGATCGAAGTACGGGGTCCCGCCGCCGCCGCCGGCACCGATCGGCAACCACGCCTGACCTACGGGGCCACCCGCAGCGGCGAGCAGAAGCTCGACGAGTGGCTGGCGTCCCCACCGGCCACGTACGACGAGCTGCGCCTGCGGATCGCCCTGGCCCGGCCGCAGGACCTGCAGGCGCTGATCGGCTTCGTCGTCGCGGCCGAGCAGGAGTGCCTGGCGCGGTTGGAGCAGGTCGACGCACCGCCGATCCACGCGCTGACCCGCCAGGCTCCGTGGGAGACGCTCTGCGCCGCGATCCTCGGGTCGCTCGACAGCGGCGAGCTGTCGGGACGCGTCAAGTGGCTGCAGGACGCGCGGGTGGCGCTGGAATCGATGCGCACCCACCCTGCCCGCCGAGGCCACTGAGCGATGTCGACGCTGCTCGCCTTCGACGACGTCAGCAAGCGCTTCTGGCGGGGCAACCGGCCGGTCGACGTCCTGAACGGCGTCAGCCTGGAGCTGGCCGCCGGGGAACTCGGTGCCGTCTGGGGTCCCCGTAGCGCCGGCAAGTCGACGCTGCTCGAGCTCGCCGCGGGCCTGCAGGACCCCGACCGCGGGCGCATCCACTTCAACGGCGGCGACATCGGGCAACTCTCGCGCAAGGCGCGGGGAGCGCTGCTGCACGGGCAGATCGGCATCGCCACCCGCGTCGGGCCGATGACCCGCGACCTGGCGGTCGGCCAGTGGATCGCGATGGCCCTGATGGACCGAATGCCGTGGGGGGAGGCGCTGCGCCAAGCCGGGACGGTGCTCGCCCGGGTGAACGCCGGCGACGTCGTGCAGGAACGCTGGAGCGACCTGTCCGACGGCGAGCGCACGCTGGCCTCGATCGCCCGGGCGATCGTACGGCGCCCGCGGCTGCTGCTCGTCGACGACCCGAGCGCCGGTCTCGGCCTGCTCGAGCGGGGCGAGATCGCAGCGCTGCTGAAGTCGATCGCCGACGACGCCGGAGTGGCGGTGCTGATGACCGCGGCCGAGGTCACCGAGATCCAGGGGGCCGAGACGATCTGGTCGCTGGCCGGGGGGCGGCTGCTCGGCCGGACGGCGCCGTCGGTCGCCACCGTCGTAGCCTTTCCCACGCGCTCGGCGGCGGCGCAGAGCTGACCGTGGCGACCGGGCAGCGGTACGCGGGCGACCGGGCCGGACTGGAGCTGCGCCGGCTGGTCAAGCGCTACTCGGCCGGCGGCGAGGTCGTGCGAGCGGTCGACGACGTCTCCCTGACCGTCCTCCCGGGCGAGCTGGTCGCGCTGTTCGGGCCCAGCGGATCGGGCAAGTCGACGCTGCTGATGCTCGCCGCCGCGGTGCTCCGGCCCGACAGCGGCACCGTCCTGGTCGACGGCCGCGCGGTCTCCGCGCTGTCGGAGCGCGACGCGGCGGCTTACCGGATGAACGACCTGGGGTTCATCCGCCAGTCGATCGACCTGCTGGGCGGCGCGAACGCGATCGACAACGCCGCGATGAAGCTGTACGGCACCGGCCTGAGCGTCCGTGAGGCGCGTCGGCGCGTCGCGCCGCTGCTCGAGGAGCTGGGACTCGGTGAGCGGGTCGACCACCGGCCCGAGCAGCTGTCGATGGGCGAGCGCCAGCGGGTGATGATCGCCCGGGCGCTGTCGACCGACCCGGGCGTGGTGCTGGCCGACGAGCCGACCGGGAGCCTCGACAGCCGCCGCAAGCACGACGTACTGCGCCTGCTGCAGCGGTCGACGCGGGATCGCGGGATCGCCACGCTGCTGGTGACCCACGACGCGCACGCGATCGAGTACGCAGACCGCGTCCTGACCCTGGAGGACGGCGCGCTGGTCGCCTCCCCCGCCCCGGCGAGCCCCGTCCGCCCGTGACCGCACCGGGCCCGAGCGGCGCGCTGCCACCCCCCGGACCCCGGTGGTTCCTCAACGTCCTGACGCTGTACCGGATCCGCCTGCGTCACCGATGGCTGCAGGAGCTGCTCGCGGTCGTGGGCATCGCCGTCGGCGTCGCGCTGCTGTTCGCGTCGCAGGTCGCCAGCACCAGCCTCTCCAGCCCGGTCCGCGATCTCAACCGCGGCCTCGTCGGCACCAGCCAGCTGCAGCTGGTGGGCCGTGGCGCCGACGGCGTGGACGGACGGCTCGCCGACCGGGTGCGCGAGTTGCCCGGCGTGCGGATCGCCGCTCCGGTGCTGCAGGTCCAGGCGAACGTGGTCGGACCACGGGGCAGCAAGCCGATCACGCTGTTCGGCGCCGACCCTCGCACCGTCGAGCTGGGGGGCGCCAGCCTGCAGGGCTTCACCGCCGACGAGGCGGCCGAGGGCGAGGCGATCGGCCTGCCGGCGCCGATCGCCGCCGCCGCCGGCATCCGCTTCGGCGACGACGCGCGAATCCAGATCGCGGGACGCAACCACACCGTCCCGGTGGCGGTCGTGACCGACGACGACGTCGGCCCTGTCGTCGACACGGCGATCGCGCTCTCGCCGCTGAGCTACCTGCAGCAGCTGGCCGATCTGCCCGATCGCGTCTCGCGGGTGCTCGTCGAGGCCGAGCCCGGCCAGGTGGAGGCGGTCCGCGGGCGGCTCGAGCGGGTCGCCGGCGCCCGCCTGGACGTGCGCGACGCCGGGTTCGAGGCCCGACTGTTCGACGCGGCGGCCGCACCGACCAGCCAGGCCACCACGATCTCCAGCGTGGTCAGCGCGCTGGTCGGGTTCCTCTTCGCGTTCTGCGCGATGCTGGTCACGGTCGGCAGCCGCCGTGCGCTGGCGCTCGATCTCCGACTGGACGGCTACCGGCCGGGCCAGATCGTGCGGATACTGCTCTTCGACGCGCTCGTGCTGGGGGTCGTCGCGGTGGCGATCGGCCTAGCGCTCGGCGACCTGCTGTCGCGCCAGGGCTACGGGTCGGACGTCAGCTTCCTGGGCGGCGCGTTCCCGCTCGGCGACGCCCGGATCGTGACCTGGCAGGCGGTGGCGGTAGCCGTCGGGGGCGGGATGGCCGCGGCGATCCTCGGGGTGCTGGTCCCGCTGCGGCGTGTGCTGCTGGGACGGACCGCCCGCGCCGCCGCCGACCCGCGACCGCGACCGGCGGCGCCCCGCGGGCTGCTGCCGGCCGTCGGCGGCGGACTGCTCGCGCTCTCCGTCGCGATCACCGTGGCCGTGCCGAGCGCTGCGCTGATCGGCCTGGTGGCGCTGGTGCTGGCGCTCGCCCTGCTGCTGCCAGCCGTCCTGAGCGTGGTGATCGGCCTGCTCGGCGCGATCAGCCGCCGGCGACGGCACGCGATCGTCGCGGTCGAGCTGGCGCTGCCGCAGCTGCGGGCCCGCGAGTGGCGACCGCGGTCGCTGGCGATCGCCCTGACCGGGGCGATCGCGGTCTTCGGCGCGGTCGCGTTGCAGGGAGCTCGGGCCAACCTGCAGGCTGGCCTGGACGAGGTCGGCAGCCAACTCAACGGCGTGGCCGACGTCTGGGTCTCCCCGTACGGGACCGGCGGGCTGCTGGCGACCGCGCCGTTCGACCCGGAGCTGGTGGCGGAGCTGGAGTCGGTGCCCGGGATCCGCGCCGTCGAGCCGTACCGCGGGAGCTTCCTGGACGTCGCCGACCGTCGTGCCTGGGTCGTCGCGCCCCCCGCCGTCGGCACGCCCGCGGTCCCCCCGTCGCAGATCCTCGAAGGACGCGACCCGGATGCCGTCGCTCCGGGTGGAACCGGGCAGGCTGCGGTCTCGCGCGCGCTCGCCAAGAGCATGGGCCTGACCGTCGGCGACCGGTTCAGCTTGCCGGCTCCGGCGCCGATCGAGCTGCGCGTAGCGGCGATCACGACCAACCTCGGCTGGTCCGGCGGATCGATCGTGCTGTCCCCCGACGACTACCGGCGCGCGTGGCGCAGCGACGCGATCAGCGCCGGACACGTCCAGTTGGAGCGGGGCGTGCCGCCGGCGATCGGCCGCCAGGCGGTCGAGCAGGCGCTGGGCCCGGACTCCGCGCTGCGGGTCGAGACCGGCGCCGACCGCAGCGAGCGCCAGCAGGCGTCCGCCCGCAATGGCCTCTCGCGCCTGGGGCAGATCGCCACGCTGACGCTGATCGCGGCGATCCTGGCGATGGCGTCGGCGATGGCCGCCCTGCTGTGGCAGCGGCGGCCCCTGGTCGCGCGCCAGAAGCTCGACGGTCACGGGACCGGGGCGATGTGGCGCACGCTGGCGGTCGAGAGCGGCGCGCTGTTCGTGACCGGCTGCCTGGCGGGCGCGGCGTTCGCGCTGCTGGGTCAAGTGCTGTTCAGCCGCGGGCTCGAGGCGATCAGCGGCTTCCCGGTGATCGCGACGGTCCGCGGCGGGGTCGCGGCCGCGAGCTTTGCGATCGTATCCGGCGTGGCGTTCCTCGTCGTCCTGCTCCCGGGGTTCCTGGTGGCGCGCACGCAAGCGTCGTTGCGGACGGGCGACTGACGTGCGGCCCTCATCGATCACGACTCCGCGACGCGATGCGCGAAGCGCGGACGTCGATCGCTCCCGCGACCCCGTTCCGCTGACGGGAGCCCAGGTCGCCGCGCTCGGCCGCGCGGTCGGACGGGAGCTGGGCTGGGGCCTGCGGGGCGTCGGGCGCCGCGTCGGCTACTGGCGGGCGCACGCCGCGGCGATCCCCGACCCGGTCGTGCGCCGCGCGGCGCTTCGCGCGCTGACCGAGAAGCGCGGCTACGCCGACGGCGCCGCGCTGTTCTGGACCCTGCCGTCGGAGCGCGATCCCCGACTGCTCGCGCTGCTGACCGACTTCCAGGTGACCGCGAACTTCCTCGACGTCGCCAGCGAACACGCCGCCGACGCGCGGGGTCGCTGCGGCACGACGCTGATGCGCGCCTTCGTCGACGCGGTCGACGTGGAGGCCGACGTCCAGGGGTACTTCGCCGACCATCCGTGGACGGACGACAGCGGCTATCTGTCGACGCTGGTCCACGCCTGCTGCCGCGGCTGCGCGGCGCTGCCGGGGTACCGCGAGGCTCGACCGCTGCTGCTGGGCGAGGCCGCCCGCGCGCAAGCGCTCGAGATCGGCCACGATCCCGACGTGGCACGACGCGACGCCGCGCTGATGCGGTTCGCGCAGCGCGAGTACGGCGCGGATCACGAGCTTCGCTGGTTCGAGCTGACCGCCGGCGGGGCCGCGGCGATGACGGTGATCGCCCTGCTGGCCCTGGCCGGCGACCGGGCGGCCTCCGACGCCGATCGCCGGGCGGCGGTCGCCGCGTACCGCTGGGTGTCGGCGCTCTCGACCATGCTCGACAGCTACGTCGACCAGGCGGAGGACCGAGCGTCCGGGTCCTGGTGCGCGATCGACGCCTACGGTGACGGAGCGCTGGCGATCGACCGGATCGCCACGCTGATCGACCGCACCCTGCGGGAGGTCGGACAGCTCCGGCACGGCCAGCGCCACGCGGTGATCGTCAGCGCGATGGTCGCGCTGTTCCTGTCCCGCGACAGCGCGCGCTCGCGGGACCTGGCCGACGCGACGCGCCAGCTGATCGAGGCCGGCGGGGCTCTGACCCGCGGCCTGGTGCCGGTGCTGCGAACCTGGCGGACCGCGAACGGCCAGGGCGCGGCCTGAGCCTGAGGCCGCCGAGCGGCGCAGAGCGCCGTCGCGCCCATACTCCTCATTGGAACGTTCGTTCGCATCGGAACCTTCTCGGGCGGAACGTTCTGGCAGGCTGCCGGTGAGCACCCGTGCACCCAGGTCGTGCGCCGCACCGTGACGCTCCCGATCCGCCACACCACCCTCGGACTGATCGCCCGCGAGCCGGCGCACGGCTACGTGCTGGTGCGACAGCTCCAACGTTGGGTGCTCGACCCGTCGAGCGTGCGCACCTCGACCGTCTACACCGCGATATCCCGCTTGGAGCGCGACGGGCTGATCGAGCCGGTGCCCGGATCGACCGCGCCCGGAAGCCCGCCGCGCATCGTCTACCGCACCACCCCGGACGGCGAGGAGCGGCTCGACGAGTGGCTCGCCACCGCCCCCACCAGCTACGACGAGCTGCGGGGGCGGGTCGCCGTGGCCCGGCGACGCGACCTGGCACGGCTGATCGAGTACATCTCGGCCGAGGAACAGAGCTGCCTGGACCGGCTGCGCGAGCTCGACGGTCCGCCGATCGCCGCCCTGACCGCCCGCAACGCCCCGTGGGACGCGCTCTGCGGCGCGATCCTCGGGACGCTCGACACCGGCGAGCTGGCCGGCCGCGTCAAGTGGTTGCAGGACGCCCGGGCCGCGCTGGAGGCATTCCGCGACGGCCCGAGCGGCGGTGCCTTCGGCACCTCGGCCTGACTCGTACGCACACCGGAATCTCGTCTGGGAACGCACTCCGGCGGGTATACGCTTGGCTGATGAACGCCCCCGGACGACGTTTCCCTCGAGCCTCGATGGTGGTCGCCGCGAGCAGCCTGGCGAGCCTGCTGCTGGTCACCAGCGCCGGCGCCCAGAGCGCTCCGCCCGCGCCCGATCCAGTACCCACCACACCCCCAGCGGCGACACCAGTGCCCGCCAAGCTGCGCGTGTCGACCGAGGGCACCGGCGGGGGCGTGCTGCGCGGCGACCGCTGGCGGGCCGTCGTGACGATGACCCCGGCCGTCCCGGGAACGACGGCCACGGTGACCTTCACGCCGCGCGGGGGCAAGGTCCGGACGCGCACGGTCACGCTGCGGCCCAGCAAGGACGGCAAGCGCGCGGTCGCCCGCCTGGACTACCGCAACCGCGGGACCCACCGGGTCGCCGTGCGCGCGACCATCGCCGAGGGTCAGCCGGCGGCGCCGGCCCGCGCCAAGGTCGCGATCGTCACGCAGGCGCGGCCCTCGCTGAGCCCGGGCCAGCGCGGACCGGCCGTGCGGATCCTGCAGAAGATGCTCGGCGCCAAGGGCTACGTGATCGGCCAGCCCGGGGTCTTCGACGCCCGCACCCAGCGCGCCGTGATCGCCTTCCGCAAGGTCGCCGGAATGCAGTGGAACTCGGTCGCCAACGAGGCGGTCTTCCGCGCGCTGCGGGCCGGCAAGGGCACCTTCAAGGTCCGCTTCCCGCAGCACGGTCGCCACGTCGAGGGCGACCTCAGCCGCCAGGTGCTGGTGCTGGTCGGGGCCAACGGCAAGCCCGAGCAGATCTACCACACGTCCCCTGGCAAGCCGAGCACCCCGACGATCCGCGGCAGCTACCGGGTCTACATGCGCGAGCCCTACACGAACAACGTCGGCATGTACATGTCGTCCTACTTCATCCGCGGCTACGCGATCCACGGCTACAAGTCGGTCCCGCTCTACAACGCCAGCGCGGGCTGCTTCCGCGTCCCGATGGACGACGCGGTCTCGATCTACAACTGGATCACGATGGGTATGCGGGTCGACACCTACTAGCGGGGCGGCGGATCAGGGCCGCCGCCCGCAACCGCGTTATCTTCGGTACCTCCGCGGTACCGAAGGTGACGCTCACGGGGAGACCGGGCGGGCCCGCGAGAGCGCCGCGCCCAGCGTCTCCCGCACCAGGCGCCCGCCGTCCTGCTGGACCTGCCGCCACGAGTAGGCCAGGACCGTCCAGCCCGCGGCCGTCAGCCGCGCCCGTTTCTCGTGATCGTCCTCCCACTGGATCCGCCCCGAGTGGAACGCGTAGCCGTCCAGCTCGACCGCGATCCCGTGCTCGGCGAAGACCGCGTCGACCTCCATCCCGAGCACGACGGCGTTGATCGCCGGGCGCGGGAAGCCGAAGCGCGCGCACAGTGCCGGGAAGTCGTCCTCCTGGGGGCTGCGGATGCGGTCGGGTTCCTCCCACGTGCGGAGCACGTCCGCCAACGGCCGGCGTCCCCGGTGCCGCGGATGACGCGCCAACAGCGGCTCGACCGCGCCCAGGTCGAAGCGCCCGAGCACGTCGGCCTGGCCGACCGCGCGGCGGAGCGCGTTCGCCGAGAGCACCGCCCCCAGGTCGAGCAGGGTGCGGGCGACGGTGGTCACCCAGATGCCGTCGTGCACGGTCACCTCGTCGGCGGCGAGCTGCGGGTGGCAGCGCACGCGCACCGCGGCGCGACGGCAGCGGCTCGTGCGCGGGACGACGACCTCGATCGTCGGGCTGGAGGTCGGCCGCAGGCTCCAGTGCGCCGCCGCCGCGCGGTACCCGAGCGCGGCCACGGGCCCCGTCGTCGTGCTCGACTCCGCGCTCACGGGCGTTCCCGCACGAGGTCCGGCGCTCACCCCCACCGCCAGCACCGCCGCGCTCCTCCGTCCCGACGCCGTCAGCCGCACGTGCCCAACCGCGAAGACCCCGCGGTGCACCGGGTGCAACCGGGCCTGCGCGATGGCGCGGGTGATCTGCCGATCGCTCAGCCCGACCGCCCGCAGCTGGTGCCGCGCCACGACCCCGTGCTGCCGTGTCGCGATCGTCGCCGCCTCCCGCCAGCGCGCGGCGGTGACGGCGGCGACGGACGGGGGCCGACCGAGGGCGCCGGGGCGCTCCGGCGGAGCGCCGTCGATCCGTGTACCCATGCGGTACTGAAGGTGACGGGGAACGGACACCCGGGGAGCATCAACCGCCCAGCTGCCCCCTGACCAGACCCAATCTGCGACCGATCCGCACCGACTCCGCGCCGAAGTCCCGCGCGACCGGGGACTCCTCGCAACCGGGCCCCGCGGGCGCGGCCGCCCAGCCGCGCCGACCAGCCGACCGCAACGCCCAGCCGGCCGCGACCCCCCCCCAACCCCGTCACCTTCGGTACCTCTGCGGTACCGAAGGTGACGCGGTCGCCCGCGCCGCGTTCCGCCGTCCCCCGCGCCCACGTAGGATCGGCCCCATGACCGCCGCCGCCGACCCGAAGTCCCGCCTGATCGCCGAGATCCGCGAGCACGCGCTCGTGATCGGCGAGGTCACGCTGACGAGCGGCAAGACCGCGTCGTACTACGTGGACGTCAAGCGGGCGATCCTGCTGCCCAACGGCTTCCGTGCGCTCGGCGCGCTGCTGGCCGACGAGGCGGCGCGGATGGGCGCGACGGCGATCGGCGGGATGACGATGGGGGCCGATCCGGTGGCGTGCGCGGGTCTGGCCGGCGGCTTCGACGGCAAGGCGTTCTTCGTCCGCAAGGCGAGCAAGGCGCACGGGCTGCAGCGCCGCGTCGAGGGGCCGTTCCTGACCGACGCGGACCGCTGCGTGGTCGTCGAGGACGTGGTCACGACCGGCGGGTCGACCGTCGAGGCGATCGAGGCCCTGCAGGCGGAGGGCCGGACGATCGTCGGCGTCGTCTCGGTGCTCGACCGGCTGGCCGGCGGCGCCGAGCGGATCGCCGCCGCCTGCGGCGCGCCGTACGTGGCGCTGACGACGATCGACGACGTCTACCCGGACCGTCCGGCCAGCTGAGCGACGGCGGCGCCCGGCGGCGCCCGGCCTCGCGTGGTTGGGCACCTCCCCGCCAGCCTCGGCCGGTCGTGACGGACTATCCGACGCAAGGCACCAAGCACGACGAGCGCGACCGGACCGGACCCACTCGACGCCGAATTCGCACCACCGCAACCGGCCTGCCGAGCGGGCCCCGAGCGACTAGGGTTCAGGCCCCGCCCCCGTAGCTCAGTGGATAGAGCAGTGGTTTCCTAAACCATGTGCGCAAGTTCGATTCTTGCCGGGGGCGCTGGAGCGGCTCGCGGAGCGCCGATCAGGCACGCTCGTCGCGTCACGATGCCGCCCATGTCCGTCTGGCCACGACCCGCCAGACGGACCACCGGTGAGCAACGTCGTCGCCGCCGAGCCACCGCCGCGCTCGAGCACCCGCTGCGTCCGTCGGCACGAGCGACGCCCGCCGGTCGCCCCCGCGCGCGGGCGCCAGGCAGTGGCCATCGCGCACCATTTCACCTATATTCGGATCAACTTTCATTCAACCGGGCTCCCGTCGAGCCCAGAACGGAGTGCTCGTGTCCGTCCTCGAAGAGGTCCTCGACGCCAACGCCGCCTACGCGTCCGACTTCGGCGCCAAGGCCGAGCTGGCGCTGCCGCCCGCCCGGCGGTTCGCGATCCTGACCTGCATGGACGCCCGCCTGGACCCCGCGAAGTACGCGGGCCTGAGCGAGGGCGACGCCCACGTGATCCGCAACGCCGGGGGCCGGGCCAGCGACGACGCGATCCGCTCGCTGGTCATCTCGTACAAGCTGCTCGGCACGCGGGAGTGGTTCGTCGTCCACCACACCGACTGCGGGATGGAGTTCTTCGACAACGAGACGATCGGCGGGCTGCTGGAGCAGAGCCTGGAGACCGCCGAGCTGACCGCCGACGGCTTCCGCGACGTCGGCGCGGGGCCCGGCTCCCCCGTCGGTCGCGAGATCGACTGGCTGACGATCCCGGACCAGGCGCAGAGCGTCGTCGACGACGTCACGCGGATCCGCCACCACCCGCTCGTGCCCGCCGGGATCCCGATCTACGGTTACGTCTACGACGTGCGGAGCGGCCGCCTGAACGAGGTCCGGGCCGCCACCGAGGCCGGCCGCGACGGCTGAGGCGCGCGGGGCGCGACGCGACCGGAGGGTCGACGCCGCGCCCCACACGACGGGCCGGGTCGGCGACACCGCCCGGCCGGCAACCCAACCGGCCGGCGGGGCGGCCGCGGGGCCCCAGGACCTCAGGCGGGCACGTTGACGAAGCGGATGCCCGCCGCCGTCTTGTACCGCCCGTTCAGGCCGATCAGCAGCGGCGTCAGCTGCTCGGCGTAGCGGGAGAGCTCGAGCGGCCCGCCGTGGAGCGCTCGCAGTCCGGTGACCACTCCGAGCAGCGCGATCACGCGCTCGCGGTCCGCCTTGCGGTCGCCGCAGACGAGCGTGTCCTCGTCGATCGCGTGCGCGAGCTCGCTCAGGTGCGTGGCGGCGACGGAGTGCAGGGCACTGACGACCCGCACCCGATCGCCGACGATCTCCTGCGCCTGCTCGGCGGCCGACCCCTGCCACACGCCGAGGATCCGCGTGGGCCGGCCGCCGACGGTCGCCGCCAGCGGCACCGTCGTGTCGACCAGCAGCTGAGACTCCCGCAGCGCGGGGGCAATCGCCTTGACCGTCGAGGCGTGGTTCTGGAACGGGACGGCGAGCACGACGACGTCGCCGGCCACGGCCGCCTCCGCGTTCTCCGCCCCGCTCGCGTCCGCGCCGGGCAGCTGCTCCGCGATCCGGGCGGCGGCGTCGCGCGCGCGGGCCGCGTCGCGCGACCCGACCACGACCGGCACCCCCGCGGCGGCCAGGCGCAGGGCCAGCCCGAGCCCGAGGGCCCCCGTGCCGCCGATGATCGATACGCGCTCAGGCATCGTGGCCCTCCCCGCGCTGGCCGCGGGCGTTCGCCCGATGGCTCGTGGTCGTCATTGCGTCCTCTCGTTGCGTGGTTGAAGGCAGCGGTGCCGGTGACCGTCCCGCGGGGGCGTGGAGCACGCCGCCGACCAGCACCGGCACGCCGGATGCGCGCAGGACCCGGCGTCGCGCGCAGCGGCCGAGCGGCGCAGTGCCCCACGGACGCCACGGGCGGCGCGGCAGGACGACCAGGTCGGGGCGCGACGCGTCGATCTGCGCGAGCACCGCCCGCGCGCCCGCATGGCGCGTGGCGACGGTGACCAGCGGCACCCGCTCGGCCGCCGCGGCGATCACCGCGCCGGCCACGTCGTGGGGCTC
>CAZMVL010000027.1:35721-43906 GCA_964569335.1 uncultured Paraperlucidibaca sp.
AGCGGGAGCTCCGGGTGCAGGATCGTCAGGCGCCCGGGACCGCGCTCGACGTGCGCGATCGCGGCGTCGAGCGCCTCCCACGACGGCCCGGACCCGTCGACGAGCAGCAGCACGTCGCGGAACGCCGTCGCCCCCGCGTCCCGGCGCCCCGCCACGCTGCCGTGCGCCGGCCCGGCGACCCTCCGACCGGATCGGGTCCGATGCCCGCCGACGTTGAACGACCTGGCCTGCACGGAACCATCAAAACCGCATTTGTGATCAAATGTCAAGTATTGCTAGTCTCGCGGTATGACCCGCCGAGCCCGAGGGAGCCGCTGACGTGCGCCGCCGCGTGACCTTCTCCCGGAACGTGACCCTGTCGCTGTCCCGGACGTGCCTCTCGCACTGCAAGTACTGCGCGTTCCAGACGCACCAGCCGCACCTGCACACACCGGACGAGGTCGAGGCGCTGCTCGACCGCGCGGCCCGACGGTCGGTGAAGGAGCTGCTGATCCTCACGGGCGACGACCCCGGCCACCACCCCGGCGTCCGGGCCCGCCTCCGCGAGCTCGGCTTCGCCGACTTCGTCGCCTACGTCGCCTGGTGCTGCGAGCGCGCGCTCGACCGCGGGCTGCTGCCCCACACCAACCTCGGGGCGCTGACCTTCGACGAGCTCGCGCGCCTGCGGACCGTCACCGCGTCGCAGGGCCTGATGCTGGAGTCGACGCGCACCGACCTGATCGCGCACCAGGGCTCCCCGACCAAGGACCCGGCGCTGCGGCTGGAGACGATCCGCAACGCCGGCCGGCTCAAGATCCCGTTCACCTCCGGCATCCTGCTCGGCATCGGCGAGACCCGGGCCGATCGCGTCGCCGCGCTCGAGGCGATCGCCGAGGTCCACGCCGAGTACGGCCACGTCCAGGAGGTGATCCTCCAGAACTTCGTCCCCCACCGCCGGTACTACGGCGAGGAGCCCGCCGAGATCGCGACCGAGGCGGCGGAGCGGTTCTGGCGCACCGGCCTCAGCTCGGCCCCGGTCGCGGGCCTGCCGAGCTGGGCGACGCCGATCGGGCTGGTCGACATCGTGGACGCGATCGACATCGCCAAGCGGCTGCTCCCCGGCGTCGGGATCCAGGTGCCGCCGAACCTCTCCGAGCACTGGCCGGAGCTGGTCGCGGCCGGCGCCACCGACCTCGGCGGGCTGAGCTCCAACGGCGACCACATCTCGCCCGAGCATCCCTTCCCGTCCCCCAACCAGGTCCGCAAGCGGCTCGCCGAGGACGGCGTCGCGCTGACCGAGCGGCTCTGCGCCTACGGCAGGTACCTGGAGCCGGAGTGGGTCGAGCAGCACGTGCTCGACGTGATCCGGACGAAGTACTGGTCGTTCATCCCGCGCCGCGGATCCGGTCGGACCGAGCCGCCGTTCGCGATCCGCGCGGACCTGGTCGGCCCCGCCACCGAGCGCGCCCGCGACGGCCGCCCGCTGGCGGCCGAGCAGCTCACGGCGATGTTCGCCTGCACCGATCCGACCGCGATCGAGGAGATGCGGCAGGCCGCCGACGAGCTGCGCGCGGACGTCGCCGGGGACACGGTCACCTACGTCGTCAACCGCAACATCAACGTCTCGAACGTCTGCGTGGTCGGCTGCGCGTTCTGCGGGTTCGGCCAGGGCAAGCGCTCGCCCGACGCCTACGAGCACGACGAGGACGAGTTCCGCGCCCGGGTCCGGCTGGCCGTCGACTACGGCGCCTCCGAGCTGTGCATCCAGTCCGGCATCCACCCGGACTGGAACCTGGACGAGTACCTCCGGTGGCTGCGGGTCGCCAAGGACGAGGCGCCCCACCTGCACCTCCACGCGTACTCGCCGATGGAGATCGCGCACATGTGCGACATCTCCGGCCAGTCACCCGACCGGGTCTTTGCGCAGCTCCGCGAGGCCGGGCTCGGCTCGACGCCGGGCACCGCGGCCGAGGTCCTGCACGACGGCGTCCGTCAGCGGATCAGCCCGAACAAGCTGCCGGTGGCCCGTTGGGTGGAGATCATCGAGGCGTCGCACCGGGCCGGCCTGCGGTCGACCAGCACGGTGATGTTCGGGCACATCGAGGAGCCGTGGGAGCTCGCCGAGCACATGCGCGTCGTCCGCGAGCTGCAGGAGCGCACCGGCGGGATCACCGAGTTCGTCCCGCTCAGCTTCATCCCGTTCATGACGCTGCTGGGACGCACCCACGGCGTCGAGGAGATCTCGCCGGAGGAGAACCTCAAGCACACCGCGGTCTTCCGCCTGGCGCTCGGACGCACGATCCCGAACCTGCAGGCCTCGTGGGTCAAGATGGGCCTGGAGCTCGCGACGGAGTCGCTGCGGTGGGGGGTCAACGACCTGGGCGGGACGCTGATGGAGGAGAACATCAGCCGGCTCGCCGGCAGCTACCACGGCGTGCGCCTGGACCCGCCGCAGCTGATCGCGGCCGCGCACGCCGCCGGCCGCCCGGCGGGGGAGCGGACGACGCTCTACGAGCTGCGCTCCCGGGTGCACCCGGCGCCGGCCGCCGCGGTCCGATCCTGAGGACCCATCCCCGTTGGGGGCGGATCCCGAGCGACGCCGCGATCGTCGTCCTCGCGCCCGGAGCGGACGAGGACGACGGCCGGTCGCCGCCCCGCGGGGCGGCGACCGGCGTCAGCGCATGAACAGGCCGCCGTTGATGTCGTAGGTGGCGCCGGTGACGAACCCGGCGTCGTCGGAGACGAGGAAGGCGACGAGCGCCGCCACCTCCTCCGGCCGACCGACCCGACGGACGGGGATCCGCTCCTCCAGCATCCGGAGCTTGTCCGGGCCCATCGCCTCCATCGGCGGCGCCTTGGTCGCGGCGGGGGCGATCGCGTTGACCGTGACCCCGTCGGCGGCCAGGTCGGCGGCCAGGATCTTCGTCAGCACGAGGATCCCGGCCTTCGACGCGGCGTAGTGCGGTCCGGTGACGGCGCCGCCCTGCTGGCCCGCGAGCGAGGCGTGGTTGACGATCCGCCCCCAGCCCCGCTCGCGCATCCCCGGCGCGATCAGCTGGCTGGCGATCAGCACGCTGCGCAGGTTGGTGGCCAGGACGTCGTCCCACTCGTCGTCGTCGACGTCCCAGATCCCGGTCGAGGCGGTCGTCCCGGCGTTGTTGACGAGGATGTCGATCGGGCCCCAGAGCCGCTCGACGGTGGCGACGACCGCCGCCAGCTGCTCGCGGCTGGCCACGTCCAGGCCCAGGCCGAGCGCCCGCTCGCCGGTGTCGTCCAGCTCCGCCGCGACGCCGGCCGCGCGCTCCTCCGAGCGCCCGGTCACCACGACCCGGACGCCGTCGTCGATCAGCCGCTGCGCCATCGCCCGGCCGAGTCCCTGGGTGCTCCCGGTGACGAGCGCCACCCGTCCGGAGCGGGTCATCGCGGGTCGGCCTCCGCGGTCCCCCGCTGCGAGCGCAGCAGCGCCTGGATCACCGGCGAGTCCTCCGGTCCGACCGCGGGCCGGATCTGCATGCCCAGCGAGGTCTTGCCGAACAGGTTGAACGCCTCGAAGTTCGTGTAGGGGTGCACCGGCCCGGCCCGCACGTCACGGAAGATCCGCTCGTACGGCGCCTTCCGGAAGTACGCCGTGCCGCCGGCCAGCGTCATCACCTTGTCCATGATCGCGACGGCGTTGTTGGTGGCGACGTACTTGGGCAGGATGCACTTGGACATCGCCTCCTGGACCGGCAGGTCGGTGAAGAGCCGCCCCGACGCGTAGTCGTCCGCGTGGGCCCGGATCACCGACCGGGCGGTCTCCGCCAGGACCTCGATCTCGGCGAAGATCTGCTGCACGTCGCCGCGCTGCTCCCAGCCGCGGTCGAGGACCATCTTCCGCAGGTGCTCGACCGCGCCCAGCGCCGCGCCCAGGTAGACCGACCCGAAGACCGGCATCGACCAGCCCCAGACCGTCTTGATCAGGGTCGCGTCGTAGTGCCCGACCGGCAGCGAGTGGAAGACCGCGTCGTCGGGGACGAAGACGTTCTCGAGCGTGAAGTTGTTGCTCTGGGTTCCCCGCATGCCCAGCGTGTCCCACGTCTGGTCGAAGGTGATCCCCGGCGCGTCGCGCTCCTGCACCGAGAACATCAGCCGCGGGCCGAGCTCCGGATCCTCGTACCGCGACATCGTCGCGAAGTGCGTGCAGACCGCGCTGTTGGTGCCGAAGATCTTGCTGCCGTTGAGCAGGAACCCGCCGTCGACCTTGGTCGCGATCGTGCGCGAGTCGGTGAGGATCGAGAGCCCGGGCTCGGCGGCCATCGAGGCGTAGACGATCTTGCCGGTCGCGGCGTCGCGCAGGAAGTCCGCGAGCTGCGGACGGATGCCGGCCTCCCAGAGGGTGGAGAGCTGACCGATCGGCGAGATGTGCATCGTGACCGCCAGCGCCGTCGCCGGGCAGCCCATCGCCAGGCGCTCCTGCGCCATGCACATCTCCAGCAGCGACGCGCCCATGCCGCCGAGCTCGGTCGGCACCGAGAGCCCGAGGTAGCCGGCCTCCCGCATCCGGTCGTAGTTCTCGAACGGGAACGAGCCTTCCCGGACGTGGTCCCCGGCGCGCTCCGCGAAGTCGTCGGCCAGCCGGCCGGCAACCTCGAGGATCTCTTCCTGCCGTGGCGTCAAACAGCGCCTCATGGTCGTTCTCCTTCTGTTACTACGTTGAGGTAGTAACAGTATTCGGCAGAGCGTGCCGGCTGTCAAGGGCGCCGCTGCCGGCGGGCGGCCACCAGCATCGCGAGCGCGGCCGATCCGAGCACCGCGCCGGCGATCGCCAGCACCCCGTCCAGCGCCGCGCCGTGGGCCGCCAGGTCGTGGGCGTCGGCCGATCCGCCCGCACGGTACCCCAGCCCGAGCTCGTAGATCGCCCCCAGTCCAGCGACCCCGAACGCGGTGCCGAGCTGCCGCGCCGCGTTCGGGATCGCCGACGCGGCGACCGCGGTCCGGGCGGTCGCCGCGGAGGAGGCGAGCATCGCCAGCGGCGGGTTGGCGATGCCCAGGCCGGCGCCGATCACGATGACCCCCGGCTGCACCCGCCACCACCCGCCGACAGGGTCGGCGAGCGCCACCAGCGCGGTCCCCAGCGCGGCGCACAGCAGCCCGGCCCCGGCGTAGCGCATCGCCGCCCCCTTGCGCAGCCGGCGACCGACGACCAGCGACGCGACGAACGAGACGACCGCCGCGGGAACGGCCTGGAGGCCGACCAGCAACGGCGTCTCGCCGAGGCCCGACAGCAGGAACAGCTGGATGATCACCGAGCAGGCGACGGCCGCCGCCGCGAGCACGAGCGTGCCGGCGGTGGCGATCAGGAAGCCGCGATGACGCACCAGCTCGCGGTCGAGCAGGGGGCGCGGCTGGCGCCCGTCCGAGACCACGAACAGGCCGAGGAACGCCAGCCCACCGACGAGCAGGGCGACGACGATCGGCGACGTCCACCCCAGCGAGTTGCCGCCGACCAGCGCGGACATCACGCCGACCCCGCCGACGCTGCCGAGCAGCCCGCCGATCACGTGACCGCGCAGGCGACCGGGACTGGGCACGTCGGCCAGCCCGCGCCGCGCGAGGACCAGCCCGCCGGCGACCACCGGCAGCGTCGCCACGAACAGCGACCGCCAGCCGAGCCCCACCGTCACCAGGCCGCCGAGCAGCGGACCCAGGGCGGCGGCCGCCGCGAGCGCCGTCGACCACACGGCGAAGGCCCGGGCGCGGGAGCGCCCGGCGAACTCGTCGATCACGATCGCCACGGACGACGCGGCCAGCAGCGCGGCCCCCGCGCCCTGGACCACCCGCCCGGCCAGCAGCACCGCCAACGACGGCGCGACCGCGCAGAGCACGGAGCCGGCGCCGAGCACGACCAGGCCGACGAGGAACCCGCGCCGCAGGCCGACGGCCGAGGCGATCGCCCCGGCCGGGAGCAGCAGACCGCCGAAGACGACGGTGAAGACGTTCAGCAGGAGCTGCTGCCCGGTGAACGACGCGCCGACCCCGGCGCCGATCGTGGGCAGCGCCGGGACCACCACGAGCACGTTGAAGAGCCCCAGGAACGTGCCGACCCAGACCGCCCCGAGCGCGGCGCCTCGCCGCCCCCGGAACGCCCCCTCGCCGTCGTAGGGGGCCTCCCGCCCCGGCGCCGTCGCCGCGCGCGGCGCCGCGCCCGTCACGGTCAGGCCGGGGCGACCGGGCCGGCGCCGACGCGCTCGGCACCGCGCGGGACGAACGCCAGGGCGCGCATCGGCGATCCGGAGCCGCCGCCGATCCGCAGCGGCGCGGCCAGGACGACCGCCCCCGTCGCCGGCAGCCGGTGCAGGTTGGCCAGCAGCGACATCCCGAACTTCCCGGCGCCGTGCAGGTAGTGGTGCGCCGGATGCGGTGGGTCGAAGGCGCGCGAGCTGGACGCGTCGGTGCCGATGCAGTCGACCCCGACGCCGAGCAGCTGCGTCTCCTCCGCCAGCCAGCGCGCGCACGCGACGTCCAGCCCCGGCCAGTGGGCGTTGCCGTCGTCGTCGAGCCCGAGGAACGCGCTCTCGTCGCCGTAGCGCAGGTCCCAGCCGGTCCGGATCAGCAGCCAGCCGCCGGCCGGCAGCGGACCGTGCTCGCGCTCGAACGCCCGGACGTCGTCGAGCGTGACCAGGTGGTCGGGGTCGGCGGCGCAGGCGGCACTGACGTCGAGCACGCAGGCGGGGCCGATCAGGCGGTCGGGCTCGATCTCGGCCACGTGCTCGCGGTCGCGCCCCGTGTGCCAGTGGATCGGCGCGTCGAAGTGCGTCCCCAGGTGCTCGCCGGTCTCGAACGCGTTCCAGTACTCGTGCTCGCCCCGCTCGTCGTACCGCGACAGCTCGCGGAGCTTGAACCGCGGAGGGGAGACCTTGGGTGGCGTCAGCCGGATCGGCGGCGTCTGCTCGTCGAGCACGTGCGTGAGGTCGACGATCTCGAGGTCGCCGGAGCCGAGCGCGCCGGTGAGGGCGGCGACGACGTCGGCGCCCGCGTGGTTGGTCATACCGCTCCTAACGGGTGGGATTCCGCAGAAGATAATACTTGATCAAATTGAACGACGCCAGACCCGGCCGCTGCCGTGCTGCCGCCGCGGCTCGCCGGACGCGTCGACGAGGGCGAAGATCTCCCCCGCCCCCAGCTCACCGGCCAGCAGGTTGGCGGTGCGGGCCAGGTGGTTGTGGAGCGCGGCCGCGGCGGCCGCGCCGTCGCCCGCGACGCAGGCCCGGAGCACCGCCTGGTGCTCGTCGCTGCGCTCCTGCAGCCCGCGCCCCACGGCCGACACCCGGCGGTAGCGCTCGCTGCTCTCCCAGAGCGGCCGGATCAGCCGCTCGAGCCAGCCCGAGGGCGCCGCGCCGTACAGCGTGAAGTGGAAGCTCGTGTGCGCCGACCAGGCCTCGTCGGGGTCGTCGTCGCGGTACGCGGCGTCGAGCCGTCGCAGCTCGGCGCCCGCCCGCGCCTCGAGCTCGTCGGTGAACCGCTCCGCCGCCTTCAGCACGGCGAGCGGCTCGAGCGCCAGGCGCGCCTCGTAGACCGCGCAGAGGTCGTCGACCGACAGCTCGGTGACGCGGGCTCCGCGGTGCGGGATGTTCTCGACGAGCCCCACGGCGCTGAGGTGACGGAGCGCCTCGCGGACCGGCATCGGGCTCATGTCCAGCGCCAGCGCCAGCTCGGTGATCGGCAGCCGGCGGCCCGGGGCGAGCGTCCCCGACAGGACCGCGGCGTGCAGCGCGGCGAAGGCCTTCTCCGACAGCGTCCGGTAGCCGTCCGGCAGCGGCAGCGCGGGCAGGGGCGCGGTCGCCCCGTGGGCGCGATCGAGCTGCTCCGACACGCGATCAGGACGCCCTGATCGTCAACGCCGCCGTATCCCCCATACCGACCCCCTAGAAGACTTTCGAATTACTTGATCAAAAGTCAAACTACAGGAACCGCACGGGCCATGCGCACGGATGCGCACCGACTCGGAACTCGGCTCCGATCGTTCGCGATCTGCCCGCCGGAGCCGGGCAAACCGCGAACGGTCGCAGCGGCTCCGCCGGCGGCCCGACCCGCAGCCGCCGCCGACGCCCCCTACGCCCGCGCGGTCGCCGTCGCGTCCCAGGTGCCGTCCGAGACGCCGCGGTCGCGCAGCACCGCCTTGCGGACCTTGCCGTTCTCGGTCAGCGGCAGGGCGTCGACGAACCGC
>CAZMVL010000028.1:0-43719 GCA_964569335.1 uncultured Paraperlucidibaca sp.
TTATATTAACGGTGGACTCTAGTGCCCAGTGCTACTGAAAGCGGGGGGACGTCGACGGCATACCAGTTTATGCGTGGAGATGATGACCTCGTGTTACCGGTCTCAAATATGGTTACGCGCCATGGGGAATGTTTTTTGGCGTATCGTAATGATTATATCGGTGACGAGGTTGTTGCCGAGTTTCACGATTGGGTGGTTGGCGTTATTGATCGAGAATGGTCAGATAAGAAAAACTAATCTGAACCGGGAAATCTTTTCATTTGTCAGTCCTTTCTTTCAGAACGGAAACTACGTGGTAGTTGCCATCTGAAAGATAAGGGAGTCATCAAATGTCGCTAGAAGTCCAAAGTCAGCCTTTAGGCCTCACGCCACGTGAGTGTGATGTGCTGAGAGAGCTTGCGCAGGGTGGCAGCAACAAGCTGATTGCCCGAGCACTGTCGATCAGTACCTATACCGTTGATGGTTATGTAAAAGATATTTATCGAAAGCTGGGCGTCTGTAATCGCTCGATGGCAGCCGTTATTGCTGTCCGTCATGGGTTTTAGTGCTGACTTAAACTCAACCGCCTGCGGTGGCAGCGGCCCAACCCAGTGCTCCAATAAAGCTCAGCAACACCAAATAGCTCGGCAGCGTTGCCAATAAGATTGAACCCTTTACACCACGTCCCAACCGCGTGCCCATGATGAACGGATAAGCCACACGGGTAAGCACATAAATGCCGCCACCCACCGTCGCAAACACTGGGCTGACAAACACCGCCACCAGCCACAGCAAAATCAGAAACGGCGGCATATGTTCCAGTTGGTTGAGTTGGAAACGGTCCGCTGCCAGCATTTCTCGGTCCTGTCCGAAATAGCGGTCGAATTTTTCGCCACGTTTGGCATATTCGCGCGTTAAGCGAATCTTGGTGCGTGCTGCGTTAACCACAATGCCGTAATACACAACAATATAGGCTATCGTGACCAGCAAAGGCCCGGTTTGGGCTGGTAGTTCGATCGGGTGCATATGCAAACCTCGGGGTCGGAAAAGTGAACGCTCGGGAGTATATACCGAGTAATGCAGGTGAGTTAGCGCTGACAAACTCCGCAATAAACCGTACTTCGCCCCGTCACTCGCACTTCCTTCAACGTTCGCTGACAACGAACACAAGGTAGCCCAGCTCGTCCATAAACCGCCAACGTTTGCTGAAAATACCCCGGCTCACCATTGCCATTAACAAAGTCACGTAGTGTCGTACCACCCTGTGTAATAGCTTGAGCCAGGATGTTACGAACGGCAGCACTTAATGCCCGATAACGCTCGGCACTAATGCGACCTGCAGGGCGTAGCGGATGTATGCCGACCTGAAACAGGGCCTCATTGGCATAAATATTCCCAACGCCCACCACCACATGGTTATCCATCAGAAAGCTTTTGATGGGCGTGGTTTTGCCGCGACTGATACGAAATAAATGGTCGTCGGTAAATGCGTCACTCAGTGGCTCTGGGCCCAAGTGTTTCAGCAGGGCGTGTTCGGATGGCTCATCTGTTAACCACAGGCAGCAACCAAAACGACGTGGGTCATGAAAGCGGAGTTCGTGACTTGCGTCGTCCTGAAGCGACCAAATCAGGTGGTCATGCGTTTTCAGTGGTGTGTCGGGTGAGCATAAGCGCAGGCTGCCGGACATGCCCAGGTGCAGCAGCAGACAGCCAATATCGGTGTGAATTAGCAGATATTTGGCTCGGCGTTCAACGCTGCGGATGGGCTGGCCTAATAGCGTGGCGGGCAAGTGTTCGGGCACTGGCCAGCGCAGTCTGCCGTTGCGAATACGCAGCAGGCCAAATTGACGACCCACCAGCCAGGGCGATATGCCTCGGCGGGTGGTTTCAACTTCGGGTAATTCTGGCATGGCGTATTTTAGTGGGTGTGGTTGGGGTCTGAGTGATCATGCTCAAGTGCTTTCAGCCAGGCCTGAATCTGCTCTTCGGTCGGTGGTTTGGCCGGGCGACGGCGCAGGGCTCGCAGCATGGTCAGTATCTGAATAACCGCCAGGCGGCAGTTGCCGCAGCGCAATAAATGCCAGACCACTAATAGGTTGACGCGCATGGGAAGTGCGCCGGACAGAAATTCCGTGGCATTTGAGCCAACATCGCGACAACTTAACATTCACCTGTCTCCTCGTAGTGCGACACCATGCTGAACACGCGTATACGTGCACGATGCAGCAGCACCCTGAAGTTAGACGGTGAAATTCCCAAAGTGTTACAAATTTCCGAAGGGGACAGGCCTTCAATATCTTTCAGTGTGAGCGCCAGTCGCTGTCCTTCCGGTAAATCTTCCATGTGGTGATCCAGACATTCCTGTAATACATGCGCCTGCAGCAGGGCATCTGGTGTGTCATCGGTCCAGCGCTGGAACTGAGTGCCCCATTGCGTACCGAATTTGCCACCTGGTACAAAGGCATCAGCCAGCGGGTCATGTTCTGCTTCCAGACCTTCCAGCGAGACTTCGCGGCGCTGACCACGAATGGCGTTATAGGATTTGTTGATGGCAATACGAACCAGCCAGGTTTTCAGGCTGGCGCGGCTTTCAAACTGGTTGAGTGCGGCGATGGCAGAAATCCAGGCTTCTTGCACGGCATCTTCGGCGTGTTGTGCGCTGATGCTGCGTGCAGCGGCCAGCATGGCGCCACCATAACGACGCATGGCTTCCCGATAGGCTCCCCGATCGGACTTTTTCAGTGCGCTAATCAGCTCTGCTTCTGATGCGTCGGCAAGATTTACCAATGATGTGGCCATATTCTCTCTTGTTGATCAGCAATGTTTGCCTGCCCAGTCACGGGCAAATTGATAGGCGACCCGTCCACTGCGTGAAGCTCGGGTCTGTGCCCAGCGCAGGCTTTCGGCACGTACCTGATCATCCCAACGGGTATAACCCAGTTTGCGCAGATGATGTTGTACCATGTGTAAATAGTCGGTCTGGTTAAACGCCAGAAACGACAGCCAGAGACCAAAGCGCTCGGACAGTGAAATTTTTTCTTCGGTGGATTCGCCCGCGTGGACTTCGTCATCAATCCATTGATAACCGGCATTGTCGCTATGCAGCGATGGCATCAGATAACGACGATTGCTGGTGGCGTAAATGATGATGTTGTCTGGCGCTTCTTCAATGCCGCCATCCAGTGCAGTTTTCAGGGCAATCAGGGCTGGGTCAGCGCTGGCTACCGAAAAATCATCGACATACAAAATGTAGCGCTCAGAGCGACCACGCAGCGGGGCGACAATTTCAGGCAGATCAATCAGGTCATGCGGTGCCACTTCGATCAGGCGCAGACCTTGATCGGCGTAGCGCGTCAGCAGTGCCTTGACCAGGGTTGATTTGCCGGTGCCGCGAGCACCAGTGAGTAGTACGTGATTGCAGGGTTTGCCTTGAACAAACTGCTCGGTATTGGCAACCAGTATGGCTTTTTGCCGGTCTATGCAGAGCAGGTCATCCAGTTCGGGGAGTTGTACCGCAGCAATGGGCTGCAGCTGCTGGTGACGCCAACGCAGGGCAAGGCTGTTGTCTATGCTGGGTGGCATTTGGTCAGGCCAGATAATGATGAATTTGGCCTAGCACTCTACCCAAGAAGATGATGAGTGTGAACAGAACAATAACAGGTCATAAAAATTACACCTGCCCAAGAGGATTGACTCATCACTCGTCATAGACCTATGTAGACTACAAGTCAAATATGACTTAACCTCTACGCCATGAAAACGATAGCCCTGATTCTCTCCTTGCCCACTGAGAATGCTACCGCCCGACAGCGGGTCTGGCGCGCGCTTAAGGCATCGGGTGCCGCGGTGTTGCGCGATGGCGTCTACCTGTTGCCTGAACGTGAAGACTGTCGCGATACCCTGGAGGGGCTGGCACAGGATGTGCGCGAGGGTGGCGGCACCGCACATGTACTGCACATCAACGAGCCGGATGGCGAAAATTTCGCCGCCCTGTTTGACCGAAGCGATGATTACGCCGCTTTGCTCGCCGACGTGTCGCAGGCGCGGGAGGTGCTGACTGCTGATACGGCACAGGACACGCTCAAGCAGGCGCGCAAGCTGCGCAAGACCTTCGCCAACCTGGCCGCGATCGACTTTTTCGCCGGTGAGGCACAACGGCAAGCGGATAGCGCCTTGCGCGAACTGGAACTGACCTGTGCGCGTGCTTTGTCCCCGGATGAGCCGCAGGCGGTGGATGGTGTGATCGAGCGTCTGGAGCTGTCCGATTATCAGGGCCGCACCTGGGCGACGCGGCGTCGGCCCTGGGTGGATCGATTGGCCAGCGCCTGGCTGATCCGCCGCTTCATCGATTCGCAGGCGCGGATTCTATGGCTGGACAGTCCTGGCGACTGCCCACCCGACGCGCTGGGCTTCGATTTCGATGGCGCCACCTTCAGTCACGTTGGTGGCCGCGTCACCTTCGAGGTGCTGGCAGCCAGCTTCGGGCTGGAGCAGGCCGCCATCGCACGGCTCGGCCTGCTGGTGCATTGCCTGGATGTGGGCGGCGTCCAGCCACCCGAAGCGGTTGGCATCGAGAGTGTGCTCGCTGGCCTGCGCGAAACCCTTATTCAAGACGATTCCTTGCTGACTGCTGCATCCGCTGTATTCGACGGATTACTTGCCAGCTTTGATAAAGGAGCATCCACAACGTGACAACAAAAAACCTGACGGAGGACGTCGTGCCGACGGCCCCGCCCCCGGTTGGTTTTTGGGAAGCCTTTCGCCTCTGGCTGAAACTCGGTTTCATCGGTTTTGGTGGGCCCGCCGGACAGATTGCCCTCATGCACCGTGAGCTGGTCGAGCAACGCCGCTGGGTCAGCGAGCGGCGCTTCCTGCATGCGCTCAACTACTGCATGTTGCTGCCAGGGCCGGAGGCTCAGCAGCTTGCTACCTACATGGGCTGGCTTATGCACCGGACCTGGGGAGGCATAGTGGCGGGTGTCCTGTTCCTCCTGCCCGGGCTGTTCTTTCTGGTTTTGCTGTCCTGGCTCTATATTGCGTTCGGTGACACAGCGCTTGTGGCCGGACTGTTCTACGGCATCAAGCCCGCCATCACGGCGGTCGTTGTGCAGGCCGTGCATCGCATTGGCTCGCGGGCGCTTAAGGGCGGTGTGATGTGGGCCATTGCCGCTGCTGCCTTCGTGGCGATTTTCGCGATGAATGTGCCATTTCCGTACATTGTCGCCGCCGCTGCCTTGATCGGCTATATCGGCGGGCGCATTGCTCCGCACAAGTTCAAGACCGGTGGCGGCCATGCCGCAGCGGACAAGTCCTATGGCCCGGCGCTGATTGATGACGATACGCCGACGCCCGAGCATGCCTTGTTTCGTTGGTTCGGCCTGCTGCGCGTTGCCGTCACTGGTGTTCTGCTGTGGTTGATTCCGATGGCACTGCTGCTGGCGGGCTATGGCTGGGATCACACCTTGACGCAGATGGGCTGGTTTTTCACCAAGGCAGCACTGCTGACTTTCGGCGGCGCCTATGCGGTATTGCCCTATATCTACCAGGGCGCAATCGGCAATTACACCTGGCTCACCCCCACACAGATGATTGACGGCCTGGCGCTGGGTGAAGCCAATCCGGGGCCACTGATCATGGTGGTCGCCTTTGTCGCTTTTGTCGGGGCTTATGTGCAGGAGCTGTTCGGCCCGGACCTGCTGTTCGTCGCTGGTGCGGTAGCAGCAGTGCTGGTGACCTGGTTCACCTTCCTGCCTTCCTTCATTTTTATTCTCGCCGGCGGCCCACTCGTCGAATCGACCCACGGCAATCTCCGTTTCACTGCGCCGCTGACCGCAATCACGGCGGCCGTCGTCGGTGTGATCCTGAACCTGGCGGTGTTCTTCGCCTACCACGTGCTGTGGCCGGAGGGACTGGCCGGACGCTTCGACTGGATATCGGCGCTGATCGCGCTGGGAGCGGCTGTGGCACTGTTTCACTACAAGCGCAGTGTTATCCAGGTCATTGCTGCCTGCGCTGGTGTGGGTCTGATTCTAAAAGTTCTGATTTTGTGAGGAACTAGATACGCTTTAGAAACTGATTAGACAGGCTTCGCTGTCTTTCCAGGTTTTTGATAAACCTGACACAGTGAGCTGTGGCGTAGTTCAGCGAAGTTCGGTGCTGGAGTCATGGTGAAATAAAAAAACCCGCCGTAGCGGGTTCTTTCAACACCATAAGCCAGTGGCTTATTTGATCTTCGCTTCTTTGAAGATCACGTGCTGGCGAATCTTTGGATCAAACTTCTTGATCTCCATTTTCTCCGGCATGGTGCGCTTGTTCTTGGTGGTCGTGTAGAAGTAACCAGTACCAGCCGTAGACACGAGACGAATTTTGTCACGCATGATTAATCTCCTTAGACCTTGACGCCTTGAGCGCGCAGATCAGCAACGATCACGTCAACACCCAGCTTGTCGATTGTGCGCATTCCTTTAGGGGTAACACGCAGGCGTACAAAACGCTTCTCGCTTTCCAGCCAGAAACGATGGTAATGCAGGTTCGGCTCGAAGCGGCGCTTCGTTTTATTGTTAGCGTGCGATACGTTGTTACCAACAATCGGACGCTTGCCGGTAACTTGGCAAACTTTGGACATAATGTCTCTCCACAATGCGATTCAACTCGCCGCCCAGCGGCGGCTGACAGCAAGGGCGCGATTTATACCAGATGAGCGCCCTGGCTTCAATGAAATTGCTGAAATTTTGTGCCGGATGAGCGATTCGTCGCCGATGACCGGTCAGTGACGATCAAAGTTTAGTACAATTCGCGCCCCGCATTATGCCTTGGTTTGAATCAGGAGTCTGTGTCATGGCGCAAAACCCCGTTCTGGACGCACTTGTTATTGGTACCGGCTTCGGTGGTATCGGCATGGCCATCCAGTTGCAACAGCAAGTCAGCAGCAACTATCTGGTGCTTGAAAAGGCGGATGATGTGGGTGGTGTATGGCGTGACAATCGTTATCCCGGCGCGGCCTGTGATGTGCCATCACACCTGTATTCATTTTCTTTTGCCGAGTTTGATCGCTGGTCACGCAAGTTTGCAATGCAGGACGAGATTCACGGTTATCTGCGTCATTGCGTGGATCGTTTTGGCATTGGCCAGCGCATTCGCTTCAATCAGGAAGTGGCCACCGCCGACTTTGATGCCGATCAGGGTGTCTGGACGGTATCGACCCGAACTGGTGAGCAATATCGAGCACGTGCGCTGATTTGTGCCATGGGTCAGCTGAATCGTCCGGCATATCCCAAGGTGCCTGGCATTGATAGTTTCAAGGGTGAGGTGTTTCACTCGGCGCGCTGGCGTCATGACATTGATCTGACCGGCAAGCGCGTGGCGGTAGTGGGCACCGGTGCCAGCGCCATTCAGTTTGTGCCTGAAATTGTGCCCAAGGTGAAAAGCCTGGTGTTGATGCAGCGCTCGGCACCTTATGTGATTGCCAAGCCGGATCGTGCTTATCCCGAATTGGAGCAACGCCTGTTCAAGCGTTTGCCGCAGGTGTTAACCGGCAGTCGTGCGCTGCAATATGTCTCGCATGAATATCGTGCACTGGCCTTTACCTCATTAAAGCAGGCTATGGCGGTGGTGAGCTTGCAGTATCGTGCGTTTTTGCGTTCGCAAGTCAAAGACCCCGAGCTGCGCAAAAAGTTGACGCCAACCGACCATATCGGTTGCAAGCGTATCTTGCTGTCCAATGACTATTATCCAGCGCTGACCCAGTCACATGTCACCGTGGTTAACGGTGGTGTGCAGGCGGTTGACGAGACCGGCATCACTGGTGGTGATGGTGTGCACCGTGAAGTGGACGTGATCATCTACGGTACCGGCTTCCGTGCTACCGAATTTTTATCACCATTGCAGATTACCGGTCTGAATGGTCGTCGCCTGAGTGATGCATGGCAAAAAGGTGCCGAGGCGCTGCTGGGTATTAGTGTGACCGGCTTCCCGAATCTGTACGTGATGTATGGCCCAAACACCAACCTGGGTCATAGTTCTATTGTGTATATGCTGGAAAGTCAGATGGCCTATATTCGCCAGTGCGTGCAGCGCATTCTGGGCGACAAACTGCGTTATCTGGATGTGAAGCCGGATGCGCAGGAAAATTACAATCAGGGCATTCAGAAGCGTCTGCAAAACTCGGTTTGGCAAACCGGTTGCAGCAGCTGGTATGTCAATGAGTTTGGTCGCAATACTGCCAACTGGCCGGGCTTTACCTTTGAGTATCGTCTCCGCACGCGCCAGCCCAACTGGTCGCATTATCATGCTGCCACTGCCTGAGGATGATTCATGAAAACTGAAGTCGCGATTTCATATTCCGGGTTGAGAGCAGTGCATAGCGCCGTGGCAAAGCGAGTATTGCCGCTGGCCATACGCAGCAGTATTCGTCCTCTGTGGGCCAGTAAGCATATTTCTGTACAGACTTTGCGTCGTGTGACTGGTGCTTTGCTGGCCAATGGCTGGGTGCCGCGTGCGGCCAATATCAGCGAGCAGACGCTGGATGGCATTCGCACGGAGGTCTTGCAACCGGAACAGGGTGCGGGCGACAAGGTCGTGTTTTATGTGCATGGCGGCGGGTATGTGGTGTGCTCCCCGCGCACGCATCGTCCGCTGACCTCGCGTCTGGCACTGGCTTTTAACGCTACTGTGTATGTGCCGCATTATCGTCTGGCTCCAGAGTTTCCCTTTCCGCATGGCCTCAATGATGTGCTCAAGGCTTACAAAGGTTTGCTGGCATCAGGCGTAGATGCATCGCGCATTACCTTGATGGGGGATTCCGCTGGCGGTGGCATGGCGCTGTCTTTGGCATTATCTATTCGTGATAAGCAACTGCCCATGCCGGCAGAGATGATCCTGATTTCGCCGTGGACTGACCTTACCCTGAGTGGCGAATCATTGCGCACCAAGGCGCGTGCCGATCACATGCTGACGCAGAGCTGGATTAGGGCCAAGACGCCGTTGTACCTGGGTAAAACGGATGCCAGTCATCCCTTGTTGTCCCCGCTATTTGCCGATCTGACCGGTTTGCCACCGACTTTGGTGCAGACTGGTTCGGAAGAAATTCTGCTCAGTGATTCGGAGCGTTTGGCCGAACGTGCGCAGGCCGTGGGTTGGGATCTGCGCCTGACCGTGTGGCAGGGCATGTGGCATGACTTTCAATTATTGGGCGATTTGTTGCCTGAAGCGGATGACGCCATTGCGGCCATGCTGCGCTTTGTGGAGACGCTGCGGGCGCGATAGTCGCCCGGCGTCATGCCCGTCCACAGCCGAAAGGCTTTGATAAATACGCTGGCCTCGCGATAACCCACCGCATGGCTGATCACGTTGATGTCCAGTTCACGCTGGCGTAACAGGGTCATGGCGCGGTCTCGGCGTAATTCATCCTTGATCAGCTGATAGCTGGTGTCTTCGTTTTCCAGTTTGCGGCGCAGAGTGCGCTCAGATAAATGCAGTTCATCAGCTAATACCTCCAGATTGGGCAACTCACTGAAGTCGGCTTGCAATAACCGGCTGCGCACACGATGCCCCCAACTGCCCTGAAATACCGGTTTGACAAAAAAGCCCAGCGGCAGGGTTTTGATCAGTGCTTTCAGTTCTTCACGTGAGCGCGTCAGCGGTAAAGCCAGTACGTCGGCATCAAAGCACAGCTGGGTATGCTGTGCAGCAAACTGGTGAGCGCAGGGATAAAGCTGATGGTATTCGGCGACATGTGGTGGTTCGCCATAACTGAATGCGGTTTCTGTCAGCAGAATGCGACGGTTGATCAGCCAGCTGGCAAAGCGATACCAGGACAGCAAAATGGTTTCGGTCAGTACATGGTCAGGGTCAAGTTCTGGTCGCCGCAAGGTGAGTCTGAGCTGTGCCTGGTTATCATCCTGATGCAGGCTTAAACGCACCTCATTGGTCAGTACATGATAGAAATGACAGCCGTAGCGCAGGGCATCACCCAGTGTGTTGGCAGTCAGCACGGAGTGCATCATCAGCGGAAAACAGCCAACGCGCATGGGGTTTTCGGTAAAGCCCATGAACTCATCGTTTTGCTGACGCCACATGGCCTGCATCAGGCTGGAAAACTGTACGGGCAAGACTCGGGTATCGGGCGACCAGATGGCGGTATGGGTCAGACCCGCCTCTGCGATAAGACGATCCATATCATGATGTTGCGCCTGTGCCCGGGTCAGAATCGAGCGAATCACATGGCCGGAAACGGTATGGTGATGAGGGTTCATGCCTGTCCATATTAATCAGTCAGTTTGGCGATTATCTGCCTAAACAAACGGCTTGATCAATTTTGTTGTCCGTTTTTATCAATTTTGTTGCCGCTTTTGTCATTGAGGCAGGGCGCTATCACAGGCACACTCGGAACCCATTGGTCACTACATAATAATTAACGAGGCTTGTATGCATTTCCCTTCCCTCAATCATGATCTTGGCGAAACCATTGATGCTCTGCGCGATAGCGTGCAGCAGTTCGTCGCGGCAGAAATTACGCCGATTGCCGATGAAGCCGATCGCAGTAACGAGTTTCCGATGCATCTCTGGCGTCGTTTCGGCGACATGGGTCTGCTCGGTGTTACGGTTGAGGAGGAATATGGCGGAGCTGGTCTGGGCTATCTCGCCCATACCGTGGTGGTGGAAGAGATTTCCCGCGCCTCGGCGGCAATTGGCATGTCTTATGGCGCTCACTCAAACCTGTGCGTGAACCAGCTGCGCAAGAACGGCAACGATGCCCAGAAGCGCAAGTACCTGCCTAAGCTATTGACTGGTGAACATATTGGCGCGCTCGCCATGTCCGAGCCTAATGCCGGTTCCGACGTGGTCAGCATGAAGCTGCGCGCCGAGCTCAAGGGCGACTACTACATCCTCAACGGCAACAAGATGTGGATTACCAACGGGCCGGATGCCGATGTGTTGGTGGTCTATGCCAAGACCGACATTCATGCCGGTCCGCGCGGTATCACTGCCTTTATCATCGAGAAGGGCTTCAAGGGTTTTTCGACGGCGCAGAAGCTCGACAAGCTCGGCATGCGTGGCTCCAACACTTGTGAGCTGGTGTTTCAGGATTGTGAAGTGCCGGTCGAGAATGTGCTCGGTCAGGTTAACGGCGGCGTGCGTGTACTTATGTCCGGCCTTGATTTTGAGCGCACCATCCTTAGCGGTGGTCCGCTGGGTGTCATGGCCGCCTGCATGGATGTTGTGCTGCCTTATATCCACGAGCGCAAGCAGTTCGGTCAGGCCATCGGCGAGTTTCAGCTTATGCAGGGCAAGCTTGCTGATATGTATGTTGCACTCAACACCAGCCGTGCTTATGTCTACACCGTGGCTAAAGCCTGCGACCGTGGTGAGGTGGTGCGTAAAGATGCTGCGGGTGCCATCCTCTATTCTGCCGAGCAGGCGACCTGGATGGCAGGTCAGGCCATTCAGTGTCTGGGTGGCAATGGCTATATGAATGAAAACCCGACTGGCCGTTACTGGCGCGATGCCAAGTTGTACGAGATTGGTGCCGGTACGTCAGAAATTCGTCGCATGTTGATTGGCCGTGAGTTATTCGGCGAAACCCTATGATGGACACGCTCAGGAGCGAACACATGAAATCAATTCGTATTGGCTGCGCCTCGGCGTTCTGGGGTGATACCAGCACCGCGGCAGAGCAGTTGGTCAATCAGGGCAAACTGGATTATCTGGTATTTGATTATCTGGCCGAAGTCACCATGTCGATTCTTGCTGTGCAGCGCATGAAAGATCCGTCACAGGGCTATGCGCGTGACTTTGTCGAAGTCATGACACCTTTGTTGCCAGCGGTGAAAGCACAGGGCATCAAGGTCATCAGCAATGCTGGTGGCATGAATGTCGGTGCCTGTCGTGATGCTTTGACTGCTGCGGCACAGGCCGCCGGTATCAGCCTGCGTATTGCGGTGGTGGAAGGTGATGACCTGACCGCACGTCAGGGTGAGTTTCGTGAGGCCGGTGTCACCGAGATGGATACTGGCGCTGCATTTCCCGCCATGCTGGTCAGCATGAATGCCTATCTGGGCGCACCGGCGGTGGCTGAAGCGCTGCGTCAGGGTGCCGATGTGGTGATTACCGGTCGTGGTGTGGACAGTGCGGTGACGCTTGGTCCCATGCTCTACGAGTTTGGCTGGGATGTGCGTGACTATGACAAGCTGGCGCAAGGTTCGTTGGCTGGTCATATCATTGAGTGTGGCGCGCAGTGTACCGGCGGCAATTTTACCGACTGGCAAACCGTGGCCGATGGTTACGAAAACATGGGTTTCCCCTTTGTTGACGTGCGCGCCGATGGTTCCTTTGTGGTGGGCAAGCCAGAGGGCACCGGTGGTGCCGTGACGGTGGCCACTGTGGGTGAGCAGATGCTCTATGAAATCGGTGATCCACGTGCCTATCTGCTGCCTGATGTGCGTTGTGATTTCACCACGGCAACAGTGGCGCAAGTCGGTACGGATCAGGTGCTGGTGCAAGGTGCCAGCGGATTCCCGCCGCCCGACACTTACAAGGTATCGGGCACTACGCCACGTGGCCATCGCATCACGTCCATGTTCCTGATGGGTGGGCGCGAGGCACCATTGAAAGCTGCTCGTGTGGCACAGGCGCTGATCAAAAAATGTGAAGCACTGTTTGCAACCAAAGGTTGGCCACCATTCAGCGAGACAGCGGTGGAGTTATTAGGCGCAGAAGCCATGTACGGCAATAACGCCCGTGCCGGTGCTGCGGTTACGCGCGAGGTAGTGGTGAAAATCGCTGCCAAGCACAAGGAAAAAGCGGCGCTGGTGTTGTTCTCAAAAGAGTTGGCGCAGGCGGCTACCGGCATGGCGCCTGGCTTGACCGGTTATTTCGGCGGGCGTCCCAGTGTGCAGCCCGTAGTGCAGCTGTGGTCATGCAAAGTGCCCAAGCGCGATGTCGCTATTACGGTGGATTTTGAAGGCCAGCGCACGCCAGTGGTGGTGGATGACGGTGAGTCCTTTGATGCGAAAAATCTGCCGGTGCAAGTTCAAGGTGAAGCCTGGAGTCCGACTGCGGATGCGGTGTCTGTACCGCTGATCAAGCTGGCGGTGGCACGTAGTGGCGACAAAGGTGATCACGCCAATATTGGTGTCATGGCGCGCGACCCGGCTTATCTGCCTTATCTGCGAGCGGCACTGACCGAGCAGCGCGTGGCGGATTATTTCCGTCATCTGATTGCTGCCAATGGTTCGGTATCGCGTTGGGAATTGCCAGCCAGCCATAGCTTCAACTTTTTGCTGCGTCACGCCCTGGGCGGTGGTGGTATCGCGTCACTGCGTACCGATCCGCAAGGCAAATGTTTTGCGCAGATGCTGCTGGATTTAGACATTTCTGTGCCGCCCGCTGTGGCCGCAAAACTAAGCTGAGATTGTTGTCATGACCATACTTGAATCCCGTGTGAATACGGCGGACGAAACCTACGCCAGCAATCGCGAAGGCATGTTGGCGGCAATCGCTGCCTTGCGTGAAGTGGAAGCCAGTGTGCGTGCTACCGAAGAAAAGGCACGTGCCAAATATCACAAGCGTGGGCAGATGCTGCCGCGTGAGCGTGTGCATTTGCTGATTGATCGCGGCTCGCCATTTCTGGAGCTGTCCACTTTGTGCGGCTACAAAATGCATGACGACAAGGACGGCTCGCTGGCGGGTGGTAACACCATCGCCGGTATTGGTTATGTTGAAGGTGTGCGCTGTCTGATTGTGGCATCCAACAGTGCTATCAAGGGCGGTACCATGACGCCGTTTGGGGTGCAGAAAACGCTGCGTTTGCAGGAAATTGCGCTGCAACAAAAGCTGCCTGTGGTGTCCATGATCGAGTCTGGCGGTGCCAACCTGATGTATCAGGCCGAGCTGTTTATTCCGGGCGGCAAGACCTTTGCCAACCAGGCACGTTTGTCGGCCGCAGGTATTCCGCAAGTCACTATCGTGCATGGTTCTTCGACAGCGGGCGGTGCCTATATGCCCGGCCTGTCGGACTATGTGGTGATGGTGCGCAAGAATGCCAAGGTGTTTCTGGCTGGGCCTCCGCTGCTGAAAGCGGCGACAGGTGAAATCGCCATTGACGAAGAACTGGGCGGCGCAGAAATGCATTGCCAACAAGCCGGTACAGCAGAGTTTCTGGCCGAGAATGATGCCGATGCCATTCGTCTGACACGTGACATTGTGCGTGGTCTTAACTGGAATGCCGATAAGCCCGATGTGCCGCGTTTACCGATCAAGGCACCGCGTTATGCCATTGAGGAGCTGTGCGGTGTGGTGCCTGCCGATTATCGTAAACCCTATGACTGCCGCGAAGTGATTGCGCGTCTGGTGGATGACTCCGAGTTTCTGGAATTCAAAAACGAATACGACAAACAGACTGTGTGTGGCCGTGCTGTCATTGACGGTCATGCGGTCGGCATTATTTCCAATAACGGCCCGATCACCACGGCGGGTGCGACCAAGGCCGGTCAGTTTATTCAGCTTTGCTGCCACGCCAATTTGCCCATTGTGTATCTGATGAACACCACCGGCTATATGGTGGGTTCGGCGTCCGAGCAGGGCGGTATCGTCAAGCATGGCTCGAAAATGATTCAGGCCGTGGCCAATGCCACCGTGCCGCAAATCACCTTGGTGATGGGCGGTTCATTTGGCGCGGGTAACTACGGCATGTGCGGTCGCGGTTTTGGTCCTCACTTTATTTTTGCCTGGCCCAACAGCCGGACGGCGGTCATGGGTGGCGAACAGGCGGCTAAGGTCATGTCTATCATTACCCGTGAAAAATGGATCAAGCAGGGCCGGGAAATTGGTGAGCAGGATGAAGCTATTCTGAAGATGCTGGAGATGCAGATCATCAACAAGTTTGACGAGGACTCGCATCCGTTTGCGGCTTCGGCACGACTGTTTGACGACGGCATTATTGATCCGCGTGACAGCCGTCGTGTGCTGGCGCTGACTCTGTCGGTATGCCGTGAAGCGCAGCGTCGTGAATTGCGCACCAACAGCTTTGGCGTAGCGAGGTTCTAAGATCATGAGCAATTCAGTGTTAACGCAGTTTGATGCCGATACCGGCGTGATGACGGTAACGTTTAATCGTCCCGAAGCGCGCAACTCGCTCACGCCCGAAATGGTTGAAGATTTGAAGGTGCTGTTTGCCGAGCTGCCTGCGCGTACTGATGTGCGGGTGGTGTTGATGCGTAGTCGTGGTGGGCATTTCTGTGCCGGTGCTGATTTGAAAGGTGTATTTGCCGGTGCGGCAGCAACCCCCGAGCCAGGTCAGCCAGACCCGGTTGTGCTGATGAACCGTGGTTTTGGTGAGTTGCTGAGAGCCGCTGAGGCCATTCCACAAGTGCTGATTACGGTCTGTGAAGGTGGTGTGCTGGGTGGTGGTTTTGGCTTGGCTTGCGTGTCTGATATTGCGTTGGCACATGTCGCTACCAAGTTTGGTATGCCAGAAACCTCACGTGGTTTGCCTCCGGCACAGATTGCGCCGTTTGTGGTGCAGCGTATCGGTCTGACGCAGGCGCGTCGTCTGGTGCTGACCAGCGCGCAGTTTGATGGTCAGGAGGCGCTGCGTCTGGGTCTGGTGCACGAAGTGTTCAGTGATGAAGCGACGCTGGCCGATGCGCTGGCACGTAACCTGACCCATGTCCTGCGTTGTGCGCCGTCCGCCAATGCACGTACCAAGGCGATTGTGCTGAGTGTGGGTCAGGTCGACCCGGATGCTGTGCTGGATCAGGCCGCTGAACATTTTGCTGCCTGCGCACGTGGCAGCGAAGCGCCGGAAGGTATCGGTGCTTTCATGCAAAAACGCGCTGCCTCCTGGGCGCGTACGGTGAGTAGTGTGGATGTTGCCCGTTTATTGACCCCAGTGACCGCTCAGGAGATTTCGGCATGAGCCTGTTTGATACCGTACTCATTGCCAATCGTGGCGAAATTGCCGCTCGTATTATTCGGGGTTGTCGCACCGCGGGTTATCGCACCGTGGCGGTGTATTCCGATGCAGACAAAAATGCGCTGCATGTGCGCGAGGCGGATAGCGCCTGGTGTATCGGTCCAGGCCCGGTGGCCGAGTCTTATCTATGCATTGATAAGCTGATTGCTGCTGCCAAGGCGACCGGCGCTGGCGCGATTCATCCGGGTTACGGCTTTTTGTCCGAGCGTGATGACTTTGCCCGTGCCGTGCAGGATGCCGGTCTGATTTTTATTGGGCCAGACCCCGATGCCATTGAAGCCATGGGCAATAAAAGTGCCTCCAAGGAACGCATGATTGCCGCTGGTGTGCCTTGTGTGCCGGGTTATCAAGGCGCTGGTCAGGAAGATGATCTGCTGGTGCAGGAAGCTATCAAGGTAGGCTTGCCGGTGATGGTGAAGGCTGCATCTGGTGGTGGTGGTCGTGGTATGCGTCTGGTGCATCAGGCTGATGAATTGAAAGCCGCGATTCAGTCTGCTCGCAGTGAAGCGCAAAACGCTTTTGGTGATGGTCAGTTGCTGATCGAGAAAGCAGTATTGAATGCGCGCCATGTGGAAATTCAGATTTTCGGTGATCGTCACGGCAATGTGGTGCATCTGGGTGAGCGCGACTGCTCGGTGCAGCGCCGTAACCAGAAAGTCATTGAAGAAGCGCCTTCGCCAGCCGTGAATCCCGAGCTGCGCGCTCGCATGGGTGCAGCAGCTGTGGCTGCGGCCAAGGCGGTGAACTATGTCGGTGCCGGTACAGTTGAGTTCATGCTGGCCGCCAATGGCGAGTTTTATTTCCTGGAAATGAACACGCGCTTGCAGGTTGAGCATCCGGTCACGGAATTGATTTATGACCTGGATCTGGTGAGCTGGCAGCTATTGGTGGCACAGGGTCAGGCATTGCCATTGGAGCAGGAAGCCATTGATGCCCGTCGTCGTGGCCATGCCATTGAAGTGCGTCTGTGTGCCGAAGATCCAGCGCGTGGTTTTCTGCCGCAAACAGGCAAGATTCTGGCCTGGTCGGTGCCTCAGGGTGATGGCCTGCGTGCCGACCATTGCGTCATCGAAGGTGGTGTTATTTCACCATTCTATGATTCGCTGCAAGGCAAGTTGATGGCCTGGGCCGAGACCCGCGAACAAGCCATCAAAAAGCTGATCAATATGTTGCATGACACCGCATTTTTGGGTCTGGCCAGTAATCGCGACTTCCTGATTCAGCTGTTGTCGGACGCCGAATTCCAGGGCCCAGGTGTGACCACCGGCTTTATTGCCGAGAAGTTTCCGGCGGAGCGAGTCAGTGCCTTGGCACAGCCCACCGAGGCGCATCGTGCCTTGGCCGCTGCGGTGCTGGTGCAGACTGATGCTCAAACTTTGAAGCAGCAACATGGTCTGGATGAAAGCCTGTTGGGCTGGCATAGTGCCAATGCCACACCGACCCTGATCAAGCTGCGTCAGGATGATGAGGTGACGTTGCTGGATGTGTCACAGCATGGCCAGCAATACAGTGTGGCGGTGGATGACAGTGAGCAGGCGGCGGTCGAGTTGAGCGTGCTGTCTTGTGCTGATCATCGGGTGGATTATGTGTTGCAGGGGCAGCGTCGTCACGCCTGGTTTGCGCGTGCTGACAACGCCGTGTGGCTGGCCGCTGAAGGTGTGACGGCAGTGTATGTTGATGCTACTCACGAACCGGCACAAACCGCAGAGGCCGGTAGTGATGGCCGTATTCTGGCACCGATTGATGGCAAGGTGATCAGTGTGTCGGTGGCGCCGGGTCAGCAGGTGGCCAAGGGTGATCTGCTGCTGGTGCTGGAGGCCATGAAGATGGAGTTCCGCATTCAGGCACCAGTGGCTGGATTGGTTGATGTGGTGACTGCCAGTGCTGGTGCTCAGGTGGCTCTGCGCTCCTTGTTGGTGCAACTGACGCCGTCAGCGGAGTGACGCCAGTAGATCTATGCGTAGGCCATCAGTGACTACGCATAGATCGTCTCCACAGCGTGGGCAGGGGTCGTGTAACTGCCACGCCATCAGACGCTGTTTGTGGTGTACGTCACAGAGTGGCGGCTGTTCGGCTTCTGGCCAGGGCACATGATGAAAGCGTTGGCATTGCAGGCAGTAACCTGTGCCATATGCGGTCAGCCAAAGTTGAGAGCGACCGGGAATCAGTAGTGCGCTTAATTGGCAGTGGTTGCAGCGTACAGAAATGATTGTCGACATCGGGGCTTCCTTGCTCCATATGCAAAAATATGACGTACATTTAGCGTATAGCGCTTTGCGCCAGATGCAAATCGTTTAGCACACTTAACCGATGAATATCGGTAAAGTCATTCGAGCATTACGTGAACAGAAAGGGTTAACGCTGGAGGCGTTGGCTTATGATGCTGGCATGTCTGGCAGCAATATTTCGCGTATTGAGCGCGGTACTATTGATCCACCCATGAGCTCGTTTTTTAAGCTATGCATGGCATTGGATGTTGTGCCCAGTGATGTGCTGCAAGCAGCTATCGAGCCAGCAATCAGCACGACGCTGCGAGAAGAACATCAACATTACGGCCATCAGCGCGAGCAACTGCTGCTGATATTTGCCACCCTGTCACCTGCACAACGCAAGACGGCGCTGGATATTTTGCAGGCTATCCAGCAGCAGAAGTAGGCAGCCAGTCAGTTAGCAGCTCAGGTGGGCGTGCAATCACGGCGCGGTCGTTTTGAATAACAATCGGGCGTTGTAACAAAATCGGTAGCTTGGCAATGAGCGTCAATAGCTCGGGCTCACTGAGCTGGGCCACATCAATTCCTTTATCTTGCAGTACGGATTCACCGCTGCGCAGCATGTCGATGGCTGGCAGATTTAGCTGTCGTTGCAGCGTTTTTAATGCGGTCATGTCCAGTGGCTGCTGTTGATAGTCAATTAGCGCCAGCGGAATGCCATGCACAAGCGCATAGCTGGTCAGTATTTCCAGCGCTTGGCGGGACTTGGAACAACGCGGGTTATGAATCAGGCTGATCACATTGGCTTCTCATCAGGCTAGAATGGCGTATCAAAACACAAGGGGCGAGCGGTGAAAACCACAATGCTATTGTTGCGACTGGTAGTCATGATCATCCAGCTCGCTGGCCTGATGGCCTTTTTTACCGACTACGTGCACTGGGGTCTGCTGCTGTCTGTGGTGCTGTCCGTTGTTCTGGTGATGTGGTTTCCGCTGGTGGCAACCGTATTGGGCTTTATCGGCGCGATCAAGGTGTGGCTGTGGCCGTGGTGGTTGGCGCTGTTGGTGTTCTTGCCAGGGCTGGCCTTGTCGCTGATGGCGATTGCCGGTGTTGGTGCTGCCAGCCTGCTGTCCGTTTTTGTCTTGCGTAAACGTCAGGACGGTTTGGCTGAAGCACTGCGTCAGGCGCAACAGCGAGCGCAGCAACAGGCACAAGGTGGTGCGTATCAGCAACGTAGTGATGCGCCTCATCCGGGAGCTCAGGATGGTCGTGGTGACATCATCGAGGGTGAGGTAGTCAGCTCCAAGGTTGATGACGAGGCACCCAAGTCCTGATTTTAACCATTAGTGGTTTGTGTAACTAAGGAGAGCCCGCATTCGCGGGCTTTTTTATTGAAGTGTGATTTTGGTTGCTATAACTCATGGTGTGAGCTGTTTCAGACTGTTTCCCCCAGCGTTTCGGCGCTTGTCTTTTATATCTGAACGGATATAGTTATGTCAGAGAAGCGCAAGGTTCTGTATTGGGAGGGTTCCTCGAAGAAGGACTTCAGGGAGTTTCCTGTTTCAGTGCAAAAGGACATGGGTGTTGCACTGTTTGTGGTTCAGTTGGGTGGGACGCCGGATTCGGCCAAGTTTTGGAAGGGACTGGGTTCTGGGGTGTACGAACTGGTAGATGATTATCGGGGCGATACCTTTCGTGCGATTTATACCGTACGTGTCGGGGATGCGGTGCATGTATTGCATGCGTTTCAGAAGAAATCCAAATCCGGTATTTCCACGCCGCAGTCGGACGTGGAATTGATCGAACAGCGGTTGAAAGCAGTGCTTGCCCGCTATGCGGCGAGCGGGAGAACATGATGAGTCGCAAAGACAATCTTCAAGGCACTGACAATCTTCAAGGCACTGACAATGTGCTGCTGGACCTCGGTTTCGACGATGCGGAAGAGCTATCGGCAAAGGCTGCGCTCGCACTCAAGCTCAATACGCTGATTGATCAGCGCGGCTTGAGTCAGATGGAAACGGCGCACATCACCGGCATGACCCAGCCTAAAGTCTCTCAAGTCCGTCGCTATAAACTGCAGAATATTTCGCTGGAGCGATTGATGCAGGCGCTGGTATCGCTGGATCAGCATGTCGAGATCGTGGTGCAGCCTGCGCGGCGGTCACATGCGCCGGGCATTACTGTCGCCGTTTGATCAACGCATTTGAGTGGCATGACCACTGCCGAGTTTTCTTAACAACCCCTTAAAGTAACCCAAAAAAACAGGTTACAAAAATCAACTTGCGCAAAAAATGAATCTCGTTCAAAGTTCGAACAATATTCATATTGAGCGTTTTTATGAGTGCCAAAGAGCGTCGAGAGCGTCAGTTTCAGGAGCGTGAGCAGCGATTATTAGCCTGCGCACGCGATCTGATTGTGCGCGATGGCCTGTTAAATCTTCAGATGGCGCGCCTGGCGGAAGAAAGTGAATACGCCATGGGCACGCTGTATCAGCATTTTGCCTGCAAGGAAGATCTGCTGCTGGCGCTGACTACCGAAAGTGTGGCTGATCAGGCGGCGTTGTTTCAGCGTGCAGCACAATGGCCGGCGACAACCAGAGAGCGCATGTTTGCCATTACGGTGGCCGATACGATTTTTGTACAGCGCAATCCAGAACATTTTCGTATTGCCCAATATGCCCATTGTGAAGTGGTGTGGAAAGCGGCCAGTGCCTGTCGCCGAGAGGCTCATTTTGAGGCCAGCCAGCCGGTTTCTGATGCGGTAATGAGCATCGTTAATGATGCGATCAGTCAGGGTGATCTTGATCCACGAGGATTGAATCCCGAGGCACTGGCAACAGGCTGCTGGGCATTGACCTGCGGTATGCATCAGCTGGTTCACACTGAAGGTCTGCTGGATCATTTTAATGTGCGTCAGCCTTATCGTTTACTGGGTCGGCAAATGCTGGCCATGCTCAATGGCATGGGCTGGAAACCGCTGGTGGATGATCCTGCTGATCCGGCCGCTCTGGCTAATTTAATTGCGCGTATTCGTGCGGAGGTTTTTCATGAGTTGTGTACCGATGCAACGATTTAAAGGGCAACGATCTAAGTGGTTGGTGCTGACGCTCGCTGCGGCGGTATACCTGCCTGCGACTGGTTATGCCATGTCGATGACAGAAGCCTTATTGCTGGCTGAAAAGGTAGATCCTGCGGTACAGGGCTCTCTGGCGCGAGGTGATGCTGAGCGTGAGCTGGGCAAGCAGGAAAGAGCAACACGTCTGCCGCAAGTTAATGCCGTGGCTCATATCAGTGAAAATGACTCGAAAATTACGGCATCGCCATTTGGTGCGTTGAGTGAGCGTTATCAATCATGGGATGCCGCTGTGGAGTTGCGTCAGGCTCTGTTCCGCTTTGACTTTTTTGCTCGCGGACGTCGAGCCAATGCACTCGATGAGCTGGCCGAAGCAGGCGTTGATGCGCGTGAGCAGGTGCTGATCTATCGAGTGGCCGAGCGTTATCTGGGCGTGTTGCAGGCGCGTTCCGCTTTGCGTCTGGCACAAAGCGAGGCAGAGGCCGTACAACGCTCGTTGAGTGACACACAAAAACGTTATGACGTGCAGCTGATTCCCGGCACTGACCTGAAAGAAGCTCAGGCACGTGATGATCTGGCACAGGCCAATCTGATTGCCGCGCAGCAAAATCTGGATACCGCGCAGGATCTGCTGGATGAAAGTACCGGCAATGGTTATGCCGAATTGCCGGACTTCCCGGCTACTGCCAGTCTGCCCACGCTGGACGACGATAACCGCGAGGTATGGTTGCAGCGGGTGATGGAATTTAATCCTAACCTTCGTGTGGCACGTGCCAATTTGCAGGTGGCCAAGGCCAATGTGGATAGCAGTCGTTCATCAGCGTTGCCTGAGATTGATCTGGTGGCCAGTCATGCTCGTCAGGACTCCGATGCAGCGTTTGCGTCACCGGGCAATAACTCGGTGGTGGGTCTGGAGCTGCGTGTGCCGATCTTTGCCAGTGGCGGCAATACCAGCCGTATCCGTGAGGCAGATGCCCGTCGTCGTATGGCCGAAGGTGAGCTGGATAGCGCGATACGCAGCACGCAGCGAGAAACTCGTCGTCTGCTGGGTGATGTTGAAACCTCACGTCTTCAGGTCAGTGCATTTACCCGTGCCGTGTCGTCAGCCGAAGCCGCTGAGCAGGCCACAAAATATGGTTATGAAGCAGGCAAGCGCACCATGGTGGATGTGTTGAATGCGCAGTCTGCAACGACAGAGGCGCGCCGCAATTATGACCAGGCGCGGTTTGGCCATTTGCTCAGTCTGCTGCGTTTGAAGCAGCAGGCGGGTGCACTGGGACTGACTGACTTTGAAACAATGGATCAACTTTTGCAGCCAACATCGGCGAGTGGGGCAACACAATGAATAAGCGTATGGTTTGGATGCTGATTGGCTGCGTGATCGTATTTGGTGGCGTATTCGGCTTTAAGTGGTTCGGCAACAAGATGATGAACCAGTTCTTTGACAGTATGCCAGCGCCGGCGGCCACCGTCAGCAGTGCAAAAGTGGAGTTGCAGCAGTGGAGCAATGGCCTGAGTGGGGTCGGCTCTGTGGTGGCCAGTCAGGGTACGCTGGTGACGACTGAATCGGCAGGCATTGTGGCTCAGGTGCATTTTGAGTCAGGTGCTGAAGTAGCCAAAGGTGATCTGCTGGTGACCTTGTCTGCCGGTAGCGAACGCGCCGATTTGCAGCGTTTGCAATCGCAGGCACAGCTGGCCGAAACCGAGTTTGGTCGTCTGAAGCGTCTGCATGAGCTGGATGCCATTTCCAAGTCAGAGCTGGATCGTGCCGAAAGTGATCTGCAAGCCACCAAAGCGGCGGTCGCAGGGCAGCGTGAACGCCTGGGCCAAAAGGTGATTCGTGCACCGTTTGCGGGTCGTCTGGGTATTCGTGAAATCAACGTGGGTCAGTATCTGAATGCGGGTACGCCGATTGTGTCTTTGCAGGCACTGGACCCCATCTTTGTCGATTTCAGCTTGCCTGAACAGCATATCGGTACGGTGCAGGCCGGACAGGTGGTGACGGCGGTGGTGGATGCATTTCAGGGTCGCGAGTTCAGTGGCGTTGTGGCAGCGATTGAGTCTCAGGTAGACAGCAGCACTCGCAACTTCAAGGTGCGCGCCCATTTCAGCAACCCGGATCGGGCATTGCGTCCTGGCCTGTTTGCTCGCGCCAATGTTGCCCTGGGTGAGTCCAATGACGTGCTGGTCGTGCCACTGACAGCAGTGAGCTACAACCCTTACGGCAACTCGGTATATGTCATTGTGCCCAGTGAGGCCGACAAAGACGTGCTGATTGTTCGTCGTCGCTTTGTCAAAACCGGCCCGGCCAGAGGTGATCTGGTGTCGGTGCTGGAAGGCCTGAAAGCGGGTGAAGAAGTTGCTACCAGTGGTTTGCTGAAACTGCAAAACGACAGCGTGGTGATTATTAACAACTCGGTAATGCCCGATGCGTCATTGACGCCCACGCCGTCCGATAGCTAAGCGAGACGAAGATTATGCAATTTACCGATATTTTTATTAAGCGTCCGGTGCTGGCCATTGTGGTCAGCCTGATGATTTTGCTGGTCGGTATAAAGTCGGCATTCGATCTGAATGTGCGTCAGTATCCCGAACTGCAAAATGCGGTGATCAACGTCATTACCACTTATGTCGGTGCCGATGCTGATCTGATTCAGGGCTTTATTACCACGCCGCTGGAGCGTGAAATTGCGTCGGCCCAGGGCATTGACTACATCAAGTCCAACAGTCTGGCCGGAGTCAGCTCGATTCAGGCTTATTTGCGGCTGGATGTTGATCCGAACGAAGCGCTGACGCAGGTTGCCGCCAAGGTCAACAAGCTGCGTGGCGAGCTGCCTGAAGCGTCTGAAGACCCGGTGGTTGAGCTGTCTGTGGGTGATACCACGGCAGCCATGTACCTCTCGTTTTACTCCGACATTCTGGATAACAACCAGATTACGGACTATCTGGTCCGTGTGGTGGAGCCACGGTTATCGACCGTGGATGGTGTGCAGCGTGCCCGTATTCTGGGTGATCGTACCTTTGCCATGCGTATCTGGCTGAAGCCTGAGCGTATGGCAGCACAGGGCGTGACTGCCAGTGATGTCTATACGGCCTTGCGCAGCAATAACGTGCTGGCGGCACTGGGTTCGACCAAAGGTTCGATGGTGCAGGTCGATCTGACCGCTGCTACCGACCTGAATACACCAGAAGAGTTCAAGGCATTGGTCGTGCGTTCTGCCGATGGTGCCATTGTGCGTCTGGGTGATATTGCCGACGTGGTGCTGGGTTCGGAAAACTACAGCACGGACGTGTCGTTCAACGGTAAAAGCGCTACCTTCATGGGTATCGAAATTGCGCCGGATGCCAATGCCCTTGAAGTCATCAAGCGTGTGCGCGACGACGCCTGGCCACAGGTGCTGGCACAGCTGCCGGAAGGTCTGGAAGCCAACATTCCCTACGACTCGACACGTTATATCGAAGACTCGATTGATGAGGTGATTCAGACCCTGATCGAAGCAGTCCTCATTGTGATTGTGGTGATCTATCTGTTCCTGGGCTCTTTCCGCAGTGTGCTGATTCCGACCGTGACGGTGCCGCTGTCCATGATCGGTGCCTGTTTCCTGATGCTGCTGATGGGCTTTTCGATCAATCTGCTGACGTTGCTGGCGATGGTGCTGGCGATTGGCATGGTGGTCGATGACGCCATCATTGTGCTGGAAAATATTCATCGTCACATCGAAGAAGGCATGAAGCCGTTTGATGCCGCCATCAAAGGTGCACGCGAGCTGGTGGGGCCGGTTATTGCCATGACCATTACCCTGGTCGCAGTGTATCTGCCCATTGGTTTTATCGGCGGCCTGACCGGGACCTTGTTCGTCGAGTTTGCCTTTACTCTGGCTGGTGCGGTGTTGCTGTCTGGTGTGATTGCGTTGACGCTGACACCGATGATGTGTGCCATGTTGCTCAAGTCTCAGGAAGAAGAGAAAGGCAATAAATTTGCACATTGGCTGGATGAAAAGTTTGAGGCTTTACGTCTGAGTTACCAGCGCAAACTGCATGGTGCGCTGGATGACAAACATGTCATTCTGACTTTTGGTGCCATTGTGCTGGTGTCGTGTTTCTTCCTGTTCAAGTCGTCACCACAAGAGCTGGCACCGGAAGAAGACCAGGGCTTCTTCCTGATGTTCTCGCAAAGTGACTCGTTCTCTTCGCTGGACTATCTGACCAAGTTCACCGCAGAGCTGACCCGCATTGTTAATGCCATTCCAGAAAAGGAAAACTACTTTCAGCTCAATGGCGTGGGTGGTGGTGGTTCGGCAGTGGGCAGTAATACCGCGATCTCCGGTGTGGTGATGAAGCCGTGGACCGAGCGTGAGCGCAGCACCAAATCGGTGCTGGATGAAGTGACTCAGGAAGCTAATACCGTGGCTGGTTTGCAAAACGCTGTGTTTGCGCCGCCTGCCCTGCCCAGTGGCGGTGGTGGTTTCCCGGTTGAATTCATCATTACCAGTACAGCGACGCCACAGGCCATGCTGGAAGTGGCCAATGCGGTGACTGAAAAGGCCATGGGCAGCAAGAAGTTCATCTTCATGCAGTCTGACTTGAAGATCGACAAGCCGCAGGTGAAGGTTGAGGTTGACCGTGAAAAGGCCGCCTTGCTGGGCATTAACATGAGCACCTTGGCAGCGGACATGTCTGCCATGTTGTCTGGTGGTTTTGCCAATCGCTTCAGTATGGAATCGCGTTCCTACAAGGTCATTCCGCAGGTTGAGCGGGCCGAGCGTCTGAATCCTGAGCAGCTGTCGGAATACTACACACGTACTTCCGGCGGTGATCTGATTCCGCTGTCTACGGTGGTCAGCTTGCGTGAAACGGTGCAACCGCAATCGTTGAATCGTTTCCAGCAATTGAATGCGGTGACCATTTCAGGCGTGCAGCGTCCTGGTGTGACACTGGGCGAAGCATTGTCGGTGCTGGAGCAAGCGGCAGCAGAAGTCATGCCGCGTGACTATGGCATGGAGTACGCAGGTCAATCACGTCAGTACAAGACGGAAGGCTCGGCCTTGCTGATGACCTTCTTCTTTGCCCTGATTGTGATTTATCTGGTGCTGGCAGCGCAGTTCGAGTCCTTCCGCGATCCGCTCATCATGTTGGTGACGGTGCCGATGTCGATTTGTGGTGCCTTGCTGTGTCTGAACATTGCCTCGTTCTTCCAGATACCCGGCGCCAGTATCAACATCTATACGCAGGTGGGGCTGGTGACCTTGATTGGTGTGATTGCCAAGCACGGTATTCTGATTGTCGAGTTTGCCAATCAGCTGCAAAAACAGGGCATGCCTAAGCGACTGGCGATTGAAGAGGCTTCTTCCATTCGTCTGCGCCCGGTATTGATGACCACGGCAGCTCTGGTGCTGGCCATGATTCCTCTGTTGATTGCAACCGGCCCAGGTGCGGCAGCACGTTTTTCAATGGGTCTGGTCATTTCGACTGGCATGACCATTGGTACTTTGTTTACCCTGTTTGTGGTGCCAGCCATGTACCTGTATCTGGGACGTGATGAAATGGCAGCAGAAGAGGTTACCGAGGCGACTGTATGACAGGACTGTTGTTAGCGTTGGCGGCACTGTGCATCTGGGTATACCAGGATGCGCAGCGTCGTCAGCTGGCCAGTCCCTGGGTGTGGTCTGCTCTGGTGGCGGTACTCGGGCCATTGGGTATCGCAATCTATTGGGCCAAACGCCCCTTGTTTTCCGCGGAGTTTCGTGTCGGTGGTTATGCCTGGGTGATGACCCGCAGCTTTGTGGTGGCCATGACGGCCTGGATCGGCATGTTTGGCGCAGTCACATTGATCTGGTTAAGTACATTGGTGCCAATGGCGCTGATCGTGGCCATTGTGCTGAGTCTGGGTGTAGTGCTGGCGGCGGCATGGAGCCTGATGGCTTTTTTGTTGTTATTAACGGTCTGGTTGTTTCGTGATGGCTCCCGTATCGAGCAGGGGCCAACGCATCCGGCACTGGCCGGACAGCCTCTGCCGGTATGGGGCGATCGGGTCTTGAAGATGATTTTTCTCGGTGGTTTGCTGATGGTGTTTATTTTCACCGAACCGGCGTCACCGCAGTGGATGGAGCAGGTGGAGTGGCAAAGCGTGCCGGGATTAATTGCTATTTAGTATACAAATCTTAATAAGAACTCTTCTCATTTGTATTTCGTTGACATAGAATCGCCCTGTTTTCTATAAAAAGGGAAGTATTCCATGTCATCCGTTTACGCTAAAAAGTCTGCGTTGCCTGCACGAAGCCCATTGGCTTTGGCAGTTTCCTTGGCTGTTCTTGCTCCAATGTCTGTGTCTGCAAACGAAAAAGTACTGCCAGAAGTACAAGTACAAGCGGCTGCAGAAGGCTACCGAGTAGAAAGCTCCGCTAACCAGAAGTTCACTGCACCGTTGGCCGAGACACCGAAGTCGATTGTGGTTATTCCCGAAGCAGTGTTGAAGGATTCTGGTTCATCAACTTTGCAAGATGCCTTGCGTGCTACACCAGGTATTACATTTGGTGGTGGTGAAGGTGGTGTAGCTATCGGTGACCGCCCATTTATCCGTGGCTTTGATGCTTTTGCTTCTATTTATGTTGATGGTATCCGTGATATCGGTTCACAAACTCGTGAAGTGTTTGCGGTAGAGCAGTTGGAAGTGCTGAAAGGCCCAAGCGGTGCTTTTGATGGTCGTGGTTCTGCTGGTGGCAGCATCAACATGGTAACCAAGCAGGCTAAGGCCGGTAATTTTGGTGCGGCGTCGTTAGGTATTGGTACTGACAGCTTTACCCGTGCCACGGTAGATGGCAATGCTCAGTTGGGTGACAACGCAGCCGTTCGTATTGTGGGTATGGTACACACAGCAGATACCCCCGGCCGTGACAATGTAGATGTGAAGCGTCAGGGTTGGTTGGCCTCACTAGCCTTGGGTCTTGAGGGTCCAACCCAGGCTACGCTTAGCTACTACCACCATGAAACTGATGATGTATCAGATTGGGGTTTGCCATTCAATCAGTCTGGCTCTGGCGGTCTTCCAGTAGGTGTGCCTGATGGCAAGCCAGTGGGCCCAAGAGATACCTGGTATGGCGTTAAAGGTCGCGACTTCCAGGAAACTTCGGCAGACATTGCAACCATCAAGTTGAGCCATGCCATTAACGATAGTGTGAAGGTGAGCAATACCACACGTTATGGCGTAACGACCAACAAGTATTTCGTGGGACGTCCTAATGTAACGACGGATCCGGCTGTGAATGGTGAAGTTGACAGAAGTGCACACAGAAATCGTGGTAATGAGACGACTAGCCTGATCAACCTGACCGATCTGTCGGTTGCTTTTAACACGGGCAGCATCAAGCACAATGTGAATACCGGTGTTGAAATCAGCCGAGAGGAAAATGTAAACCGTGCCTACAGTGGCGGCAACATTACCGATGGGACTGGAGTTGTGCCTATTGGTAATTCAAACCCCAACGCCACGTTTGATCCTGTGACTCGAAATCCCTTCCCTAGTGCTGAAGCGGAGACTTCGAACCGTTCTATCTATGTGTTTGACACCATGGAGCTGACTGAACAGGTATTGCTCAATGCAGGCGTTCGTTATGACAGCTACAAGTCCACAGTTCAGAATCGTAATGCGACAACGGGCGTTCCTAGCACAAAGTTTGAGAACGACGAAAGCTTCTTCAACTATCAGTTGGGTGTGGTTTACAAGCTGAAGCCAAATGCCAATGTTTATGCATCTTACGGTACCTCGTCTTCGCCTGTTGGTTTGTCCATGGGTGACTTTGGCTATGCTGGTGGTGGGTTAGGTGCTACGACAGAAGACTTGTCTCCTGAGCGCAGCAAAACCTATGAAGTGGGTACCAAGTGGACTGTGGCAAATGGTCTGGATCTGACATCTGCTATTTTCCACACCAAGAAAACCAATGCTCGGGTTGATCTTGGTGGTGCGGTAGAAAATGCAGGCGAAGCTGTGGTCAACGGTATTGAGTTGGGTCTGGCTGGCAAGATTACCGACAAGTGGAATGTGTTTGGTGGTTATACCTATCTGGATGCTGAACAGACCAAGGTAGGTGATAGCGCTGATTCGAATGCAGTTGGTTCGGCTGCTTCGAAAGGCAAGCAACTGTCTGGTATCGCCAAGCAAAGTGCCAGCCTCTGGACAACTTATGAAGTGTTGCCCAAGCTGACTGTGGGTGGTGGTGCGTTCTACATGGATAAGGTGTTTGCTGATCCAGGCAATTTTGGTTTCATTCCATCATGGGTTCGTTACGATGCCATGGGTAAGTATGACGTTACCAAAAATGTGGATGTGCAGCTGAACGTACAAAACCTGACGGACAAGCGTTATTTCAGCAATACGTATTTCCGTCACTATGCGGTAGTGGCTCCAGGCCGCTCTGCTACGCTGACAGTGAACGTCAAGTTCTGATGTCGGCGAGCAGTCAGGCTTTTGGTCTGGCTACTAAGTGTTAACATGATCTCCGCAGAGGTATGCCCTCTGCGGAGATTGTTTTTTGAAGGTGTTTTTTTATGCTCCTGACAGTTCCTGATGTGCTGACCAAGGCGCAGGTGGCCGAGTGCAGAAAGTTGATGGATCAAGCCGAATGGGTTGACGGTAATGTCACCTCGGGCCATCAGTCGGCATTGGCCAAAAATAACCAGCAATTACCGGAAGGTTCTCCTGTGGCTCGTCAGGTCGGTGATCTGATTCAGGATGCCATTGGATTAAGTCCGCTATTTATTTCGGCGGCGTTGCCATTGAAGGTGTTTCCACCTTTGTTCAATCGTTATGAGGGTGGACAGAATTTTGGCACGCACGTAGATAATTCTATTCGTCATTTGCGCGGCACCAATTTCAGAATTCGTAGTGACTTGTCAGCAACCTTGTTTTTCTCCGAGCCGGAAGACTATGACGGTGGTGTGCTGACTATCGAAGATACTTTTGGCAAGCAGGAAGTGAAGTTGTCGGCAGGCTCCATGGTGTTGTACCCCTCCAGCAGTCTGCATCATGTCACTCCGGTGACGCGTGGCGCGCGAGTGTCATCATTTTTCTGGTTGCAGAGCATGGTGCGTGATGACAGTCAGCGGACATTGTTGTTTCAGCTGGATCAGTCCATTCAGCAGCTGACAGTGGAACGCAGTGGCAAAGACCCGGAGGTCATCAGGCTGGCCGGGGTTTATCATAATTTGCTGCGTATGTGGGCTGAGCTTTAGACGGAGCGTCTGGCTCATGCCACTGCGCGCTCCAAAATCATGCGCACATAACGGGTATAGGGGATGCCTTCTGCCTTTGCTTTGACCTTCAATGCTTCGAGCAATTTTTTGGGTAGTCGCATATTGAGTGCCGCTGCCTTTGGCTCCAGCTCAAATCGCATGGGTTTGAATTCTGACAGGTCGTATTGAGCCAGGTTTGCAGAGTCTACAAAGTTCTCAGCGGCATTATCGTTTGGAAGTGATGGCATTGCTTTGTTGGTTTTCATAATGGATCACCTCTTTTTGGTGCATGTATCTGGCGCTGATGGGGCGTAGCAGTATTTGCTCGATTTCTATGCGCGAGACTCCGTGTTTCCCGCATTTTGGCCAATTGCCACCGTCCCAGTTAAATCCCAATATCTTCATAAAGTTATACATTTGTGTAGACATTTGCAATACGCCGATTGGTGTTTACAGGGGGATGCGGCTATCAAAGCCAACCCCGCTCCGCAAATGACACCGGCTCATGATCACCAATCACCAGATGATCCAGCGTGCGTACATCAATCAGGGCCAGTGCTGCTTGCAGGCGTTTGGTAATGTGTCGATCGGCCATGGAAGGTTCGGCCACGCCAGAGGGATGGTTGTGGGCAAAGATGACGGCACCGGCACGGTGGTTCAGGGCGCGTTTGACGACTTCGCGCGGATGCACGGAGCAGCTGTCCAGTGTGCCGCGAAACAGCTCTTCAAAGGTGATAACGCGGTGCTGGTTATCCAGAAATAACACGGCAAATACTTCATGGTCGTAATTTCGCAGTCGGGCACGTACAAAGGCGCGGGTATCGTTCGGATTGCTGAGTGCATCCTGGCGATAAATGGATTCTTCCAGATAACGCCGACTTAGCTCTAATGCAGCCAGCAAGCGGGCCGTTCTGGCAGGGCCCCAGCCATCTATTTCACTGACTTGTGTGGCAGAAAGCTCAAGTAAAGGTCGTAATCCGCCTTGAGTGGCTAGTGTTCTTCGCGCCAGATCAACCGCAGTTTCACCACGGCGACCATGCCCGATAAATAGTGCCAGCAGTTCGGCGGTGCTGAGTGCGGCGGCACCATCGACCAATAGTTTTTCTCGCGGGCGTTCATTCGCGGGCCAGTCACGTATGCGCATGGGGTACTCCGTGCTATCTTTCGCAATTATTTTGTCCGGTCGGTTGACTGACGTGATGTATCAGCAGGTATAGACCGTCCAGGGAGCTTTTGCATGCCAGCACGATTAATTAACAAGCGCATTTTGTTGGGTGTGACTGGTGGCATTGCGGCCTATAAAAGCGCCGAACTGATTCGTCGCCTGCGTGATGCCGGTGCCGAAGTGCAGGTGGTGATGACCACTGCAGCGCAGGAATTCATTACCCCGCTGACCTTGCAGGCTCTGTCCGGTAATCCGGTGCATACCAGTTTGCTGGACCCTGCTGCCGAAGCTGCCATGGGGCATATCGAGCTGGCGCGCTGGGCTGATCTGATTCTGATTGCACCGGCTTCTGCCGATGCCATTGCCCGTATTGCGCAGGGCGTGGCGAATGATCTGCTGACTACGTTGTGGTTGGCGGCAGCCGGGAAAAAAGCCATTGCACCTGCCATGAACCAGCAAATGTGGGCAGATGCCGCGACCCAGACCAACCTGACTATTTTGCGTGAGCGTGGAGTGGCGGTGTTTGGCCCGGCCAGTGGTGTGCAGGCCTGTGGCGATGTGGGTGCTGGTCGTTTGCTGGAGGCCGTGGAGTTGGCCGATTGTTGTGCGCAGCAGTTTGCCAGTGGGACACTGAATGGGCGTGAGGTGATTATTACCGCCGGGCCCACGCGTGAGGCGCTTGATCCGGTGCGTTATATGAGTAATCACAGTTCCGGCAAAATGGGTTTTGCGCTGGCCGAGTCCTGTATCGAGGCGGGTGCCAGAGTGACGTTGATTGCCGGGCCAGTGGCGTTGCTCACGCCAGATCGTGCGCACCGGGTGGACGTGATCAGCGCGCGCGACATGCTGGCGGCGAGTGAGACGGCAGTGGCCGAGTCGTTGAGCCGTGTCGGGGCAGACAACACGGTATTTATTGCCACGGCGGCAGTGGCGGATTATCGCCCGTCGCAGGTGGCAGAGCAGAAAATCAAGAAGGGTGATAAAGATGACACACTGGACATCACCCTGATCCGTAATCCCGATATTGTGGCGACGATTGCGGCGCTGACACCGCGCCCGATGGTGATGGGTTTTGCTGCCGAAACCCAGTCGGTTGAGAACTACGCTACCTCCAAACTGTTTCGTAAAAAGCTCGATATGATTGCCTGCAACGATGTGTCGCGCAGTGATATCGGCTTTCAGAGTGATGACAATGCGATGACCGTGTTCTGGCCGGAAGAGGGTCAGTTGGGTCGTCATGAATTAGCCAAAGCCAGCAAGCGTGAAATTGCACGTCAACTGACCTTATTGCTGGCGCAACGTTTGGGAGTGCGCGCATGAAGCAGAGTCTGCAGGTTAAAATTCTGGACCCACGTATTGGTCAGGATTGGCCATTGCCCAGCTATGCCACCGAAGGCTCGGCAGGTCTGGATTTGCGTGCGCTGCTGGATGCGCCCCTGACCATTAGTCCCGGGGAAACCGTGCTGATTCGCACCGGGCTGGCCATTTATATTGGCGACCCTAATCTGGCCGGTCTGATCCTGCCGCGCTCCGGTCTGGGTCACAAGCATGGCATTGTGCTGGGTAATCTGGTGGGGCTGATTGATGCCGACTATCAGGGTGAACTGATGGTGTCGTGCTGGAATCGTGGACAGGATGTGTTTGTCATGCAGCCGGGTGAGCGTTTGGCGCAATACGTGCTGGTGCCTGTGGTACAGGCCGAATTTGCTATTGTTGATGAGTTCCAGGCCAGCAGCCGGGGTGCTGGTGGCTTTGGCAGCTCAGGTCGTCATTAACGATTATTGTGAACTACTACCAAGAATTTTTACCGAGAGAAACGTCATGGCGCTAACCCGCGATTCTGCCCTCAATATTGCCAAGGTATTGACCGAGGCGCTGCCTTATATCCAACGTTTTGCCGGTGCCACGGTGGTGGTGAAATACGGTGGTAACGCCATGACCGAGCCAGAGCTGGAGCATTCGTTTGCGCGTGATATCGTGCTGATGAAAACTGTGGGATTGAACCCCGTGGTAGTACACGGCGGTGGCCCACAGATTGGTGAGCTGCTGAAAAAAATTGGCAAGGTCTCCGAGTTTATTGATGGCATGCGCGTAACCGATGGCGAAACCATGGATGTGGTTGAAATGGTGCTGGGCGGTCTGGTCAACAAGTCGATTGTGAATCTGATCAACCGCAATGGCGGACGTGCCATTGGCCTGACCGGTAAAGACGCCAACCTGATTCGCGCCCGTCGCATGACCTTGTCACGCATGGATGAAACCGGCATGGCTCAGTTGGTGGATATTGGCCAGGTTGGTGAAGTAGCTGGCATTAAAACCGACGTGCTGGAGCTGATGTTCAAGAGCGATTTTATTCCGGTGATTGCGCCAGTGGGCGTGGGTGATGACGGTCACTCCTACAACATCAATGCTGATCTGGTAGCAGGCAAAGTGGCTGAAGCGCTGGGCGCTGAAAAGCTGATTTTGCTGACCAATATTCCGGGTGTCATGGACAAGAACAAGCAAGTGCTGACTGGTCTGACCACGCAGGACGTAGACGCACTGATTGCTGATGGCACCATTTATGGCGGCATGTTGCCGAAAATTTCCTGTGCGCTGGATGCCGTCAAAAGTGGTGTGCGCAGCGCGCATATCATTGATGGCCGTGTGCCTCATGCCTGCTTGCTGGAAGTGTTCACGGACGAAGGCATGGGTACGCTGATTACCAATCGTGCAGCCAAACCTAAAAGCGCCAGTTAGTGGACGTCTGGTTGGAGCAGGGCCTGTTATTCCTGCTCGCTTTTGTCAGTAACACCTTGTCCTCATTGGCGGGTGGCGGTAGCGGTTTGCTACAGCTGCCCGTGTTGCTGTTTCTCGGCTTGGCGTTTCCGGTGGCGCTGGCGACTCACAAGATTGCCAGCGTGGCGTTGGGCTTGGGCGCTACCTTGCGCCATCTGCGCACGGAAACGCTGAACTGGCGATTTGCCCTGTTTATTCTGGCCTGTGGTTTGCCCGGTGTGGCGCTGGGCACTCAAATTATTCTGCAAGTTCCCGAGGCCATGGCGCGTCTGGCGTTAGGCATATTGACGCTGGGTCTGGGCTTTTATTCATGGCGGCGACCGCAGTTGGGGCAGGTGGTTATTCATCATCAGCATGGCACCAGGGGTTATGCCATTGGTGGTCTGATGATCACGCTGATTGGCGTCATTAATGGTTCACTCACTTCCGGCTCTGGTTTGTTTGTGACGCTGTGGCTGGTGCGCTGGTTTGGTCTGGATTACACCCGTGCGGTGGTCTATACGCTGATTCTGGTCGGGCTGTTCTGGAATGGTTCCGGTGCGGTTCTGCTGGCCTGGCAAGCACCAGTACGCTGGGACTGGCTACCGGCCTTGTTTATTGGTTCTTTGGTGGGCGGTTATTACGGCGCACATCTGGCGCATCGTCATGGCAATCAGCTGGTCAAACGAGCGTTTGAAACACTGACCATGCTGGTTGGTTTGAAGCTGATCTGGGATGCGCTGTGAGCGAGTCGATTCAGCAATTGTTTTGTTTGCAGGCACAACGTCTGTGGCCTGAACTGGTTGCGTTGGCAGCATTGTCTGTGCGCAATGCCAGTGAGCAGCAACAGTTGTTGCGTTGCCTGCACACATTAAAGGGGTCGGCGCTGGCGGTTGATCAGCGTGCGTTGGCCGAGTCTTGTCATGAGGCCGAGTCGGCATTGCAGGATACTTCGTTAACTGATGATTTCGCGCGGCATTGGCCTCAGTTGCAGGCGCAATGGTTGCCGGTGTTGAGTCGTCCAGCACAGGCTTTGGTGGGTGTGGATGAGTTGCAGCAGGCAGTGCAGCAATTTTTTACGCAAACGGCGCAGCAATTGGGGCAGCAGGCGCGGTTGCACAGCGAGATTTCACCGTTATGGCTAGCCGAGCAGGACTTGTTTTGGGATGTGGTGCCACATCTGCTGCGTAACGCCCTGAGTCATGGTTATTCGCCGCCTGAGCAGCGTCTGGCAGCTAACAAGCCCGCGTTGCAACAAGTGGTTTTGCGTGCGCGAGTTAGGCGTGCAGGTGCTGCTCCGGCGTATCAGCTGGTGGTGGCCGATGACGGTGCGGGCGTCGCACGATCGGTAGCCACAGCTACCTTGTGGCAGGGACGTGGGCAGGGCGTGGCGGCAGTGCGGGCGGCATTGCTGCGTCGGGCGCAGCAGCTGGGTTACCAAGCACGGCTGCGTTGGCGGGGACGTGCCAATATTGGTGCGGTTGTTCGTTTGAGCCTTAAATCTTAATGATTAAACGCTGGTGTAATCACCATAAAGCCATTGCAGCACGGCCAGTGCCGCGACGGGAGCGGTTTCAGTGCGAAGCACACGTGGCCCCAGCTGCCAGGGCATAAAGCCGTGACTTTGTGCCTGTTCAATTTCCGCCGTACTCAACCCACCTTCCGGGCCAATCAGCAGGGCAACAGAATTTACTTGAGTCTGTGCGTCGGGACCTCCCTGCACGGCGGGAGCCAGTACCCATTTGTGCTGGCAATCAACCGACTTTTGCCAGTCAGTCAGTGCGATGGGAGCATGCAATAGCGGCAGTGTATTACGCCCACTTTGTTCGCAGGCACTGACCAGCACACGCTGCCAGTGACTGAGTTTTTTGTCGGCACGCTCTTCACCGCGCAGTTTGACTTCGCAGCGTTCGCTGCTGAGCAGGGTGATTTCACTCACCCCTAATTCGGTGGCTTTTTGCAGGGCGTAGTCCATGCGTTCACCACGAGACATCACTAGTCCCAAATGGGTATGCAGCGGCGATTCACGTTCTGGGCTGGAGGTGCTGATGACTCTGACGCTGGCTTGTTTGCGGCCAGTCTCTATCAACTCAACGTCGGCGCAATGTCCCTGACCATCAAACAGCTGTGCTTGAGCGCCGACCTGTGCACGCAACACGCGGCACCAGTGATGAGCAGCCTCTTCCGGCAGCGTGAGTACGTCACCGGCTAGATAGGGTAAAGGCACATATAAACGTGTCACGGATCGTCTCCTTCAAGCCATGCTGGGGCCGCGCTCGGCATTGGCGCGTGCAGGGGCGGTGAGCGCTTCATCAATGGCTTCCCGTGCGGTGTTGACCATCCAGTGAATCTGCTCGGCATTGATAATATAAGGCGGCATGAAATACACCACATTGCCAATGGGGCGCAGCAGCAAGCCACGCTTCAGTGCCGCTTGAAATACGGCCAGACCACGTCGTTCGCGCCAGTCATAGGGCGTGGCGTGGGTTTTGTCCTGCACCAGATCAAACGCCGCCACCATGCCGGTCTGGCGTATGTCATGGATGTGCGGATGATCGTGCAGGGGAGCCAGGGCGGTAGCCATGACACGACTGCGCTCCTGATTGGCACTGATCACATCATCACGGGCAAACAGGTCCAGCGAGGCCAGCGCGACACGAGCGGCCAGCGCATTGCCGGTGTAGCTGTGTGAATGCAGAAAGCCGCGCAGGGTTTCGTAACGATCATAAAAAACATCGTAGATAGCATCGGTGGTCATCACCACGGACATGGGCAGATAGCCTGCGGTCAGACCTTTTGACAGCACCAGAAAGTCAGGGCTGATATTGGCCTGTTCGCAGGCAAAAAAAGTGCCGGTGCGACCAAAGCCAACGGCGATCTCATCAGCAATCAGATGGACGCCATGCCGGTTGCAGGCCTCACGCAGCAGGGTCAGATACAGCGGGTTGTACATGCGCATGCCTGCCGCGCCCTGAATCAACGGCTCGACAATAACGGCCGCAACTTCGTGGGCATGATCCTGCAGCAGTTGCTCCATGCCAGCCATGGCACGACGGGCGACATCGGCACAGGTTTCACCTTCGCGACGCTGCCCGGCATCGGGTGAGGGTGCGCGCAAGGGTGGTTGCAGCATGGCCTTGTAGGTGTCAGAAAATAGCGGAATATCGGTGACGCCCAGCGCGCCGATGGTTTCTCCGTGATAGCTGTTTTCCAGTGCAATAAAGCGGGTTTTGTGTGGTTTGTCCTGATTGCGCCAGGCATGCAGGCTCATCTTCAGCGCCACTTCAATGCCGGAGCTGCCATTATCGGCATAAAAGCATTTTTGCAGACCGGGTGGCGCCAGCGCGACCAGACGTTCACTTAATTCAATGATGGCCTCATGCGTAAAGCCCGCCAGAATGACGTGCTCCAGCGTCTCGGCCTGCTGGCGCAGAGCAGCATTCAGATCGGGATGAGCGTGGCCAAACAGATTGACCCACCATGAGCTGATGCCGTCCAGATAGCGGTTGCCGTCAAAGTCTTCCAGCCATAATCCCTGACCGCGACGGATGGGAACCAGTGGCAGTTGCTCGTGATCCTGCATCTGTGTGCAGGGGTGCCAGACATGGCGCAGGTCGCGTTGCATCCAGTCGGCATTGCTCATGATGTGGTTACCGTTGTTGGGGTGCCAGCGAAGCGGGCGACCACACGGGCAGCTACGGTGTCACTCCAGACATTGACGGTGGTGCGTGCCATGTCCAGTGGTCGGTCGGTAATCAGTAGTAGTCCCAATGCTTCGGGGGGCAGGCCGACGCGATCCAGGATGACCGCGATGGCGACCAGGCTGGCGGAAGGAATGCCGGCCATGCCCAGAGTGGTGGTCAGGGCTAAAATCACCACGATCAGCTGTTCGGCCAGGCCTAATTCAAAGCCCAGCAACTGCGCCAGGAATATCACCGCGACGCATTCGTACAGGGCGGTGCCATCCATGTTCATGGTGGTGCCCAGCGGCACGGTGAGGCCGGTAACACCACGATCAACGCCGGCGCGATCATGCAGACAGCGCAGCGTGACGGGCAAGGTTGCACCGGATGAGGCGGAGGAAAAAGCCATCCACAGAGCAGGGCTCATGGCGCTGGCATGTTCGCTTAAGCTCACTTTGGCAACACGCCACAAAATGAAACCCAGTACCACGGTGGCGTGCAATACCAGACCCAGTAACACCGTCAGCATCAGCATACTGAGTGGTTTCAGTGCGGCCCAGCCCATTTGGCTGGCACTGCTGCAAACCAGTGCCAGCACCCCGATGGGGGCCGTTTTCAGTACCCACAGGGTGACGGTGAGCAGGATGTGGTGCAGGCTGTCCCAGAACTGGCGCTGTAGTTGGCGTTGCTGTGTTGGCAGCGTGCGCAATGCCAAAGCAAACAGCAGGGCAAAGATAATCAGGGCCAGTAAGTTGCCGGCACTGGCGGCGGCAAACAGATTGCTGGGAATCATCAGCAATAAGGCAGAGGCCCATGGTGATGAAGCGCCGTTATCAGCTGCCAGATGTTCGGGTATGACGCTGTTGGCCAACCAACCGCCTTCCGGTGGTGTGATGCCCAGGCCAGGAGTCAGCAGGTTGGCAATCAGCAGGCCCAGCAATACGGCCAACAGGCTGGTGCTGATGTAATAACTCAGCGTGATGCTGCCAAGACGCCCCAGATTCTGATCCAGGTTGCCGACACCACTGATCAAGGTCACTACAACCAATGGAATGGCCACGGCTTTCAATGCATTGAGAAACAGCGTGCCGACCAGATCAGTAACGCCAAGTGTTTGTGCCTGTAGTTCGGGACTGAGCCAGTTCAGGCCAATGGCCAGAGCAACCCCCAGCACTAATGCAATCAGAATTTGCCGATGCAGTGGCATGTGATCTCCTTGATAACCCGCTGTTTAATAGCCGGAAGCGGTGCCGGGACGGCGTGGATCAGCAGCGCCTTGCAGGCCGCGGCCATAGCGTAAAATAACATTGCTGCCACTGGTCAGGGTGGCGGCTGTGGGCTCATGGCCACGTTGCTGTAATTCTTTCTGTATTCGTGCGGCCAATGCGGCTTCATGTTCGATGACGTCGCCACGCGCCAGTAGATGGGGCAGTGCCATCAGTCGTCCGGCATCACGCACACCCAGTAACCAGGCCGACAGCGTGCGGCTGTTATAACCCATGATGCGTACACCGCCTGCCGAGCCGGTGGCCAGCAATGGTTCGCCACGTGTACTCAGCACAATCACTGGTGACATGGCGCTGCGTGGGCGTTTTCCGGCTTGCACTCGATTGGCTACAGGTACGCCATCGTGCTCGGGTACAAAGCTGAAATCGGTCAGCTGGTTATTCATCAGCAGGCCATCCAGCATCAGACGGCTGCCGAAGGCGGACTCAATCGAGCTGGTCATGGCAACCCAGTGTCCCTGACTATCGACAATGCTGATATGCGTGGTGCCGTATTCATGTGTCTGTGGGTCACCGGCCAGATTCGGCGCACCGGCAGGTTGTCCGGCGGTGACGGTGCCGAGGGCATGGTTATTGATGAGGGCAGCACGCTGGCGAATATAGTCATCAGCAAGCAGGCCGGTGGTCGGAACTGGCACAAATGCGGGGTCGGCGCTGTAGTGCTGGCGGTCGGCAAACGCCAGTCGCTGGGCTTCCAGCAAGCGGTGCAGACTGCTGGTTTCCAGCTCGATTCGATGCTGTCGGCCAGGGATGAATCGTCGCAGTGGGTTGCTGGCATTGGCTTCGGCTTGCAGCCAGATGGCCAGACCTTGCAGCACGGTCAGCCCGCCCGCTGGTGCCGGTACGCTGCAAGCCTGCATGCGTTGCAGCGCTACACACAGAGCGGGTGTGATGCGAGCTTCATAACTGCGCCAATCAGCGGCAGTAATCAGGCTGCCTGCTGCCTGTAATTGTGTGACCAGACTGTTTGCCACTTCGCCTTCATAAAAGTCGCGGGCGCCAGCGCTGGCCAGACGACGCAGCAGTTGTGCATAGGCCGGGTTGGTTTGCACACTGCCGGTGGCCAGTGGCTGTTGCTGCTCATCATAAAAGTAGCGTTGACTGGCGGGGTCATGGGCCAGTAACGGGTCGTGTTTGATTAGCTCGTGCAGTCGATGCGAGATGGTGACACCTTGTTCAGCCAGCGTGATGGCTGGAGTCAGCGTATTGGCCCAGGATAATTTACCCCAGCGCTGATGCCCTTGTGCCAGCAGATCCACCATGCCCGGAATACCAACGGCGCGGGCATTGGTCAGTGCCTGTGGAAAGCTCATGGCCGAGCCATCGGCATTGAGAAAATAGTTCTGATCAGCGGCGGCAGGAGCCGTTTCCCGACCATCAATAGCCGTGACTTGACCCTGGTAGGCATGGATTAAAAAGCCACCACCGGCCAAGCCTGAAGATTGTGGTTCGACCAGTCCCAATACGGCCTGAGCCGCAACAGCTGCATCCATTGCACTGCCACCCTGACGTAGTATCTGCACGGCGACGTTGGTGGCTTGTGGATGCGCGGTGACCACCATGGCTTCGCGGCCAGTGGCCACATTCAGCGGATAGCGTCCCGAGCCAGCTTCGGGTGCGGTGCGTGCCTGTTGCAGGGTAAGTTCCGCATGGCTGCTGACGGGTAATAACCAGAGTAATGAACAGGCAGCCAGAATGAGTTTTTTCATGATCGCACCCTTCATAAACGCACTCCTCATAAACGCACCATGCGTAACACAGCATCGTTAATGGCACTGTCCAGCGCTTCGGTCATGGCCTTGCGGGCCAGCTCTCTGGATTGCTTCAGACCCTGACAGGAGTAGTTGATGCGCTCATCCAGACGATTACTGGCATAACCGCTGCTCCAGCGCAGATAGCCTTGTTCATCACGTATTTCGGCACTGACAATAATCATCGGTTGGCATTGGGTTTCGCGTACGTCTTTGGCCAGTATGCCGACACGACGAATCTGCAGACTCAGCTGGCCGCGTGCGTTGTCGCTCACGATGTTTTGCAAACGAGACTGTTTTTGCATATGTGTCTGCAACAGTTGCAGGCTGACCTGACTGACATTCAATACACGCGGTAATGCCAGTGCTGTCTGTTCAGGTGTCTGGCTGCGCGGGTCAATATCCAGCAGCAGACCATAGGCTGGTGCCAGGCTGGCGGCCGAACTGAAGTGTGTGGCGGTAGGGGCACTGACGGTGGGGTTCAGCTTGAGTCCGTTCAGCTGGCGAATCAGTTGCTCAGGCAGTGCGCCGGAGTAATGTCGTTGCACGATAGGAGCGGAGGGCTGCTGGGGCGTACTGCTACAGGCGATTAGGCCGAGGCAGGATAAAAGCAGACACAGACAGCGGAAACTATGCATCGGACATCTCAGTGGCATCTTGGACCAGAGCCTGATGTTACCTAGGCTTTGCCCCGCGATGCCAGTCTTGATGTGTTATGTCGGCAGATTAAGGTTTCGCCACAGCGCGATGGTGGGCTCTGCCTGATTCATGCTGTAGAAGTGCAGGCCGGGTGCGCCGCCGTCGAGCAGGCGTTGGCACAGATCAGTCACGATTGTTTCACCAAAGCGCTGAATGCTGGCGCTGTCATCACCATAGGAGGCAATCTGTTTGCGAATCCAGCGTGGCACTTCGGCTCCGCAGGAATCGGAAAAACGCACCAGATTGGCAAAGTTGGTGATTGGCATGATGCCGGGAATGATCGGTATGTCACAGCCTGCCGCACGCACGCGATCAACAAAGTGAAAGTAGCAATCGGCATTAAAGAAATACTGGGTAATGGCGCTGTTGGCTCCTTCGTTGGCTTTTGCCACAAAGTGTCTGATGTCAGCATCCAGATTGGCAGCTTGCGGATGGCTTTCGGGGTAGGCGGCAATTTCAATATTGAAATGTTCGCCGTGCTGCTCCCGAATAAAGCGCACCAGGTCGGCGGCAAACGGCAGTTCGCCCTGACTGGCACCCATGCCTGATGGCAGGTCGCCACGCAGCGCCACAATGCGGCGGATGCCCATGTCACGGTATAGCTGTAACAGCTCGCCAATTTCTTCGCGAGTATCACCAATGCAGGACAGGTGTGGCGCGACGTCAAAGCCGAGCGCCAGCACATCCTTGACAGTGCCCAGGGTGCGATCACGCGTGGAGCCACCGGCACCATAGGTTACCGAGAAAAACTCAGGCTTCAGGGCGCCCAGACGGCGTGCTACTTCGCGCAGCTTTTCAGCGCCGATGTCGGTCTTGGCTGGAAAAAATTCAATGCTGAAGTGGCTCATATCAGTACTTGTAAGTATCCGGTTTGAAGGGGCCGTCTACCGGCACGCCAATGTATTCGGCCTGAGCGGCTGTCAGTTTGGTCAGCACACCACCAAAGCCAGCGACCATGGCAGCAGCCACTTCTTCGTCCAGCTTTTTCGGTAGCACTTCAACGCGAATCCTGCCCGGCTTTTGCTCGGCTGGCAGGTCGGCAAACTTTTCACCATAGAGGTAAATCTGTGCCAGTACCTGGTTGGCAAACGAGCCGTCCATGATGCGTGAAGGGTGGCCAGTGGCATTGCCCAGATTGACCAGACGACCTTCTGACAACAGGATCAGGTAGTTGGGGTCAGTCGGGTTGGCTTCAGCGCCTGCCTGTGTGCGATAAACCTTATGCACCTGTGGCTTGACCTCTTCCCATACCCAGTTTTTACGCATAAAGGCAGTGTCGATTTCAGTATCGAAGTGACCGATATTGCACACCACGGCACCATTTTTCAGCGCACGCAGCATGGCCGAATCACAGACCTTGTCGTTGCCGGTGGTGGTGACAATCAGATCGGTTTCGCCGAGCAGACGCGCATTGACGTCTTCGTCGCGGCCAGTTACTACGCCATTGTGATAAGCCGAGACGACTTCATAACCGTCCATGCAGGCTTGCATGGCGCAGATAGGATCCACTTCGGTGACACGTACAATCATGCCTTCCTGACGCAATGACGCCGCCGAGCCTTTGCCGACATCGCCATAACCAACCACCAGTGCACGACGACCCATCAGCAGCATGTCAGTACCGCGCTTGATGGCATCATTGAGCGAGTGACGGCAGCCGAACTTGTTATCGTTTTTCGACTTGGTGACCGAGTCGTTAACGTTGATGGCCGGTACTTTCAGCTGGCCTTTGGCAGCCATTTCAATCAGGCGCATGACACCGGTTGTGGTCTCTTCGGTGATGCCGTGAATGCTATCCAGCATGTGAGGGTATTTCTGGTGAATCAGGCCGGTGACATCACCGCCATCATCCAGAATCATGTTGGCTTCCCAGGGCGTGCCATCTTTCAGAACGGTTTGCTCAATGCACCACCAGA
>CAZMVL010000029.1:0-22386 GCA_964569335.1 uncultured Paraperlucidibaca sp.
GTGGACGGAGACGACGGAGCCGGGGACCACCCCGGCGTCGACCCGCAGGCCCGGCCGATCGGGGAGATCGAAGCGGTGCAGGGTGCCGGTCGCCGGCAGGAACCCCGCGTCCGGGTCCTCGGCGTAGAGCCGCGCCTCGACCGCGTGGCCGTTCAGCGCGATCCCGTCGCGGACCGCCGCGGGCAGCGGGTCGCCCGCGGCGACCAGCAGCTGCAGCCGCACCAGGTCGATGCCGGTGACCAGCTCGGTGACGGGGTGCTCGACCTGCAGGCGGGTGTTCATCTCCAGGAACGAGAAGCGGCCGTCGTCGTCGAGCAGGAACTCGACCGTCCCGGCGCCGACGTAGTCGATCGCCTGGGCCGCGGCGACCGCGGCCGCGCCCATCGCCGCGCGCAGCTCCGGGGAGACCACCGGCGACGGCGACTCCTCGACGACCTTCTGGTACCGCCGCTGGACCGAGCACTCGCGCTCGCCCAGGTGGACGACGGTCCCGTGGGCGTCGCCGAAGACCTGGATCTCCACGTGGCGCGCGTCGACCAGGTAGCGCTCGAGGAAGACCGCGTCGTCGCCGAACGCGGCCCGGGCCTCGCGGCGACAGGCGTCGACGGCCTCGATCAGCGCGTCGGGCCCCTCGACGATCCGCATCGCCTTGCCGCCGCCGCCCGCGCTGGCCTTGACCAGCAGCGGATAGCCGACGTCGGCGGCCCGCGCCACCACGTCGGCGTCGGCCGGCAGCTCGGCCGACGGCAGCATCGGCACCCCGGCGTCGGCCATCGTCCGCTTGGCCTCGGTCTTCGAGCCCATCCGCTCGATCGCCTCGGGACGCGGTCCGACGAAGGTCACCCCGACCTCCCCGCAGCGGCGGGCGAGGGTGGCGTTCTCCGCCAGGAAGCCGTAGCCCGGGTGCAGCGCGTCGGCGCCGACCGCCCGGGCCGCCGCGACGATCCGCTCGACGTCGAGGTACGTGTCGGCCGGCGCGTGGCCGGGCAGCCGCACCGCGACGTCGGCCTCGTGGACGTGGGGCGCGTCGGCGTCCGCGTCGGCGTAGACCACGGCGACCGAGATCCCCATCGTCCGGCAGGTCGCCGCGACTCTTCGCGCGATCTCGCCGCGGTTTGCGATCAGAACTCGACGGAACATCCGCTCTCTCTCGGGAAGGTGGTCAGCGTCAATGACAACTAGCATAATGTCGGACAGCAACTCTTGCTGGTGTTCAGCCCCGAGGAGACCCATGGAACGCATCCGCACGACCCTCGACCCCGGATCGGCGTCGTTCGCCGTCAACCGCGAGGCGATGACCGCGGCGCTCGAGGAGCTGCGGCGCCACACCGACCAGGCGCTCGCCGGTGGCGGCCCGCGCTACGTCGACCGCCACCGCTCACGCGGGCGGCTGCTGCCCCGCGAGCGGATCGAGCTGCTGGTCGACCCCGGCGCCCCGCTGGTCGAGCTGTCGCCGGCGGCGGCCGCCGAGTCGGACTTCCCGACCGGCGCCAGCGTCGTGACCGCGCTCGGCACCGTCGAGGGCGTCGAGTGCCTGCTGATCGCGAGCGACCCGACGGTCCGCGGCGGCACCACCAACCCGTACACGATGAGCAAGATCCTGCGGGCGATGACGATCGCCCAGGAGAACCGGCTGCCCCTGATCTTCCTGGTCGAATCCGGCGGCGGCGACCTGCCGACGCAGGCGGAGATCTTCCCCAGCGGCGGGGCCCAGTTCCACCGCCTGTCGCGGCTCTCGGCGGCCGGCATCCCGACGATCGCGCTGGTCTTCGGCAACGCCACCGCCGGCGGCGCGTACGTCCCCGGGATGTGCGACTACACCGTGCTGATCAAGCAGCAGTCGAAGGTCTTCCTGGGCGGCCCGCCGCTGGTCCGGATGGCCACCGGCGAGGAGGCCGACGACGAGCAGCTCGGCGGCGGCCAGATGCACGCCCAGGTCTCCGGGCTCTGCGATTACCTGGCCGAGGACGAGCACGACTGCCTGCGGATCGCCCGCAACATCGTGCGCCACCTCGGCTGGCGCAAGCTCGGCCGTGCCCCCGGGCCGGTCGCCCCGCCGGCCGAGGACCCGGAGCAGCTGCTCGGCATCGTCTCCGCCGACCTGAAGGTGCCGTTCGACATGCGCGAGCTGCTCGCGCGGATCGTCGACGGCAGCGAGCTCGACGAGTTCAAGCCCGGCTACGGCACCGCCCTGCTGACCGGCTGGGCCCGGATCCACGGCTACCTCGTGGGGATCCTCGCCAACGACCAGGGGGTGCTCTTCAACGAGGAGGCGGAGAAGGCCGCGCAGTTCATCCAGCTCGCCAACCAGCTGGACCAGCCGCTGATCTTCGTCCAGAACTGCACCGGCTTCATGGTCGGCACCGAGTACGAGCAGCGGGGCATGGTCAAGGACGGCTCGAAGCTCGTCAACGCCGTCGCCAACAGCACCGTCCCGCACATCACGCTGATGGCCGCCGCCTCCTACGGCGCGGGCAACTTCGGCATGTCGGGGCGGCCGTTCGACCCGCGCTTCGTCTTCGCCTGGCCGACCTCGCGGATGGCGGTGATGGGCGGCGAGCAACTCGCCGGGGTGATGTCGATCGTCCGCCGCCAGTCGGCGGAGGCCGCGGGCCTCGCGTTCGACGAGCAGGCGGACGCCGAGCGGACCGCCGCGATCGTCGCCCAGATCGACCGCGAGTCGACCGCGCTCTTCAACACCGGCCGACTGCTCGACGACGGGATCATCGACCCGCGCGACACCCGCGACGTGCTCGGGGTCGCGCTGTCCGCCGCCCACTCCGGAGAGGTCCGGGGAGCGGACGGATACGGCGTCTTCCGGATGTGACCGCGCCCGCCCGGAGGCCGATATCCGATATTGTCTGACAATGGACTTTTCAGAACTTCGCGACCGCCCCTGGGGCGCGCGGCGCGCCCTCGTGACCGGCGGCGGATCGGGACTCGGCCTGGGAATCGTCGGCCACCTGTCCGACGCCGGCGCCCGCGTGCTGGCCACCGACATCGATCCCGCGAGCGCCGAGCGGGTGGCCGCCGCCGGCGGCCGCTTCGCCCGGGCGGACGTCGCCGACGCCGACGACTGGACCCACGTGACGGCGGAGGCCGAGCGACGGCTGGACGGCCTCGACCTGGTGGTCCTCAACGCCGGCATCCCGCTGCTCGAGCCGGATCCGGTGACCGCCCCGTACGACCGGGTGCGGCACCTCTGGGGCGTCAACCTCGAGGGCGTGGCCCACGGGATCCGCGCCTGCGTGCCCGCGCTCGAGCGCGCGGGCGGCGGCGACGTCGTGGTCGTCTCGAGCCTGGCCGGCCTGATGGCCTACCCCGACGATCCGTACTACGCGATGACCAAGCACGCGGTGATCGGCCTGGCCCGCAGCTCCGCCGCGACGCTGGCCGAGCGCGGCATCCGGATCTCGGTCTTCTGCCCGGGCGTGGTCGACACCCCGCTGGTCCCCGACCACGTCCGGCGGGCGGTGCTCGACGCCGGCCTCGAGCTGCTCAGCCCGGCCGGATCGGCCGCCCACCTGGCCGCGGCCCTGCGCGAGGAGGGCAGCGGCCGGATCTGGATCAGCCAGGCCCACCGCGGGCTCGAGGAGCACGTGCCGGCCCCGGTGCGCCTGCCCCGACCGCCCCGGACGGGCGAGCGGGACTGACGGCTCAGCGCGTCGGCCCCGCCCGCACGCCCGTCGGTCGCCGCCGCCGGGGCGGTCAGCGGGCCGACGCCTCGAAGCCCCGCTTGCAGCGACGCGCCGGGCGACTCAGCAGCGGAGCGACCAGCCGGTCCGGCAGGCGCTTGAGCCCGAGCACCGGCTGGGCCAGCCGCGGCACCGCGAACTGCCCCCGGCTCCGTCGGCCCTTGACGACGGCGACCATCCGGTCGGCGACGCCCTCCGGCGTCTGCACGCCGACGTCCCCGGCCCGCTTCTCGATGAACTCGACGACCGGATCCTCGACCGCCGCCGACGCCAGCGGCGTGCCCTTGACCGACCCGAGCGCGAAGGTGAAGACCCGGATGCCGTAGTCGCGGACCTCCGTCTGGAGGTCGTACGCGAACCGCGCGAGACCCGCCTTCGACGGCACATAGCAGCCCAGGTGGATCATCGTCAGCTCGCTCGACAGCGACGTGGTGAAGGTGATCGTGCCCGATCGCCGGGCGACCATCCCCGGCAGCGCCTGCCGGACGATCTCCATGTGGGCGAGCATGTTGACGTTGATCGTCCGCCGCAGGGTCTCGGCGGTCGCGTCCTGGAAGGCCCCGGACGGCCCGATCGCGGCCATGCAGACGAGCACGTCGATCGGCCCGTGGCCGTCCTCGACCCGCGCGACGAGCCCCTCCAGGCCGTCGGGATCGCCCAGGTCGAGGCCGATCGTCGTGGCCCCGGTCTCGCGGCCGATCGCCTCCAGCTCGTCGCCCGCGAGCGCGAGCACCGTCAGCCGCGCCCCCTCGCCCGCCAGCCGACGCGTCAGGGCGGCACCGACGCCGGTCGATCCCCCGACGACGAACACGTGCTTGTGCTGCAGATCCATTCTCGACGCTCCGTGCGGGTTGGCCGCCCTGCACCGGCACGGTGCAAATTGACCAACATTTGACTTCTAGCTAAGATCGGTCGGAGAATACCAGCCCAATTAGGAGACCAAGGACAAATGTCGGAAGACAAGACGGATCAGGCGGTCGCCGAGGTCCGCTCGCTGTTCCACCAGACCCCGGGGGAGCCGTACGGGTACCTCCGTGAGCTGCGTGACGAGTGTCCCGTGCACTGGGATCCCCTCCTCCGCGGGTACTTCCTGACGCGCTACGCCGACGTGCGCGAGGTGATGTCCGACGCCGAGCGCTTCCGGCTCCAGACGCGGCCGGAGGAGCAGTACGACGAGCACCAGTCGCCCGCCCGCGTCAAGACCTTCCGCACGCTGCTGCGGGAGGGGACGCTCGGCCGCTACGTCCCGACGATCCTCGTCCCGGAGCTCGATCGACTGCTGTCGCCCCACGAGCCGACCGGCCGGATCGAGCTCTTCGCCGCCGTCGCCGACCCCTTCCCCGGGCACGTCATCGGCACGCTCTTCGGGCTCGAGCCGTCCGACATGGCGCAGCTGATGGCCTACCGCGACGCGCGCAGCGCGGTCTTCAACGCGCCCCCCGACCAGGTCGACGCGCTCTCGGTCGTCGCCCAGGAGTGGCAGGAACAGGTCGATCGGCGGATGCGCGAGGTGATCGCCGACCACCGCGAGCGCCCGCAGGACGACCTGATCACGTGGCTGCTGGAGGCGGAGGAGGACGGCGAGCCGATCTCCGAGGACCAGATCATCCAGATCGCGGTCCGCGACCTGCTGATCGCCGGCAGCGAGACGGTCACCCGCTCGATCTGCAACACGATCTACCGGTTGCTGACCGTCGACGCGCTCTATGCGCGCGTCCGGGCCGACCGCAGCCTGGTCCCGGGGCTCGTCGAGGAGGCGCTCCGCTACGACCCGCCGGCGCAGATCTTCTGGCGAGCCGCGGAGGAGGACGTCGAGATCTCCGGCTGCCCGATCTCCAAGGACGCCCAGATCTACACGTCGCTGGCCGGAGCCAACCGCGATCCGGAGAAGTTCGCCGAGCCCGACGCGTTCGACATCGGCCGCAAGGTCGGCCACCACCTGTCGTTCAGCGTCGGCGCGCACCGCTGCCCGGGCGCCTGGCTCGGCCGGACCGAGACCGAGCTGGCCGTCAACACGATCCTCGACCGGCTGCCGAACCTGCGGCTCGACCCCGACGCCGATCCACCCGAGTTCCGCGAGGTCGTGCTGCGGCACTGGAGCCCGCTGCACCTGCGGTTCGATCCGGTCGTCCGATGAGCGCGCGCAGCGAGACGCCGGCGCCGGCCCCCCGCTCCGACGCACCCGACCCGCAACCGACGGCGACCGGCCGCGCGCCGGAGGCCGGACGACCCCGGATCGGCATCTGGGCGACCGTCGTCGAGCCCCCGCAGCTGCTCGACTTCGCCCGGCGCGCCGAGGACCTCGGCCTCGACTCGGTCTGGGTCCCGGACCACCTGGTGTGGCCGCAGCAGATCGCGTCGCACTATCCGTACCGCGGCTCCGGTGCCCCACCGGTCGGCGGCGACGTGCGGCTCTACGACCCGTGGGCGCTGCTCAGCGCGATCGCCGCCGTGACGACGCGGATCCGGCTCGGGACCTCGGTCTACGTGCTGCCGCTCCGCGACCCGCTGGTCACCGCACGGGCGGTCGCGACGACCGATCTGCTGTCGAACGGCCGGGTGATCCTCGGAGCCGGGATCGGCTGGATGGCCGAGGAGTTCGCCGCAGCCGGCATCCCGTTCGGGACGCGCGCAGCGCGCACGGAGGAGATCATCCCGCTGCTGCGCCGCCTCTGGTCGGAGGAGACGATCGACGCCGACGGCGAGCACGTGCGGTTCGCTCCGGTCCACTTCCAGCCCAAGCCCCCGCAGGGTGCGGCCCTGCCGATCGTGCTCGGCGGCGAGTCGCCGATCGCGCTCCGCCGCGCCGCGCGGCTCTGCGACGGCTGGCTGGGGACCTGGCACGACCCGGAGACGGCCCGTGAGCGGGTGGCGACGCTGCGCCGGCTGGTCGCCGCGAGCGATCGACCGGACCGGCCCTTCGAGATCACCGTGATGCTCCGTCCGCGCGACCTCGACGCGTCGCGCGTCGAGGCGCTGCTGGCGGCCGGTGCGGACAGCATCTGCGTCGGCGGACCGACCGTCCCGATCGCCGCCTGGCCGGAGATCCTCGAGCGCACCGGCCAGGTCCTCGGCGCGCTCGGCGACTGACCGCGGGGCCGCCCAGCGGCCCCGCGCCCGGCCGTTAGCCGGGCAGCGGCGGCCGGTGGAGGTCCGGGCGCTCGACCAGGTACTCGGTGCTGTCGAGCGTCAGGATCCCGACCTCGTCCTCCGGGCAGCGCAGCCCCGGGCCGGCGACCCCGCCGATCGCGCGGACCGCCCGGGCGCGCTGGTCGGGCGCGACCCCCGCGACGTCGAAGATCACCGTCGACGCACCGACGGCGTCGCGTCGCCGGCGGATCTCCCGCAGCGCATCGGCGTCCGGCAGCGTCGCCGGCCAGGCGACGAGCAGCACGCCCGGCTGGCCCCGCAAGCCGGTCCCCCGAGGACCGTCGAAGGTCCAGGTCGGGATCGCCGGCTGCACGGGACACGGGGTCAGCGGCACCGTGCGGCCGTCCGGCATCGGCCAGGCCCGCCAGCCGTCGAGCATCGCCTCCAGGTCGGCGCGCCAGTCGTCGTCCCCGCCGGGACGCATCAGCAGTTCGGTCCGGCCGTTGGTCATCACATCGACGACGCCGACGTCCTCGACGACCCGCACCAGCGGCGAGCTGCCACGCAGGCCGAGCGCCAGCGCGACCCGGACGTCACGGGTGCGCACCGCCACCGCCCCGGCCGTGGCCAGCACGTAGGCGTCGTCGGCGTTGGCCGCCCGCCCACCCGGGTCGCCGATCACGACGACGTCGACGTTGGCCGCCTCCGCCTGCTCGGCGAGCGCGACGATCGCCGCGGCGCCGCCGCCCGGCAGCGCGACCCCGATCCGCGGTCCGCTCATCGCCCCACCCCCAGCTGCGGCAGGACCTCGGTGGTGAGCAGCTCCAGGCAGCGGTCGAGCGCGGTGCCCGTGACCCCGTCGAAGCGGACCCGCAGCGCGATCGTGTCGGCCCCGGCCTCGATCAGCCGCCCGAGTCGCTCGACGACCTCGTCCGGCGTGCCGAACAGCGCCTGACCGGCGGTCCGCGCCGCCAGCTCGTCGCGGGCCTGGCGCTGGGCCTCCGGATCGTCGAACCAGAAGATCGAGTAGTGCCGCCACATCTCGTTCAGCCTCCCGCGGGCCCATTCGATCATCTTCGGGTCGGTGTCGACCCACGCCTCGCGCATGATCCCGAAGCGCGGCGGCGGGCCTCCGGCGCTGGCGAAGCCCGCCTCCCAGCGGTCGCGCAGCTCCGGGATCTGGCGGCTGGTGACGGTCGGCTGCAGCAGCACGGAGCACCCGTTGCGCGCCGCCCGGTCGATGCCGACCTTGGCCGCCGTCCCGACCCACAGGTCGTCGACGCCGGAGCGTTCGCGCTGCGGGCCGCGGAGCGCGGTCAGTCGCTCGTCCATCAGCTTTCCGCGGTCCCGCAGGTCGACCCCCGAGGCGTCGAACTCGATCCCCCGGTAGCCGGTCCCGACGGCGATCCGGAAGCGCTCGGGCGCGATCGAGCCGAGCGCCGCGCTGCCCTCGGCGACGCGCGCGGCCGGGTGGAACGGCAGCACGAGGATGCCGGTCGAGACCCGCAGCCGCTCGGTCGCCGCCAGGATCCCGGCCGCGGCCGGGAAGAGCGACGGGCAGTAGCCGTCGTAGCAGACGTGGTGCTCGCCCATCCAGAACGTGTCGAAGCCGAGCTGCTCGACCAGCCGGGCCTCGTCCTGCGCCTCGCGGTAGACCGCCGCCGGCCGGATCGGCCGCATGTAGGTCGACTGCATGCTCCAGAAGCCGAGCCCGATCTCCAGGTCCCGGGGACGTTCGACCGTCATCGCCGCTCCTCGCCGACGAGTCCGCCGTCGTCGTCCGTCATCTCCGCGGGCGGGAACCGCCCCTGGTAGAGGTCCTGTCCGCCGTCCACGTTGATCACTCCTCCGGTGATGCTCTCGACGCCCGGGCTCGCGAGGAACGCGATCGTCCGGGCGATCTCCTCGGGCTGCACCAGGCGGCCCGCCAGGGTGTTCCGCCGCCAGTGTTCGACCGTCGCCGGCGGGTACTTGGTCAGGAAGGTGTCGGTCTCCACCACGCCCGGGGCGACCGACATCAGCCGGATCCCGTAGCGCGCCCACTCGATCGCGAGCACCTTCATCAGGTTCTCGACCGCGGCCCGCGAGGCCGACGAGTGCGCCATCCCCGGCAGTCCGGTGTGCGGGGTCAGCGTCACGCTGACGACCGTGCCTCCGCGCCCCGAGGGGATGAACGCCTTGGTCGCCACGGCGTGCGTCATCAGCCAGGTCGACTCGAGGTTCAGGCGGATCACCGTCCGGAAGCCCTTGGGCGTGATCTCCTCCGCCGGGGCGAGGAACTGCCCGCCCGCGTTGTTGACCAGCAGGTCGATCCGGCCGTGCCGCGCGAGCGCGCCGTCGACGAGCGCCGCGACCTGGTCCTCCTCCCGCACGTCGCACGGCACCACGTCGATCCGCCCTTCCGGGGCCAGCGCGGCCGTCTCCCGCAGCGGCGGCTCACGGCGCCCGCAGGCGACCACCGTCGCTCCGCGGGCGACGAGCTCGAGCGCCGTCGCGCGGCCGATCCCGGAGCCAGCCCCGGAGACGATCGCCACCTGATTCTCCAACCCGGGTGGTCCACCCGTCATATCGCCCTCCCCGCCGCCGCGGTCGGCGGCGCGTGGACGGCGCCGACCGCGTGGTTGCCCGGCGGCCACCACTGCCGCCGTTGGTAAATGTCGGTCATTAGCGTACCAGGCGCCCGAACACCGCGGGCCCGCGAGCACGTGGCCCCACCGAGCCCGGAACCTCGACACCGCGGGGCGCCACCCAATCGACCTTGATGTCCGACACTTGACCGTGCGTCAGACGTCGGGCTACAGTCGGGGCGGGCTGCCAGCCCCGTCAGGCCGCCAGACGAACAGGAGAGAGACGATGAGCCAGACCGACACCGACCTTCGCGCCCGGGCCTTCGGGATGTTCCGCGAGATGGTCGCCAACTTCCCCGCCGAGCCGTCGATCGACGCCTTCCGCGGGGCCTACGACGACCTCTTCACCCAGTTCGAGGTCGATCCCGACGCGACGATCGCCGAAGTCGACGCCGACGGCGTCCGCTGCCTACGGCTGACCCTCGCCTCCGTCCCGAGCGAGCGCGACGTCGTCTTCTTCCACGGCGGCGGGTACATGTGCGGCAATCCGGAGGGCGTGGTCGGCGCCGCCGCCCGGGTCGCCCGCGCCGCGCGCGCGACCGTGCTGCTGCCGGACTACCGGCTGGCGCCCGAGCACCCGCACCCCGCCGCGCACGACGACGGCGTGGCGGCCATCCGCTGGCTGATCGCCAACGGTGCGCCCGCGTCGCGGATCGGCGTCGTCGGCGAGTCGGCCGGGGGCGGCCTGGCGCTGTCGACGGTGGTCTCGCTGCGCGAGACCGGCCAGGTGCCCGCGGCGATCGCCACCTGGTCGCCGATGGTCGACCTGGAGGTCACCGGCGTCTCGGTGACGACCTTTGCCGACCGCGACCCGCTGGCCAGCGAGCACTCGCTGAAGATGTCGGCCGACGCCTACCTCCAGGGCCAGGACCCGCGCTCGCCGACCGCCAACGTCCTGGCCGACGACCTGCGCGACTTCCCGCCGCTGCTGATCCAGGCGGGCGGCGAGGCGCTGCTGGACGACTCGCTGCGGCTGGCCCGCCAGGCGGCGCTGGCCGGCGTCGACGTGTCGCTGGAGGTGATCGCGGGGCTGCCCCACATCTACCCGTACTTCGCCGACTTCCTGCCCGAGGCGCAGCGCGCGATCGACCAGGTCGGCGCGTTCCTGCGCGACCGGATCCCCGTCTGACGGCCGACCGGTCGCGGCGCGGTCGGCCCGACCGGACCGACCGCGGCCCCGTACCCCACCGGCGTCGCCTGCCCGGTCGGCGCGGGCAGGCCGCGATCGCGCTCGCGCCGTCAGCCGGGCAGGCCGTCCATCCGCGCCAGCAGCTTGAGCATGATCTCGTCGGCGCCTCCGCCGATCGACAGCAGGCGGGCGTCGCGGAAGAAGCGGGCGGTCCAGTTCTCCTCCATGTAGCCCTGCCCGCCGTGGAACTGCATGCACCAGTCGGCCACCTGGCGCTGCAGGCGCGCCGCCTTGAGCTTGGTCACCGCCGTCTGCCGGTCGGTGTTCTCGCCCCGGTCGTAGGCCTCGGCGCACGCCCGCGCGTAGGTCCGGATCAGGTCGACCTCCGCCGACAGCTCCGCCAGCTGGAACTGGATGTACTGGTTGTCGGCGAGCGGCCGCCCGAACGCGTGGCGGTCGAGGACGAAGCGGCGGGTCCGCTCGAGCGCGTCCATCATGCAGCCGACGGACATGTAGGCGGCGATCATCCGCTCGTGCTGGAACTGGTTCATCTGCTGCTGGAAGCCACGACCCTCGGTGCCGATCGTGTTGGCGACCGGGACGCGCACGTCCTCGAGCACGATCTCCGCGGTGTCCGCCGCCCGGTTGCCGAGCTTGCGCAGCGGGCTGCGCCGGACGCCCGGCGCGGCGGTCTCGACGATGATCTGCGACATGCCACGGTGACCGCCCTCGTCCGAGGTCCGCGCCAGCAGGCAGAGCCAGTCCGCGCGCATGCCGTTGGTGATGTACAGCTTGCTGCCGTTGATCACCCAGTCGTCGCCGTCGCGCGTGGCCCGCGTGCGGATCGCCGCCACGTCGGAGCCCGCGTCCGGCTCCGTCACGGCGATCGCGGCGATCTGCCGGCCCTCGACCGCCGGCCGCAGGTAGCGCTCCTTCAGCTCGGGACTGCCGAACTGGTGCAGCGCGGGGGTCGCCATCCCCGTCTGGACCGCGAACGCGGTAAACAGGCCCATCGAGGGGATCCGCCCCAGCTCCTCGCCGAAGATCAACGTGTAGATGTGGTCGGCCCCCTGCCCGCCCCACTCGGGGTCGTACTCGAGGCCCAGCAGACCGGCGTCGCCGATCGCCGCGAACAGCTCGCGGGCAGGATAGTCGGCGGCGTCGTCCCACTGCTCGGCGTGGGGCAGGATGTGCCGGGCGATCGTCCCCCGCACGCTTTCCCGGAACGCCTGCTGCTCGGCCGAGTCCGCCGCGAACCAGCGGTCTTGGGTCATCGTTGCGTCTCCTCGCTGCTAGATGTTGAACATTAACGATACCGCCCCACGACGGGCGGCACGATCCGCCGTACCGCCCGCCAGCACGAGCATCACGCCCGGGATTCTGATTGAAGTCTAATACTTGACCGAATGACGCCGGGAGCACTACGCTGTGCGCCAGGGAGACGACGGGGTCGACCCGCCCGCCCAGCCGGGCGGCGCCCCGCGAACGCGATCAGGAAGCGGGAGAGCGGTGCTACTCAGCGACATCGTCCACGACTCGGCGCGCAAGCGCCCGAGCCACCACGCGCTCGTCGACGACGAGCGGGCCTACACCTACGCCGAGCTCTCGGCGCGCGTGACCCGGCTGGCCAGCGCGCTGTCGCGGATCGTCCGCCCCGGCGATCGCGTGGCGGTCCTCGCCGACAACTGCGTCGAGTACATCGAGCTGCTCTACGCCGCGCCGCAGATCGGCGCGATCGTGACGATGGTCAACCAGCGCCTGACCGAGCCGGAGGTCGACTACGTGCTGGCGACCGCCGAGCCGACGGTGCTGCTCGTCGGCGCCAGCCACCTCGAGCGGATCGGCGACCTGCCGCAGCGACGCGGCGTCCGGACCGTGGTCTGCGTCGGCGGCGAGCCGCCGGCCGGTGCGATCGGCTACGACGCGTTCGCCGCGACGGGGGACGGCGAGCTGCTGCCGCGGCCGTCCGACGAGGACACCGCCTGGCTGATCTTCACGTCGGGGACGACCGGCCGCCCCAAGGGCGCGATGCTGTCGCACCGCAACGTGGTCGCATCGATCCTCAACGCGATGCTGGAGTGGCGCGCGACGCGCGACGACCGCAACCTCTTCTGCTTCCCGCTGTGCCACGTCGCGGCGTTCGTCCCGCTGGGCTACCACCTGTGCCAGGCGACGGTGATCCTGATGGGCGGCTTCCACCCCGGCCGCTGGCTCGAGCTGGTCGAGCGCCACCGCGCCACGCACGTCGGACTGGCGCCGACGATGCTGCGGATGGTCCTCGACCACCCCGCGGCGGAGGCCACGCGCAGCGATTCGATCGAGCTGGTCGTCTACGGCGGGGCGGCGATCTCGCCGACACTGCTGGCCCAGGGCATCGAGCGCTTCGGGCACGTCTTCTGCGGGACCTTCGGCCAGACCGAGGCGTCGGGCAACGTGCTCGCCCTCGACCGGTCCGACCACCGCCGGGCGGCCGCCGGCGAGAGCCACCTGCTGAGCGCCGCCGGTCGCTGCGAGTGCCTCGCCGCCGTGCGGATCGTCGACGACGCGATGGCCGACCGGCCCGCCGGCGAGGTCGGCGAGGTCGTGATCCGCGGCGACCAGGTGATGCAGGGCTACTGGCGCAACCCGCAGGCGACCGCGGAGGCGATCGTCGACGGCTGGCTGCGGACCGGCGACCTGGCCCGGATCGACGACGAGGGCTACGTGTTCATCGTCGACCGCAAGAAGGACATGGTCGTCAGCGGCGGCGAGAACGTCTTCCCGCGGGAGGTCGAGGACGTGATCAGCCGCCTCGAAGGCGTTCGCGAGGTGGCGGTGATCGGCGTCCCCGACGAGCTCTGGGGCGAGCTGGTCGTCGCGGTCGTCGCCACGGCGCCCGACGCGACGCTCGACGAGCCGGCGGTGATCGCCCACTGCCGGAAGAGCCTGGCGGGCTACAAGGTGCCGAAGCGCGTCGACTTCCGCGAGGAGCTGCCGAAGAACGCCGCGATGAAGATCCTCAAGCGCGTCCTCCGCGACGAGCACGCGGGGGCTCCCGCCGCGTGAGCGCCCCGAGCCCCCGCATGCGGACGCTGGCCGCGCGGCTGCGGGCCGCGCGGCCCCGGCCCGGCGTCCCGATCGCCGAGCACCGGGCCGCGTTCCGGACGATGAGCCGGACCTTCGCGGTCGCCGACGACGTCGACGTCCGCCCCGTGACCTCCGGCGGCGTGCCGTGCGAGGCGGTGTCGGCGCCCGGCGCCGATCCGTCCGCGGTCTGCCTGTACCTGCACGGTGGCGGCTACGTGATCGGCGGCCTGGACACCCACCGCGAGCTGGCGGCGCGTCACAGCCGGGCGCTCGGTGCCACCACGCTCGTGGTCGACTACCGGCTGGCCCCCGAGCATCCGGCCCCGGCGGCGATCGACGACGCCGTGGCGGCCTACGGCGGGCTGCTCGCCACCGGCACCGATCCGCGCCGGATCGTCGTCTGCGGCGAGAGCGCGGGCGGCGGCCTGGCGATCGCGATGCTCGTCCGCCTGCGCGACGCGGGGCTGCCGTTGCCGCGCTGCGCGGGGCTGGTCTCGCCGTTCGTCGACCTGACGCTGAGCAGCGCGTCCCACGACGTCCACGGCGACGACGATCCGCTGGTCGTGCGGGCCGTCGTCGAGGAGTTCGTCGCCCACTACCGGCGCGACCGGGCGGCCGACGACCCCGAGCTCTCGCCGCTGCGAGCCCGACTCGACGGCCTGCCGCCGGTGCACCTGGAGGCCGGGACCACCGAGGTCCTGCGCGACGACGCCCGCGGGCTGGCCTCGCGGCTGGCGCTGGCCGGCGTCGACGTCTCCTGCCGCTTCCGGCCGGAGGCGATCCACGCCTGGACGCTCTTCCCCCAGCTGCCCGAGTCGGCCGCGACCCTGCGGACGATCGCGGCCTTCGCCGCGGACATCGACTGACGATCAGGCGGGCACGGCGGCGGCCTGCCGCACCACGCCCGCCCGCTCGAGCGCCCGGACCTCGTCGACCGCGAGCCCCGCCTCCGCCAGCAACCGGCGGGTGTCCGCGCCGGGGGCCGGAGCCGGACCGGGCGCGGGGGCCGGCGTGCGGTCGAACCGCGGCGCGGGGGCGGGCAGCGTCCGGTCGCCGACCGGCACCATCACATCCCGCTCGCGGTTGATCGGGTGCGCGGCGACCTCGTGCGGCGCGAGCACCGGCGTCACGCAGGCGTCGCGGCCGGCGAACGCCGCCTCCCACTCGTCGCGCGTCCGGGTCGCGAAGACCGCCGCGATCCGTCGCTTCATCGCCGGCCAGGCCGCACGGTCCTCCTGATCGGGGAAGGTCGACTCGTCGATCCCGAGCGTCTCCAGCATCACGCTCCAGAACTGCGGCTCGATCGGCCCGGCGGCCATGAATCCGCCGTCGGACGTGGCGTAGCAGTCGTAGTAGGGGGCCGCCGTGTCGATGTAGTTGGCGGCGCGCTCGTCCACCCAGAGCCCGATCTGACGCTGCTCGTGGAGCATCGCCATCAGCAGCGACGTGCCGTCGACCATCGCGGCGTCGACGACCTGGCCGTGGCCGGACGCGTCGCGCTCGCGCAGCGCCGCCAGGACGCCGACCGCCAACAGCATCCCGCCGCCGCCGAAGTCCCCCACCAGGTTGAGCGGCGGCACCGGCGGCTCACCGGCGCGGCCGATCGGGTGGAGCGCGCCGGCCATCGCGATGTAGTTGATGTCGTGACCCGCGACGTGGGCCCAGGGGCCCTCCTGGCCCCAGCCCGTCATCCGCCCGTAGACCAGCCGCGGGTTGCGCTCCCGGCAGGCGTCCGGTCCGATCCCGAGGCGCTCGGCGACGCCCGGCCGGAAGCCCTCGATCAGCACGTCGGCGCCCTCGACCAGGCGCAGCACCAGCGCGGACGCGCCGTCGGCCTTGAGGTCGACCGCCAGCGACCGGCGACCGCGCCGTAGCACGTCCATCGGCCCGTCGCCGTCGACCCACGCCGCACGGTCGACCGTGATCACGTCGGCCCCGAGGTCCGCCAGCACCATCGCGCAGAACGGCGCGGGCCCGAGCCCGGCGATCTCGACCACCCGGACCCCGGCGAGCGGCCCTGCGTTCACCCCACCAGTACGCATAAGTCCGACAATAGTACATAATGCAGTTGCCCTGACCACGATCATCCGACCGGAGGCACCGATGGACTTCGATCTCAGCACCGAGCAGACCCTGCTGCAGGAGGCCGTCCGGGAGTTCGCCCGGCGCGAGTGCCCGCCGGAGCTGATTCGCGAGTGCGCGGCCCAGGGCGAGCATCGCGAGCCGGTCTGGCGCCGGTTCGCCGACGCCGGGTGGCTCGGGGTCGGCCTGCCGGAGGAGCACGGCGGATCGGGCGGCGACCCGCTCGACGCCGTGATCCTGATCGAGGCGGCGGCCGCCGCCGGAGACGTGATCGGGCCGTACTTCCCCAGCATGTGCTTCGGGGCGCACCTGATCTCCTCGGTCGGCTCCCCGGAGCAGCGCGAGCGCCTGCTGCCAGCGCTGTTCGCCGGTGACGAGCGCTACGCCCTGTCGTTGACCGAGCCGGGCGGCGGCACGGACGTGCTCGGCGCGCTCAGCACCAGCGCCCGGCGGACCGACGCCGGCTGGGTGATCAACGGCGGGAAGATCTTCACGTCCGCGGCCCGCAGCGCCCAGCGGCTGATCGTCGCGGCGCGCACGTCTCCCCCGCGCGACGGCAAGAACGCCTTCGGGGTCACGCTGTTCGTGGTCGACGCCGACGCCCCGGGCGTCGCGATCGACCCGATCGAGGTCCTCAGCGGCGAGGACACCAACGTCGTCGGCTACTCCGACGTGGAGGTCGCGGCGGACGCGGTGATCGGCGAGGTCGACCGCGGCTTCTACCACCTGATCGGGATGCTCAACTACGAGCGGGTCGGCACGGCCGCGCTCTGCCTCGGGTGGGCCCAGGCGGCGTTCGAGGAGGCGCTCGCCCACACCGGCCAGCGGCAGGCGTTCGGCGGCCCGATCGCCCGCTTCCAGTCGGTCCAGCACAGCGTCGCGCGGATGCGCCTGCTGATCGACCAGGCGCAGCTGATGGTCTACCGCGCGGCGTGGCTGCAGGCCCAGGGTCGCCCCAACGGCCCGGAGTCGACGGCGGCCAAGGCGGTCGCCGCGGAGAACGCGTTCCAGGCCTGCGACCTGGGGATGCAGGTGATGGGCGGGATCGGCTACGTCAACGAGAACCTGCTGAACCTCTACTGGCGCAAGACGCGGCTCTACCGCCTGGCGCCGATCGCCAACGAGATGGCCCTCAACTTCGTCGCCGAGTCGCTGGGCATGCCCCGCAGCTTCTGAGGGCGGGGCGCGCGTTCGGGGGCAGGGTCGCAACCTAGGAGGTATCCCTAGGCGTGCAGCACCACGGCCAGGGTGGGCGGGGCGCGCGTTCGGGGGCAGGGTCGCAACCTAGGCGTGCAGCACTACCGCGAGGCCCTGCCCCACCCCGATGCAGATCGCCACCACCGCGTAGCCGCCCCCACGCGCCCGCAGCGCACGGGCCGCCCGCCCGAGGATCCGCGTCCCAGACGCCCCCAACGGATGCCCGATCGCGATCGCTCCACCGTGGACGTTGACCTTCGCGGGGTCCAGCTCCGGCCACCCTCCGAGGCAGGCCAGCGACTGCGCGGCGAACGCCTCGTTGAGTTCGACCACGTCGACGTCGTCCCACCCGATCCCCGCCCGCCGCAGCGCCGCGTTCGCCGCCTCGACCGGCGCGTAGCCGAAGACATCCGGGTCGTTGCCGTGCGCCGCACGGGACACGATCCGCGCCAGCGGCTCGACGCCGAGCCAGCCGGCCGCCGCCTCGCTCCCCAGCAACGCCATCGACGCCCCGTCGCTCAGCGGCGACGCGTTCCCCGCCGTCACCGACCCATCCGCCCGAAACGCCGGCTTCAGCGCGGCAAGCTGCTCCAGCGACGTCGTCTCGCGGATCGACTCGTCACGCCCCAGATCCACTCCCACCACCGGCACGATCTCGTCCGCGAAGACCCCCTCCGCCCACGCCCGCGCCGCCCGTCGGTGACTCTCGAACGCAAAACGATCCTGCGCCTCACGATCGACCCCGTACAGGCCCGCCAACTTCTCCGTCGACGCGCCCAACGAGACAGTCCACTCCACCGGCATCGCCGGATTCACCAACCGCCACCCCAGCGTCGTCGAATGCAGCGTCTCATGCCCCGCCGGATACGCCCGCCCCGGCTTGGCCAGGACCCACGGGGCGCGCGACATCGACTCCACGCCGCCCGCAACCACCAGCTCCACGTCACCCGTCTCCACCGCCCGAGCACCCTGGATCGCCGCGTCCAAGCTCGACCCGCACAACCGATTGACCGTCACCCCGGGCACGCTCGTCGGCAACCCCGCCAACAGCACCGCCATCCGCGCGACGTCGCGATTGTCCTCGCCCGCCTGATTGGCCGCCCCCAGGATCACGTCGTCGATCCGAGCCGGGTCCAGATCCGGATGGCGACCCAGCAACCCCCGCAACGCCCCCGCCGCCAGATCGTCCGGCCGCACCCCCGCCGACGCACCACCGAACCGCCCAAACGGGGTGCGCACCGCATCCAAGACGTACGCCGCGTTGGTGCTCATGGGAACGGGCTTCGCCCCTACGCCACCGCGTAGAGCGTGATCAGCGCCACGCCGACCACGACGACGTAGGCGTCGAAGGCCCGGGCCAGCGCTCGCGGCGCCGTCCGCAGCTCCATGAACCAGCGCCCGATCACCCGCACCTTGACGAAGGTCACGAGGATCACCAGCGCGGCCGCCACGGTCCCCGTGTGGTCGACGCCGGTCCAGTAGGAGAGCAGGGTGGCGATGACCAGGACCAGCCAAGCCACCACGAGCGGTCGGGTGCGAAGAGGCATCAGGGCAGCAGGTAGAAGAGAGCGAAGAGCACCACCCACAGCAGGTCGACGAGGTGCCAGAAGCTGGCACCGCTCTCGATCAGCCGGCGCGGCGGAACGGCACGGCGGCAGGCCCGTGCCATGAACGCGAGCACGCAGAGCCCGAGCACCACGTGCAACAGGTGGATCCCGGTGAAGACGTAGAAGAGGGCGAAGAACTCGTTGGCCGCCGGGACCAGTCCCGCCGACGCGTCGTGCACGTAGTTGAAGATCTTGAGCGCGACGAAGCCGGCTCCGCAGGCGAACCCGGCGAGGAACAGCCGACGCGCTACCCGGCCCTGCCCCGCCACCACCGCCTGAACGCCCCGCGCCACCGCCAGCGAGCTGGTCAGCAACAGCACCGTGTTGACGATCCCGAGCCAGCGGAGCAGCTGGTCCTGGGACGCCGCGAAGGTCGCGGGGTCGTCGGCGCGCATCAGGATCACGGCCCCGAACATCAGCGCGAAGATCACCAGGTCGCCGAAGATCAGGACCCAGACGCCGCCCTCCCCGGGAATCCGGCGGACCGGCGCCGACGGCCGGGGTGGTTGCTCGACGACGCTCATGCCGCCACCGGCTCGCCGGCCGGATCATCGACCACCGCCGCGCGGACCGCGTCGGGCAGTTCCTCGCGGGCCTGCTCGTCGATCGCGCGCAGCATCACGCGGGTCGAGACGATGTTCCAGACGAAGAACGCGATCGCCGGGATGTACAGGCCCACGAGCCCGTTCCACGACGCGGCGCCGCTCTTGAAGAAGAGCACCATCCCGGCCGGGACGATGGCGATCACGACCCAGAGCGTGAAGTAGCCGTACCAGCGGGGCAGCACCGGCGTGGCCCGGCGGTCCGTGAAGACGGCGATCACGACGCAGAGCAACTGCACCTCGATCGTCGAGATCACCACGACGAACATCAGCCAGCCCATGTCGTAGAGCATCTGGATGGTCAGCGGATCCGGCGCCTCGTGGATCCGGAAGAGGCCGGTCTGCCAGACCATCGTGGGGATGATGAACTCGAGCGAGACGAGCGCGGCGGAGGCCACCTGGGTCGTGGCCAGGACGCTCGACCCGTAGCCCTCGATCCGCCGGATCTGCGCCGACACGATCGCCCCGAACGGCACCAGCAGCGCCGACGCGACGAGCGTCAGGAAGAGCCCGAACTGGATCGCCACGGTGTCCTCGCGGAAGAACGCGACGACCTCGTCGGGCGTCAGCGATGGACTCGGGAAGGGCATGAACCGCGCCAACGCGATCCAGCTGAACGCCCACAGGGAGATCATCGCGATGCCCGACCAGGCGAGCACCCGCTGCACGTTGCGCCGCGTCTCGATCTGTTCGACGGTCATGGCCACATCCGGCACCTTATACGGTCTAGCATTCGACTTCTAGTGCAACTGTCTACTAATCACCAAGAAGTCGCCCCCGAGCCCGCTACGGCCCCGCGCACGATCGCCGTGATCGGCGCCGGCACGATGGGCGCGGGGATCGCCCAGCTCGCCGCGCGCTCCGGCGCACGCACGCTGCTGCACGATCCGCTCCCGGGGGCGCTCGAACGCGGGACGGAGGCGATCCACGGCGCGCTCCGCCGGCTGGCGGAACGCGGCCGGATCACCGCCGAGGAGGCCAAGGCCAGCGCCAGCCGGATCGTCGCGGTGCCGACCGTCGCCGGGCTCGCCGGTGCCGAGCTGGCGATCGAGGCGGTGCCGGAGCGGCTGGAGCTGAAGACCGAGCTGTTCGGCGTCCTCGCCGCGACCCTGGGTGACGACGCGGTGCTGGCCACCAACACCTCGTCGCTGTCGGTCACCGAGATCGCCGCCGCCACGCCGGTCCCGTCGCGGGTGGTCGGCCTGCACTTCTTCAACCCCGCACCGGCGATGCGGCTGGTCGAAGTGATCGCCGGCGAGCAGACGTCACCCCGGGCTCGCGCCGTCGCCCGCGCGACCGGCGAGTCGATGGGCAAGCACGTGGTCGACGCCGCCGACGTCGCCGGCTTCCTCGTCAACCGGGTCAACCGCCCGTTCTCGCTCGAGTCGCTGCGCATCCTCCAGGAGCGGCTCGCCGACGTCGAGCAGATCGACCGGATCTGTCGCGGCGCCGGCGGCTTCCGGATGGGCCCGTTCGAGTTGATGGACCTGATCGGGATCGACACCAACCACGCGGTCGCGGAGAGCTTCCGGCGGCTGAGCTTCGGCGAGCCGCGGTACCAGCCCTCGCCGCTCGCCGCTCGCAAGGTCGCCGCCGGCACGCTCGGCCGCAAGACCGGCCGCGGCTGGTACCGGTACGACGAGGACGGCCCGCACCGCCCCGACGACCCGCCGGTCCCCGCCGCCGGCGGCGGCGCCGGCCGCGCCGTGTCGATCGTCGGCGACCTGCCGGTCGCCGACGAGCTGCGCACCGCGGTGGCCGCGGCCGGCTTCGCGGTGGCCCCCGGTCCGGTCCCCGATCCGTGGCTGGTGCTCGACCTGACCGACGGCAACGACCAGCCGACACGCGGCCCGCGGGCGCTCTCGCTGCACCGCGGATCGCTGCACGCCCTCGACCCCTGCGCCGCGGGCTTCCACGCCGTCGCCCCGCTCGCCGACGCCACCGTCCTGGAGACCACCGCGACCCCGCTGTCGGACCCGGTCGCGGTCGAGCGGCTGGCCGCGCTGGCGCGCGCGATCGGCCGTCGCCCGGAGCCCGTCGTGGACGGGCCCGGACTGGTGCTGGGCCGGGTCGTCGCCCAGCTGATCAACGAGGCGGCGTTCCTGATCGGCGAGGGCAACGGCAGCCCCGCCGACGTCGACGCCGGCCTGCGCCTGGGGACCAACCACCCGCGCGGGCCGGTGGCCTGGTCCGCGGCCCTCGGGCTGCATCACGTGGTGGCGCTGCTCGACGCCCTCCACCGCGAGCGGGGCGAGGAGCGCTACCGGGTGGCCCCGCTGCTCCGCCAGCGGCTCGCCGTCGGCGGTGAGCTCGGCGCCTGATCAGCGGTAGCGGTGGATCACGCCCTCGGCGAACCGCCGCGCCTGCTGGAGCTGGGCGATGTGGTCGCCGGCGACCACCGAGCACCAGGCGGTCACGCCGGCGCCGGCCGCCCGGGAGACCGTCTCGATCAGCTCGTCGGCGGTCTGCGCCGCGACGAACCGCGCGACCTCCGCCGCCGGCAGCTGCTGCGGGTCGACACCGCCCGGCACCGAGAGCCGGCCGACCAGCTCGGGCGCGACGCCGAGCCGGTCGAGCAGCTCGGGAACGCTGTCGACGAGCTGCGCGGCGGCGTGACGACGCGTCGCCTCGGACGGCTCGGCGCCCGGCTCGAGGACCTCGATCCGCTGCCAGGCGACGTGCGGCCGGTCGTACGCGCCGCGGCCCTCCGCCATGCTGCCCAGGTCGAGCCGCTCCCGCGTCCAGGAGATCGCCTCCGGCGTGAACAGCGAGTCGGCCAGCACGCCGTCGGCCTCGGCCCCGGCCGCGTGGCGCAGCACCCGCGGCCCCCGCGATCCGACGTAGAGCCGGACCGGGCCCGCGGTCTCGATCCCCAACTGGATCCCGTCGGCGGCGAACATCAGCTCCGGGTCGTCCAGCGTCTCCCGCTCGCCGGCCAGCAGCCGGCGGATCGACCGCACCGCGGCGGCCAGCTGCGCCGGGCCGCGGCGGACCTCGATCCGCAGCGGACGCAGCACGCGATCGGGATCGGCCAGCCCGAGCGCGAAGACCCAGTCGCGGTCGGGGTAGAGCCCGACCAGCGTGGAGATCGCCCGCGCGATGTGCGCCGGGTGACGGGCCATCGGGCTGGTCAGGCCGAGCCCCAGCGGGATCGTGGTGCTCCGCGCGATCTCGCCGAGCAGGACGAAGGGATCCGCGCCGAAGCCCTGGTCGGGCACCCAGAAGCGCTCGTAGCCCAGCCGCTCGGCCGCAGCCGCCAGGCCGACGAGCTCGTACGGGTCGGCGGTCGGG
>CAZMVL010000029.1:22396-39332 GCA_964569335.1 uncultured Paraperlucidibaca sp.
CCGCCGACCCGTACGAGCTCGTCGGCGGTCGGGGGCGCGGCGACGTGGAACTCGACGGGCGGACGCTGGCTCCTCACGCGACGATCATATGCGGCGCCTGTCCGGTGTCTAAGTATCGGCTGCAGGCAGCTCCCGGTACTACGATGGGGTCCGGCGGCGCGGACCTCTCCGCGCCGCCGCATTCGTCGTCCCGGACCCGCAGGAAGCCGCATGAGCCGCAACGTCAAGATCTCGATGGCCCTGGTGGCGCTGCTCGCGGTGGTGATCGCCGCCGTCGCGATCGCGTCGGGCGGAGGTGACGACGAGGGCTCGCGGGCCGCCGCCACCACGCAGGCCGCTCCGCCGGCGACCACCGAGTCGGCGCCCGCGCCGGCCGAGACGACCCCGGACGAGACGACCGACGACCACGAGGGCCACGACCACGACCAGGCGGACGGCGACGAGACCGACGGCAGCGGTCAGGGCTCCGCGATCGTCGTCGCCGGCGACCCGCGGACGCTCGGGCGGCCCGGCAACAGCGGCGTCACGTTCACCGAGTTCCTCGACTTCGAGTGCCCGGCCTGTGGTGCCGCCTACCCGCTGATCGAGCAGCTGCGCCAGGAGTACGCCGGCCGCGTGACCTTCAACGTCCGCTACTTCCCGCTGCCCGGCCACCGCAACGCGATGCCGGCCGCGATCGCCGCCGAGGCCGCCCACCGCCAGGGCAAGTTCGAGGCGATGTACGCCAAGCTCTTCGAGACGCAGCGCGAGTGGGGCGGGCAGGAGCGGTCGCAGGCCCGGACCTTCCGCGGGTTCGCCCGCGAGCTGGGCCTGGACATGGCCGCCTACGACGCCGCCGTCAAGGCTCCCGCCACCCGCAAGCGGGTCGAGCGCGACGTCGCCGCCGGCGAAGCCCTGAAGCTGGCCGGTACCCCGAGCTTCTTCGTGAACGAGCAGCCGTTCAGCCCGCAGTCCGCCGACGATCTGCGTGCTCGCCTGGACGCGGCGCTGGCCGGCGAACCCGCCCCGGCGGACGTCGGCCCGACCTCCGGCGCATGACCCCGGACGCCGACGCGGCCGCGTCGCCGTCGTCACGAGCGCCGGGCCTGCCGGCCGGCGTGCGCTGGCTGGGGATCCTGCTGCTGATCGCCGGGCTGGTCGGCCTGGTGGCGTCCGCCGCGCTGGCGATCGAGAAGCAGCGGCTGCTGGAGAACCCGTTCTACGTCCCCGCCTGCTCGCTGGGCGAGGCGGTCGACTGCGGCTCGGTGATGCGCAGCGCCCAGGCGACGACCTTCGGCGTCTCCAACGCCTTCATCGGCCTGGCGGGCTTCGGCGCGCTGCTGGCCACCGGCCTGCTGGTGGCGACCGGAGCCCAGCTGACTCGCAGCTACCGCTGGATCCTCCAGATCGGGCTGACGCTGGCGGTCGTCTTCGTCCACTGGCTGATCTACAACGCGCTCTACCGGATCGGCGCGCTCTGCCCGTTCTGCATGGCCGTCTGGGCGGCCACTATCCCCAGCTTCTGGTACGTCACGCTGGACAACGCCCGCGGCCTGGCTGCGCGCGGCGGTCGGCTCGGCCGCGTCGTCGCCGCGCTGCAGCGCAACCACGGCGTGATCGTCACCGCCTGGTTCCTGCTGATCGCCCTGCTCGTGATCGAGCGCTTCTACGCGCCCTGGGCTTGACGGCGGGCGTCGGCCAGACCACGGTCCCCGTCGGTCGGACCGTGCGGTTGCGGACCCGCTAGGCGGCCGGGGGCGACGAACGCGTTCGCGGTTCGCCCGCCCTGCGCGGGCGAACCGCGCCCCCGTTGGGCGCGTTGCCCTGCGGGTGATCGCATTCGCGGTTTGCCCGGCCTGGGCGGGCAAACCGCGCCCCAGCCGCGGCCGACCTCAGCGCGCCAGCGGAATCCCGACCAGCGGCGCAGCGCGCGACGACGCGCGCCGGACCGTGATCGACAGCTTGCGCGTGACCTTCTGGCCCTTCGTCGGGGTGAAGGTCGCGGTCAGCGCGTACTTGCCGGCCCGCAGGTTGGCGGGGAGCCGCAAGGCGATGCCGACCGTGCCGGCCCGCTTGGCCTTGACCGTGCCGCGGGCCGCCCGCTTGCTGCCGCGGGCGAGCGTCACCGTCGCCGTTCCGGCCCCGGAGAGCGTCGCGCGCAGCCGCAGCGTCCTCCGCTTGGGCGTCAGCGTGAACCGCTTGGGCGCGATCAGCTGCAGGCCGCCGGCCCGCAGCTGCTGGGTCGTCCCGCCACCGTTCTCGCGGCCGACGGCGGCGGCCGACGGGGCGACGATCACGCTGGCGGCACCACCGCCGGAGGCGCCCGGGTCACCGCCGGACGGAGCTCCGCCGCCGCCCGAGCCCCCGGGCGTTCCCGGGGTCCCGGGGCTGCCCGGCGTCCCCGGCGTTCCGGGCGTTCCGGGCGTTCCCGGGGTGCCCGGCGTTCCCGGCGTCCCCGGATCAACCGGTCCGCCGCTGCCGGTGACGGTGATCGTCACCGACGCCGACCCGAGGTTGCCCGCGCCGTCCCGCACCGATGCCGTCACCAGGTAGCTGCCCGGCTGCGCGAACGTATGGTTCGGCGAGGCGGTGCCCGACGACCCGAGGCCGTCGCCGAAGTTCCAGTCGTAGGGGCCCGACACCCCGGACGCGGCGTCGCTGGCGGTCGCCGAGAAGCTGACCGGCGTGCCGGCCGCGACGGTCGTCGCGGACGCCGACACGGTCACCGCGGGCGGCGTACCGTCGACCATCACGTCGTCGCAGACCACGTTGGACAGGTTGGCGTTGTTCGACGTCGCGTTCGCGAACTGGTTGGTCCCCGACGCGTTGTCGGGCACCGCGCTGTCAGCGGCCATCGCGCAGACGTAGCGCCGGCCCTCGCCCCCCGTATTGACCGCGCAGTCGAAGGTCGTCGTGCGACTGGTCGGATCGGCGGGCGAGCTGCAGGCGACGTTCGGCGAGCCGCCCGGCGTGCAGGCCGCGGTGCCGACGCAGAGCCAGTTGGAGGCCACCCCTCCGGACCCCGCCCACGGCGGGCTGGTCGCGTCGCTGTAGCTGATCCGCAGCGGCACCGAGGCCGACGCCGCGTAGGCCGCTCCGCCCGCCAGGGTCACGCCGATCGTCGGCTTGTTGCGGTCGATGATCGTCCACGGGCAGGCCGCGGAGTTGTCCCACTTCCAGATGAACGGCCACTTGTAGAAGCCGCTGGCGCACATGTCGTAGCGGTGGCCGTCGGCCAGCGTCGTCGACGCGCCGTTGAACGGCATCGCGCCGTAGTCGGCGAAGGACGGGTTCGGTCCGCCCCGCAGGCTGGTCGTGCAGTTCGTCGTGCCGGGGCCGTTGGTGCCCGAGCTGTCCTCGACCAGCGTCTGGTTCCCGGCCGGCGTGGTCTGGTAGGTCCGGAAGCAGAGGTACCACTCGTAGCGGGTGTTGGCGTTCTCGTCGGTGCCGGTGACCGCCGTCCACTGGTACCAGAAGGCGTTGTTGTTGCTGGTCTTCGTGTAGGTCGGCTCGTTGTAGAAGCTGACCCCGGCCTGGGCCGGCGTCGCGACGCCCAGCGCCCCGACGACGACCAGCGCCGCGACGGCCAGCAGCACGCTCAGCAGCCGGCGCATCAGCGGACCGTGACCTTGAGCGTCTGGGTCTTGCCGCCGGCCTTGACCACGACCCGGTAGCCGCCGCGCCGCAGGCTCTTGCCGCGGACCTTGCGGATCGTCCGCGAGAACGAGCCCTTCCTGGCCTTGTAGCGCACCGCGCCGAGCGCCTTGCGGGAGCCGTTGCGGGTGACCGTGACCGTGACCGTCGCCGCCTTGCGCAACGTCAGGCGCAACGTGAACGCCCGCCGCGCCCCGGTGACCTTGGCCTTGCTGAAGGCGGCCGGCGTGACCGCCTTGCCGCCGCCTCCCCCGCCCCCGCCCCCGCCGGCCGGCGGAGCCGCCCGGTCGACGCTCTCGCAGGCCTGGAAGCCATCCCCGGCCACCACGTCGATCGTGTCGACCACCGCGATGTCGGCCCCGGCCCCGCAGTTCGCCGCGTCGACCTCGGCGTCGCGCGCCATGATCCGGTCGGCTCCGGCGGGGCAGCTGTACGCGCTGCACGCCTGCTCGTCGCCGAAGAGCGTGTCCAGGCCCGGTCCGCCGTCGACCAGGTCGTTGCCCCCTCCGCCGATCAGCAGGTCGGCGCCGGCCTCGCCGAACAGCTGGTCGTCGCCGGTGTCGCCGCGCAGCTCGTCGTCGCCCCCGCCGCCGCGGAGCACGTCGTTGCCCGACCAGCCGTCGACGTACTCCCGCGCGGCCGAACCGACGAAGACGTCGTCGCCCGGCGACAGCATGTACCGCTCGAAGTCGGCGTGGACGTTGTCGCCCTCGCCGGCCGAGCCGTCGTTGGGCAGGCCGTCGAGGGTCACCGAGATCCCGGGGGCGTGCGCCACGAACCAGATCTCGTCGACGCCGGGGCCCCCGCGCATGTCGTCCGCGCCGCCGTTCGGGTCGCTATCGCCGACCACGTCGTTGCCCTCGCCGCCGTCGAGCAGGTCGTTGCCGGCCCCGCCGTTGAGCTTGTCGTCGCCGCCCCCGCCGAGCACGGTGTCCGGGCCGCCGCCGCCGTCGAGCGTGTCGTTGCCGACGCCGCCGAGGATCAAGTCGGCGCCGGAGCCCCCGGTCACGTTCGCGGTGGTGCTGGCCGGGCAGCCGTCGGTCCAGTGCTGCTCGAAGCTGTTGCTGCCGTCGCCGAGCGCGACGATCACGTTGGGGACGCAGACGCCTTCGAGCAGGAACCGGTCGTTGCCGGCACCGTACGCCGCCTGCACGGTGGTCGTGGCGGCGGGGCAGTGGATGGTCGTCCCGAGCACCGGCTGCGTATCCGACACGCAGGCCCCACCCGTGGCGTTGGTCATGACGCCGTCGCGGATCGTGACCGTGCCGTTGGGGTCGTAGGTGGTGGTGAAGCCGACGTAGGTGACGTTGTCGCCGACGCCGGTGATCGTCGCCGTGGTCCCGGAGTAGGTGACGGTGATCGCGGCGGACGCTGGTCCGGCGGCGGTCAGGCCCGCGAGCACGGCCAGCAGCGGGACGAGGAACCTGGATCGAAGCGATGGGGGGCGCATCGGCCCGACCGTAGGCCCACACTGGCGGTTCCGCATCGGTGGAACCACGGGTCTGCCCCTCCCCGCCCCCGCTGATGCGGATCGCGCCGCCTCGGTGGGCCGAATCCGCATCGGCCCGCCGGACGCCGATGGCTGATGCGGATCGCGCCGCCTCGGTGGGCCACATCCGCATCAGCCCGCCGGACGGGGCGGCGGCGGCGGGCGCCCCACCGTCGGCCGGCCGGCCGAACGCCGCCGTCAGAGCAGGCCGAGCCGGCCGGCCCGCGCCACGACGTGCAGCCGCGAGGCGGCGTCGAGCTTCTCCATCAGCCGCCCGACGTGCCCCTTGACCGTCGACTCGGAGACGACCAGGCGCTCGGCGATCTCGCGGTTGGAGCAGCCGTCGGCGAGCAGCGTCAGCACGTCCTGCTCGCGGCGGGTCAGGCGCGGTCCGCGCACGGCGGCGTCCTGCCCGCGCCGCAACCGCAGCTCCGCCTCCAGCGCGTCGATCCGGGCCGCGTTGATCCGCAGCGCCGCGTCGTCCGCCAGCCGCGCGAGCGCGTCGAGCTGCCGGTCGGGCGGCGCGCCCGGACGCCGCGACCCGACGTAGAGCAGGCCGACGATCCCGGTCGGGTCGGCGATCGGCACGCACGCCAGGCCGCGCAGCCCCTCCTGGCCGATCGGCTCCACGAAGTCGTGAGTGATCAGCGACGACGTGCCGTAGTCGTCGACCGCGCAGGGACGTGCCCGCTCGAGGACCCGGCCGCCGAGGCCCCGGCCGACCTCCGGCGCGAGCCGGGCGAACCGCTCCGCCCGCACCCGCGCGGAGCTGAGCAGCGGCACCGTACCGGCCTCCGCGCGCAGGCCGCCGAACGCCAGCTCGGCCCCGAAGCGCCGGGTGGCCGTCCGCACCGCGTCGTCCACGATCGCGGACGGCGAGGCCGGGGCGGAAGTCGAAGCGCGGACCATCATCGGCGGGTCGTCGCGGCACGGCGACGGAACGGAATCACGACTTTCGTACCGTATCGCGTCGGTCGAGTGCGGACGTAGCCTGCGGGCGCGCTCGGCGTGGTGCCGGGCGGAGAGGAGAGACCCCGTGCCGCAGCTGACCCTTCCCGGACGCGACGCCCCCGCCCGCCTGGACGACTATGCGTCCGCGCGCGCGAGCTTCCGCATCGACGTTCCCGAGACCTTCAACCCCGTCGTCGACATCGTCGAGGCGTGGGCCGCCGAGGACCCCAGCGCGCTGGCCGTGCTGTCGCTCGGCCCCGACGGCGAGGTCGTCGGCGAGCAGACCGCCGCTGACCTGGCCCGCGACGCGCGGCGGTTCGGGCAGGCACTGCTCGACCAGGGCGTGCGCAAGGGCGACCGCGTCTTCGTGATGCTCCCGCGGATCCCGGAGTGGTACGCCGCGACCCTCGGCGCGATCCGGATCGGGGCGGTGCCGATGCCCGGCCCCAACCTGCTGACCGCGAAGGACATCGCGTACCGGATCACGACCGCGGAGGCGGTCGCCGCGGTCACCGACGCGGCCGGCGTCGCCAAGCTCGACGCGATCACCGATCCGCTGCCCACGCTGCGGGTCCGGATCGCGGTCGGCGACGCGGAGCCGACGCCCGGCTGGGAGCGCCTCGACGCGCTGCTGGAGCGGGTCGGCGACGACGCCGCGCTGCCGACCGACCCGACGCGGCGCGACGACCCGATGTTGACGTACTTCACCAGCGGCACCGTCTCCCACCCCAAGCGCGTCACGCACGTTCAGGAGTACGGGCTGGCGCACGTCCCGACCGCGCGCTTCTGGCACGACCTGCGGCCGGGCGACCGCCACTGGGCGGTGACCGACCCCGGCTGGGCGAAGGCCGCCTTCGGCACGCTGTTCGGCCAGATGCACGAGCGCGCGACGATCGTCCAGGTCGCGCTCGGGCGGGCCGACGCCGACACGATCCTGGGCATCCTCTCCCGCCACCGGATCACGTCGTTCTGCGCGCCGCCGACGCTCTACCGGACGCTGGTCCAGGCCGACCTGGGGGCGCACGACCTGTCGGCGCTGCGCCACTGCACCAGCGCGGGCGAGCCGCTCAACCCCGAGGTGATCAAGGTCTGGAGCGACGGCACCGGTGGCCTGACGATCTTCGACGGCTACGGCCAGACGGAGACGTCGGTCACCGTCGCCAACTACCGGGCGATCCCGGTCCGGCCGGGCTCGATGGGCCTGCCGATGCCGGGCTGGGACGTCGACATCGTCGACGACGAGGGCAACGTCCTGGCCGACGGGACCGTCGGCAACGTCGCGATCCGGGCGGAGACCGACCCCCGGCCGGTCGGGCTCTTCCGCGGCTACGACGGGCACCCCGACGCGACCGCCGAGCGGTTCCGGCACGGCTGGTACTTCACCGGCGACCGGGCGGCCCGCGACGCCGACGGCTACCTCTGGTTCGAGGGCCGCGACGACGACGTGATCACCTCGTCGGCGTACCGGATCGGCCCGTTCGAAGTCGAGTCCGCGCTGGTCGAGCACCCCGTGGTCGCCGAGGCCGCCGTGGTCGGCAAGGACGACCCGGACCGGACCCAGATCGTCGTCGCGTTCGTGATCCTCGCCGCCGGCCACGCCCCGTCCGACGCGCTCGCCGCCGAGTTGCAGGACCACGTCAAGGCCCTGACCGCGCCGTACAAGTACCCGCGGGAGGTCCACTTCGTCGACGAGCTGCCGAAGACCGTCAGCGGCAAGATCCGGCGGGTCGAGCTGCGCGAGCGGCTGCGGCAGGCCTGACCGAGAACGGCAAGCCGATGCGGATTCGGCCGGCTGGACCGGCGCGATCCGCATCAGCTGGGCAACGGGCCGGGGGAACGGCGAGCTGATGCGGATTCGGCCCTTCAGAGAGGCGGAATCCGCATCAGCCGTCCGATCGGCGGCGGTCGGTCAGCCGCGGGAGGCCAGCAACTCCAGCAGCGCGTCGCCGTGCTTCTCGAGGAACGAGTTGCCGATGCCCTTGATCGCCAGCAGCTCGTCGTGGGTCCTCGGCTGCTGCCGGATCACCGCACGCAGGGTCGCGTCGGTCGCCACGGTGTAGGCCGGCTTGCCGTCAGCGCGCTCGCGACGCCAGGCCTTGAGCGGGGCCAGCTCGTCGTCGCTGACCGGACGGCCCTCCTCCTCGACGGGTGCGCGCGATCGCGAAGCCTTGACCTGGATCGGCGGCAGCCAGTCGACCGGGTCGTGGACGTCGCAGCAGCGGCCGATCGGAGCGCCGGGCTCGTCGTCACCGAAGTGGTCGAGCAGCTGACGGCGGCGGCAGACCTCGTCGTCCCCCGAGGCGTACTTCTCGATCGAGCGGTACGCCTGCCAGCGGCGGTCGGTCGCCTCGCGGCACATCTGACGGATCCGTCCGTGGTCGGGCTCGCCCGGCAGGACGGTCACGTGCAGGCGCCCACCCGGGCCGGGTTCCAGCGTGACGGCGCCCGCCCGCTCGGCCACCGCCAGCGCGATCCGGTCGCGGTCCTGACCGGCGTCGGCGTCGACCGCGCCGTCGGGGCCAGCCTGGGCGCGCAGCCGCCCGATCAGCGCGCCGACCTGCTCGACGGTGACCTCGGCCTCCTGGATGAACCGCACCAGACGCCCCAGGTCGGAGCGCGACGCCAGCAGCACCGCCCGGCCGAGCGCACCGTCGCGGCCCGCGCGACCGGCCTCCTGGTAGTACGCCTCGAGCGACGACGGCAACGCCCAGTGCCAGACGGAGCGCACGTCCGCCTTGTCGACACCCATCCCGAACGCGTTGGTCGCGACGACGACGTCGGCCTCGCCGCGCATGAACGCGTCCTGGCGGCTCGCGCGGACGTCGGCGGACATCCCCGCGTGGTACCCGACCGCGGTCGCGCCGGCGGCCGCCAGCAGCTCGGTGACCTCCTCGGTGCTCTTGCGGGTCCCGCAGTAGACGACCGCGGGGCGGTTGGCCGGGTCCGAGACCCCGGCGACCAGCGTGGCCCGCTTGCGCGCGACCGAGCCCTGGCCGTCGAACGGCAGCACGTCGAACGAGAGGTTGGGTCGGTCGAAGCCGGAGCGGACCCGGGTCGCGTCGCTCAGGTCCAGCCGCGCCACGATCTCGTCGGCGACCTTCGGCGTGGCGGTCGCGGTGCAGGCCATCACCGGCGGACGGCCGAGCTCGGCGATGGCGGTCGCCAGGCGCAGGTAGTCGGGCCGGAAGTCGTGCCCCCACTCGCTGACGCAGTGCGCTTCGTCGACGACGAACAGCGCGATCGCGCGGGCCTGCAGCGCCGCGCGGAAGACGCCCGACGCGAACCGCTCCGGCGCCGCGAAGCAGACCTTGGCGGTGCCGTCGCGGATCTCGTCGAGCGCCCGGCGGTTGCCGTCGTCGTTGCCCGACGCGAGCATCACCGCGGGGTGGCCGAGGTCGGTCAGCCGCGCGCACTGGTCGCGCATCAGGGCGATCAGCGGCGAGACGACGACGGTCAGGTCGTCGCCGGCCAGCGCGGGCAGCTGGTAGCAGAGGCTCTTGCCGCCGCCGGTCGGCATCACGACCAGCGAGTCGCGGCCGTCGAGCGCGGCCTGGACCGCCTCGCGCTGACCGGGCCGGAACGACTCCAGGCCGAGCAGCGGCAGCAGCGACTCGGGGGTCACGTCGGCCAGCGGCTGGCGGGCCGGCGCCGGGCCGGACGGGGCGCGGACCGGGGCCGGACGCCGCGCGGCGTCGGGCGCGCTGGCGGACCAGCCGTCGTCGGAGGCGTACCCGGCGCCACCGTCGTCACCGCCGGGCGGATGCTCCGCCGCCACCGCGTCCAGGTACGCGAGGTAGTCGTCGTCCTCGGAAGCGGCGGCCGGGGCCGCCGGGGGCGCGCTGGCCGCCGGGGCGTCGGGGGTCGGAGCCACGTCGAACAACGAGGGACGCGCCGCAGCCTCGGCGGCGGCCACCCGCTCCGCCGCGAGCTTGGCGAGCGGCGTCAGCGCCGCGCGCTCGTCGCGGTCCAGCGCCTTCCACCGCGCCCGCACCGCATCCAGCTCGGCCTTCGCTCCTGGTGCCGCCGGATCGGCGAAGACGGCGGCGATCCGGGTCAGCGCGTCATGCACCCTTGGAACGTAACCGGCACGGGCATCGTCCCGCGCCGTGGCATACCCGAAGACCGTGCCGGTCTTCCGCCGATGAGTTCCGTAGGCGCGCAGGGTCGGTGCAGTGGACCACCCCGACGAGAGGATGCACGATGGACGACGCACGACTCGCTGCCCTGCGACGGCTGGAGCCGCTGGTCGGCACGTGGGCGATCGAGGTTCCGGACTTCCCGCCCCTGCCGCCCGAGGTCGCGGGCCAGGCCCGGATGACGGTCGAGTGGACGCTCGGCGGTGCCTACCTGCAGCAACGCTCGACCGTCCCGCTCCCCGAGGCTCCCGACGGGCTCTGCCTGATCGCCGCTGGCGCGGAGGGCGCCTACACGCAGCACTACTTCGATTCGCGCGGGGTCACACGGGTCTACGCGATGACCTTCGACGGACGTCACTGGACGCTCGAGCGGCACGCGCCGGACTTCTCTCCGCTGACGTTTCACCAGCGCTACGTCGGCGTGTTCGTCGGCGACGACCGGATCGAAGGACGCTGGCAGACGTCACCCGACGGCCACGACTGGGAACCGGACTTCACGCTGATCCACCGCCGCGTGGCCTGAGGATCTGAGTTCCGGGACGGCCGGGAGCGAGCGGGCGGCCTCCGCCGCGGTTGAGCCGGGCGGGATGCGGGTACCCGTCGACCGCTCTGCCCGCTACTCGTGAGGACCGAGATGGACTTCAAGCTCGAGCTGGTGGCCGTTCCCGTCTCCGACGTGGACCGCGCCAAGGCCTTCTACACGGAGCAGGTCGGGTTCCACGCCGACCACGACCACGTGATCAGCGACGACCTGCGCTTCGTCCAGCTGACGCCACCGGGATCAGCCTGCTCGATCGCGATCGGCACCGGCGTGATCGACACCGCGCCCGGGTCGGTCCAGGGGCTGCAGCTGGTAGTCACCGACATCGAAGCCGCGCAGACGGCGCTGAGCGGGCGCGGCGTCGAGGTCGGCGCGGTGCAGGACTTCCCGTGGGGGCGGTTCCTGTTCTTCACCGACCCCGACGGCAACGGCTGGGCGGTGCAGGAGCTGCCGGACCGCGGCTGATCGCAGCGTTCTCACCACGTCCGGGCAGTGAGAGCAGGCTTGCGTCCGACGGCCATGACGCGGTACGCTCGTCGGCGATCAGGATCTCCACTGGAGCATTCAGGGCCCCCCGGTTGTAGCCCGGGGGGCCCTTTTTCTACGTGATCCTACGGACCAGGTAGAGCGCGACGAGGAGAACAATCAGGATCTCCATAGACGCCTCCTCTCTGTCTCTGGACAAATCGGAGAGAGCGCCTTCCAGAGCGTCGCGGGTTCACCTCGACGCCCCTCTCAGTCTGGTCTTCGGATCGCGACGGGAAAACCCGCAATCCGTGTCCGATGAGTTCCGGAATCGCTCCCGGTCTCTACCCCCGACAGCTCGACCGGCCCGTAGCCGGCCCACTCCATAACCGACCACCGGAGAGCTCCCGCATGCGCACCCTGATCGCCACCGCCTTCATGTCCCTCGACGGCGTCGTCGAAGCCCCCGGCGGCGAGCCGGGTCACCGCAGCAGCGGCTGGACCTTCCAGGACCTCGAGTTCGTCCCCGAGGCCTACGCGCTGAAGGCGACCGAGCAGGACGAGGCCAGCGCGATGCTGCTCGGCCGCGTCAGCTACCAGGCGTTCTCGACCGTCTGGCCGTCGATGACCGAGGAGTTCCCGCGGTACAACGCGATGCCGAAGTTCGTGGTCTCGTCGACCCTCGGCGACGACGACCTGGTCGACGGCTGGGGCGAGACGACGATCCTGCGCACGCTCGACGACGTCGCGGCGCTGAAGCAGACCGAGGGCGGCCCGATCTCGATCCACGGCAGCGCGACGCTCAACCGCAACCTCTCCGACGCGGGCCTGATCGACCGTTACCACCTGCTGGTCTTCCCGCTACTGCTCGGCGCCGGCAAGCGCCTGTTCAGCGACGCCGACAAGCCCAAGCAGATGCTGACGCTGGTGCGGAGCGAGGCCTACGCCAACGGGATCCAGCAGCTGATCTACGACGTGCGGCGGTAGCCACCCCTCCCCGGCTGATGCGGATCGCGCCACCCCGACGGGCGGTATCCGCATCAGCTCGGGGGTGCGGCGGTCGAGCGGCGCTCAGCCCTGCTCGATCGGGAGCGCCGGGTCGGCCGCCCACTCGGTCATCGAGCCGTCGTAGATCGCGACGACGTCGCGGCCGAGCGCGGACAGCGCCAGCGCGTCCATCGTCGCGGCGATCTCGCTGCCGCAGTAGGTCACGACGCGCTTGCTCGGGTCGAGCGCGCCGACCCGCTCGAACAGCGGGCGCAGCTCCTCGGCCGGGCGCAGGCCGCCGGTGCTCGGGTCGATCAGCTCGCCGACGAAGACATGCGCGCTGCCGGGGATCCGGCCGGGCCGGGCGTAGGTCTGCCGCGCGCCCGTGAAGGTGTCCTCGTCGAGCACGTTGATCAGGATCGTGTCCTCGTCCTCGATCGCCCGCTCGATCTCGTCGCGCGTGGCCAGCAGCTCGGGCCGGCGGCGGGCGGTGAAGGTCGCCTTCGGGTAGCTCGCGGGCTGGTCGTCGACCGGGCGCTCCTCGGCCTTCCAGCGGCGCAGGCCGCCCTCGAGCACCGTGACGTCGTCGAAGCCCTCCAGCCGCAGCTGCCACCAGAACCGGGTCGCCCAGTAGCCGTCGTGCTGGTCGTAGACGACGACCCGGCTGTCGTCGCCGATCCCCAGCGCGCCGGCCGCGGCGGCGAACCGCTCCGAGCTCGGCACCGTGAACGCGTGCTCGGCGCTCGGGTCGGCGAAGTCGGTCAGCAGGTCGGCGAAGACCGCGCCCGGCAGGTGCTCGGCGGCGTAGGTCTCGCGGCCGCCGTTGAGCCGGTAGTAGCCGTTGCCGTCCTCGGGAAAGGTCAGGTGCGTCGTGGCGTCGACGATCCGCAGGTTCGGATCGTCGCGGTGGGCGTCGATCCAGTCGGGATCGACGACGAGCGGCAGGCGGTCGGCCATGGGAGCATTCCAGGGTTCGGGAAAGGAGATCCGTCTTCCACGGTATTGCTCTCGGCCCGGCGCCCCGCGGGAGCGGGGCCGAGACGCCGTAGGCACGTTCACCCGCCCGGCTGATGCGGATCGCGCCCACCCGGCGGGCGACATCCGCATCAGCGCTGGGGTGAGGCGGGTTGTGCCCACCCGGCGGGCGATATCCGCATCAGCGGGGGTTAGGTCAGGCGCTTGCCGTCGCGTGCTTCACCAGCCGGCGGGCGATCGCCCAGCGGTGGGTCTCGTTGGGCCCGTCGTAGATCCGGAACGGGCGCACGCACGACAGCAGCCAGCCGAGCTGGGTGTCCTCGGAGACCCCCATCCCGCCGTGCAGCTGGACGGCGCGATCGACGATCCGCCCGACCGCCTCGGAGACGAAGACCTTGGCGATCGACGACTCCTGACGGGCGTGCCCGCCGGCGTCGAGGATCGCCGCCGTGCTGCGGGTCAGCGCGCGGCTGGTCTGCAGGTCGATCTCGTTGTCGGCGATCAGCCCCTGGACCAGGCCGAGGTCGCCGAGCCGGGCCCCGAACGCCTCGCGCCGGGCGACGTGGGCGATCGCCCGCTCGTGCGCCGCCTGCGCCGCGCCCAGCCAGCGCATGCAGTGGGTCAGGCGGGCCGGCGCCAGCCGTACCTGGGCGTAGGCGAAGCCGCGACCGACCTCGCCGAGCACCGCGTCGTCGGAGACCTCGACGCCGTGGTAGCGCAGCTCGCAGTGACCGCCGGTGCTGGCGAAGTCGGTCGTCCGCACCGCGCGCACGATCTCGACGTCCGGATGCGGCAGGTCGACCAGCAGCATCGTCGCCTCCGGCTGCGCGTCGGTGCCGCCGGTGCGCGCCATGCAGATCAGGAAGTCGGCCCCCTCGGCGCCGGTGCTGAACCACTTGTGACCGTCGATCCGCCAGCCGCCGGGGATCTTCGTCGCCGTCGTCCGCAGCATCGTCGGGTCCGACCCCGCGCCCGGCGCCGGCTCGGTCATCGAGAAGCAGGAGCGCGCGGTGCCGGCGGCGAGCGGCGCCAGGTAGCGCTCGCGCTGCTCCGGCGTGCAGATCACGTTCAGCATGTGGATGTTGCCCTCGTCCGGCGCGGCGCAGTTCAGCGCCTGCGGGCCGAGCAGGCTGCGACCGGCCTCCTCCAGGACCAGCGCCTGGCCGCGCACGCCGAGCCCGTGACCGCCCAGGTCGACGGGCGCGGTCGGGGCGAAGACGCCTGCGTCGCGGGCCCGCTCCTGGAGCTCGCGCCGGAGCTCCGGGCGGATGCCGTGCTCGTCGAAGCCGTCGGCCTCGTGCGGCACGACCTGCTCCTCGACGAAGCGACGGACCTGGGCGGCGAGCTCGGCGGTGGCCGTCTCGTCGAACGGCAGGTGTGCGGTGGGTCGGGTCGACATGGGGCGAACGTAGTGCGCGGCGCCCGCGCGGCCGACGCGCGAGCGGCGCGCGGCGTTGCAGTCGCACAAGCGTCGTCGTCGGCCGGCGGCCGGTTCTCCGGGGCGCGGTGGCTCAGCGGCGGGTCGAACGGCCACCGGTGTTGTGCGATCGCATCAAGGCGGCGGGCTGCGGCCGGCCCGGCAGTCACTCCTCCCGCTGCTCGTCGAGCATCGCGATCGCCAGGTGCGCGGCGAGCTGGGCGTCCGGATCGGTGGTCACGTCGACGCCGATCACGTCGCGCAGGCTGCTCAGCCGGTAGCGGATCGTGTTGGAGTGGACGCCCAGCAGGCCGGCCGCCGCGCGGGCGTTGCCGGCCGCGGCGAAGTAGGCCCGCAGCGTCTCCAGCAGCGTGACGCTGCGCTCGTCCGTCTCCAGCAGCGGTCCCAGCGTGTCGTACGCGAACCGCCGCACGTCGGCGCGCTGCTCCGGCGCCAGGAACAGGCGCCCCACGCCGAGGTCGGTCGCGACGCCCGTCGCCCCGGAACGCTCGTCGTCCGGCTCGGTCCGCAGCCGCTCCAGCACGTGGCCGGCGTCGACCAGGCCCTGCGGGAACTCGTCGGGACGCCGGCAGGTACCGGAGAGCGCGGCGAGCACCGGCCGGCCGGGCCCGTCGAGGGTGCTCCGCAGCAGCTCGACGTTGTGCCGGGCCTGGGCGTAGCCGGCCGCCTCGCTGACCCGCGACGAGAGCTCCAGGAGCACCGCCACGGTGTCGTCGTCGACGGTCGTCGCCCCGACCACGGCACGGTTGGCCGTCACGTCGACCGCGCGGTAGACGTCGGCGACCGCGAGCGGGCGGTAGCCGTCCCCGGCCCCGACGTCGCGCCCCTGGAACAGCACCACGACGCCCGGGCGGTCCAGGTCGACTCCGAGGATCGAGGCCCGGCGACGCAGCGTCGACGCCTCCTCCGCGCCGCGCAACAGGTCCCGGGCGAGCATCTCGCGGCCCAGGCGGTTGGCCTCGGCCGAGCGCTGCTGGGCGTGGAGCTCGAAGGCGATGATCATCGCCGAGCGGCGCGAGACCGCGTGGTCGAGCGTGGAGAAGCGGCTGCGGGTCTCGGCCAGGACCACGTAGCCGAGGTCCTCCGATCCCGCCGTCACCCGGGTCACCAGCGCGCGGTGCGCCACGCCCGCCCGCGGGAACGGCCCGATCATGGTCGGGCGCCGCGGACGGAGCGCCTTCAGCGCCTGCGCGACCTCCGGGATCCGCCGCTGCTCGGGGTCGAGGATCCGCGCCGCCGGCGTGTCCTGCGCGACCCCGGCGGCGAACCCGACGCGCTGCATCCGGGCGTCGTGGATCGCGCACGCCTTCTCCGTCAGCTGGCTGATCGCGCGGGCGATCTCCTGCAGGCCGGCCGCCTCCAGCGCCAGGCCGCTCAGCCGCTCGTCGAGGATCGTGCTGCGGCGGGCCAGCTCCTGCTGGCGCTCGAGCGTCGCCGTCCGCTCGAGCTGCTCGTTGGCGCGGATCGCCTGCGAGATCCCCATCCCCGCGAGGTCCGCGAAGCTGGCCGCCAGCTCCATCTCGCCCGCGGAGAAGGCGCGGGCCTCCCGCGAGTCGTCGAGGAACAGCAGGCCGATCACCTCGCCGCCGTTGACCATCGGCACGCCGAGGATGTGCTTGACGCTCCACGCCGCCATCGTCGCGTGGACCGGCCGCGGGTCGTTCTGGGCGTTGAGGATCTGCACCGGCTTGCGCGTCGCGACGATCTCGCGCGTGAACCCATCGGCCGGTCCGCCGCAGGTCAGGCGCTTGATCGTCGGGTCCGACTGCCGCTCCATCTCCGCGACCTTGCCGCGGAACAGCCCCGAGCGCGCGTCGCGCAGGTAGACGCTGCAGCGGTCGATCCCCAGCAGTCGCGTGATGTGCCGCGCCACCAGATGCAGGACGAAGTCCAGCTCCGCGTCCGCGGCGATCGCCTCGAAGATCCCGTGGAAGCTCTGGACGACCTCGCGCAGGCCCGGCCGATCGACATCGGCGCTGCCGTCGCCTGTGACTTCGAACGAAACGCGGTGCGTGGACACGAGAAGACTCTAGGAGCGGTCTGCCCCGCCGAGGGGGGAGTTCTTCGCCGCCCGCACCTTGACCGCACCGGGCGACCCGCGACCGGCCACCGCGGCCGCGGCTTGGGCGATCGCACAAGCGGCGGCTCCGTCCGTCCGCGGCGGCCCCGCCGGCGACGAAATCATCGCCGCATGAACCCCACGAGGCCTGCCCAAGCGCCGCGCTCCTCGACGGCGACGCCCGGGATCGACGCCCCGTCACTCGAGGCTTGGTGGGCCCGGAGCATCGCCGACGACACGCCGCCGCTGACCTTCGAGCGGA
>CAZMVL010000029.1:39342-39713 GCA_964569335.1 uncultured Paraperlucidibaca sp.
CCGCGGTGCTGGCCGTCTGCGACGACCCGGCGGTGATCGGCGCGCCGTTCTACGCGATGGAGCACGTCGACGGCGTGGTCCTGCACGACGCCGCGCAGACCGAGCAGGCGTTCTCCGCGCCCGAGCGGCAGCGACTCGCCGCGGAGGCGATCGACGTGCTGGCGCGACTCCACTGCATCGACCCCGACGCCCAGCGACTCGGCGACCTGGGCCGGCGCGACGCCTACGTCGAGCGGCAGCTGCGGCGCTGGGACCGGCAGTGGCAGGAGTCGCGCACGCGCGACGTACCCGCGGTCGAGGCGCTGCACGCCCGGCTCGCGGCGGCGGTGCCCGCCCAGCAGCGGACGGCGATCGTCCACGGCGACTACCGC
>CAZMVL010000029.1:39723-41525 GCA_964569335.1 uncultured Paraperlucidibaca sp.
CAGGCGGTAGTCGCCGTGGACGATCGCCGTCCGCTGCTGGGCGGGCACCGCCTGGGGAACCTGATCGTCGGCGCGGACGCCAGCGTCCGGGCGGTGCTGGACTGGGAGCTCTGCACGCTCGGCGACCCGCTCGCCGACCTCGGCTACACGCTGGCCTGGTGGGACACCGACGCCGACCCCGCTGGCCGCCCGCTCGGCGCGGTCCCGAGCGCGGCGCCGGGGATGCCGGGTCGCGACGAGCTGATCGCCCGCTACGCCGCCGGCACCGGGTTCGACGTCTCCCCGGTCGGCTACTACGTGGCCTTCGCCTACTGGCGGATCGCCTGCATCATGGAGGGCGTCCGTCGGCGCGACCTGGAGACCAGCCCGGAGACCGCGCCGCCGCTCGACCAGGTGCCCGCGCTGGCCGAGCTCGGCCTGGAGGCCCTGCGATGACCACCGCCGATCCGACGACGGCGACGATCGAGCGCGTGATCAGCGGCCCGGTCGTCTACGGCGACCAGCGTGGCCGGATGCTCGGCTTCCCGACCGCCAACCTGCGGCTCCCGGCCGACGAGTCGCTGCGCTTCGGGGTCTACGCGGGACGGCTCGACGGCATGCCGGCGGCGGTCAGCGTGGGGCTGCGGCCGACGTTCGGCGCGGCCGACCGGCCGACGCTGGAGGCCCACGTGCTCGACTTCGCGGGCGACCTCTACGGCCGCGACGTGCGGGTCGAGCTGCTCGAGTTCGTCCGCGACGAGATGGCCTTCTCCGGCACCGACGCGCTGGCCCTCCAGATCGGCGCGGACGTCGCCCGGGTGCGCGAGCGGATCGCCGCGCGCGACCGGACCGCGGCGGCCCGCGTCGTCGCCGCGGCGGCCGCGCTCGGACGGGGCGAGGCGATCGTGCTGCTCGGCAGCGGGCTCGGCGACGGATCGTCCCAGTTGGTGGTCGCCGCCGACCACGCCGACGCCGGCGCGATCAACGCGATGGCGACCGACGCGCGCGGCCTGATCTCGTTGGCGCTCACCGCGAGCCACTGCGACCGGCTCGGCCTGGCGCTCCAGCACGGCCGCCGACACGAGCCGAGCGGCCGGCCGTTCACGCTCTCGATCGAGGCCCGCCACGGCGTCACGACCGGGATCTCCGCCGAGGATCGCGCCGTCACGATCGCCGCGGCGATCGCCGCCGACGCCGGCCCCGCGTCGGTCGTCGTGCCCGGCCACGTCTTCCCGCTGCGGGCCCGCGACGGCGGCACCGTGGAGCGCTTCGGGCGGCCCGAGGCCGCGATCGACCTGGCGCGGCTCGCCGGCGGCACGCCCGCCGCCGTGCTCTGCACGCTGCTCGACGACGACGGGGAGATCGCCGGGCGCCCCGGGACGCTCGACCACGCCCGCGAGCGCGGCCTGCTGACCGTGGCCCCCGCAGACGTGCTGGCGCACCGCCGGCACCTCGCGCGCCACCGCGAGGCGTCCCGTGCCTGATCCGACGTCGGCGCCCGTCGCGCCCCCGCCCCCCGTTCCGTCCCGACCCGCGAGGAGCCCCGTGCTGTCCACCTCCTTCACCGAGACCTTCGGCGTCGAGCACCCGATCGCGCTCGGCGGCATGCAGGCGATCGGCCGTGCCGAGCTGATCGCGCCCGCCGCCGAGGCCGGCTGCCTGGCCTTCCTCTCGGCCCTGACGCAGCCGACCCCCGACGACCTGCGCCGCGAGATCGAGCGGACCCGGCAGCTGACCGACAAGCCGTTCGGGGTCAACCTGACGATCCTGCCGACGATCACCCCGCCACCGTACGACGAGTACCGGCGCGCGATCGTCGAGGA
>CAZMVL010000030.1:0-1498 GCA_964569335.1 uncultured Paraperlucidibaca sp.
CACGCGCCCGTGATGGGCGCGACGCTCCGTAATTAAGAAGGTATCTCCTGGGTCGCTGTTTCAATCCACGCGCCCGTGATGGGCGCGACGTTAGCTGGCATAGCTGAGCACCTGCTGAGCCAAGTTTCAATCCACGCGCCCGTGATGGGCGCGACTGTCAGTATCTTTAATTAAGATCCGCAATGCAGAAGTTTCAATCCACGCGCCCGTGATGGGCGCGACAAGGCCTGCTGATGCCGTGCAGGGCTGCTTATAGTTTCAATCCACGCGCCCGTGATGGGCGCGACCGCTTTGACAGCGTTTGATGCAGCAACGTGGGTGTTTCAATCCACGCGCCCGTGATGGGCGCGACCAGGCAGTACGGGTGTTACCCGTAGCGGCAACATGTTTCAATCCACGCGCCCGTGATGGGCGCGACAGACGAACAAAGTCGAGCCTTTGCTATTCGACGAGTTTCAATCCACGCGCCCGTGATGGGCGCGACTTGCGACTTTGTCGGCTTGAGAATGCTGAGAAAGTTTCAATCCACGCGCCCGTGATGGGCGCGACGAGCAACTTCATTCGTATCTGGATCGATAAAGTGTTTCAATCCACGCGCCCGTGATGGGCGCGACTTTTGGTGGCTGTTCCCGCGCTTTCCTTGATGCTGTTTCAATCCACGCGCCCGTGATGGGCGCGACAGCAGGATGATCAAATGTCGAAGCTTCCATATAGGGTTTCAATCCACGCGCCCGTGATGGGCGCGACGTCCACCATATTTCAACCTTCGCTCATATCTGCCTGTTTCAATCCACGCGCCCGTGATGGGCGCGACGCCGAAGTTGTCTAGTGTCCAGTTTGTAGGCGGCTGTTTCAATCCACGCGCCCGTGATGGGCGCGACATCAGGGAATGGCTATATGTAGACTTAAATTGTGGTTTCAATCCACGCGCCCGTGATGGGCGCGACTTTACGCGAAGCGTTTGCCCTTCAGCGTTACAAAGTTTCAATCCACGCGCCCGTGATGGGCGCGACACGGACATACTGTTGGCGGTGGGCGCTTTATATGGGTTTCAATCCACGCGCCCGTGATGGGCGCGACGGGATACTTAGTAGAACCATGCTGCAACACACAAGGTTTCAATCCACGCGCCCGTGATGGGCGCGACTAATTGCTTTTGCGGTGATGAAGTCAACGATGATGTTTCAATCCACGCGCCCGTGATGGGCGCGACTCACAGTGATGGCCAAGCATAGACGCGCCAAGATGTTTCAATCCACGCGCCCGTGATGGGCGCGACTTTGCGTGAAGCTCTTGCGCTTCAACGTTATAAAGTTTCAATCCACGCGCCCGTGATGGGCGCGACGCTACGGGCGCTACGATGGCGCACGATTAGAGCGAGTTTCAATCCACGCGCCCGTGATGGGCGCGACGCCTTGGCCATTCTTGCCTTGGTATGTCTCAATGTGTTTCAATCCACGCGCCCGTGATGGGCGCGACGTTCCATCGCTAGCTTGAG
>CAZMVL010000030.1:1508-15740 GCA_964569335.1 uncultured Paraperlucidibaca sp.
CACGCGCCCGTTATGGGCGCGACTTCGGCGGCTATAATCTTCGCCAACTTTGTCATGTTTCAATCCACGCGCCCGTGATGGGCGCGACAAGCCTGATATGAAACTAACGGAGCAACAACAATGTTTCAATCCACGCGCCCGTGATGGGCGCGACACAAATGCACGAAGTTATAGATCGCTGTGATCGTGTTTCAATCCACGCGCCCGTGATGGGCGCGACAAAGAGCGAAGCTGATGGTTGAGCATAGTTACGAGTTTCAATCCACGCGCCCGTGATGGGCGCGACTCACTATCCTGCTGATCAATCTGTTTCCATTCGTGTTTCAATCCACGCGCCCGTGATGGGCGCGACCGTTAAAGTCTAACCAATTAAAAAATAACAAAAAACTACAAACCTTCCGCTAACCTTAGAAAAGTTTTGATTAATTTCAGAAATTATTTTAATGAAACAACTTAAATACATATAAAACAATAAGTTATGTCTCGCTAAACAACTAGGACTTTATGACTACCAAACGTTAGCGGACTAAAATACGAGAGTTCCTCGCAAAGGATCATCAACATGCTTCGCTCCAATATGCTCTACTTTCTCGTGCCCTCTCTTACCCAAAAAATAGAATCTAAGACTATCTTCAGTAGGATTAAAAATGTCCATCAGCTTACCTTTAAGCATGACAAACTGACCAGGCTCCACCTCACACTCAAAAACAGAGTTCTGTACACGCACACCGTAATCTAGACAAGTTTTTGCAATATGGCGCAGCCTCTTACGACCTTCTGCTGTCAGAACACTGACATCGTATGTAATAAGTACCAACATCTCATTTCACCAAATAGGGTGTATAAAAACGAGTATCCCCACGAATATGACGAGCAAGTAACATCGCTTGACAATGTGGTAGCAAACCAATCGGAACACTCTCTTGTAAATAAGGATGAATAACTTCTTCCTGCTTACGCTTCTGATAAGCCACAAGCAGCTGTTTTCGAGCATCGATGCTTAAACGTACCGCCCCACTAGCCTCTACTACAAAATCATTTAGTTGAATCTGACGACGATTAATTAACGTCAAAACAAAACGATCAGCCCATGATGCACGAAACTCTTCTAACAAATCTAAAGCAAGACTTGGCCGACCAGGACGATCCTGATGAAGGAATCCCACAAAAGGATCTAAGCCCACACCCTGTAATGCTGATACACACTCTTGTGTAATTAGGGAATACACAAAAGACAACAAGGCATTAATTGGGTCCGTAGGAGGGCGTCGTACTCTGCCACCAAAAATAAACTCTGAGCCTCGCAACAACTCATTTAGTACTGAGAAATAATAACTAGCGGCATCACCCTCTATACCCATAATTTCTGCTACTGACCGAACACTTTTTAAACGACGAAGGCTGGCAGCCATGTGATTTATCGCCGCCTTAATCAACATATTCTCACCATGGTTGCGTATCTCACGCAGGAGCACTGCTCGACCATTGGCAATCTTGGCAGCGACCATCAACCTCGCTACCGAAACCGATTTCTCCTGATCGTCTGCCCAACGATACTGGGCGCGACGCAGCAGCACATTACCCGGCTGCCGACCCTGTACTCGCGCCAAAAAGCGACCGTACTCCGTGTAAAAAGCCAGCCCTATACCCTGCTCCGCACAGTAACCCATCAAGAATGGAGAGACCGACACCTGACCAAAACACAAAATGTTAGCGATAGCCAATGAAGGAAACTGTCCCAGCTTGTCGTCACCCTGCTTGATGACAATGGTCTCACGCTCTTTATGCAGATAACTTTCCTGACGCGTGACATACAGGGTATTAAGAAGCTTCTTCATCCTGGAAAATCCCCTCAATATAACGCGCGGAGCGGTCTCGCCGAAAACTTCCAGGCTCGCACAGATCAATCAATGAACAGGCTCTGCAGCGTTTTTCATTTTCAATAGGCATGGGGGTTTGGCCCGAAACCAACAAGACGTGCACGGCCTCAATGATGGCAATGGTGGTTACACGCAGCTCATCATCAATCAACACCCGCTCGCGACGTCGTACCTCCCAGTACCAGATAGCCCCTTCAGTCACTCGGGTATTGCGCATTTCTTCGATGCACAAGGCTTGTGCACAAAGTTGGATTCGATCCCAGTCTTCAACCTTGGGCTTGCCGCGCTTGTACTCCACCGGAAAATAAGCAGGAGGGTCACCATCCTCCACCTCCAGCAAATCCATCTTCCCGCTTAGCCGATAATGCTGCGAGAGCAGAAGTACTCCGCGCTCATAGCGCGTACCTCGCCGCTGCTCCGCTAAGCCCGAATCCACGCGTTCATGCAGGCACTTACCCTCTGCAGTAAAGCGATTTTCTGCCCATACTTGCTCCAGATGAATCAATGCAAACTGCCGGGGGCAATAAGCATAATGCTGAAGAGCAGACAGGGGCAGAAGATCGTCGGCCATGGCAAATCCAGATCAGATGATTTCGCTGACGCTCACACCTTCCGGCACAGACTCAGCGTCCACCTTAACCTTGTAATCGGCAAAACTGCGGGCAGGTGAGTCCTCCAGGCCAGAGACACGCTCAACCGTCACGAGATCAAAGAGCTTGTGGGCTGGAGCATTTCCCATGGCACTATCATGCTTGAACACGATGAGCTTGCGGGCAGACATCTCTCCGCGTGCAGCCGAGCGATCATGCTCAAAGAGATTGATAAGAGCGCGCCAAAGCAGACCAAGATCAGCCTCAGAAAATCCGGTGCGTTCAGCCAACTTGGCGGAAATAAAGCCATGCACCCGATACAGGCCATAGGGCACGATGTGCTTGCGGCCCATGGTGCGCTCTTTTTCCAGGTCTTTTTCATTGGTCACAGCCACACGGGTAATGGCAATTTCCATGGGCACCACAGGATCAATGGAGGAGGCGAAGGCAAGCTGAATGGGGCCACGCACCTGACCTGCGTTAACCTCAGTCGTCATTACCGCACCAAAGGCTCGTACATCGAAGAAGTTCTTACACATCCAGGCCGTCAGTTCACGCGCTTTGGCCTCATCCTTGGGCAGCTTTTTGGGCTCATGCTCTATCTCAAGGGCGGCATAAGCCTGCTTATGCTGATTATTGAGCACCGACTTTTCCTGCATATAGATGGCATAGCCAGCTTCAGCCTCTTTCTCCAGCGCAACATAGTTGCGAATCTTACGCTTGAGGGCGACATCGGTCACCAGCCCTTGATTGGTCTCGGGATCAAGACGCGGCAGGTTGCCGGCATCCGGGTCACCATTAGGGTTGCCATTGCTGACATCAAAAAAATAGACGAACTCATAACGGTTAGTGATGGCACTCATTCCTGCTCTCCTTTTTCAGATTCGATATCAGCCGCGCTTTGCCCGTCATTGCGGTTATAACGCGCCTGTGTCTGGTGGTAGTAACCGATAGCAAAATGCCCTTGTGCCTCGATACGCAAACTCTTGGGAAAGGTGGAGCCAAGCCGGTCGATGATCTCACTCACCTCCTTTTCAAGATTGACAGCAAGGCCGGGCTTGTCTTTCTTCACCTTGCTGAGGTGATGCTGGGCATTACGCAGCAGCATGGGAAACACGATGGCGGGCGTCGCCGAGGCTGCGCCGTAGTAGCGGTCGCGAATCGTGGCGTTGATTTGCTTGCCCAGTGCGGCACGCTGAATATTCTCCAGCGTGGAGAACAAACGTCCCAGCAGATAACCGGCATCGGTATTGTTTATATCCAGACTCACAGGCACCTCCTCATTAACTCCCTTGACGCCCAGGCGACGCTCGCGCGCCAGGACTCCTTTGCACAAGGCCACACGCACGCCAGAAATATCACCGTCGGCACGCAGGCGCATGATTACGTTGCTCAGCAAACTACGCGGATAGCGTGAGCCAGTCAGAATGGCGCGGGTCAGCTCTCCGGCCAGTTGTGGCGGTACATCTTCGCTTTTTGACTTGCCATCCCGCGAAGGTGCGGTTGCCAACAGAAGACGCCAAACAGCAGGCCCTGTACGCCACGGATTGGGCTCAATACGCAAATCCTGAAAGTGCTGAGCCAATCTTTTGACGAAAACATCCAGGGTATCGGCTTGCCAGAAGCGGATTGACAAACGCGAGGCATTGGGAGCCAGGCCCAATACAAATATACGGGTACTGTCATCCAGACCCAGTGCCAAGTCTTTCAAGGGCTGCCCTTGTGACACTGCTTCAAGCACGCTGCGCAATTTATGCGTTTCCTGCCCGTCATCGCTGGGGGAGTCAAAGAAGATATTTAACAAATCTTCGGCAGCCTCGGCCTGACGACTGTCATCCGCCTTCGCCCAAAAAACCACGGTAGCATCACCGATTTGCAGGCGCTGATGGTTATGCTCATCACGACGCAAAAGATAATTCAGTACGGTGGTATAGGCGAATACGGCCTGCTCAGAAATAGGGGCATTTTCCCCCTGGCTTTTGCCATAAGAAGAGAAAGAGTCCAGATTGAAGGAGACAATGGAGGCGCCCGAGCTTTGCGCACCATTAACGCCTTTTATCGCAGGATGCAGACGAGCCAAAGCGTGTCGCTCGCCTGTCACCAAACACATGCCCTCACGATTACCTTCCTCTGCCGCCAATAACCTAGCGCGCAAAGCACGAGCCGCTGGCCTCTCATGCAGATAGCCATGTTCACCATCCAGACGAAAAACGACATTGGTATCGAGCATCTCCTCCGAGAAAGGAGACTCCGAAAATTGCGCTGGCTCCCAATCTTGCAGAAATATCAAAAAAGCCTTGAGACCTGCATCAGACTCGCCCGACAAGCTCTCACGATGCAAAGCCTGAAATGCTTCATGCTCCTTGTCAGAGCGCTTGCTGGCAGCACTGACCCCCAGCACATAGCTGGTTTTATCCCAGAGAAAATTTGATTTTATTCCCACCGTCCGCTTTTCCGGTTGTGGCACGCTCAAACTTCGTGGAAACGGCTTTTTCCCTGAAACATCACGAATATCATTCACATCAACTACACGGCCATCCGCTGCCAGCAGGATTTCATAACTGATTTTTTCCTGGCTATAGCCAGCAGGAGAAACCCCCTCCGCGCCCCGCTCAAGAAGCCGCTCATAGTAATCATTCAAAGCTGCCAGGATCATGATTTCACCTCCGCAGCCTGGAACGGCGGCACAGCAATCAAGCCATCCTGCATTTGTGCCCTGAAGAATCGGGGGGTCATGCCATCGGAAAAATCAATGTCATGCAGCATCCAGCCCAAATCTCGCTGGCCACGAAGAGACTCATCAGCCGATGGTAGGTCTTCGCTTTTCTCCAACAACTGGAAACTGGCCGTAAATTCACGAGTGCCAAGACAAGGCATATGAAAGCACTGCCCCTTGCGGGCACGGCGATTGAAGATATCCAGGTGCTTGCCTTCGGAATCGTCAGCACCCGCCTTTTCTGTCAGCTCGAAATGCGCGGTGATGACATAGGCCACATCACGCAAGATGGTAGCCGCACGCTGCTGACGATCTTCCTCGACATAGCTGACAAGGGCATCGGTGTATCCCGCTTTCATGGCTTTGCTTACGCTGGCGGCTGAAAGCTTGCCACCCACCTCGTTGCGACGTATCGACTCAAAGCGGATAGGCTTTAACACCTGAATACTGTCTACCGACCAGCGTATCGCCGGTTTCCAGTGAATGGCTTCCAGAATGCCGCGTGCCGCCGATGGCGTGATGACATCGTAAGAGACACGCTCAACTTTCATTTCAGGCCGGGTAAAGCAGGCGCGCTCACCCCAGACCAATAACCTGATTCCATATGCCATAACACTTCCTCTGAACCTGATACGCTTCTTGGATAAGCAAAGAGCCTGCTATATCACTGAGCCCTCTGCACGCATAAATGTGGGATCATCCCAGCGCAAGCCAAAGCGATTGTCATAAATTTCGGGATTGATCAGCTCCATAAATTGCTCGCCATACCTGTCTGGGGCTACTGCTTGTAACACACCAGCCTTATACAAAACCTCATAACCTTGGCGAGGTAACTGTACTAAATATGGTTGGAGGCGGCGGGCAATCACACCACAACTTTCGGCATATGGCAGACTATCTAACGCATTACGCACCTCTTTGCCGCCGTCAGCCCCGACGTAAGGCACGATCACCGGCATCTGTACGCTTTCAATCACCCTGAATTTTGCAGCAAGTGTCTCGAAAGGCAGGCTATCCAGACGACTTCTCTGCAACAGACCCAGCAGATCATGAGCATCCAACTCCAGCGGGCCTTTCTGCCAGTACAAGGCTTTAAAGTAATCGCCGACTGCCTCCAGCGAGAGCAAGTCACCACCATGCTGGCGCTGCACTTCGCGAAATACCTGGGCAAACTGCTTCAACTCCGGGGGTGGCGCCCAATCCTCGGACTCCAGAGAAAAAATGAGTACCTCACTCGCTTCCAAAGGCCGGCGACCTTCGCGATTACAACGGCCCGCTGCCTGTGCGATGGAATCCAGCCCTGCCTCAGCACGCAGAACGGTCGGAAAATCAACATCCACGCCGGCCTCAATCAGCGAGGTACTGACCAAACGACAAGGCAGGCCCGACTTGAGTGTCTGCCGCACCTCTGCAAGTACCTGGCTGCGATGCTTGGCACACATCAAAGTGGTCAGATGGCGAGCACCTGACTGATCTGCAATGGATTCAAACAACGCGCGCGCATGGCGGCGGTTATTGACGATGCACAACACCTGTTCCCGCTCACGCAGATGCCCCGTCAAGGCCTCATCCGATAGACGCCCGACATGGCTCACCGTCACGCGCTTTAACTGTTCGTAAAGCTTTACCGGGTTCGGTGCCAGCTCACGCACACCCTGCAATCCATCCCGAAAGCCTTCATCTGCCTTGAGCGTGGGCTGGGTGGCCGTACACAGAACGATGCTGGTTTTATAATTCAGCGCCAGTTCATCCAGCGCAGTGACGCAGGGGCGTAACAGCTTCAAAGGCAGTGTCTGAGCCTCATCCAGAACCACCACACTGCCGGCGATGTTATGCAGTTTTCGGCAACGGGATGGCCGGTCTGCAAACAGGCTTTCAAAAAACTGAACGGCGGTGGTGACAATGATGGGAGCGTCCCAGTTTTCCATGGCCAGCTTCAGCTTGTCGCGAGCGGCCCTGCCCTTGCTGGGGTCATCTGAAAAACCACTGTGATGCTCCAGCACGGCAGCCTCCCCCAGATCACCGAAGGCCTCACGAAATACCGCTGCGTTCTGCTCCACGATGCTGGTAAAGGGAATCACAAAGATCACCCGGCGCAGGCCATGGCGAATGGCGTGATCCAGCGCAAAAGCCAGAGATGCCAGTGTTTTGCCGCCGCCCGTGGGAACCGTGAGCGAAAACAGACCCGGCGCCAGTTCAGCCTGCTGCCGGACATGAGTGAGGATATCGGTACGCAGGCGATTCACTTCGCTGTCGGCACGAAAGCCTGAAAGTCTTTTTTCCAGCTGATCGCGTAACTGCTCAAGGCTTGGACGTGACTCATTGCGCAGAGAGCGGTTTCCTTCAAGCCCCAAATAAAAGTTCTCGGTATCAATAAAGTCTGCATCCACCAAACTGGAAAATAACATTCGGCCCAGCATGGCTTGCTGGAACAATAAACGCTCCTTACGAGGCGAGAAGCCATCTGGAAAAGGAAGGCTCTCTGGCAGTGACAGCTCGTTCTGCCATGCCGGCAAAAGGTCATAGAGGTCACTTTTCAAGCGTTCCTGCAAAGCACTACGGCTGAGACCATCCACACCATTGGCCAGCCCGGCATGATGGCCGGCAATACCATAAGCCAGCAGCTTGCCCATAGGACCGTATTTCTCACAGGCAATACGTGCACCCCAGGTTGCATGATCCATGCGAGGGAATTCGCCACTCAGCCGTAATTGAAACTCTCTTGTATACTTCCCTAAGTCATGCAACAAACCAGCAACTTGGGCCAATTTGAATGCACCAAATATATCGGCCGAACCTGCTGCCAAATCACCTACCGCCACAAGATGAGACATCAAGCTTTGCCAATTATTTTTTGTAACATCATCCGTGGAATGTGCATAAAACTGCATAGATCTAATCCATTAGTTCTTGTTAACTCATCAAGCTAACACCCGAAGTAAACATCGCCATTAATGACCCAATTAAGCACGTAAAACAACTTCTTTGCGAGTTAACTATTCCCCCGCATCATGACAGTCAGCACCGTATCGCGTAACCAGCGATTGGCCGGATCCACCTCATGTTGGCGATGCCAGTACAAATGCAGCTCAACACCTGCCAATGCCACCGGCAAGGCCAATATGGCGTTGCCCAGCGACTGATTGATCGCTTCGGCCTGACGCCGTGGCATGGTCAGCAACAAATCACTCTCTGCCACCATGCGGCAAGCCGCCTCATAATGCTGACAACGCATCACAATCTGCCGCTCCAGACCCAATCGGGCCAGCCCCCAGTCCTCTATCGCACGTCCGGTACGCCGCGAAGACACGGTAATGTGTTCTGCTGCCATATAAGCCGCCTTATCCAATACACGTGGCAAGCGGCTGACCACCACAAAATCATCTTCCAGCAACAAGTCATGACCGACATCAGCAGACACCGGCTGTGCAATATCAATCGCACAATCCAGCCTCCCTGCCGCCAGATCTGCCCGTAAATTGGCACGATCCAGACGCACACTGGCGACATTGAGCTGAGGCAACTGTGTTCGTAATGCCCGCACCAATACCGGCAAGATACTGGGTTCCAGCTCATCATTCATGGCCAGCGTAATCTGGCTGATGTCACGTTGCAGATCAAAGTCCTGACTGCGATGCACGGACTGACGCAGCAATACCAGCGCCTGCTGAATATCCGGCCATAAACGATCAGCCAATGGCGTAGGCACCATTCCCTGCCCCTCACGTACAAACAAGGGATCCCCCAGTTGCTTACGCAAACGCCCCACCGCATGGCTGACCGCAGACTGACTCAGGCATAGTATCTGAGCTGCACGAGTCAGGTTGCGTTCACGATAAATGGTGTCAAAGACACGAAACAGATTCAGATCTATATGCATGAGATTCATTACCAGACATGATAAATAATCACTACATGCATCATAAAACAGCCGTTAGTATCAGGCCATCACATTTCAGGCAGGGAACTGATTATGCATTTTGAACTGAGTGAACGCGGACAGGACTACCTGGCACGGGTTAAGGCATTTATCGCAGAGCATATTGAACCAGTCGAAGCTGCATTCTGGGCAGAAGTACATACCAGCAATCCCGATGGCAACTGGCGTAACTGGACTATCCCCGCTGTACTGGAAGAGCTTAAAAACAAAGCCAAGGCACAGGGATTGTGGAATCTGTGGCTGCCTGACGAGCAGCTGGGTGCCGGACTCAGCATTGCCGAATATGCACATATTGCCGAACAAACCGGACGCAGCCTGCTGGCACCCACGGTATTCAACTGCAATGCTCCCGATACCGGCAATATGGAAGTGCTGTGGCGCTACGGCAGCGAAGCACAAAAGGAACAATGGTTGAAGCCGCTGCTGGCCGGTGAAATTCGCTCGGTATTTTGCATGACCGAACCCGATGTCGCGTCTTCTGATGCTACTAATATGCAAGCCACGGCCATTGTTGAAGGTGATGAAGTGGTGCTCAATGGACGCAAATGGTGGTCCAGTGGCATTGGTGATCCGCACTGCAAAATTGCCATCTTTATGGCACACACCCCCAATGCCGAGCTGGGTCGCCACAGCCAGCACTCCATGGTGCTGGTGCCACTGGATACACCCGGTGTTGAAATACAACGCATGCTGCCGGTGTTTGGTGATTACGATGCGCCACACGGACATGGTGAAGTGACATTCACCAATGTGCGTGTGCCGGTGACGAATTTTATTGGTGGTCCGGGCCAGGGCTTCTCGATTGCACAGGGCCGTCTGGGGCCAGGTCGCATTCACCACTGCATGCGCTGTATTGGTGCTGCTGAAAAGGCATTGGAGTTGATGATTAAGCGCGGTAGTGAACGTACAGCCTTTGGCAAACCCATCATCAATCTGGGTGGCAATCGCGAACGTGTGGCCGAAGCACGTATTGCCATTGATCAGGCTCGTTTATTGACGCTGTACGCCGCCTGGAAAATGGATGCTGTTGGCACATTTGCCGCCATGACCGAAATCTCCGCCATCAAGGTAGTCGCACCCAATGTGTTGCAACAGGTAGTGGACATGGCCATTCAGATTTATGGTGGTGCCGGCATGTCACGTGATACACCATTAACCGGATTTTTTGCACAGGCACGCAGCCTGCGTTTAGCCGATGGCCCTGATGAAGTACACAAAGGGGTTATCGCCAGAATTGAATTAGCCAAACAAGGATTCAGCAAATGAGTCAGCGTATTTTTATTACAGGTGGAGCCAGCGGTCTGGGTCGTGAATTGGCACTGATTTATGCTCGTGCGGGCGCACGTGTCTGTATTGGTGATGTGCATGAGCAACGTGGTGAAGAAACCCGACAAGCACTCATGGCCGCAGGCGCAGCCGAAGCACGCTTCATACCCTGTAATGTCACCCAGGAAAATGATCTGCAACAGGTGGCCGACACCCTGAGCAATGACTGGGGCGGTCTGGATTTACTATTCAATAATGCCGGGGTAGCTGGTGCAGGCGCTATTGAGGACGTTCCGCTGACCGACTGGGAATGGATCATCAATATCAACCTGCTCGGTGTGGTACGTGGCTGCAAGGTCTTTACCCCGATTTTCAAACGTCAGGGACATGGCCACATCGTCAATATCGCGTCGATGGCTGGCTTGCTGGATGTACCGCGCATGGCTTCATATAACGTCACCAAGGCGGCTGTCGTTGCACTTTCCACAACGCTGGAACAAGAGTTGATGGAGCATGGCATTGGCGTCAGTGTGGTCTGCCCTTCCTTCTTTCAGACCAATCTGGAAGAAGGCATGCGCAGCACCGATCCCGGCCTGAAAAAAATGATGAACAAGCTGCTGGCCAGTGGCAAGTTGTCTGCCGAGCAAGTGGCTACATTTATTGTTGATAGCGTGCGCGACGGCAAGGTGCATATTCTGCCACACGCATCAGGCGCCAGACTGTGGCAGGCCAAGCGCTATTTGCCACATAGCCTGTACAGCAAAATGTTCCAGAAAAGCACACAACGTATGAAACCACGTGCCCAACGCTAACAGAGAATAACTGTATGACCGTGATTGATGTAGGTGGCGCTATTCGCCACGGTGAAGAGCTCGATATCAAGACTGTTGATCAATGGCTGCGGCAGCAGATCCCGACACTCTCGGAAGGCTTGCCGGAAGTCACCCAATACAGTGGCGGTGCCTCGAACTGGACTTATCGACTCAAGTATCCGGAACACGATTTGATTCTGCGTCGCCCGCCTTCCGGCACCAAGGCTAAGTCAGCCCATGACATGGTGCGTGAATATACGGTACAAAAGCAGCTATTTGGTCACTATGACGTCGTCGCCGAAATGATTGGCCTGTGTACAGACCACAGCATCATTGGCTGCGACTTTTATGTCATGCGGCGCATCGAGGGCATTATCCCCAGAGCCAATCTGCCGCGTGAGCTGACACTGAGTGAAGAGCAAGTACGCCAGCTTTGCACCAACACGCTGGATCAACTGATTGCTTTGCATCAGGTAGATTACGAAGCAGCAGGACTGGCCTCGCTGGGCAAAGGCAAAGGTTATTGCAAGCGTCAGGTGGATGGCTGGTGTGATCGTTATGTCAAAGCCAAAACATGGAATGTCCCCAGTTATCAGGGCGTGCGTGACTGGCTAAAACAGCACACGCCCGAAGATGCCAGCACCTGTATTGTTCACAATGATTGGCGCTTCGATAACGTGGTGCTGGCTGCCGATGATCCTACTCGCGTGATCGGTGTGCTGGACTGGGAAATGGCCACTTTGGGTGATCCACTGATGGAATTGGGTAATGTGCTGGCTTACTGGATTGAAGCCGATGACCGAGGCATTCTGAAAAAGACACGCCGCCAGCCAACTCACCTGCCCGGCATGCTGACCCGACAGGAAGTGGTTGCCTATTACCAGGCCAAAACCGACGTCGATATAAAGCACTGGGCGTTCTATGAGGTGTTTGGCCTGTTCCGTGTCGCCGCCATTTTGCAGCAGATCTATTATCGCTATCACCACAAGCAAACCGACAATCCCGCATTCAAAACCTTCTGGCTGGTCAACTGGGCCATCTGGCGTCGCTGCCGCCGCATTATTCAACAGGACGGACGCTGATATGCCTGCCATCACACTGATTCGCCACGGTCAGGCCTCATTTGGCAAAGCCAATTATGATCAACTATCCGAGTTGGGTTATTTACAGGCTCACCGTCTGGGACAATCCCTGAAAGAGCGCGACGAACCGGTTGACGTGGTCTATGTCGGCGCCATGCAACGTCATCTGCAAACTGCCGAAACCTGCCTGGCCGCCGCCGACCTGAAACTGCCCGTGATCACCCTGCCTGGCTTTAATGAGTTCAATCACGAACAGGTGCTGGAACGCTTTGAGCCGCGTTATCAGGATCGTGAATGGTTGGCGACTGAAATGGCCAAACACGAAAACCCTGCCGATGCCTTTGCCGACATGTTTCGCACCGCCATTGCGCGCTGGGTCAGCGGCCAGCATGATGAGGAATATGACGAGTCCTGGACAGCCTTCCAGCTGCGTTGCCGAGATGCACTGAACAATGTCATACACAGTTTATCGGGCAAACAGCAGGCACTGGTGTTTACTTCCGGCGGCAGCATTTCAGTCATCGCCCAAGGTTTGCTGCAACTCAGTGATGAAGCCACCTTTCGTGTTAACTGGACGCTGGCTAACGGCGCATTGACGCGTATCCTGCAAGGCCGCAACCACCGCAATCTGGTCAGCCTGAACGAACACACTCATTTCAGTGGACGTTACCGTCAACTACTCACCTATCGATAATAATGAGAACACTATGTCAAAAACCATTCTGATTACCGGTGCCAGCAGCGGTCTGGGCGCTGGCATGGCACGCGAATTTGCTGCCAAAGGCTATAACCTGGCTCTCTGCGCACGACGCACTGAACGCCTGATTGCACTGCAACACGAGCTGAGTGAAACGCACGGTGTACGCATTGAAATTGCCGAGCTGGATGTTGATGACAATGAAGCTGTGTTTACCGTATTTGAAGACTTCGCCCAGCGCTTTGGCCATATTGACCGCATCATCGTCAATGCTGGCATCGGTGCCGGACGCCGCCTGGGGACCGGACATTTTGCAGAAAATCGGCGCACTATCATGACCAACTTTGTGGCCGCACTGGCGCAATGTGAAGCCGCGCTCACCATCTTCCGCCGCCAGCAGACAGGCCATCTGGTCACCGTCTCATCCATGAGCGCCATGCGTGGTCTGGGCAAACATCTGACTACCTACGCCGCCACCAAGAGTGCCTTGGCAGCACTGACTGAAGGTATCCGCGCAGATTTGCTGGGCACCCAGATCAAGGTCACTACTTTATTCCCCGGCTATATTCGTACCGAACTCAACGAAGGCAACCAGAACATGCCATTTGCCGTGTCGGCAGAGGCAGGCAGCAAAGCGCTGGTCAATGCCATTGAGCGGGAACCAGCCAGCGCCTGTGTACCCGCCTGGCCCTGGACTGCCATCGGTTTCCTGATGCGCAACCTGCCATTGCCACTGGTGAAAAAACTAAGCTAAACCGAGGCCAATACCGTGATGAAATATATTGCGCTGGGATTGGTCGCAGCAGTGCTGGGCTTTCTGCTGCTGTGGCCGGTGGATGTTCAACCTGTCGCCTGGCAGCCCGCCAAAGCGCCCAGCCTGAGCTCGGGCCCTTATGCTGAAAATACCCTATTGGCCAACGTTAGCCGAGTCGGCAGTCAAGCCTTACATGGCCCAGAAGCCCTATTAGTAGATAACGATGGCTTTCTGATCACCGGCCTGCACGATGGCCGCATCATCCGCAGCAGTCTGGACGGCAATGCCGTTAAAGAACTGGCCAATACTCAGGGTCGTCCACTGGGACTGGCTTGGCATCCTGACGGTCGCATTATCATTGCGGATGCCATACGTGGACTGCTGGCGCTAAACCCGCATGACGGCAAACTGGACGTGCTGATTGCAGCCGACGGCGAACATCCACTGGGCTTTACCGACGACCTGGACATCAGTGCCGATGGTCGTTATGCCTAC
>CAZMVL010000030.1:15750-41279 GCA_964569335.1 uncultured Paraperlucidibaca sp.
TGGTCAGGATGCCGAGGCCATCATGGAGCATGGTGGGGATGGTCGCCTGCTGCGTTATGACTTTGACAATGGTCAGGTCGACACCCTGCTGGACGGTCTGCAATTTGCCAATGGCGTTGCTCTGGGGCCAAATGAAGCCTATGTGCTGGTAAATGAAACCGGTGCTTATCGCATCACTCGTTATTGGCTGACCGGTGAACAGGCCGGACAACATGATGTATTTATCGATAACCTGCCCGGCTTTCCCGACAACATTCGTTTTGACAATGAACACTTTTGGGTAGCTCTATACTCACCACGCAATGTGTTGGTTGATACCTTTGCTCCCTATCCGTTCTGGCGAAAAGTACTGGTACGCGCCATGTTGGTGCTGCCAAAACCGATTGAAAAACGTGCGTTTGTACTGGCACTCAACACGCAGGCAGAAGTCATTGCCAATCTGCAACATCGTGGGCGCGACAGCTACGCACCGATTACCACCGTGCTGGCTCACGATAACTGGTTGTATTTTGGTTCCTTAACCCAAAATGGCATGGCCAGAATCCACAAGGAACAGGCATTGGCAGCTTCTGCCGAAGTCAATGCATTACGCTAAATAGTTATCCCCAGACCCTGTGGATAACTCCGTCGATAAATCTGTAGAAAGCGTTCTGAGGCCGCAAAACAAGCGGCCTCCGACCGTTTGCCGATTTTTCAGGCAAAAAGAAAATTACAACTAAATCATGCATTTATATAATGTGCGCAGTTTTTGTGCAAAGCAGATCGAACTTGCGTCAGATTTGATCATGTTCCTGCCCCAGTTGTGCACACTTTGTACTGGCAACAACAAAAATCAACCGCTTAGCAACATGATCTCGCGCAACTTGTGCACTTCATCACGCAAACGTGCTGCTTCTTCAAACTCCAGATTACGGGCTTTTTCCAGCATGGATTTTTCCAATTGCTGAATTTGTTGCGCCAACGCTTTCGGATCAATCGGCTCCGGTTTGCTGCCAGGACGATTACCACGACCACGACGACTGCCGGGAATACTGCCACCATTGGCAGCCGCTGCCCCGGCATAGGTTTCCAGAATGTCACTGACCGAACGCATCACACCTTTAGGCGTAATGCCATTGGCCAGATTAAAAGCCACCTGCTTTTGACGACGCCGCTCGGTCTCGCCAATGGCACGCTGCATGGAGCCCGTCATGCGATCGGCATACAAAATTGCCTTGCCATTCAAATGTCGTGCAGCACGGCCAATGGTTTGAATCAATGATCGCTCGGAGCGCAGAAAACCTTCCTTGTCAGCATCCAGAATGGCCACCAGAGACACTTCCGGCATGTCCAGACCTTCACGCAGCAAGTTGATACCAATCAACACATCAAACTTGCCCAAACGAAGATCGCGGATAATCTCGACACGCTCCACGGTATCAATATCGGAATGCAGGTAACGTACCTTGATGCCGTGCTCCGCCAGAAAACTGCTCAGGTCTTCGGCCATGCGCTTGGTCAGTGTCGTCACCAGCACACGCTCATTGACCGCTACCCGCTCGGCAATCTGCGACATCAGATCATCAACCTGGGTACTGGCCGGACGTACCTCAACCTGAGGATCAACCAGACCGGTTGGCCGCACCACCTGCTCCACCACGTTATCGGCCTTTTCCGCTTCATAAGGGCCAGGTGTGGCCGAGACAAAAATGGTCTGCGGCGAAATACGCTCAAACTCCTCAAACTTCATGGGGCGGTTGTCCATCGCAGATGGCAGACGGAAACCGTAATTCACCAGATTCTCTTTACGTGAGCGATCGCCGTTATACATGCCACCAATCTGGGGAATCGTCACATGCGACTCATCCACCAGCAAAATCGCGTCTTCCGGCACGTAATCAAACAAGGTGGGAGGAGCCGATCCCGGCGAACGCCCGGACAAATAACGTGAATAGTTTTCAATGCCCTGGCAATAACCCAACTGCTGCAACATCTCCAGGTCATATTTGGTGCGCTGCTCCAGACGCTGCGCTTCCAGCAGTTTGTCGTTATTGCGAAACCACTCCAGACGCTCACGCAAATCATCCTGCACCTGACTGATAGCGCCCTGGATACGATCCTGCGGCGTGACATAGTGCGTTTTAGGGTAAATCGTGACTCTGGCCACCCGCTTGCGAATTTCACCGGTCAGCGGATCAAACCAGTACAGCGCCTCGACTTCCTCATCAAACAGCTCAACCCGCACGGCATCCATTTCCGATTCCGCCGGGAAAATATCAATCACATCACCACGCACCCGATAGGTGCCACGGAAAAACTCGATGTCATTGCGGGTGTATTGCAGCTCGGCCAGACGACGCAGCAAACCACGCTGATCAATGCGATCACCGCGCGCAATATGCAGCAGCATCTTCATATAGGCTTCGGGGTCACCCAGACCATAAATCGCCGACACCGTTGCCACGATAATGGCGTCCCGACGCTCTAACAGCGCACGGGTTGCCGACAGACGCATCTGCTCGATGTGTTCGTTAATGGCTGCATCTTTTTCAATAAAGGTATCGGATGAAGGCACATAGGCTTCGGGCTGGTAGTAGTCGTAATAACTGACAAAATACTCCACCGCATTATTGGGGAAAAACTCTCTGAACTCGCCATAAAGCTGTGCCGCCAGGGTTTTGTTGGGCGCCATGATGATGGCCGGACGCTGCAAACGCGCAATCACATTGGCCATGGTAAAGGTCTTGCCGGAACCGGTCACACCCAGCAATGTCTGATAGCTCAGGCCATCCTCAACACCTTGCACCAGCTGCTCAATCGCCGTTGGCTGATCACCCGCTGGTTGATATTTGGACACTACCTGAAACGCTGTTGCCGTCATCGCCACACTCCCCCACGCCCACATCGGCGGACAACAGTCTACCCTGTTAATGGATGTTCTGTATTATGCGTAACTGAAGCGTGAACACTGACAGGAGACCGATATGGCCTGGTTAAAGCAAGTCCTGGGACTGGCCCCCAAAACAGCCTTGCCCTATCGTGAGCTCAAGGCCGCAGCGCCTTGCCTGAGCGTGCAATATCTGGGCACCGCCGGTTTTGTGCTGAGCGATGGTGAGCACACCGTAGTGCTCGACCCCTACCTGACTCGCCCCGGTTTGTTTACCTCGTTAACGCGACCATTGGCACCCAATGCCGAACTGATCAGACAGCTGATTCCTCACGCCAATGACGTGCTGATCGGACATGCTCATCATGATCACATTCTGGACGCGCCGGATCTGTGCAAACAAACTGGTGCCCGACTCATAGGCTCCAGCAGTACCTATCAGGTAGGCATAGCGGCAGGTTTGCCAGCGCATCAACTGGTCGTCACCTCCGGTCATGAGGACATTGCATCCGGCTCATGGACAGTGCGTGGTTTTCCGTCCCGTCATGGCAAGATATTTGGTCGTATACCCTTTCCGGGCGACCTGACTCAGCCACCGCCGTGGCCACCGCGCATGTCCGACCTGAAGCATGGTCTGGTACTGAACTGGCTGGTCGATACCGGCTCATTAAAAGTCATGCATATCGATTCGGCTGACTTCATCAATCAGGAACTCAGCGGCCATCAATGCGATGTCTTATGCCTATGCGCCATCGGGCGTCAGGCCAGACCCGACTACGTCAAGGATGCCATTCGACTGCTCAAGCCGCGCTGGGTCATTCCCTGTCACTGGGACACCATGATTACCCCGATTGATGCCGAGCCTGACCTGCTGCCCGGTGTCGATCTGCCAGGCTTTATCCAGGAGATCGAAGCCGAAAACGTCAGTGTGTTATTGACGCCGATTTTAGGTTGGCAACAGTTCACGAAGCAGGAGTGATCCGGTATGATTCGCGGGTTTTGACCTTTGTCGACCTGACCCCCCAATAGCGCCCACAAGGCCCAGGAGTAATCCGTGGATATTCAGCTTTCCGAACGCGTACTCAGCATCAAGCCATCGCCAACCCTGGCAGTCACCAACAAAGCCGCCGAACTCAAGGCAGCAGGTCGTGACATTATTGGTCTGGGTGCTGGCGAACCTGATTTCGACACGCCGGAACACATCAAGCAGGCTGCCATTGACGCCATCGGCAAGGGTTTTACCAAGTACACCGCCGTAGACGGCACACCCGGCCTGAAAAAAGCCATCATCGCCAAATTCAAGCGCGACCAGAACCTGGACTATGCAGCCAATCAGATTCTGGTGTCCTGCGGTGGCAAACAAAGCTTCTTCAATATGGCACTGGCGCTGTTCAATGCCGGTGATGAAGTCATTATTCCTGCGCCATTCTGGGTGTCCTACCCCGACATGGTGCTGATTGCCGAAGGCAAGCCGGTCATTGTTGAGTGTCCTCAATCACAGGGTTACAAGATCACGGCTGCTCAGCTGGAAGCTGCCATCACCCCTAAAACACGCATGCTGGTGCTTAACTCACCCTCCAACCCGACTGGTATGGTGTACAGCAAGGCCGAGTTGCTGGCGCTGGCCGACGTTCTGCGCAAGCACCCACAAGTATTGGTGGCTACCGATGACATGTATGAACACATCATCTGGACTGCGGAAAAGTACGAAAATATCGTCACTGTCGCCCCTGACCTGTATGACCGCACCATCGTGCTGAACGGCGTATCGAAAGCCTATGCCATGACAGGCTGGCGTATTGGTTATGCCGCTGGCCCGGTCAAGCTGATCACCGCCATGAAGAATGTACAAAGCCAGTCCACCTCGAACCCGACCTCGATTTCGCAAGTGGCAGCAGAGGCTGCGCTGAATGGCCCACAAGATGTATTGGTGCCCATGGTCAAGGCATTCAAGGAGCGCCACGACTATGTGGTCAGCACCCTGAACAGCATTGAGGGCATTTCCTGCTCACCGGCGGATGGCGCTTTTTATGCCTTTGCCAATGTCGAAGGTGCTATCGCCAAGCTGGGTCTGAAAAACGATCTGGAGTTCTCGGAACACCTGCTCAACACCGTTGGTGTAGCGGTAGTGCCCGGCTCTGCGTTTGGTCTGGATGGCCATATGCGCATTTCCTATGCCACTGCACCGAAGGTGCTGGAAGATGCACTGGGTCGTATCAAGAAAGCTATCGAAGGTTAATAGCCAGGACTGATTCAGTTCACTTAAAAAAGCCGGTGTTAAACACCGGCTTTTTTATGACTTCAATTTATCGATTTAGCGTTGCGTCGGATTCTTACCTGCAGCCAACGCAGCCTGACGTTTAAGCCCCACCTTACGGAAAAATGAAACCGCACGACCACTGATATTCGGCACCAGATTGGCGGCCTTGGCCGTCGCACCACGCCAGGTCGGCAACATGATTTCCAACGGGCGATGCACCAGCGCATCATCCACAATGGCATCAACCACCTCATCCGCCGTCAAGGCACGCGGCCCGGAAAACGTCAGTGCAGTCTCGGCCTTACCCTTTTGAATATCCAGCATCGGCGTTTGTACCGCATCAGGACAAATGGTGGTCACGGCAATGCCCTGATCCGCCAGTTCCATGCCCGCCGCCAGCGAATAACCGCGCACGGCAAACTTGCTGGCACTGTACAGGGCGATACCCGGCACTGGCGACAGCGAAGCCAACGATGCAATATTCACGATATGACCACGCTGCGCTGTCTTCATCGCCGGCAACACCGCCTGCATGCCCAAAATGACACCCTTCACATTGATGTCGAAATGAAAGTCGATATCGGCTTCACTGCTATCCAGCACCCAACCTTCACGCAGCACCCCCGCCACATTGGCCAGCACGTCAATACGCTGCCAGCGCTCCAGCACCGCATTAACCACCTGCTGCCAGCCATCAGCGCTACGTACATCCAGCGTCATCACCATCAGTGCTGCTTGATGTGCCGGATTGCTCAAGCGCTGCAAATTCACTTCATTGATATCACAGGCGCACACCAGATAGCCCCGTGCCAGCAAACGCTCAACCAGACAGGCACCAATACCGGACGCTGCACCGGTCACAATCACTACCTGATTCATGCTCATGCTCCTGCCTGCAAATGACCAAACTTTAGCTCACCCACACTGACCGTAGGCGCTGTTTTGGGAAATAACCAGAACGCAGTGGACTCGGAAGAAGGTGCCATATTGGGGAAGCGCTCGTCCTTGGGATTCGGCCCGGCTATCGATTTTTCCTGCACCATCGAGATGTACTGATCCACCACATATTCCTGTGTGTTGCCATTAATGATGATTTCAGCGCCGGTCTGCTTGGCATAGTCAGCCAGACCCGGAATCCTGGAGAAGCGAGGCTCATAGGCATCCAGACAGACACCATTCTCACTGGTCACTTTAATGCCTTCTGGCGTATGCGCGACAATCGAATGATTGCCTTCGGTATGACCCTTGGTGCGCACCAAAGCCACCGAACCATCACCCAGCCAGACACTGTCATCCAGCAAATGCACACGATCTTCCGGCACATCGGTTCCGTGTGGGCAATACCACTGGTTCTGCCAGGGAATCAGTCCTTTGGCACTCTCCCATTCTTCACGCATGACCAATAACTTGGCATTGGGAAACACCGCTGCATGACCTTGGCCTCCCAGCCAGCGATTCACATTTTGCGTATGCAAGTGATCATAGGTGATGTAATCAACCTGCTCTGGTTTAAGGCCGATACGTGCCAGCACATCCAGCACCGTGGCGGTTTTACGGAACAGCGCACGCTCCATGGTGCCTGCCAGCGGCCCGGCCTTGGCATCCAGTGCCGCAAAAAATGGCGTCTCGCGCTGATTTTCCCAATCAGAAGGGCCTGCCAACAATGTCTTGATGCCTTGCTGACTCTGAAACTGGATCACAAACAACCGATTGGTCAGATGCACAAACGGCGTCGGTGCCGTAAATGCATTCAGATAAGCGTATTTACTGGGATAAGGCACACGTACCAGTTCGAACGACTGGTAATACACCACCTGCGGCTTGGTCAGCATGTCACCCCGAAAAGCGACTCCAGCCTGACGCACATTGTCGACTCTATCCATTGGCCGCAAGGCATCACGCGTCCCGTCAAAGTGTGGAATAGTTTGAAACATGACCTGCTCTCCAGCCGCCCTAAAGGCGGTTTGCTTTTTTGTCTGAGACGTCACTATAATTTCGACAAGACTTCTTGTCAAAATATTCAATGAGGATGCAATGACCGCACGTGCCTATGCCGGCCTATGTAAAGAAGAGCGCATTGCTCAGCGCCGCAGCCGCCTGATGGACACCGCACTGGCACTATTCAGCGAACAAGGTTACGCAAAAACCAATATCGAGCAGTTATGCAGTCAGTCCAAAGTCACCGCACGCCACTTCTATGAACTGTTCAGCAGCAAGGAAGATATCTTGCTGGCGCTGTATCAGGACATCACGCAACAGCTAAGCCATGCCGTCAGCACCGCCATCAATGCGCCCAAGCAGACCATTGATGAACAGGTCGTGGTAGCCGTACAGGCACTGGTTGCACATTATCTGCAAGACCAGCGTCTGGCTCGCATCGGAGTACTGGAGGTGGTGGGAGTGAGTGATCGCATGGAACAACATCGCCGCGCCACCATTCATGGCATTGCACGCGTGATCGAAAGTTACTTGAATGCCCTCTGTCAGCAAGAAGCCATCCCCATACGCAATTATGAACTGGCCTCAATCGCACTGGTTGGCGGCATCAATGAACTGATGGCCGACTGGCTGACACGCGACAACCCTTGCAGCGTCGACACGCTGGCAGACGAAATTACGTACCTTGTATTGGCCATGGTACACGGCGCACAACATCCCCTCAGGAAAGCACTATGAATACACTCGTGATTACCGGCATTGGCGGCTTTATCGGTTTACGCATGGTTGAACGCGCCCAGGCTCTGGGCTGGCAAGTACGTGGAATCGACATCAATGAAACAGCGGCAAACCGTGCTCGCGCACTCGGTGCGGATGTAATCGTTGCCGACATTAACGACAGCGCAGCACTCAACCAACTCTGCCAAAGTGCCAACTACCTGTTTCATACTGCCGCCATTGTGGCCGAAGACGGCATCCGGGCGGACTATGAACGTGTCAATGTGCAAGGTACGCAATCAGTCTGCCAGGCCGCACAGCAAGCGGGCGTCAAACGACTGGTACACCTGTCATCAGTAATGGTCTACGGCTTCAATTTTCCTGCCGATGTTAGTGAAGATGGGCCACTGAACGGTAATGGCAATGTCTATAACGACACCAAAATAGCGAGCGAGCAGATAGCTCTGGGATTTAACACAGCAGATCAGCTGGAAGTCGTGGTGATTCGTCCAGGCGATGTGTACGGCATTGGCAGCCAACCCTGGATTGAGCGTCCACTGGCACTGTTAAAAGCGCGCCAATTCGCCCTGCCCGACGGTGGTCGCGGCGTCATCAACCATGTTCATGTCGACAATCTGATTGATGCAGTATTACTGGCATTTGCACAACCGGTCGCTGGTCATGTCTTCAACATCACCGATGGCGTGGCGACACCTTGTCATACCTTCTTTGCTTACCATGCACGATGGGCCAATCGCTCACTGCTTAAATTACCAGCGGCGCTTGTTATGGGACTGGTAAAAGCAGGTCAGCTAGGTGCCAATATACTGGGTAAAACAGCACCGGCCAGCCCGGCGGGTATTCATTTTCTGCAACGCAAACATAGGTACAGCATCCACAAGGCGCAACAACTGTTAGGCTATCAACCTCGTATAGATCTGGCGACCGGCATGGCCGCACTATCTGCTCACTACGATGATTAATCAGAGGAATTTTTATGATACGCATAGCGCTGTTGATACTTGGTTTATGCACCAGCCTGATAGCTCATGCCGACTCGCGTGGCTGGTTGCTGGACCCGAAAACCGAAGATGCGCGCTTTGAACGACTGCAAACCTATTTGGGCGGATTCTCTTCTGCCATGCAGGAAACCGGACAGCGCTTTGATGCCGTGCACGAGGCATTATCACGCAACAATCCGGAGCTGGCGCGTTATCACTGGAGCAAGATTCGCCAGACCATCGAACAGGGCATTATCAAAAGACCCGCACGCGGGGCCAATGCCAAAGCCATGTTGCTGGATAACACCTGGGCACAGGTTGATAGCGCATTCGCCAGTGGCAACGCCGCCGTAGCCTGGCAAGGTTATGCCCAGGCCAAAGGCAGCTGCATGGCCTGCCACATTGCTGAAAAAGTCGGCTTTATCAACGACCAGGCCCTGTTTGAACGCAAAGTGCCCGATCTTGCGGCCAGCTGTGCTGCTGAAGGTGGCCAATGGATCAAAGTTGGACGAGCCCAAACTCCTATCTGCAACAAACCTCATGCCGACGCAGGCAAGGGCTGCACTGACAACCAACAATGCACGGGCTTATGCATCACCAGCGAAAACCAGCGCGGCAAGGCTGCCAAAGGGCAATGCTCGGCCAGTCCAGCGGACGAATTTGGCTGCTACGCCAGCCTGCGCAACGGGCGCAGCAGCGGTAAACTCTGTATCGACTAACATGGCGTTAGCCGCGACAATCGCGACCCACCACTGGCTCACGCCAACGTGGGTCGTGCACATCAAACTCACGCACCTTCATATAGTCTTCAGGATCGCGTAGATAGTCCTGCTCCGGTGGCACGGCCAATGTAGCCAGCTCCGCCGTCCACAGGCTTTCATAGGAAGCCGCCCCGCCACCAATCACCGGCAGCCAGGCATCATGGTGATTCGGCAGGAAAATACGTGGCTGCGCCGCACGCACATAACCCAGCGCATCACGATAAGCCGAGGTCAGCATGCCAAAGCCCACAATCGCACCCAGCTGCACATCGACACAGCCGGGCAAATTGGCCAGCGCCTGCTGAATAGCCTGAGACTCCGGATCATCATCTTCCATGCTGCCGGTAGAGTCATTCCACAACAAACTGAAATCGCCAACCCGGAACTGATAGGCCCAAGTGCCGCCATCAGGTTCGCCACCGACACCATCCTCGGGCAGCGATTGAATGAACGCCAAAATTTCCTGGGGATCGGTATTGAGATTCAACAAAAATGGCAAGACCTCAGGGATATAAACCAAGGGCGTACCGCCCGTCAGCAAATCCATGGGATCTGCCGCCGAGTGTGTGTGCTTGATGATCTGAACGGGCGGCAGGTCGGCAAAAATCTTCACCGGAAACACCGTACCCGCCGGAGTATCTTCAGCCAGCCCCAAACGCAGACAGCTGAAGCTGGTATTGGCCACATTTTGCCCGACCTTGCGTCTGGCGGTATCACACACGCTACTGCCTGCCACCAAGACTGCACCGGTTCTGCTGGCGATATAACCGGCATCAGCAGCATGATCAAAATGACCATGGCCAATAAAAATAGCCTCAGGTTTCAATGCCACCAGATCATCACGCGTTACGGGTACATAGTCCTTGTGAATACCGATCACTTCCCAGGCATCCAGCAAAAACAAGTGTCCACCAGCCGAGACGATGAAACTGGACACCCCGTACCACCAGACTTTGACCTTGTTAGGGTTGGTGCTGTCTGGCCCCAGCAAACGCAATCGGGCCTCGGCCACTTCGGGCGCTACCTGTGCTGCTTTTGGCAAGGGCTGCCAGCTGTCAACACTGGTATCGGCCAATCGTGGCGCACTGGGTTGCTTACTGGATGATTTGGAATCACTGTCAAAACAGCTGACCAACAACGCGCTGATTAACAGTAGGCTGAGTGCATATAAACGAGGCATGGCGGCGTCTTCTTATTATTGTTGAGACTATTGTAACTCGTTTTTAATCTCCTCTGCCTTCACCAAATGCACAGGCTTTAATTCGGCTATCTGATACTTGCCACCCGGATAAGTCCGATTAATGGCATCATCCACCGCGAACGGATACGAGCCAATAGCTACCGTACGTCGCACCCGATTCAATGCACGCAAACTGCTCTGAACCATGCGTACAAATACAGGGCTGGGAGCCTTGGCACCAATAGCCGCCAGAAAACGGGGATCGTCAGCAAAAAAACTGTGTATGACTGGGCCGACTGAGCACTGCAAAACAGTGGGCAACCACCCTTTCAAAATAGCCAGTGTCGCTTCGGCTACACGCTGATTGGCAGGTGAATAAACAAACTCACGCTGACAGTAATTGGCCACCCATTGATCGAAAGCTGACTTGCTGTCGGGCAACTGCTTCAGCCCCATACGATGACCAATCTCAATCCAAAAACTGAACCACGCCAACTGCTCATGTGGCGTCATGACTCTGGGGCCAAACTGCACAGACCAGCGAATCGGAAACTCGATAAAGGTCCACAGCACAAACAAAAAGTCATCATTGGGAATGGTGTAGTGCGCATGGGTCTTGTTCATTCTGGCCAGTGCCGCCCTACCCACTTCGCCATCCCAGCCACTGTCCATAAAATGCGCAATCAACAAGCGGGTATCGTCATAACGCTTCTGTCCGAACTTGACAAACTCTCCGGTACGATCCAACAGTCGCGAAACCGAGGCACTGCCATAGGTATAGAACAACGCAACTTCCAAGGCGCGAGTGATATCCCAGGCAAACTCGTAACGCACCAGCAGCTGCACAATACGCTGACAGTCGGCATGGGCATCTAACTGAGCAATTTCGGCTTTAACGGCGGGATTATGGCCAATACCATAATGTTTTTGATAAACAGCGTTTTGCACACTCATAAGAGTCTCCTTTGGCCTGCCCTAACTTACGTGGCAGACCAAAGCAGACCCAATCCCCGCCAGCTACAAAGTAGTAGCCGACAGGCACTTTTACCTAGCGCAAGCTGCCAAAGGCAGGCATCAGCTCAGGATAGATCTTGTTGGTTGCCGACAGAATTTCTGACAATCGAGGATGTGTACCGTGCTCCTGCTTCAACCAGCGCGCCATGTCCTGAATGCTGTTAAAGGAAATATCCGTGGTTTCACGCATATAGGCTTCGCCGCCCACACTTTGCAAGGCAGCCCTACGGCCCGCTGCTGCACCCATACGCTGTCCCAGCAAGCCACCCACGAACGGGACATTTTCCAGCGCCTTCTGACCCGCATAAGCACCTGCTGCACCCCCCAGAGATGAACCAAGACCAACATTCACGGACTTTTCCACCCACTCAGCTACCACACCATCGCTGGTAATCGGGCTCAAAAACAGGCCTGAACTATTGTTGATCACATTGAGCGAAGGTCTGCTGACCGAGCCTGACGCTGATGCTGACCCTGTTGTCGGCGCAGCAGCTGAAACAGCAGCGGCTAACGTAGCCCCCGGCACAGTAGTAGCCACACCACAGGCGCTCAAGCTTGTTTGCTGACCCCCATTCTTGTAGCAAATCTGAGAGTTCTGCGAAGGCGCATGTCCTACGTAAAACACATAACCATAGCTCGTCATCAAGCCGTCCAGCTTACCATCCTTGCTCTGGGACTCAGACGCCAGAATACGTCCCATGTAGTTTTTGGTTTGCGCCGTATTGTTCGCTGCATGCTGAGTCACATTACTCATCAGCATCTGAAACTGATCCGTGGTGCCGTGTCTGGGCATGCCCCACGACATCTGCAATGAGGTATCCACCGGCTTACCCTGGCGATAAGGTGTGACACTTTGTATATAGGTAATTGTCGGTTTGCCGGTACTGTTAACCGCTGCAATACGAGCCTGATACAAATTACCCGTCAGTCTTCCACTACGCATGGAGCCCTTAAAGCGCACATCTGCGGTAGTGCTCATAGTAAATGAGGGGGGTATGGAGGACTGATCTTTAGACTGAATCGCCATTTCAAAGTCACCTTCGGGCTGGCCATTGACACAGCGGCCACTCAGCAAACGTCCTTGCAGCTCATCTATTGAGTACTGCATATCTGTGTTGGCCGGAATATTGGCCCGATAATTTTTCAGGTAAGCATCACGGCTATCTGCACCATACATGGTTTGCCAAAGCACTTTTGGCCGTAACTGGCATGGCACTTCGGTCGCTACCGGAAACTGAAAACCATTAACCCTGAGCGCCTCATGATTGGCCATCAACTCTTGCTGAAAACCCGCCAGCTTTTGATCAGAAAACACCGGAGGCTGGCCAATTTCGGGATTAATACTAAGACCCAATAACGCAGGATTTATGGACGCACACCCCGTAACAACTACGGCTAAAGGCAATACATAAAGGGCTTTCATACAATCTCCTCAACATCACTAATTAATTAATGGGGCAGAAAGATAACAAACTTGACTCCACAATGCAGGCAGGTTTTTCTGTTGTTTGCCAACTAACAACTATACAATATTGAAAAAATCATCCTCAAAAAAGGAGCATTTAATGCATATTCGTCCTTTGGCCATGGGCCTGATCGCCTCCAGTTTGCTCATGTCAGGCTGTGTTTCTACCGTCAACAACACACGCGGCAGTGCCTCGGTATACACCGACACCCAAGCCATTGCGCCAGGTACAGCAGGTATTGGTATTGATTCTGCCGACATCATTGCCGCTACCGACATGATGCTGCGCGACATGCTGGCCAACCCAACTCTGGCTGGCCAATCTCGTGCTCCTCGGGTCATTGTGGACTCCGCTTATTTTGTCAATGAAAGCACTACCCGCATTAACCTCAACAACATTACCGACCGTTTGCGCGTCAACCTGAACCGTGCCTCCAATGGCCGCATGGTGTTTGTTGGCCGTCAAAATGTAGCCATGGTCGAAGCCGAACGCGAACTGAAACGCTCTGGTGTTGTTGATGGCGGCACCATTCGCAAAACTCAGGCCACCGCCGGTGCCGACTACCGTCTGGCCGGACGCATTACCTCAATGGATGCCGTGGGTACACGCTCCGGTGTCAGCTCACGCTTCACGCAGATGACATTTGAAATGATTGATCTGGAGCTGGGCACCATTGTCTGGAGCGGACTGTACGACTTCAAGAAAGCCGGTGCTGACGATGTCCTTTACCGCTAAGGTGCTGGCCGCCGCCCTGATACTGAGCGGCTCAACGGTAGTCATTGCATCTCCCGCTGCTGATCTTGCCCCGCTTTACGAACGCCTCAAAAAAGAGGGCGCTCGTAACGCCGTACTCAATCATATGGAAATTGGTGCGCGCTCATTCGCCGCCAGAGACTACGACACCGCTGAGTCATCACTCGACTTCGTACTGGCACAAATCGAGTCTTTCTACAGTGATGAAGACGGCGCCAAGAAAGCGCGCAGTCTCTGGTATGAAGAAGGTCGCAAGGACTTCAAGGGCGAACCCTACGAACGTGTCATGGCCTACTACTACCGTGGCCTGTTGTACCTGATGCAAAAAGACTGGGGCAATGCCCGCGCCAGTTTTGAGGGCGGCATGTTGCAGGATGCGTTTGCCGAAGAAGAACAGTTCCAGTTCGACTTTGCACTCATGCCCTACCTTAGCGCATGGGCCTCCTTTCGTGAAAAAAACACCATCATGAAAGACAAGTCCTGGGCCGAAGTAAAAGCCCTGCGCAAGGATGTACCCAACTTTGGTGCCAACCATGACACCCTGGTCGTGGTTGAAACAGGAACCTCGCCCCGCAAACTGGGTGATGGTGTTGGCCACTATGAGCTGGTCTATCGCCGGGGCCGCCAGTTCACCGAAGAACGTGTCAGCATTCAGAGCAATGGCCAGCAAACCGCGCTCTATCCCATGGAAGACGTGTTTTGGCAGGCCACTTCTCGTGGTGGCCGTGCGGTTGATCGCATCGTCAAAGGCAAGGCCAACTTCCGCTCAACCAATGCCGGAGTCGGCGGCGTACTGGTCGATACCGCCAGCACCCTGCAAATTCTGCAGCCACTCACCGACAGCAGTGGCCTGGGAGCCGTTGCAGGTGCTTTGGGTGCTGTGGGCGCGGTGCAATTATTCGTAGCCAGCAAGGTCAATGCCAAAGCCGATATTCGCTACTGGTCATCGATTCCCGATGCAGTACATGTCAGCACGCTCAAGGCACAACCCAACCAGACACTAACCGTTCACTTTTTTGACAAAGACAACAATCCACTGCCAGAACTGACACAGACAGTAGCCGTGCCATCTCAAGGCGGAGTGGTATGGGTACGCTCTCGCCCCGCCATCTCGCCGCCCGTCAATCGCTAGGAGACTACTCACATGAATTTCAAACGCATTGCTGTTGTAACCACCATGATCGGCGCGCTGGCTGCCTGTGTACAAACTCCGGTCAAACCGGTTCCACAATCTGTTGGTACCACACAAACCCAGTTGCAGATGAACAGTGTCAATGTGATCGACAAGCGTCTGCTGGAAATCCGCAAAACCGTTGCAGGCGAGCAATACAACTACGGCAAGATTCTGGTTGACTCCACCGGTGCGGCACGCACTGAAACCGGCACACTGGCGGTCTACACCACGCTGGAAAATCTCACCGACTTTCCACAGGTCATTCAGGCTCGCACACGCTTTTATGATGAAAACAAATTTCCTATCGAAGACTTTTCGGCCTGGCAACGCCTGACCCTGCCACAACGCGGCACCGGCACCTACAAGGAAATGTCACTGAGCAGCCGTGCGGCATTCTTCTATATTGAAGTCAGGGAGGCACAATAAAATGCGTACCTTACTGCTGACTGTCGGCCTGCTGAGTGCTGGCCTGGCACAGGCCGCCATCGCGCCTCATGAAGCCGCGCCGATGATGGTAGACCCTACTGCTTTTGCGCGTGACCAGGCTGCCGCTGTTGCGTCAAGTCAGGCCAGATTCAAACAGCGCTATGATCAGGCCGGAAAGCCCCGACTGGCCATTTACTTCAATCGTGAATTAAGTGATGAAGTGGAAGAATGGAAAACGCCAGTCCGGGTACAAACTGCCATCATCAACAGCAAAGGCGAATTGATGCAGGCCGAAAGCGCGGTGCATTATCGTGCCCAGACATCCAGTGCCCGTGGCGGCCAATCCGAAAGCATGGCATGGGCCTTTGAGGACGGCTTTTACAATGCCTTTGCCAGTCAGGGTGTACGTCTGGTTGACCGACGCATGATGCTGCGTCTGGCAGCGGCAAAGCGTCCGGAAAATGCAACCGCCATGGTGGCCCGTCAGCACGTTGAGGTCGATGCCTTCAAACAACATGCCGACTTATTGGTGGAAGTATTGGTGCAACGCAATGCCAGCGCACCTTCCGGCTACAACTTCCGCGCTCAGGCCACCAATGTACGCAATGCACAGGTAATGGCCATGGTAAACGCCAGCGACATTGAGCCGCTGAAAGGTCGTTTTGTGGCGGGCCCCAAGGGCTACGAACGCGCTCAGGTATCAGGCACACCGGAAGAAATTAAAGCCATCGGCCAAGAAGTTGCCCATCAACTCATGGCGGCATTGGCGGTACAGCTCTAACGTCATCCAAACAAGGCGGTGACTTGAAACGGTCACCGCCCTATTCACCGTGGCGCGCAAAAACCAGCGTCTGATCAGCCGAAAAAAGCAGCGTCTCGTACTTCATGCGAGTGTCGCCCATTTCCATTCCCGGCGAACCAATCGGCATGCCGGGCACCGCCAATCCATGAGCTTTTGGCCTTTCCTGCAACAAACGCTCGATTTCTGCCGCCGCCACATGCCCCTCAATCACATAGCCACCTACAGTGGCGGTATGGCATGAGGCCAATTGTGCAGGCACACCCAGTAATGATTTGACCGAGTTCATATCGTCTCGATCATGCACTTCAACGGCGAATCCATTGGACTCCAGGTGGTCAATCCAATCGCCACAGCAACCACAAGTTGGGCTTTTATAAACAACAATAATGTCATCGGCTGGAGCAGCTGCAATCACATCAGGATCGCTGTTGCCCGACAGGTTGAATACAGCCAACCCGCCGATCAATAAAATGACGGCTATTGCGAAGAAAATTTTCATATGTCTGACCAATATTTAGTGAGTGTTACCGCTCAATGCGGCGCGGGCTCTTTTTGATACCAGCGCACCGGCCATTTGCCCTGAACCGGGCCACGCTCAACCCAGTTACCCTCAATGTTAATACCATGCTCAATCGGCAAGCGCGGAGCACAGCAAGTTGGGCCATCACCTATCGCCTGAAATACTAATGTCCAACGACCATCGGCATCATGCTGCCCCAATGCAGGCAAGCCAAAACTGGTCACCTGATACAGAGCCTGAGTTGGCGGATCGCCGACAAGAATGGCCACATCACAGGCGCTGGCAGAACACAGGTGATCAGGAACAACGATCCACTCGTCATGGCCATCACCATCGAGGTCATGACGAGCAACCAGCACCCCACCCTGGCGAGGCCCGGCCACCGGCACTGCACTGCTGTCATAATCAAGCAGCGCACCAAACACCGTCAGAAAATCAGTATCGCGCTGATACGTCCACTCCAGCTCAGCCTCACCGGCTTTCACAGACATAGAACAGGCAGTCATCAATAGGGCAATCAGAAAATATCGGCTCATCAGCTGTTCACTTCATTATAGGTGGCTACTTTTTTGCGTAGCCTCTAATCAGGCTACATGGATTTGCATCCAAAAACTCAATGACACACAGAAAAGATGCACCCTCTTTCAGTGTTACAATGAAAAGCCGAACACACAGAGCCATGGAGTCCCACATGCCATTCAACAATGTACTTAAAGTCATTGCTGTCTGCCCTCTGCTGTTTGCAACACTGACAACCACTGCTCACGCACAAGGCAACAATACGACCTATGCATCAGCACAGCAGCACTCAAACCGCCCTGCGCCTACAGGAAGTAACAATCGCAACATCAAAAATGAAGACATTCCATGGACGACCTGTTACTCGGTAACACCACAAGGAACCAAAGCCGTTCGATGCAGAGCTCACACGCCTGGCAGTAACTCACGCTGAAAAATGAGAGCTTTCGCTTAAACACGATTGCAATATTTGAGCACTACCATGTCTCTCTATTCAATTGTTTTAAGAGATGCCCTCCGTGGAAACACCCTCTTCGTTACGACGCACCCTGCTCAAGGCTGCTCTGGTGGCTCCTGCCCTGCCCCTGTTAAATGCTTGTAGAACGGACTCCACTGCAAATAATAATTTACTTCCAAATGAGCCAACCCCCGAACAACCATCCATAAAACCAGAAATACCACCTAATCTTGGTGTACAAGGCAGTCATAATCCCCGTGGCATGCATGTGTCATTACTGAATGACTCCCATAAAAGTCGCGGCATTGCATGGTTTACAGATAAACATAACGGTACAGATGCACCAGCAGCCGTAGTTCAGTGGAGTCATATTGATCCTGAATGGGATGAGGCCGACATCATTAACCTGGTTGATCACCCATTTTCAAATACCCTCTTTGCTGACAGCACACCCACAACAGGTGTAGATGCTCAAACACATAAAGCAAGCCTTCAACTCAGCAACCCTGAACTGGCTATTCGCTATCGTGTCGGTTCCGATGAGGGGGGCTGGTCACCTGTTTTCACAGTACCTGCCTCAGCAAAAGCTGATACAAACTGGCACTTTGTCCACTTCGGCGACCATGGTGTTGGGCCATTGGCACAAAGACTCACGGCGGAACTGACCAAGCCTCAATATCGTCACGACCTGCTCTTGTTAGCAGGTGATATTAGTTATGCCGACGGCAACCAACCGGTATGGGATACTTGGTTTGACCAGAATCAGGCCTTGATTTCCGGCACAGTGACAATGGCGGTTCCGGGTAATCACGAAAATAAAGATGATGACCCTGACGATCCTTTTGTCATTCCACTAGGTAGTGCCGCGCTATTTCGTGATTACGCATTTAATAACCGCTTTCATCAGCCAGGCGGTGTTTCATTTTATGGCTTTGATTATAACCGTGTTCATTTCTTCGGCTTTACCGGTGGCGCCTTTATTGAAGACGGCAAAATCCTGCAAGAAATTATTACCATGGAAGCCAACCTGGCTCGGGCATCCGTTCGACGAGCAGCTGGACTCATTGATTTTATTATTGTCTTCCAGCACTACACGGTTTGGACCGATCAAGAAGGTCGCGGCCCCGGTAACCCGAGCCTCATCTTGGTTCAGGATCAAATGATGGCGCGTTATGGCGTGGATCTGGTGCTCTGTGGCCACGACCATGTTTATCAACGCTCAGCGCCAATGGTTTTCGGACGACGCTCTCCACTGGGTTATGTACAAGTGATGGCGGGTACTGGCGGACAATCCATTCGCGGCTTTGATGATGAAATTCAAGGCTGGTCAGAAAAAGAGTTTAAAGGCGTCGGCTTTTGTCGCTACGAGGTATCACCTGGCCTGATCAAAGTGGACTATTTTGGTTCTAAAGGTATTGATACGCCCGAAACGCCTGATGGTGTCGGTAGTCAGGTTATTGAGGCCATGGACGTTAATACCGACTTCGAGCTTATTGACAGTTTCGAAGTACGTGCTCGCCGATCTCAGCTTGCCAAAACGTTCTTAAAACCAGCAAGGTCAGCCACTGAATTGGCCAAGGCCTATAATTGGGACGACATTATTGCGCATACCAATCACCGCAATAAACATCATGACCATGCCTAGAACCTGCATTGCAACATTATGATTCGTCCACTGAAGTGCGTAATATCCACTCTCGCCTGCTTCTGGCGCTACGACGACTCATTTAGCAAAGAGAAATTTAATGGCCCTGAAAGCCACCATCTGCAAGGCCGAACTCAACATCGCCGACATGGATCGCAGCTACTACGCCGACCATGTACTGACACTGGCACAACACCCTTCGGAAAATGATGAACGTCTGATGCTGCGACTGCTGGCATTCGCCCTCTACGCGCACGACCAACTCGTCTTTACCAAAGGCCTGAGTGAGCCTGACGAGCCGGATATCTGGCAAAAGGATCTGACTGGCACCATTGATCTGTGGATCGATATGGGTCAACCCGATGAGAAGCGCGTGATGAAGGCCTGTGGGCGCTCACGACAGGTCGTGGTCATCACCTACGGCAACTCAACACCGATCTGGTGGGAAGCAATTGCACCCAAGCTGGAACGCGCTCACAACCTCGCTGTACGACGACTGATCGTGCAAGGCGACACGCCACTGGCTGACTTTGTACAGAAAAATATGAAACTGCAATGCACCGTGCAAGACGGTCAGCTCTGGCTGAGTGACAGTGAGCGCAGCGTACAGATAGATGCGATTACGCTGCGTTAGTACATTTGATAAATACATCAGAAACGTTAACAGTTCTTTTCCTACGTAAGGATTTCACCGTATAAGCCAGTATTTACAAGTATTCCAGCGATTGGGATGATGAGTAATCTAGGCTTATAAAACATCGAATTTGTCACAACGATTTTGCAAAATTTCCAAAAAATGACCCAATGTATAAATTATCTTTGGAAAATTTTCCGCAGCTGATTGGAAATTTTTCCATAAAAATCAATTTGGTATTCGTAAAACCAACAATATCATATGTCATCATGTTTGAGTACTTAGGGAGGGAGCCGATTTTAATCTACCCGTCACTTAGACTAAACCAAAGGCCTGTGATATTGCTGCTGTTCATACCCCCTCACAGTTAAGTCAAAGTAGCGTTTGTAAGCCATGGTGAACCAATCGACATAGGATCGAACGGTTACTCACCAAAAAATTCGGATGGGTTCTAAAGCTGCATGCTACTCAAATGCGGGGGGACGTCGAATGATATAAAGGTTTCTGCCGATCTTGCGAAAGAGCTCATCAACAGCTGACGTCAATTCCATTCAATACATTCCCTAAGCTTGCCATGCTTTCAAAAACAGTAGCTAAGTTCATTTTTGCAAAATAAACCTAACCCCTATTACAAGATCATAGAGCTGGCCATCTAGTGAAGTCATCGAGAAATTGGTTGCTGCTTTGTTAAGAAATCGACGCTCCCACATCAAGTAACACGTGATAGTAAAGTCCGCCGTTGCGAGACTTAATTCAGTAAAGCTTGTCTGGCGACTTTGTTGGTTACCACCAAAATTATTCTTGTCATTGACAAAGTTGGGGCTTCTATTGTGTCCATCGCTCAATTGAATTGCCGATTATGAGTGCCCGAGACGGCTTGCCGAGGAACGCCTTCAATATTATGCGATACAACTAGACGTGGCCTCTGGAGGCTAATATCTAAACATAGATATTGCCTATCATTTTTCAACATGAAAGCTCAGACAGCAATGCACTTGCTGACTATTCCTTTTCAGATGGATTTGCAGCAGGGCTCTTCAATGGGAATGGGTTGTACAGAGGCCAAAACATGAACTTCTTCAACAGCTCTTTCCCCGTCTGCACTGGGTAAGGATTTTCTGGGGTAGACGAATCCTCTCGATATTTCTAACAAATGATCATCGAACTTAACGAACTTACGCAAAAAGAAGTGCTTCACAAATTGCTTGCTTTTCGTTGTCTGCCAGTTGATGAGTCAATAGCCCTTCAATTGTGAAAATACTAATCTTCACTAAAGGATCAATTTTTTCTGGCGCTATACCTACCTGCCGTAATTCTAAGCGGAGCATTTCTTCACTTAGTGTATGAAAGCGCTCATGCCATTCATTAACAGTAGTCGATTTCTCTAAGCGAATATGCACAGTAGCGATCAGCCGACTGACTTGTTCCAACTGATTAACAATCCATAATAGACGCTCCGTGGACTTACTCAGTGGCAACTGCAGGTACTGGGCCATACGCGTCGCAAATTCAGCATCGAGCACAGCGACTAGAACTTCGTCCTTGTCTTTGAAATACCAATAGATTGTGTTGGGAGCAACGCCAGCAGTCGTTGCTAGGCGGCTCATCGAAGTGGCCTCGTAACCTTCCTGTATAAACAAATCTCGGGCTGCTGCCACAATCTCTTCGCGTTTTGATTCCCGGTCTTGTTCGCGCTTGGTTCGAGCCATCTTTCTCTCCGTATTAATATCAGTGACAGCCACTCCAACTGCCAATTATTTATACATTGTATACGCAGTTGAATGACAATCAACATTTTCACTTGAATATCATTCAACAATTAAGTAGCATTAAGTTGAATGGCGTTCAAGACAAACCATTAAGAGAGAAAGTTATGATAGAAAAAGCAGAACTGCTGCAAGCTTCAACGAAAGAGCTGCTCAAAGTGTTCGCCCTGCTTGAGGCGCCGACACTCGAAGAAATGTCAGGAGAATACGCCGCACGACTCCTAACCCAACCAAATTGGCTGGCAACCTTAGTGGGCGGGGTCGTCCTAAAAAATCATTTCCACTCTTGGATGTGCAAAGCATTCAGACCGATCGATGCAAGTACAGGACAAGGGTACAACACATTTTTGCAGGGTAAGCGCGTCATGCAGCGCTTCCCCATGCGAACCTTAATCGCACCATCCCGATTCGATGGACGCCCAGCCTATCAGCTCGTTTATCGACAGTTTCACTCCCTTTGTGGCAGCGTGCACATGGTTGACGAGATCCGGCGTGTCTCTCCAGGACTATACCTCGGCATCGGAACCTATGGCTTTACCGATGCACAACGCCTTACTCCCTATCCATTCCTGCTCGAAGGACCAATAGGCCTTTATCGCGGCGACATCGGTCGTGAGCGCAAGAATTTTAAAATCGAACGGCATGAGCTGCCTTCTCTATCAGCAAAGTGAGACCTATATGAAAACAATCTCCCGTACCGCACTCATCACCGGCGCCTCTGCAGGCATTGGAGCTGCATTTGCCCGTCATCTTGCCAGCGAAGGCTATTCACTTCTTCTTGTTGCACGTCGCATCGAGCGCCTGCAGGATTTAACGAAGGAACTAACAGCAAAACACGGAGTGCAATGTGATGTCCTTGCTGCCGATCTCAATGATCCAGCTGCACCGGCTGCCATCATGGCGTTCGCAGAAGATAGAGGCATCTCCGTCGACGTACTAATTAACAATGCTGGACTCTCTGGCAAGAGCGCTTTTGCGGACACACCATGGCCAAAGCTTGGCGCTGAAATTCAACTTATGGTGACCGCAGTCACCGAGCTGTGTCACCTCGTTCTGCCCGGCATGCGTGCCCGCAACTGGGGCCGTATCATCAATCTTTCTTCGCTAGCAGCATTCTCACCCCCAGGTGCGAGTCTGCTCTACACCGGCATCAAAAGTTATGTACTCAACATCTCACAATCGTTGGATATGGAATTGAAACCGCAAGGCATTCATGTCACTGCCCTTTGTCCAGGTTTCACACACAGTGAGTTCCACGACACGATGGGAACACGCGAAGCTGCCAACAAGTTACCTAGCGCTCTTTGGCAACAGGCAGATGAAGTGGCACGCGAAGGTTGGGACGCGGTAATGAAGGGCAAGCCAGTCTGTGTGCCCGGTCTACTTAACAAGTTTGTCGCCAGCACTATGCGACCAATACCTGTGGCGTTGCAGTATCACATCGGCAACCGACTGAATCCATTTAAAGAAAACTGAGGATGCGGATTTACGCCAAACGAAAATCGCTTAACTGCATCGCAACCAACAGTAGTCATTTACGGAAATGAAAAAAATCATGATCAATCGTCAAAACCCTGATACCTCTGACGTCAAGGTAAATATTATCAAGTCCACCTTCATGGCAGGCCAGGTTACTTGTGCTGCGACACTTCATACTCCAGAGGGGTCGGGAAGCCGCCAGTTGCCCGGCATCCTAATGGTTGGCGGATGGGGAAGTATCCAGCAAGCACTAACTTCTCCATTCATTAACCGATTTGTTGAGGCGGGTTATGCCGTTATGGAGTTTGACTTTCCGGGCTGGGGCTTAAGTGGCGGCTGGCCGCGTCAGGACATCAATCCTTGGCGCCGCGTAAAAGCAGCAAACGAAGCGCTGGCTCACCTCAAAAGCCAGCCGCAAATCGATGCTAACCGTATCGTGATATGGGGCACTTCATTTGGAGGCGGTCATGTTGTCGATCTTGCAGCACAACATCCAGACCTGTATGGCGCTATTATTCAAGTACCAATGTTAGATGGTGTTGCTACGGTGCGTGCCGTACCGCTGAAACGACTAATCCAGTTCATTGGCTACGGCATACTTGGCTTCCTGAAGCCAAGTGCTGGGCTCAACCTTCCTACAGTGGCCAAGAAAGGGGAGCTTGGCACTATGGATCGCGACAATGCTTGGGAGGCCATGCAGATGGGACTTGCTGCACACAGCGGCAAGAAGTACGTAAACCGCGTCACAGCACGTTCGCTGCTTACGATGGGCCTCTACCGCCCTTGGACCAACCTAAAGCACGTCCAAGTACCAATGTTGATAGTAGGCGCGACCCGGGATACGGTGGCACCTTTTGTGGCGGACAAAATACTCCAAGTCGCCAACCCACAACTGCAGGTAGTCGAGATGGATGCGGACCACTTCGACCCTTATTTTGAACCTTATTTTACCGACGCGCTAAAAACACAATTGCGCTTCCTAGAGGAAGTTCTTCCAATTTCATCAAACTGACTCCCAGCTAGTAAAAGCGAGGAGGGACGTCGATGAGCTCAACGATTCAAATATTTTTCGAGATTGGTTTTAACTTTAAGTAACCCAACAAAACGCTCCTCTAACATGACCTGCAAAGGTGTCATACCGTTGAACTCTTTGTTGGGGTACTTGATCCACTGATGTACGATTTCTCGATCGTGCGGAAACAGTATCCGTAGGCACTTATGAATACTTAGCAGATGGCTAACTCTATCGAGCACATCAATTGTGTTAGGTATTGGCCTACCGTCTCGAAGCCCTTTCAGTCTACTTCGTGAAGATTTATAAAAGCCCAGTAGATGCAGCTGCTCAGCTGATGACAGCTGCCAATGATCAAATAGCTTCATAGTCATTGTGGCGAGAAGGATTCGATTTTCCTTCAAAGCTAAGTCGCCATCGATCACGTCAATATCACCAGTCATCAAACCCGCCCCCGTGATCAAAAGGATCGCTGTCATTGATACCGGTTAGATGATCATCACTAAAGGTATCACTGTCTGTGCCATAGGGATTACCTTCAACATCAATCCCTCCCATGCCGCCAATCATTGGTAACCCATTCGCAGGATTAATGGCCGTTTCATCAAGGCCGGTTGATGTTGGATTTGAATCGATATGACCCAAACTTGGGGAGGTTCCCCGAAATAAATCACTAAACCATCCAAATAGACTCATGTTGCTCTCCTGCACTGCCAGGGATAAGCCCCACAACCCATCATCACCAGTCCCACGATCAGATCAAGTGTCTTTTTCACATTTTTTTAATCCATCAAAAACCAATGTGCTTTAAAGAAATTGATCTCAACGTTGGCAATTTAGTGAGGCCTGATCTATCCCAAAAATGAAAAATCAATACCTACAGGGGATCGAAAAAATGTACTCAACCAAAGTAACCGTGATGATTACAGACAAGGGCCACTCCGTTGGGATGTCGCTCAATACGCAGCTGCCATTCATTCCACAACTTGGAATGTGCTTACGCTTTCATATCGACGGGGAAATTTACGTGGTCAAAGATGTCTATTTTGATCTAGTAAGCAACACATTGGATATTTTGTTAAATCGACGTCCCCCCGTATTTGAGTAGCACGTAGTTTTAGAGTCCAATCCCACTATCT
>CAZMVL010000031.1:0-321 GCA_964569335.1 uncultured Paraperlucidibaca sp.
CAGCCGATCACCAAGATCCCCGCCCACCGGCGGGAGGTCAACACGGTGTTCCAGAACTACGCGCTGTTCCCGCACATGAGCGTCTCCGCGAACGTCGCCTTCGGGCTCCGCGAGCGCAAGCTGCCGAAGGCCGAGATCCGCCAGCGGGTCGGCGAGATGCTGGAGTTCGTCGACCTCCAGCACCGGGCGGACGCCCGCCCCGACCGTTGGGGTTGAAGTGATTGGCGGTCCGTTTGCGAATGCCGGGCAGAACAGACGGGAGAACAGCCAGGGGCGTTATTGTGACAAACGCCACGTTGTACCGCCCGAGCTTGTGCGGGT
>CAZMVL010000031.1:331-10878 GCA_964569335.1 uncultured Paraperlucidibaca sp.
GACGCCCGCCCCGACGCGCTCAGCGGCGGCCAGCAGCAGCGGGTCGCGCTGGCCCGCGCGTTGGTGCTGCGGCCGCGGCTGCTGCTGCTCGACGAGCCGCTGGGCGCACTCGACCTCAAGCTGCGCAAGCGGATGCAGCTGCTGCTCAAGGAGATCCAGCACGAGGTCGGCATCACCTTCGTCTACGTCACGCACGACCAGGAGGAGGCGTTCTTCATGTCGGACCGCGTGGCGGTGATGCGCAACGGGCAGATCGAGCAGGTGGCGAGCCCGTCCGACGTCTACGTCCACCCGACGACCGCGTTCGTCGCGGACTTCGTCGGCACCTCCAACCAGATCGAGGGGCGGGTCGTCGGGGTCGCCGGCGAGGCGAGCTACGACGTCGACCTGCTCGGTCACGTCCACCGTGGCGTCCCGGGCGTGCCGGGCCTGCAGGCGGGCGACGAGGTCGTGACGATCGTCCGGCCCGAGGTGCTGTCGTTCGTCGACGAGCCGCTGCCGGGCGCGCTGCCGGGCAAGATCGTCGACATCGCGTTCCTCGGGCCGCAGACCTCGATCGAGGTCGCCCGCGACGACGACGGCGGTCCGGTCACCGTCGCGCTGCCGAGCCGCCACCTGCGCGACGGGCGGACGTTGCACGTCGGCGAGCACGGCTACCTCAGCTGGATGGTCGACCACGCCTGGGTGGTCCCCAAGCCCTAGGGGACCGCGCCGCGCCCGGCCCGTGCGCCCCCGGCTCGCCCCCAGGCGGGGCGGGTTGGTCGGGCGGGGCGCCGATACACGTCGCGCCGTTCGGCGCGAAGCGGCGGGCTGTCGCGGCGGATGTGGGCCGCCGCGGCAGCCCTGATCCGCCCCGCGGCGCCTCCCCGGGCCAGCGGGGAGACGCCGGAGTCGGTTCAGCTCCAGGGGTAGGGGCTGTTGGAGACCGGGTGCAGGTCGCCGGTCGCGAACCGCTCGAAGCGGAAGGGGTGCAGCAGGCTGCTGTGCTCGCCCTGGAGCACGCGGGCGACCTCGCGCCCGACCGCGATCATCTTGAACCCGTGGTTGGAGTCCGCGATCACGTAGGCGTTGGGCCGCATCAGGTCGAAGACCGGGAAGTTGTCCGGGGTGAACGCGCCCATCCCGCCGCAGCGGACCTGGCGGTAGCGCGCGCGTCCGCCCTGGAAGCGGCCGAGGCAGTGCGACAGCGCCGCCGCCCACATGTCGGGGAAGGCGTCCTCGACGGTCCCGGTGGGGTAGGGGTCGACGGGCGGGTGGTCGGGCAGCGGCAGCGGCTGCGCGCCGCCCTGGATCGACGCGTGGTCGGGCTTGACGTAGATGCCCCACTGCTCGTCGGTGATCAGCGTGCCGTCGTCGGCGTGCAGCGGGCTGGTGCTGTCGACGTGCAGGACCGGGGAGGGGGCGCCGTCGTTGGTCACGAACAGCCCGGGCGGCAGCTCCAGCTCGCCCTCCTGCAGGTACCAGTGCTTCCACATCGGCACGTCGGCGGCGACGTTGCCGTCGGGCGAGCGGACGTCGATCGCGTCCGGCAGCTCGAGCATCGCCCACAGCTGCTGGGCCCACGGCCCCGGCGCCACCACGACCTGCTCGACCGCGACCGCGCCGGCGTCGGTGCGGACCTGCGTGACCGCGCCGCTGCCGTCGAAGTCGAAGCCCTCGACGGTCACGCCGGTGACGATCCGCGCTCCGGCGGCCTCGGCCTTGGCGGCGATCCCCTCGATCGCGGGCTTGTTCAGCGCGAACCCGCCGGCCGTCTCGTGCAGGCAGACGCTGAGGTCGGGGGCGCGCCAGTCGGCGTAGAGCCCGCGCATGTGGTCGCGGACCGCGTCCTTGCCGAGGATCAGCTGCGACGGGTAGCCGAGCCGCTCCTGGCGCTCGAAGACGGCCGTCAGGTCCGCCTCCTGGTTCTCCGGACCGAGCGCGATGTACCCGGAGCCCTGGTAGTGGAAGGCGGCGGGGTCGGATTCCCAGATCTCCACGCAGGCCGCCATCAGCTCGGACATCGCCGGCTGGAAGTAGTTGTTCCGCACGACGCCGCAGGCGATGCCCGAGGCTCCCGCGGCGACGCCGGTCTTGTCCACGACCGTGACGTCGACGCCATCACGCGCGAGCTGCCACGCGGTGGACAGGCCGTGGACGCCCGCGCCGACGACGAGCACGGTGGTGGACTTGGGCAGGACGGTGGACATCAGGCTCCATCGAGTCGGAAGAGAGCCCCAACAGTAGCTGTGCCAACAGCGGTTGGCAATATGGCGCAGGTCTGGGCCCTCGGGTAACCTGCTAGAGGCTGTCTCTTACTGCGCCGTCGCTCGGCGCCCCGACCACCACCACGGAGCCGCACGCATGACCTTCCCCAAGATCCTCAACGACCTCCGCGCGATCCGGCAGCAGTCGACGGCATCGTGGTTCGAGGGCACGGTCCACGAGGCCGAGATCCACGACCCCGGTGACGCGCCCGCGAGCATGATGTGGGCGATCTGGTTCGAGCCGGGGTCGCGGGCCAAGCCGCACGTCCACCACTTCGACCAGACCCTGCACGTGGTCGAGGGCGAGGGCATCCTGGCCACGGCCGACGAGCGCCGGACGCTGAAGACGGGGGACTGGGTGACGATCCCGGCCGGGGTCTGGCACTGGCACGGCGCCACGCCGACCAGCGGCCTCTGCCACGTGACGATCCAGCAGCGCGGCACGTCGGACTGGGACGTCGACCGCAAGGACTTCGACGAGGGCTACGACGCCTGACCGCCCCGCCAAGCTGATGCGGATCGTGCCGACGCGGGCGGCGCAACCCGCATCAGTCTGCGGCGGCGCACTGCTGATGCGGATCGTGCCGACGTGAGCGGCGCAACCCGCATCAGTCTGCGGTGACGGCAGGCTGGGAACGGTTCCAGATAGGCCGCGGGTCCGTATCCTCCCGGGCATGGACCCGTGGACCGACGAGCTGCTCCGAACCCGCGCCGGCTGGATCCTGCGCAGCTACCGGCACTGGGATGGCGCGGAGCTGATCGCGCTGCCGGCGGGCGCCGATGACGACGCCCGCGCCCGGGCGCTGTTCGACGCGCCGCTCGGGATCCTCGCCCACGGGATCGAGGACGATCCGCTCTGCATCTACGCCAACGGCACGGCGCTCGCGGCGTTCGAGCTGCCGATCGCGGACGCGCCGCGCTTCCCCACCCGCGAGACGGCCGCCCCGGAAGACCGTGCGGAGCGCAGCGGCGCGCTCGCCCGGTCCGGCGAGCAGGGCATCGTCTACGACTACGACGGCATTCGCGTGTCCCGCTCCGGCCGCCGCTTCCGCCTGCTCGACGGCCGGATCTGGACGGTGCTGGACGACGACGGCAAGCGGATCGGCCAGGCCGCGGCGTTCGTCGCGGGGGAGATCTGACCGCCCGCCACGCAGCCCACCCCCGAGCTGATGCGGAGAGCGCCACCCTCGCGGGTGGAATCCGCATCAGCGGCCGAGTGGGCGCGGGGTGATGCGGATAGCACCGCCCACGTCGGCGGAATCCGCATCAGCGGAGGTCACTCACGGGGTGGTGACGACGTTCCGCAGCGTGCCGACGCCCTCGACCTCGACCTCGACGACGCTGCCCGGGCGGAGGAAGGCGTTCCGGTGGAAGCCGACGCCGGCGGGGGTCCCGGTCAGCACCACGTCGCCCGGGTCGAGCGTCGTGCGGTGCGAGAGGTACGCCACCTGCGCGGCGAGCGAGTAGGCGAGCGACGAGCTCCGCGCCTGCTGGCGGAGCTCGCCGTCGACCAGGGTGCGGAGGCCGATGGCCTGCGGATTCGCCAGGCCGTCGAGCGTGGCCAAGCACGGCCCCATCGGCGCGAACGAATCGAAGCTCTTCCCCAGGCTGACGTTCGGCTGGCTCCCCGGGAACTCTCCCTTCTGGACGTCCCGGGCCGAGACGTCGTTAGCGGCCGTGACGCCGGCGATGCACGCCAGCGCGCCGACCTCGTCGACCGCGCGCGCTGTGCGTCCGATCACGACGGCGATCTCGCCCTCGTAGTCGACCCGGTCGGGAGCGATAGCCGGGAGCCGGATCGCGTCGAACGGGCCGGTGACGGCCGACGGCGCCTTGAGGAAGAAGAACGGCTCGTCGGCGACCGCCTCCCGTCCGCCCTCCTGGGCGTGCTCGAGGTACGACCAGCCGGCGGCCCAGATCTTGCCTGGCCGCGTCACTGGCGCGCGAAGCGCCAGCGCCGCCAGCGGCCGCCGCGCCCGCGCCGGAGCGGCGGCGATCTCGGCGGCGGAGAGCCCCGCCCGCAGCGCCTCGCCGAGGTCGCCGAACGGGAGGTCGAGCAGCACGGCCTCGTCGCCGTCGAGGCGGCCGAGGCCGGCGGTCGTCGTGACGAGCCTGGTCACGATGCCGGTCCGGTGGCGCTCACGCGGCGTCGGTCGCGTCCGCCGACGCGAGGCCGGCGCGGCGCAACAGCCGTGCCTCCCGCTGCTCGGGCGTCTGGTACTGGCCGTCGTAGGACCGCCGGAGCACCTCGGCCACGGACACCCCGTCGCGGCGGTCCTGCAGCATCCGCACGGGGTCGACGTCCGGGCCGAACGGATCCTCGGTGAAGCGTGGATCGCCGCTCATGAACTGCCGGGAGTCGGTCCAGTCGCCGAAGTTGTCGGTCTGCAGCTCGACCTGGTTGCCGTCCGGATCCACGTAGTAGAAGGACGTGGTCGGCCCATGGTTGACGGTGCGGGCGGGCAGGATCGAGAGTGCGCGGAGGCGGTCGCACGTCTCGAGCAGCTCGTCGAGCGTCGCGTACTCCCAGGCCGTGTGCTGCAGGCCGTCGTGGCCGGCCTTGTCCGGGTCGGGGATCAGATCGACGCCGAGTGCCTGCTCGGTGACGAGCGCCAGACGGTGGTTCGAGGCGTCGTTGCTCATCCACGTGCCGCCGGCCGTGCGCTGGACGATCTGCGCGCCGACGACGACGCGATACCACTCGATCATCTCCTCGATCCGCGTCGTCTTGATCTGCACGTGGTGCAGGTGGGGACGGACGATCGTCGCGCCGTGCGGATCGACATCGGCGAGGTCGGCGTCGCGCTCGGGAGTGAGCGCTTGACCGGCGAGCTCGATCTGGACAGTGGTGCTGGTCACGCGGATCCCTTTTCGTGTCGTTGCGGAGCGCCTCGCCCGTCGCATGGTTCGGGAGTCGAGTCGGGCGCCGGCGAGCACCGAGGCGCCCTGCCGTAGCGTGCCCGGCGCCCTCGACGCTGCGGGGAGGCCAATTCCTGACGAGAGGCTAAGGTCGGCGATGGAAACGAAGACGAAACCGTGCCGGCCGCGGGTCCGCCCGCTGCCCCGGGATCGTCTAGGCTCGTCACGCGCGAGACGCTCGATCCGTGCAGCCCGCTCGGCTCCGGCGGCGGAGTCGGGCCGCGCGCCCCCGGCATGCAGGCACTCCGACGACTGATCGAGATCCTCGAGACCGTCGCGGCCGCGCCGCAGCCGGTCGGAGCCGCCGAGGTCGCGCTCGCGATGGGGCTGCCGCTCTCGACGGTCGCGCGCCTGATGCGGCAGTTGCTCGACGAGGGGCTGCTGGTGCGCGCACCCGACAGCGGTCGCTACGCGCTCGGTCCCCGGCTGTTCGCGCTGACGAGCGCCGGCGGACGCGGGCGGGCTAGCCTGCTCGACGTTGCTCGGCCGGCGCTCGAGCGCCTGCGCGACGAGACCGGGGAGACGACGTCGCTGCACGTGCTCAGCGGCACCCAGCGGGTCTGCGTCGCGGAGGCGCAGAGCCACCATCCGGTGCGCCGGGTGGTGCCCGTCGGGCTGGCCCAGCCACTGGTCGGTACGGCGACCGGCGAGGTCCTGCTGGCGGCGGCGACCGACGATGCCCGTGGGGCGGCGCTCGACGGTCTGGAGCTCTCGGCGGCCGGTCGGCGCCGGATCGATCGCCGGATCGCGGCGGTGCGGGAGGACGGCTTCGCGGTGGTCGACGCCTGGGTGTCCGGCCTGACGGGCATCTCGGTGGCGATTCCCGGCGCGGCCGACGGCGCCGTTGCGCTCTCGGTATCGGGGCCCAGCGAGCGGTTCACCGCTCGGCGGATCGGCGAGCACCGGGCACGGATGCGGTCGACGGTCGATCGGGTGACCGCGCAGCTGGGGGCGTCTGGGGTTGGCTGATCGTTCGGCCTCCGGGGGCGGGAGCTTCGTGCCCCACGCCCTGGGGCCGTTCGGGTTAGCATTGGCCACCGCCCCCGGACGCGGCCGATTCGCGTGCGCAGCCCCTCTTCGTCCCACCCGGTACCGACTGTCGCTTCCGAGGCAGCGGCCGACGCAGCACCGTGGCCGCGTCGTGCCCGCGGCCACCGGGTCGCGGGAGCGGAGCACGACGACCGTCTGCAACCCGCCCGGCCGGGCCCGATCGTCCGCGGCAAGGTCCGGCCGCCGGCACCGGGGCCGGACCGGGTCGCCCGTCCCCGAATCGCCGCGCAGATCGAGCGGCTCGCCGACGCCAACGGCATCGCCTGGGTGACCGGGACGGCCGGAGCGGGCAAGACGACCGCCGTCCTGGAGCTGGTGGAGCGGTACGACGGGCTGGCGCCGTGGCTGACGCTCGGCGACGCCGAGCGGGCGCCCGGGCGGCTGCTCACGTATCTGGAGGCGGCGCTGGCGCACGCGGTTCCGGCCGTCGCGGGGGTGGTGCTCGACGCTCTCGCGCACGACGTCCCGCACGCCGACGCTGCGGCGGTGCTGGCGGAGAGCATTGGCGACGTCAACGTGCTGCTGGTGGTCGACGAGCTCGAGCGGATCGCCGAGTCCGCCGCGGCGATCGCAGTGCTCGAGGCGTTCCTGCGCTACGCGCCCGGCGGCGTGCGGACGATCCTCGTCTCCCGTCGGCGGTTCCCCCTGCGGGTCGGCCGCAACCGCTCGCTCGCGACCGCCGTCGGGGTGGGCGACGGCGACCTGCGGTTCACCGTCGACGAAGCCAAGCACGCGCTGGAGATGCGCGGGTGCGGCGGCGTCGACGCCAGCGCCGCCGTCGAGGCCACTGCGGGCTGGGTGACAGGCGTGCTGTTCGGCGCCTGGCATTCACCCAACCACGCGTTCGGAGCGGGCGGCGAGAGCGAGGCCCTGCGCAGCTATCTCTCGACGGAGATCCTCCAGCAGTTGCCGGCGAGCGAGCGGGAGTTCCTGCTCACGACCTCGGTCCTCGATCAGGTCAGCATCGAGCGGGCCGAGCGGATCGGCGTGACCGGTGCCGGCGAGCGGCTCGTGGCGCTGAGCCGCTTCTCCCTGCCGGTGACGATCTCCGCCGACGCGCGTACGATGCACGTTCACGCCTGCTTCCGCAGCCACCTGTTGGAGTGCCTGGAGCAGCGGGGCAGCGGCGAGTACCGGGACCTACGCGTGCAGGCTGCCCGCGTGCTGACGGAGGAGGGGCGAGACGAGGAGGCCGCCGACGAGCTGCTCGAGGTCGGGGCGCTGGAGGAGGCGACCGACGCGATCACGCGGGCGATGCCCGAGGTGGTGGGACGTCTCGACCTCGGCGTCGCGGAGCGCTGGCTGGCGGCGTTGCCCGCTCCGGTCGTCGAGCGCTCGGAGATCCTGACCTACGCGGAGATCCGCGTGGCGAACGAGCACGAGCGCTACGCCCGGGGGGCCGCGGCTGCCGACCGTCTGGCGGGCCTGATCCGGGCCCGCACGGGGTCGGACGAGATCCGGGCCGGCTGGGCGGCGTGCCTGGCGTGGACCTACTTCCTGGCGGGGCGGATCGAGGACGCGCGCAAGGCGTTGTCGCGGGCGTCGCCGAGCACGCCCGAGGTCGAGGCGATGCGGTTTACGCTCGACGTCGACGACGAGGACCGCGACACGCGGTACGCCGACCGCCCGGCCGACCCCGACGGCGCGCTGGCCGGCATCCTCGCCCGTACCGACTTCGGACACGGCCGCCTCAACCGGCTGCTGACGACCAACGGCCTCCCCACGATCGCGCTGGTCTCCAGCCGCGTCGCCGCGCTGCGAGCGCTGGGGCGCGTCGACGACGCTCTGGCGATGTTGACTACGGCGCCTCAGGAGCGCTGGACGCTGACGCGGGTGCGCGTCGAGCTGCTCGCCGATCTCGGCCGGGGCGAGGACGCGGAGGACGCCCTGGTTGCGGGGCACCGCCTGGTCGTCGCGAGCGGCTCGACGTGGTTCGAGGCGCTGCACCTGATGCTCGAGGCGATGCTGGCCCTGCGCTTCCGTCGCGACACGGTCGCCGCGCGCGAGGCGCTCCGCCGGGTCGAGCGGATGCCGGTGGCGCGCCGGCGGCTGCGGATCGTGGAGCAGCTCGGCCTCTACCGCGGCCAGGTCGCGATGATCGACGGCGATGACGCGGAGGCGGCGGCGCAGCTGCGGAGCGTCGTGGCGCTGATGCGTCGCTGGGACCGGCTGCTGTTCCTCCCGCAGGCCGCCGTCCTGCTGGCTGAGGTCGAGTGGCGGCTCGGCGAGCCGGAGGCGGCCGACCAGGCCGCCGACTGGGCCCTCGAGGCCGCCGAGGGGCAGGGGTCCGACCACCTGCTGCTCCAGGCGCTCCGCGAGCATCCGGCCGTGGTCTCGCGCCGACTCGACGCGAAAACCGACGCCGACACGCGCTGGCACGAGCTCGGGCGGCGACTGATCGGCGAGGGCCGGCTGCCGCACGGCAGCGTGACGCCGCGGGTCCGCATCCGCGAGCTCGACGACCCCGCGATCGTCGTCGACGGCGCGGTCCTCCGGCCGCGGCTCAGCAAGAGCTTCGAGCTGCTCGCCTATCTGGCCGTCCACGGCGGCCGTGCGAGCCGGTCCGACCTGCTGGGCGCGCTCTTCGACGGGCGCGACGACGACTCGACCCGGTCCTACCTCCGTCAGGTGGTACTCGGCCTCCGCCGCACGCTTCCCGACGACGTCCCGCTGGACGCCAGCCCGGAGCAGATCGCGTGGCGCGACGACGGGTTGGTCGCCGAGTCCGTGGAGCTCGCGAACACGATGCGCCAGGCGATGCTGCTGCGCGGCCGCGATCGGCTCGAGGCGTCGAGCGAGGCGCTCGCGCCGCTCGAGCGGGCCGAGTACCTGCCCGGAACCGCGTCGGACTGGGCGGACCGCCGCCGGCACGAGCTGCAGACGCTCGCGAACGACGTGCGCCAGGCCGCGGCCGAGTCGGCCTACGAGATCGGCGAGTTCGTCCGCGCGAAGGCGCTGCTCGACCGGGTGCTCGACGAGGATCCGTACCGCGAGACGGCGTGGCGCGCGGCGATGCGCGTCGCCTCGGCGATGGGCGACGGTGATCTGGTGCTCACGGCGTACCAGGCGTGCGAGCGCGTGCTGGCGGGCCTCGGGACGACGCCGGCCGCCGATACTCGGCGTCTGCTCGAGCGGCTTCGCGGTTGACCGCCGGCCGTGACGCTGCGGCCGGGATTTCGCCTCGATTCCGCCCGCCGCGCCTACGGTTGCCGACAGGAGGAGGGGCCGCGCAGCTCGGGTCGACCGGTTCGCGCCGAACCGGTCACCGGAACCCGTCACTGCGTCCTCGCCTTGCCGATCGGACGTCGAGGACCGCATACCGTGAACACGAACAGCCGCACGATCATCGTCGGAGCCGGCCACGGCGGAAGCACCGCCGCGGCGCTGCTTCGGCAGCACGGGTTCGCCGGCGAGGTGGTGCTGATCGGCAGCGAGGCATCCGCTCCGTACCAGCGACCTCCGCTGTCGAAGGGACTGACGGGGGAGGGACTGGAGCAGCCGCTGATGCCGGCGTCGTTCTACGCCGAGCAGGCGATCGAGCTGCGCCTCGGAGTCGCGGTGGAGGAGATCGACGCGCACGCCAAGACGGTGCGGCTCGCCGATGGTGCGTGGCTCGGGTACGACGCTCTGATCCTGGCGACCGGGTCGGCCGCCCGCGGCCTGCCGGTGGCGGGAGCCGAGCTGAGCGGGGTCCACCAGCTGCGCACGATCGACGACGCGCAGTCGCTGCGGGCGACCCTGCGGCCCGGCACGACCCTGGCCGTCGTGGGCGGGGGGTGGATCGGCCTGGAGGTGGCCGCGTCCGCTCGCGCGATCGGCGTCGAGGTGGTGGTGATCGAGCGCGAGGAGCGGGTCCTGGCGCGGGTCGCCAGCCGCGAGCTCTCGGCCTACATCGGAGAGCAGCACCGCGCCCAGGGGATCGTGGTCCACACCGGGGCCCAGGTCGCGGGCTTCACCGGGTCCGACGGGCGCGTGGAGGCGGTAGAGCTCGCCGACGGGCATGCGATCGCGTGCGACGCGGTGCTGGTTGGCGTCGGGGCGATCCCGCACGACCGGCTGGCGCGGGAGGCGGGTCTGGAGTGCGACGGCGGGGTCGTCGTCGACGCGCTGGCGCGGACGTCGGACCCGGCGATCTACGCGATCGGCGACGTCACGGTGCGCCCGCTCGAGCGGTACGAGGGGCGGTTCCGGATCGAGAGCATCCCGAGCGCGATGGAGCAGGCGCGCCAGGCAGTGGCCGCGATCCTCGACCAGGAGCCGCCCAAGCCGGAGGTTCCCTGGTTCTGGTCCGATCAGTTCGCGCTCAAGGTCCAGATCGCCGGCCTGATCGGG
>CAZMVL010000031.1:10888-34671 GCA_964569335.1 uncultured Paraperlucidibaca sp.
AGCTGACCGGTCGGGCGCGGTCCGGTCGACGAATCGGGTCGGCGGACCGGGTCACCGTCCGCCACTACGAGGACGAGGACCGGCTGGCGGTCTTCCACACGGCCGACCGAGAGCTGGTGGCGATCGAAGCGGTCGGATCGCCGGGGGACTTCATGGCCGGCAAGCGGATGATCCGCGACCGGGTCCGGTTGGACGTCGCGGCGCTGGCCGACCCGTCGGTCGTGCTCAAGACGCTTCTCGACGGCGGTGCCGCCAACGGCGCGGGAGCGCCGGCCGTCGCCGCGCCGGCCCCTCCGGAGCGCCGTGGCGACCCGCGCGTGACGCTGGTCCAGCCGGACGGCAGCGCGACGACGATCGAGGTCGCCTCCGGGGTCACGCTGATGGAAGCCGCCGTCACCAACAACGTCCCGGGGATCATCGCCGAGTGCGGTGGCACCTGCTCGTGCGGGACCTGTCACGTGTTCGTCGACGACGCGTGGGTCGGCCGGCTGGAGGCGCCCGACGACACCGAGGCCGAGATGCTCGACTTCGTCGACGGCGCGAGCCCGTGCTCCCGCCTGGCCTGCCAGTGCGTGATGCGGCCGGAGCTCGACGGGCTCGTGGTCCGCGTCCCGGAGAGCCAGGGCTGAGGTGTCGCCGCCTTCCGCAGCCCCCGGGTCGGCCGCCACGGCGGGAACGGCGATCGAGCGTCTGGCGCTCTTCGGCTGCGAGCTGCGGTGGCCGGCGATCCCGCCGACGGTCGTCGCGCGGGCCAAGCTCCACCTGCTGGACACCCTGGGGTGTGCGCTCGCGGCGGCTGCCCCGGGCGAGCCGACGGCGGTCCGCGCGGCACTCGAGGCCATGCACGGGGACGGTCCGGCGACGGTCGTCGGCGGCGCACGCCGGCTGCCGGCCCCGGCCGCCGCCGCCGTCAACGGCACGCTGGCCAACGCCGCCGACCACGACGACACGCACCTGGCGGGGATCGTCAACGTGGGGGCGATCATCGGTCCCGCGGCGCTGGCGGCGGGGGAGCTCTCCGGGGCTACGGGCCCGGAGCTGCTGACCGCGATCGTCGCCGGGTCCGAGGCGCTGATCCGGATCGGCCTGGCCTGCGCACCGGGGTTCGTCCCGACGGCGTTCCACCCGGCCGCGGTCTGCGGACCGTACGCCGCTGCGCTGGCGGGGGCGATGCTCGCGGACCTGTCGGCCGCGCAGACCGCGAACGCGATGGCGATCGCCGGTGGCATGGCGGCGGGCACCTACGAACCGGTCGCCCAGGGGCGGCCGTCGAAGGCGCTGCAGGTTGGCTGGGCCGCGCACTCGGGGTTGACCGCCTGCGCCCTGGCGGCCCATGGGCTGGAAGGCCCGCTCTCCGCGCTGGACGGGCCGGGAGGCCTGTTGCGGGCGTTCTTTGGGGTCGACGACGACCGACCGCTGCAGCGGGAGCTCGACGACCTCGGTGAGCGCTGGGAGTCGCTGAACGTGACGCTCCGGGGCTACCCCGCCTGCTACTACGTGCACGCGCCGCTCGACGCGGTCCGGGTGGCGCTCGACGGGCGCCGGGTCGCCCCAGAGCGGGTGCGCGAGGTGCGCGTCGCGATCCCGCCGGACGGCATCGAGCTGGTGGTCGAGCCGCGAGCGTCACGGGTCCGGCCCGCGACGCCGTACGCGGCGCGGTTCAGCCTGCAGTACGGGGTCGCCGCGATGCTCGTCAGCGGCCGCGTCGACGCGGCGACCTACACGTGGGAGGCGATCTCCGCCCCGCGGGTGCTCGAGGTCGCCGAGCGGGTGGTCGTTCGTGCCCGGAGGTTCGTGCCGGAGGCCGGGGGCTACGCCGGAGCGGTCGAGATCGAGCTCGACGACGGCACGCGACTGGCCGCCCGGGTCGACCACCCGGTGGGCACGCCGCAACGGCCGATGTCCGAGCAGCGGGTGGTGGACAAGTTCCGGGCCAACGCGGGTCGGACGTTGGACGCCGACGGCGTGGTTGCCGTCGAGCGGGCGGTGGCGGGCCTCGACCGTGCTGTCGACCTCTCGGAACTGGCGGCGGCGCTGGCCACGACCGCGACGAGCCGGCGCCGTGTCTGACGCTGCGCCCCTGCCCGCGGATGAGCTGGCCGCCTGCGCCCGGGTGCTCGACGCGCTGTACGCCGCGATCGACGACGGCGACGGTCGGCGGGCGGTCGCGGCGATGGAACCGGAGGTGGTCTTCGCCACCTCGTTCCTCACGACGAGCGGCCGCGTCGCCGTCGCGGCCTTCGTCGTCGATCACGCCGCCGGTCGCGACCGCCGCATCCGCCACGCGCTGACGGACCTCCGGGGCGTCTGGACCGGGTCCGACGAGGCACAGGTCGACGGTCGGCTGCTGCTGCACAGCCGCGACCCGGGAGCCGGAGCGGCGCGCTGGCGGTTCGAGCGGGAGGTCGCCGCCGGCCACGCGATGCGGCGGACGGCCGACGGCGGCTGGAGGCTCCGTGAGCGGACGACGAGCGTCGAGCGACCGGTCGCGGGCCGGCCGCCCCGTGTCGCAACGGCGGAGCGGCCGCCACCCTCTTCCCACCAACCAGACGCATCCGAAGGAGTACGACGATGAACGACGCAACCAACCCGGTTCCGATGCCGACGCCCGAGGACCGGGCGCTCGTCCTGGACACCATCGCGCGCCTCAATCGCGCGTTCGACACCGAGGACCTCGACGCCCTGCTCGACGTGTTCACCGACAGCGGCGCCTGGGTCAGCCCGCTCTACGGCGCGATCACCGGCCGCGAGGCGCGAGCGACGTTCTTCGCCGAGTTCTTCGCAGACGACACGCAGCTGGCCTACCGGCGCGGCCAGCACTGGGTCACGAACCTGATCTTCGAGCAGGTGACCGACGAGCGGATCGTGACCTGGTCGAACTACGCGCTCTACATCGCGAACGACGGCGGACCGAAGCCCGTGCTGCTCGGCCACTACGTCGACACGTTCGCCAAGGTCGGCGGCCGCTGGCTGGTCGAGCGTCGCGAAATCGCCGTCGGCCTGTCCTGATCCGACCGCCGCCGCGGTCGACCCCGCACCCGCGCCGGAGTGGGTTTCGGGGCCATTTCGGTGGTCGTTTCTAGGCTGGCGGTAGCTCAGCAACGAGGGGAGACGTATGGGACGCATGGATGGCAAGGTGGTCTTCATTACCGGCGCCGCGCGAGGCCAAGGCCGCGCATCGGCGCTGCTGATGGCGCAGGAGGGAGCGGACATCATCGCGGTCGACATCTGCGAGCAGTCGCCCTCCAGCGTGCCGTACCCGCTCGCGTCGAAGGACGACCTCGAGGAGACCGCCGCCGCGGTCCGCGATCTCGACCGCCGGATCGTGGCGGTGCAAGCCGACACCCGCGACATCGCCCAGCTCCAGGCCGCCGTCGATCGTGGCGTCGCCGAGCTCGGGGGACTCGACGTCGTGCTCTGCAACGCGGCGATCTGCCCGGGCGGGCGTCCCGTCTGGGAGATCTCGGAGGAGGAGTGGCAGGACGTCATCGACGTCAACCTCTCGGGCACGTGGCGGACGCTCAAGGCGACGATCCCGGCGATGATCGACCAGGGCCGGGGTGGCTCGATCGTGATCACCGCGTCGGTCGGCTCGATGATCGGCTACGGCGGCCTCGGCGACTACACCGCGGCCAAGCACGGGGTGGCCGGCCTGATGCACACCCTCGTGAACGAGGTCTCGGTGCACGACATCCGGGTCAACACGGTGAATCCGACGTCGGTCAACACGCCGATGATCCAGAACGACGCGCTGCGCGACGTGATGGGCGTGGCTCGCGACGCGCCGCTCGAGGAGTACGGCAAGTTCTTCGCGTCGGGGCACGCGCTCGACCACCCGTGGGTGGAGCCGGAAGACATCGCGCGCGCAGCCCTGTTCCTGGCGTCCGACGAGGCGCGCTTCGTCACCGGGGTGATGCTGCCGGTTGACCTCGGCTTCCTCGCGAAGGTGCACTGAGATGTCGACCGAGCGGGTCGTGAACGTCGACCACGACCGCTGCGTTGGCCACGGGCGCTGCTACCTGCTGGCGCCCGCGATGTTCCGTCCGGAGCCGGACGGCGACCTGGCCGAGTTCCACGCCGGTCCGATCAAGGCCGACGACCAGGCGTCCGTCGACGCCGGCGATCGCGCGATCGCCAACTGCCCCGAGTTCGCCCTGTCGTGGCGCGAGGCCGAGGTCATCCATCCGTCGCGAGAGGGAACCGCATGAGTCTGTACACCGAGTTCGACCACTACGACCTGCCGATCGGTCCGACCGGGACGCCGTTCGAGTTCTTCGAGGCGCTCCGCGACGAGGCGATCACCACCGACACGCCGATCGGCTGGAGCGAGAAGTACGGCGGCATCTGGGTGGTTACGGGGTGGGAGGAATCGCGCGAGATCGCGACCCACCCCGAGGTCTTCTCGAGCCTCTATCCGACCGTTCCGGCGTACGGCACGCCGGACGACCAGCCGCTGATGCTCGCGGGGATGGACAACCCCCAGCACGACCGCTATCGCAAGCTCGTCCAGGGGGCCTTCGGCCCGGCGAGCATCAACGCGATGGAAGACACCGTCCGGACGATGACGAACGAGTTCATCGACCGCTTCATCGACGAGGGTCGCACCGACGTCGTGACGGCGCTCGCCGACGAGATCCCCGCGGGGGTCACAGCGATCATCATGGGCCTCGACTCGGGCATGGGGCCGACCTACCGCGAGTGGACCCACGCGATGTCGCAGGGGATCCACGACGACGCCGAGCGGGCGCGTCAGCTGCTGGCGGACATGGACCAGCACTTCGACGAGCTGATCGCCGACCGCCGGGCGAACCCCGGCGACGACGTGATCTCGAAGGTCGTGCACCAGGAGATCGACGGCGAGCGGCTGAACGACCGCGAGGCCAAGGACTTCGCGATCATCCTGCTGCTCGGCGGCATCGACAACACCGAGAAGCTCTTCGGCAACACGTTCTGGCGGCTTTCGTGGGACAAGGAGCTGCGGGGCCGGCTGGCGCGCTACCCGGACCTGATCCCCTCCGCGCTCGAGGAGTTCATGCGGTTCTACTCCGCCTCGATGAGCTGCCGCTACACCCTCGCCCCGTACGAGATCGGTGGGGTCCAGCTGGAGAAGGGACAGCATCTGCTGCTGGTCCACCAGGTGAGCAACCGCGACCCGCGGCAGTTCGACCAGCCCGACGTGTTCGTGCCGGAGCGGAACCCGAATCGTCACTACGGGTTCGGGATGGGCATCCACCGCTGCCTGGGGTCCCACCTGGTGCGGCTCGAGGCGCGCATCGCGCTGGAGGAGTTCCTCCGCCGGATCCCGGTCTGGGAGATGGACCCGTCGGCCACCACGACGTTCCTGCACGGGCAGGCGCTCGGGGTCAGCAGCGTGCCGATCGTGTTCCCGCCCGGCGGCGGCGTGCCCGCGAGCGATTGGACACCGGCGAGCGCGCTCGCCACCTGAGCGCAGGATGAGGCGGGCGCCGGCAGGTGCCGGCGCCCGTTGCTGGGGACCAGGCGTCGCGGTGTCCCGCGGCGCGACCGAGAAGACGACGAGCGGGAACGGCGCCGACGCGCCTGGAGGACGACGTGGACGAATTGCAGAACGTGCCGGTGCTGATCGTCGGCGGGGGTGGGTGCGGGCTCTCTGCGTCGATCTTCCTCGCCGACGCCGGCGTCGAGTCGCTCCTGGTGGAGCGCCACCAGGGGACCTCGAACCAGCCGAAGGCCCACTACCTGAACCAGCGGACGATGGAGATCTTCCGCCAGCATGGCCTGGCGGACGACGTCTACGCGATCGGCATGCCGATGGAGAACGTCGACGTGCGCTGGTGCACGACGCTTGGCGGCGACGGGCCGCTGGAGGGGCGCGAGCTGCACCGGATGCACGGATTCGGCGGTGGAGACCAGCTCGACACCTACTCACGCGACAGCCCCTGTCTGAGCTCGAACCTGCCGCAGCACCGGCTGGAGCCGGTCCTGCGCCGGCACGCCGAGCGGCGCTCGCCGGGGCGGGTGCGGTTCGGCCATGAGCTGGTCGCGCTGGAGCCGGGGCCGGACGGGGTGCGCGCGACGATCCGCGACCGCTCGTCGGGCGTCGAGTACGCGATCCTCGCTCGCTACGTGATCGCGGCGGACGGCGGACGCACGGTCGGACCGTCGGTCGGCGTGCGGATGGAGGGCGAGGAGGGGCTCGTCGACATGGTCAGCGTCGTCTTCGCGGCGGACCTCTCGGCGTGGATGACCGACGACTCGATGATCACCTGGTTCCTCAATCCCGGTGCCGACGGGTCCTGGGCCAGCGGTGCGATCGTCCCCCACGGTCCGACCTGGGGACGCCACTCGGAGGAGTGGCACTTCGTCTGCGGCGTCTCGCCGGAGGAGCGTGAGCACGTCGACGACGCCATGCTGGTCGAGCGGCTGCGGAACCTGATCAACCTGCCGGAGGTCGACCTGGAGGTCCGGCAGATCAACCACTGGATGGTGCAGGAGCTGGTCGCCGACCGCTACCGCGTTGGCCCGGTCTTCATCGCCGGCGACGCCGCGCACCGGCATCCGCCGACCACCGGCCTGGGGCTCAACACTGCGGTTCAGGACGCCCACAACCTGGCGTGGAAGCTGGCGGCGGTGGTCCACGATCAGGCCGGCGAGGAGCTGCTCGACAGCTACGAACTGGAGCGTCGCCCGGTCGGGCAACACAACGTCAAGTGGGCGATCATGACCTTCGAGAACCATCACGTGATCGACGCCGCGATGGGCCTCCTGCCCGGGCGCAGCGCCGAGGCGCGCCGTGCCGCGCTGGCTGCGCTGCTGGACGGGGGGCCGATGGGCGACACCCGTCGGGCGCGGTTCGAGGAGGCAATCCGGACGCAACGGACCGAGTTCCGCGCGCACGACGTCGAGCTGGGCTTCTCCTACGTCTCCGGCGCGGTGGTCCCCGACGGTACGGAGGCGCCGCCGCGGGACCCGATGGGCGAGCAGTACCAACCGAGCGGTCGCCCCGGGCACCGACTGCCCCACGTCGAGCTGGTCGACGACCGGGGCCCTGTCTCGACGCTCGACCTGGTGCGGCCCGGCCGTCACCTGCTGATCGCCGGGCCCGATGCGACCGGCTGGGTCGCGGCGGTCGCGGCGGCGACCGACGACGCGGCCGCCTGGCTCGACGTGATCCGCGTCGGCCCGGACGGCGACGTCCGCGATCCCGCCGGCGGGCTGGCCCAGCTCTGCGGCCTGGAGCGCGGCGGGGCGCTGCTGGTCCGGCCCGACGGCCACGTGGCGTGGCGACGGTCGGACGTGGCGGGCGACGACGCGGACGAGCTCGTCCGCGACGTCGTTGCGCGAGTGCTCGGTCGCCCCGTGGCGGCGCGGGCCTGACCGCTGGCCGGCCGCGAAGGGCGGCCCGCCTCCCGAGCGGCGGACCCGTCCGCCGCCGTGATCCTTGCGGCGTGCGCCGCAGCCGGGCGCGGCGCGCGCCCGGACCACCAATCGAGGGAGCAAGCAATGTCGGAGACGAACGCGGGGCTGAGGACGTCGGGCGGTTGGGTGTCCGCGTTGGGCGCACACGTCGGGCTCGAGGTGCCGGACCTGGAGGAGGGCCTGCGCTTCTACCGCGACCTGCTGGGATTCGAGGCAGCGCATCCGATCAGCGTCGGCGGTGCGTTCCTGGAGAGCCTGTCGGGCATTCCCGGCGCGGAGAACCGCTCGGTCTGGCTGCAGGTTCCCGGTGGCTGCCAGATCGAGCTGCAGCAGTACACGCCGCAGGGAACCGTAGGCGACACGCGGGTCAACAACCAGGGTCTGACGCACCTCTCGTTTGCGGTCGAGGATGTCGATGCCGAGTACGAGCGGCTCGTCGCCGCGGGGGTGCGGTTCGCCGCGCCGCCGGTCGCGATGGACCTGGGGGACCACCCGCTCGACGGGCACACCGTGGCCTACTTCAGCGATCCGTGGGGGCTGGCGCTGGAGCTGCTGGGACCGACGCCCGGGCGGAGCCCCGACCCGCGCTCGGTCGAGCGCCGGATCGACTGACGTTCCTGCTGGCGGTTCCGTGGACCGAGGCGGCCGCCCCGGTCCCCACGATTCGCGGGGACCGGCGTCTCCCGCCGCGCTATCTCCGCAGCTGATCGAGCAGCCGGTGCGTCGATTCGGCGGGCTCGGCGTCGACGGACGCCAGGGCCTCCTGGCAGCTCTGGTAGCGGGCGATCACCCGGTCGTCGTCGCCGAGCGCGGCGGCGATCCGCATCGCCAGGCGCCAGCTGGTCTCGCGGAACGGCTCCGCGCCGAGGATCTCGTGGACGAGGCCGTCAGCCTCCTGGTAGCGACCAAGGTCGAAGGCGGCCAGAGCCGCCTCGTGCTTGGCGTCGTTGACCTGCGCGATCAGCTCGCGACGACGTTCGACGACCCACTCGGTGCGGACGTCCGGCAGGTACTGCCCGGCGTACGTCGGGGCGAGCGCGTCGCGGAGCGTGGCGAGCAGGGTGTCGCCGACGAGCCCGGCGGCGTGCTCGAGCCGGTGGCCGAGCAGCGTCGACTCGCTGACGAGCGTGTCGGGCTCGAGCCAGCCGACGTGGTCGGGCTCGACCGACAGCGGCGCGTCGTCCGGCAGCGCCTGACGCAGCCGGTTGAGCGCCTGTCGAAGGTACGACCGCGCCGACTCGTCGCTGCGGCTCGTGAAGAGCGCGTCGAGCAGCTCGAGCTTGGAGGCCCGACCTCCGCGAGCCGCAAGGAAGGCCAGGATCTCGGCGCTCTTGGAGAGCTTCATCGGTACGTCCTCGCCGTCGAGCTGGACGACGAGCTGGCCGAACTCGACGACGCGGACGCGGGGAGTAGCCAGGCCGACGGCCGGACCGCCGGTGGTCATCAGCTTGCGGCCGATGGCGTGCCACGGCGAGTCGCTCGAGACCTCGGCGTCGAGCCGGCGGCCGACGACGGCGGGAAAGTCGCGGACGGCGGCCAGCAGCAGGTGGTCCGAGCCCAGCCGGCGACTCGCCGCCAGTGCGACGTCCGCCGCGGCGTCGGCGGCGGCTTCGTCCTCCAGCCGCCACTCGGCTTCGGCGAGGTACGTCGCCGCGGCCGGGAGGAACAGCAGGCGGTCCCACTCCCGCATCATCCGCACCGCTTCACGCAGGTGCTCCGCGGCCTCGTCGTCGCGGTCCTCGAACAGGGCGATCAGGCCGTTCCAGAGGTGCAGCTGCTCCACGATCCGGCGCCGTCGGGCGGCCGTCGGCTCCCGCTCGACGAGGGCCAGGGCGCGGCGGGCGGCGACGGTGTCGCGCCCGAAGCGGAGGTCGAGCGACGCCTCCAGAAGCAGCTCGAACATCCGGAAACCGGGGCCGCTGCGGTCGACCGCCCGTCGCCCCTCACGGAGCGAGGCGCGCGCCTCCTCGGGGCGATCGAGGTCGGCCAGCAGCTCGGTGTAGAGCCGGGTCATCGTCCAGCCGCCGCCGGTCGGCTCGGCCTGCAGCAGCTCGAGCGCCTCGTCGAGGCGTCCCATCGCACGTAGTGCGGCGATCCGGTGGGCCCGACCAGTAGGGCTCGATTGGTCCGTCCCGTCGAGCAGCATCGCGAAGCGCCCGTGCGCGAAGTCGTGGCGGATCAGCATGCCGTCGACGGCGACGTTGCCCGAGCTCGGCGGCCGATCGCGGTAGTGCGTCGGATCGTCGACCAGATCCACGCCGATCGCGAAGCGCATCGCCTCGGTCTGCGGGATCCGTGGGGCCCGCCGGATCGCCGCCAGCGCTTCGTCCAGGCGGCTGACCTGGCAATAGCACGACGCGGTCGCCACGGCGACGTCCGCGTCGAGCGGCCCGTCGGGCTGCATCTTCATCAGACGGTCGGCGCGGGAAGCGCCGAGCAGCCATTGCTCGCGCTCGATCGCCAGCAGCAGCTGCGCCAGCGTCAGCGCCCGCGATCGCTCGATCGCCTCCTGCGGGAAATGCCCCAGCCACCGCTCCACCACCGCGAAGTCCTGGCGTTGGAGGACCACCGGAACGGCGTGGTCGGCGATCTCCTCGGCGCGTGCCAGGTCGTCGGCGGCGAGGAACGCGTCGAGCGCCTCCTCGTGGCGCGCCTCGGACGTCAGCAGGGCGCCGTAGGCGGCCGTCAGGGTCAGCACGTGGCGTCGGTCGGAGCGCTCGAAGCGATCCTGCAGGAACTCCCGGAACCGCGGATGGACGCGCATCGTCAGGCCGTCCGCGGAGAACGACAGCGGAAGGCGGAGGTCACGGAGGCCATCCATCGCAGCGGCCGGGTCGGCGATCCCGAGGGCAGCGGCGCGCCGGATGCTGATGTCCTCCAGCAACGACGAGTCGACGAGGAACGCCCGCTGCGACTCCTCGAGCTCGCCCATGATCTCGGACGACAGGTAGCTGCGCAGCGGGTCGGCCTCGCCGCCGAGACCGTGCAGATGGCTCGGCGAGCGCCAGGCCTCGAAGAGCACGCCGGCGACCCAGCCACCGGTGGCGGCCACGGCGACGTCGGCGTCGGCCCCCGAGTGCCCGAACGAGACGAGCGCGTCGGCCGCCTCCTTGACGGTGAACGCCAGGTCGTGTTCGGTGATCTGCCCGACGCCCGAGACGTCCCGGCGCGTGCCCAGTCGGATCGGCACGCTCCGCCGCGAGATCAGGATCACGTGGGCGGTCGCCGGCAGGTATCGCAGGAAGGCTGAGAGGGTCTCGCAGGCGACCTCCGAGGCGTGGATCCGCTCGAGCTCGTCGATCACCAGGGTCACCGCTGCCGCGCCGATCGCCTCGGCGAGGATCCCCGCGGCTTCGGAGTGGGGCACGTCGTTGGCCAGCGCGTCCGCGGCCGGCGTGCCGAGCTCGGGGAGGGCATCGCGGAGCGATGCCTCCAGGTACACGAGCAAGCGGCCGGGGGCACGGTCGGTGGCGTCGAGCGTGAGCCAGGCCACCTGCCGGTCGGTGCCGGCGACGGCGTCCAGCACGGCGGTCGTCTTGCCCGAGCCGGGCGAGGCGGTGACCCAGACCACGCCGAACGACGCCTCGAGGCCCCGGAGCAGCTCGTTCAGCCGCGGCCGGGGCACGCTCCGATCCTGGCGGTCAGGCGGACGGACCTTGCTGCGGATGATCCCGCTGGTGGGGCGGGAGGATGCGGTGCTCGGTGCGGTCATGGGAGGAAGGCGTGGCCGAGGGCGGGGGCGACGTCGCGGTGGTGCGCGATCCGGAACAGCCGGCCGCGGCCGGCACGGGCCAGGTCCCGTCCCAGCGCGGCATCGTGCTCCCCCGAGACGTCGAGCAGGACGTCCAGCCGGGGGTGGCCGGCGGCGATCGCGCGGGGGTCGTCGCCGGCGTTGTGCATGCAGTCCGACAGCAGGATCGTCCGTGCGGGACGGCCGGCGGCGCTCCGCTGCAGCGCGCGGCGGGCGAGCTCGAGCGGGAACCCGACGTTGGTTAGGCCTCGTGCCGGCACGGCGAGGAGACGGTCGACGATCGCGCCGGCGTCGAGCACCGTGCGAATCGGCGCGATCCATGCGGCATCGGACCAGAACGCGAGGACCCCGACGCTGCCGGCTCCGAGCTCGCCGGTCAGTGCCCCGACCGCCGCCGCCGCGGTGCGGATCCGCTCGCCGCGCATCGAACCGGAGACGTCGACGGCCAGGATGACGGTCCGGTCGTCGCGGAAGCGGTCGCGCACGACGACGTCCTCGCTCCGCGGCCACGGATTCTCGGTCAGGACGGCCAGCGTGCGGTCCAGGTCGATGTCGTCGGCACCGTCGCGGAAGGGGAGGCTGGCGAGGCGTCCGGCTCCCCGGCGGGCCGCCGGACGGAGCGGCGGCCGGGGCAGCGACAGCCGAGCCGCGATCCGCCGCGCCGCGGCCCGGGCCTCGATGTCGATGGGCAGATCGGCGGTGCTGCGACGTCCGAGCAGGCCGTCCTCGTCCGTGAAGCCGGCCGAGGTACGACCGTCCTCGGCGTCCGACGAGCCCGAATCGGGTGCGGCCAGCACGATCCCCGCGCCGGTGGCCCGAAGCTCATGCACGACCGGCTCGCGGACGAGCGTCATCGGACGCCGGTCCAGCGGCCGCCAGCGGGGCCGTCGAGCGGCTGAGCGTCCGGGAGTCAGCGTGTCCACTTCCGCGGCTCTTCAACCGGGGGAGGCGGTCGCGGGCGCAAAGGCCATGACCGCCTCCCAGATACCGTGGATGATCGCCTCGGGGGTCGCCTCGGTGACGTCGTCGAGCTGGATCCGTCCCGAGAGGCCAAGGATCAGCGCGTCCAGCAGCACGCCCGGGTACCGCTCGTCGTCCGGGTCATCCACGCCGCGCAGGTCGGCCAGCTGTCCGACCAGTAGCGCGCTGTCGATCGCCCCGCGGACGCTGCTGCCCTGTCGCACGTCGGCGTGCTCGCGGGTCAGGCGGACGGCCGCCACGGAGTGCTCAACCGCGCGTGCGCCGAGCCGGCCGTCGGTGGCCGCTCCGGTGCGCAGCCGCACGATCCCCGCTTCAGCCGTGGCGTCCTGGTAGCCGACGGCCAGCCGGCAGAGCCGGTCGTGCACGCTGGTCGACAGGCGGGTCGTGCCGACGTTGTCGAACGGGTTCATCGAGGCCACCAGCCGGAAGCTCGGAGCTGCTGCGATCGTGCCGACCCGGGGCACGGTGATCGATCGGTCGGAGATCGCGGTCAGCAACGTGCCGAGGGTGTCCTCGGGAGCGCGGTTGAACTCGTCGATGTAGAGGAATCCGCCGTCGCGCATCGCGCTGACGAGCGGTCCCGGGACGAAGTTCTCGGGCGTGAAGTCCTCGCGCAGGACCCGCGAGGGATCGTGGTGTCCGATGAGTTTCGCGGGCGTCAGCTCGGCGTTGCCCTCGACGAGCACCAGAGGGATGCCCCACTCGGCGGTGATCGCGCGCAGCATGCTCGTCTTGCTCGTGCCCGGCGGGCCCTCGAGGACGATGTCGCGGCCGGCGGCGACCGCCGACAGCAGCAGCTCGAGCTCCGCGCTCCGGCCGACGATCCGGGCCGCGATCCGCTCCCGCGTGGCGGCGATCCCGGTCGACGCGCTCATCGGTCGACGCCGTCGGGTGTGCGGCGGTCGCTCACCAGCCAGCGACCGTCGACCCGACGCAGTCGGTGGGTGGCGGGCACCGTCCGCAACAGCGACATCGCCGCGTCGTCGCCGACCTCCGAGACGTAGAGCATCAGGGTGCCGTCGATCGCGATCGCGTCGCCTTCGTGAGTGACTCGTGGGTTGACGAGCACGTGCAGCGTCTGGTTCGTACGGACCGCGAACCGCTCGGAGAAGAACCGCTGGATCTCGTCGCGGCCCTCGGCGCGGCCAACCGTCGTTTCCCACACGGCGTTGGCGGTGAAGGCCGCCACGACGCGCGTGACGTCGCCGGCGTCGATCGCCGCGTACAGCGCGAGAAGCGCGTTCTTGCCGTCGGTGATCGGGCTCATCGGGGGCCTCTCGGGTCGTTCCTCGGTCTGCTGCGCCGTCCCTGCGCGCGCCGGTTCCGGCGCGACGGCATCCCGGCGCCGGGACGCGGCGGCAGGGGACGACGATCGGGTCCCGATCGGTGCGGTCTCGGGGTCCTGATCAACCACCGTAAGGGCGGCCGCGAAACCTCGGCGAAACCGGAGATCCGCCGCACAGCGGACGTCCAGATCGGTATAGATGTCCAACTAGCAAGAGCAACTCTCACTGAGAAAGAGCAAGGAGTCGAGCATGGGATCGTTGGACGGCAAGGTGGCGCTGGTCACGGGTGGAGCGCGCGGACAGGGTCGGTCGCACGCCCTGACGTTGGCCCGGGAGGGCGCGGACATCGTCCTCGCGGACCTCTGCGATCAGGTGGGCACGATCGACTACCCGATGTCGACGCCGTCCGACCTCGAGGAGACGGTGGCGGCGGTCGAGGCGCTCGACCGGCGCGTGGTCGCGCAGCAGGTCGACGTGCGCAGCCAGGAGCAGCTCGACGCCATCGTGGCCACGGCGATCGCCGAGCTCGGACGGATCGACATCCTGGTGGCCAACGCGGGCGTCTGGGCCCAGGGACGGTTCTGGGAGCTGACCGAGGAGCAGTGGCACGACACCGTCGACATCGATCTCGGCGGCGTGTGGCGGAGCGCGAAGGCCGTCGCGCCGCACATGATCGAGCGCGGCTCGGGGGCGATCGTGATGATCTCGTCGGCCAACGGGCTGGAGGCCGGGTACGACTACGCCCACTACACCGCGGCCAAGCACGGCGTGCTCGGCCTGATGAAGAGCGTCGCGTTCGAGCTCGGCGCGCACAACATCCGCTGCAACGCGGTGTGCCCCGGCCTGATCGACTCGCCGATGAACGACTGGCAGGGAGGCTGGAACCTGTTCGCCGGCAAGGAGGGCGCGACCCGTGAGGACCGGGCGTTCGCCGCGGCCAACTGGGCGCTCCTGGCCAAGCGCAACGTCCTCAAGAAGTCCTCCGTCAGCAACGCGGTGCTCTACCTCTGCTCCGACCTGAGCGAGGACGTCACGGGCGTGTCGATCTCCGTCGACGCCGGACATTCGGTGCTCCCCGGCTTCAACCACGACCCCATCCGCTGAACCGACCCGGCCGGGCGGGATCACGATCGCCGGCGGCATTTCCCGGCGATTTCCCCGGCGGTCGGAAGGATGGGAGCAGACCGGGTCGGCGTCGGTGCCGATCCGGGATGCGCACGATGCACGGCGCTCGGCCACCGCTCCCGGTGCCCGGGCCCGACCTCGCTACGAGGCGATGAGGAGATCCGGATGGGGAACGAGCACGGCGCCGCAGCGGCGGCCGAGGAGTGGGACGAGGCGGACGTCGCGTCCGTCGACGAGATTCCCGAAGGCGGCATGAAGGGCGTCGAAGCCGCGGGTCGCCCGGTGGTGATCTTCCGGCTGGACGGCGCGCTCCACGCCTACCGCGACGTCTGCCCCCACCACGGAGCGCGCATGTCGTGCGGGCTCCTGACCGGGACGATGCTGCCGATGGGCGTCGGCGAGGAGTACCAGTACGGCGAGGAGGGCAGGGTGATCTCGTGCCCGCGCCACCACTGGAAGTTCTCCGTCGAGACGGGAGCCGCGGTCTACGGCACGGATCGCCGCCGCCTGACCCCGCTGCCCGTGCGGGCGGAGGACGGCCGCGTGATCGTCGGAGTCCGCCGACGGAGAGCCGCCGGCACCGCGGCGTCGGCATGATGCACCCGAGCTCGCGACGGCGTCGGCCGGCCGGTGGCGGGGAGGGGGAACGATGACCCGCCGTCCGCTCGAGGGCCTGCGCGTGGTCGACCTGACGCAGGTCGTCAGCGGCCCCGTCACCACGATGCTGCTGGCCGACCTCGGCGCCGACGTGATCAAGGTCGAGCCGCCCACCGGTGAGCCGTACCGGACCGCGGGGCACACGATCGCCAACGAGGCGGGGGAGACCAACCTCAACATCCTCCGCTGGTCCCGCGGCAAGCGGAGCATGACGCTGGACCTCAAGTCCCCGGCGGGCAAGCAGGTGCTGGCCGAGCTGATCGCTCGCGCCGACGTGCTGGTGGAGAACTTCCGGCCGGGCGTGCTCGCGCGTCTCGGCTTCCCCCGCGAGGAGCTGGACCGGCTGAACTCGCGCCTTGTCTACGCTACGGTCAGCGGCTTCGGCCACGACGACCTCTTCCCCAGCCCGTACCGGGACCGTCCCGCCTACGCGATCATCACCGAGGCGATGGCCGGGTTGACCCACCTGGCCGGCGACGGTGACGGTCCGCCGGTCTGGATGGGCTTCGCGATGGCCGACATCTTCGGTGGGATGCTGGCGTTCAGCGGGATCCTGCTGGCGCTCGCGGAGCGCGATCGGACCGACGAGGCGACCCGGGTCGATATCTCGATGTACGACGGTGCGGTCTTCATGAACGACCTGGCGATGGCCAGTCGCGCCGCACTAGGCGAGGTGATGGGGCCGGGCCAGTACGCGCTGCAGTCCCCGTGGGGACCGTTCGCGACGACGGACGGCCACGTGGTGATCGCGCTGCTCGTCGACCACCAGTGGCGCGCGCTCTGCGCGACGATCGGCCGGCCGGAGCTGGCGGAGGACGAGCGTCTGCGCACGGGGCGCGGACGCTCGGCCCACCACGAGCAGGTCGTCGAGCCGGCGGTGCGGGCATGGACCTCCACGCGGACCAAGGCCGAGTGCACCGAGGCCCTGCTCGCGCAGGGCGTCCCGGCCGCCCCGGTGAACACCGCCGCCGACGTGGAGGCGTGCCCGCAGGTGCGGGCCCGGGGGATGCTCGTCGACGCGGAGGACGCCGTCGCCGGCCGACTGCGGCTGGTCGGCAACCCGATCAAGCTCGACGCGCGGCCTACGGCGGCGCTGCGGATCCCGCGACTCGGCGAGCACACCGATGCCGTGTTGGCGGAGGTGCTCGAGAAGACCGACGATCAGGTCCAGGAGCTTTGGCGCGCCGGCGCATTCGGTCCCCCTCCTGCCTAGATGGTCGACCTCCGCGGATTCGACCATCGAGCGACGCGGCAACGCCTGGCTGTCGCGCGCCCCGACCACAACCAAGGAACGACATGCAATCGAAGCCTCGCGTGGAGCCGGTCACGGCTCCCACCGACGAGCAGCGGGAACTGCTCTCCAAGACGCTGATCACGCCGGGGTCGCCTCCCCTGAACCTGTTCGCGACGCTGGCCCACTACCCGCGGCTGATGAAGCGCGTGAACGCGCTCGGCGGGCTGTTCATGGCCCACGGGACGCTTCCCACCCGCGAGCGGGAGATCGTCATCCTGCGGGCCGCATGGCGGGTCGGCTCGGAGTACGAGTGGGCGCAGCACCGCGTGATCGGCCGGCGGGAGGGGCTCACCGACGAGGAGATCGAGCGCGTCCGGGTCGAGGCGCTCGACGGCTGGTCGGCCGACGACCGTGCGCTGCTCCTCGCGACCGACGAGCTCTGCGCCCGGGACGATCTGGAGGATGCGACCTGGTCCGCCCTGACCGCCCGCTGGAGCGTCGAGCAGATGCTCGAGCTCGTGGTCATGATCGGCTTCTACCGCATGCTGGGCGGCTTCCTGCGCACGCTCCGCGTGCAGGTCGACGTCGCCGACGGCTGATCGGCGAGACGTCAGCCACCGCGCGGCGGCAGGTCGCGCCCGAGCAGCCAGGACCCCGGGGCCGCGCAGCGATGCGCGGCCCCGAGTCGTCGCAGGGCCGACCTCGCCGCAGGGTGAGCGGCGCGGACCGCTCGCGGTCCGGAGCAGCGCCGGGCGCTCGCGTTTCGTCGCGATTTTCGGCACCGCGCCTACGGTCGCCACACCAACTGCGGCTTCGGCCCACCGGCCCCTGTGCCACCCCACCCGGGTGCCGCGCGCAGGCCCCGGTGGACAGCGGGCTGCGACCGATCGGAGATCTGCCTCATGAGACACCAGCAAGCCAACGGCGGTGCGGCCGCCCACGCGGGACCTGGTCTCCGCGGACGTCGCGGGGGCCACTCATGGTGACCGCCGACCCCAGCGCCACCCCGTCGGCGACGGCGGCACGCTCCCCGCTCTCCGGAGTCCTTCGCTTCGTCCTGGAGCGCTACGCCCTGGTGACGGTCCTGGTGCTGATGGTCGTGATCTTCGGGCTGCTCGAGCCGGACACGTTCCTGAGCTCGGGGAACCTGCAGACGATCCTGAGCTCCCAGGCGGTGCTGATGATCGTGACGCTCGGCATCGTCCTGTCGCTGTCGGTGGGCGAGTTCGACCTCTCCGCCGGGTTCACCGTCGCGTTCGCGGGCACGGTGCTCGGCAAGCTGACGATCGAGTCCGGCGTGCCCGTCGGCCTGGCGGTGCTGATCACCCTGCTCGCCGGTCTCGCGGTCGGGGCCGTCAACGCCTTCCTCGTCGTCGGCCTGCGCGTCAACTCGTTCATCGCCACGCTCGGCACCGGCACCATCCTCGGCGGCCTCTCGCTGGCCCTGAGCGACTCGATGGTCCTCAGCGGCGTCCCCGAGCCGCTGGTCGACGCCATGCGCGCCCAGGTCCTCGGGCTCCCGCTGCCGGTCTTCTACGGCCTGGCCTGCGCGGTCGTGATCTGGATCCTGCTGGAGCACACCACCGGCGGCCGGCGCCTGGTCTTCACCGGCCTCGGGGCGGACGCGGCGAAGCTGAGCGGCGTCCGCACCGGCCAGATGCGGTCGCTCGCGCTGATCGGGGGCGCCGGGATCGCCGCGCTCGCCGGCATCGTCCTGACCGGCAGGATGGGCGCGGCCGATCCGACGGCCGGGGCCGACTACCTGCTGCCGGCCTTCGCCGGCGCCTTCCTCGGCGCGACGGCGTTCAAGCCCGGACGGTTCAACGCCTGGGGCGCGGTGATCGCGCTGTACGTCCTCGTGACCGGGATCACCGGTCTCCAGCTGATCGGGGCCGCCTCGTGGGTCGAGCCGGTCTTCAACGGCACGGCGCTGGTGATCGCGGTCGCGCTCTCGCAGCTCACGGCGCGACGGCGAACGACGGCCTGAGTCGTCACCACCTTCACACACCATCACCAGAGGAGAGAGCATGAACACGGTTGACAGTCCCCGCTTCGGCGGGAGGATCGCCAGGATCGGGTGCATCGCGGCCCTGGCGGTCGCCTCGTTCGGCGTTGCGGCATGCGGGTCGGACGACGACGGCAGCACGACGACCGCGGCGGACGCCCCGGCGACGACGGCGGACGCGCGCACGGGCACGGGCGGCGACGCCTCGAACCTCGTGGCGCAGGCTTGCGACACGGAGAAGCAGGCGATGGCGCCGGTCTCGTGGAACGGCCCGACCCAGGCCTTCGACGCCTCGGTCGCGAAGGGCAAGACCGTCTGGTGGATCAAGTTCGGCACCAATGGCGCCGGCACCGAGATGACCAACGGCGCGAAGGAGGCCGCCAAGGAGATCGGCCTGAACTTCAAGGAGTTCGACGGGAAGTTCACCCCGTCGGAGTGGAACCGCGGGATGGAGCAGGCGGTCGCGCAGAAGGCCGACGTGATCGTCGCGTTCGCGACCGACACCAAGCTGATCAGCGAGGGCATGGCCAAGGCCGAGGCCGCCGGCATCCCGGTGATCTACGTCGTGTCGCCGGAGCCCACGAAGACCTGGGGCGACGAGGACGCGGTGGTCACGTTCGACTTCCGCGACGCCGGGCGGATCCTGGCGAGCTCGGCGGTCTGCCGGAACGACGGCAACGTGATCGCGCACATCGTGCAGGACACGACGTACCCCAACAGCGGTCCGACGATCGAGGGCGCGAAGTCGGTGCTCGACGAATGCGAGGAATGCCAGGTCGAAATCTCGAACATGCCGCTGGGTGACTGGCCCAAGCGCGTGCCGACCGACGTCAAGACGGCGCTGACGAAGAACCCGGACATCAACTTCGTGTTCCCGCTCTACGACTTCGGGGCTCCGCCGGCCGCCACGGCGATCGGCGAGGCCGGCAAGACCGACGACATCGTCGTGGGCAGCATCAACGGCGACCCGGTCAACCTGGCGCTGGTCTGCAGCGGCGGACAGACCGGGACCGCGGCGCAGCCGACGAACTGGATCGGCTGGGCGGCCGTCGACCAGATGGGTCGCCTGCTCGCCGGGGAGGAGCCCGTCGACCAGAAGATCCCGACGCGGCTGCTGACGAAGGACAACCTCGACTGCCCGGCGCCGAAGAACCAGAAGGACGAGATGTTCGGCACCGTGGACTACCGCGGCGAGTACCGCAAGCTCTGGACCGGGGCTGCCCGATGAGCCCGGCGGCCACCGGTGATCCGGTGGCCGGCGGCGACGCCGTCGTCCACCGGGGCGAGGTCCTGCGCACCCAGGACCTCTCGAAGCGCTTCGACGAGACGGTTGCGCTCGACGCCGTGTCGCTGTCGGTGCAGGCCGGCGAGGTGCTCGGCCTGTGTGGGCACAACGGTTCGGGAAAGAGCACGCTGATCAAGATCCTCAGCGGCTACCACCGTCCGGAGAGCGGCGGGCACGTGTGGCTCGGCGGGGTCGAGATCGACCTCCCGATCCAGCCCTCCGCCCTCCGCGAGCTCGGCATGGCGTTCGTCCACCAGGACCTTGGCATCGTCGACGAGCTGTCGATCGTCGACAACCTGCGGATCAGCCGCTGGAGCTCTGGCTTCTCGCGGGTGCGCTGGCGCGACGAGCGACGTCGTTGCGTCGAGGCGCTGCGGCGCTACGGCATCGAGGCATCGCCGGACGATCCCGCGAGCACCCTGTCGGCCGCCGAGAAGACGATCCTGGCGATCGTTCGCGGCCTGCAGTCGCTCGAGCGCGAGCACGGTGGGCTGTTCGTGCTCGACGAGCCGACCACGCACCTGCCGCTGGACGAGACGGAGCAGCTGTTCCGGGCCGTCACGACGCTCCAGGCGAGCGGTCACGGAGTGATCTTCGTCAGTCACCGGCTGGACGAGGTCCTCCGCGTCTGCGACCGCGTCGCGGTGCTGCGCTCGGGGCGACTGGTGGAGACCGCCGCGGCCGACGACCTGTCGGAGGAGCGGCTGGCGGAGCTGATCGTGGGTCGCGAGCTGCAGGCGCACGAGCGGGTCGATCGTAGCCACGCCGGCACGCTGGCGCTCGAGTGCTCGGCGGCCTCCGGCGGCCGGGTCGAGGCGCTGGACCTGCGGCTGCACGCCGGCGAGATCGTCGGTGTCACCGGGCTGGCGGGCAGCGGCTTCGAGCAGATCCCGTATCTGCTCTACGGGGCACTGCCCCGGCGGTCTGGTGCGATCAGCGTCGCTGGCCGACCGGTGTCGTTCTCCCATCCGAGCGACTCGATCGCCGCCGGCCTGGCGCTCGTGCCCGACGAGCGGCTGCGCTTCGCGGCCGCCGCGGAGGCGACGGTGATGGAGAACGTCACGCTGTCGTTGCTGGATCGCTACGCGACCGGTCCGCTGATCCGGGCACGCGAGGAGCGGGCGGCCGCGCAGGAGATGCTGCTGCGCCACAACGTGCTCCCGCCGAATCCCGACGCGCTGCTCGGGAGCCTGAGCGGCGGCAATCAGCAGAAGGTCGTCATCGCTCGGGCGCTAGCGGCGGAGCCGGAGGTCCTGCTGCTCCACGAGCCGGCCCAGGGGGTCGACATCGAGGCGCGGAATCAGATCTTCGCGGCGGTCGACGCTGCGGCACAAGCCGGAACCGCGGTGTTGCTGGCGACGACCGAGTACGAGGACCTGGCGCGCTTCGCCAACCGCATCCTGGTGTTCGCGCACGGGCGGATCAAGGCGGAGCTGGTCGGTGACGAGCTCTCGGCCCACGCGATCGAGCATGCGTGCCTGGTCTCGTGAGGGCGACCTCGGCATTTCGCGCCGGTTTCGGCGAGCGACCGTACGGTCGCACCACCACCTGTCCCGGGACCGGCCGCGCGCCGGCCCGGGACATCACCCGGAGAGCGCCGGCGTGCCCGGTTCCTGACGCGAGGAGATAGTGATGAAGTCGACAGCAGTCGAGCAGGTCGGGAGTCGGGATGCGGGCACCGCGTTCTCGCTGATCGATGCGGACGTGCATCCGCTGTTCCCGAACGGGATCGAGAGCCTCGGGCCGTATCTCACGACCGCCTGGGCCAAGAAGCTGGGGTTGGCGGGGGTCGAAGGCTGGAAGGCCGGCCTGCCGGGCGTCTTCGGGATTCCGACCAACAGCATCTACACCAGTCTCGACGGCAGCATGCGCGGCGACGCCTTGCCGGACGACGGCGCAACGCCGGCGTCGACGCCCGCGATCGTCGCCGACCAGCTCCTCGACCCGTGGGGGATCGACCGGGCGGTCCTGGTCCAGGGCAACATCTTCGGGCTCGGCGCGATTCCCAACGCCGACATCGCTCATGCGATCGCCTGCGCCACGAACGACTGGCTGCAGCACGAGTGGCTGGGGCAGGACGAGCGGCTGCGCGCGGCGATCGTGATCGCGCCGCAGGACCCCGTCCGCGCGGCGGCCGAGATCCGGCGGGTGGCGGCCAACCCGGGCTTCGTCGAGGTGCTGATCCCCGTCGGCCGCAAGCTGCTGGGCGACCCGTTCCTCTACCCGATCTACGATGCCGCGCAGGAGTGCGGGATCCCGGTGGCAGTCCACCCGACGGCCGTCGAGTCGATCTACGTCAACGGGCCGCAGGCGGCCGGTGATCCGGCGTGGTACTACCTGGAGTGGCGGGCCACGCTGGGGTCGCCCCACATGGCGAACGGCGCGAGCATGGTCGCCCACGGCGTCTTCGAGCGCTTCCCCAAGCTCAAGATCCTCTTCTCCGAGGTCGGCTATGCCTGGCTGCTGGAGATCATGTGGCGGATGGACAAGGACTGGAAGGCGCTCCGGGACGAGACCCCGTGGCTGACCAGGATGCCCAGCGAGTACATGCTGGACCACTTCCGGTTCACCACGCAGCCGTGGCTGGAGCCGCGCGATCGCCGCCACCTCCTGCAGTTCTTCGAGATGATCGACGGGCAGCGGACCCTGCTGTTCTCGACCGATTTCCCGCACTGGGACGGGGACGATCCCTCGTACACGCTGAACGGCCTGCCGGAGGAGCTGCGTCGCCGGGTCGCGGTCGAGAACGCTCTCGAGCTCTACGGCGACCGGATCCTCTAGGAAGATGGGCGACGGAGAGCAGCGCTCGCCGCTTCGGGTCGGCGTGATCGCGACGACCAGCGGGGCGGGGGCCGACCACGGACGCGCCTTCCTGGCGGGACTGCGGGGCGTGGTCGAGCGACGCGACGCGGACGGCGGGGTGCCGGTCGAGCTGGAGGTCGCCGACGACCGTGGCGAGATCGGCCCGGCGGTTGCGGCCGCCGAGCGGCTCCTGGCTTCCGGGGTCCGCGTCCTGGTGGCGGCGGGATCGTCACCGGCGGCGGCCGAGATCGCCCAACACGCCGAGCGGGCGCGCGCGGTCCTGGTGGTCGGGGCGGGCGTCGCCGACGAGCTGTCCGGACTCGGCCGCCATGTCTTCCGCGCCGGTCGTCGACTGCGGCAGGACGCGCAGGCCATCGCGACGCTGCTCGACGGACGGCCGGGCAGCCGCGTCGTGGTGCTGGCGCGCGACTCGCTGCTCGGCGAGCAGCTGCGGAGCGCAGCGACCGAGGTGCTGGAAGCCGCCGGGCATGTCGTCGAGGCGGAGCTGGTGCGGACCGGGTCGACCGATCCGGCGGCGGCGGTCGGCGCGGTCGTGGAGCGTCGCCCTGACGTCGTCCTGCTCGGCTGGGAGGACCGCGCGACGCGGGCCGCCGTCGCCACGGCGATCGCGACCTCGGGGCTGGCGACGGCGGCGACGGTGGTCACCGCGCTCGGCGAGCCCGAGACCTACGGCGACTACGATCCGGTGACCCCGGACCTACGGTTCCTGGCGCACCATCCGCCGGAGGCCAGCGCCACGCCGACCGCGCGGATCCTGACGGAGGAAGTCGCCTCGCACGACGAAGTCGCCTGCGGACCGGCCGCGTCGCAGGGGTGGATCAGCGGACGGCTGCTGCAGCGCGCCGCCGCCGCCGAGAGCCACGAGCTGGCTCCGATCGTCGCCGCGCTCGAGGGCTGGGCGTTCGACGGCCCGGCCGGGCCGTGTCGGGTGCGCGCCGAAGACCACACGCTGCTGCAGCCGACGTACCTGGTCCGGCTCGAGACGGTCCCCGGCGGGGAGGCGCTGGTGCCGCGCGTGCTCGACGGCTACGACGGCGCCCGGACGGCCGGCTGGGACGTGGGCCCGCCGCCGTGGGCGGCGCGGGGTGTCCAGCACGTCGGCCTCCGGGTGGAGGACCTCGACCGGGCGATCCGCTTCTACGTCGACGGGCTGGGCGGCACGCTGGCGTTCGCGCCCGTCCCGTACGGTCCGCCTGGCGCCCAGGCGGTCTTCGGCGGGCCGCCCGAGATCGGCTTCC
>CAZMVL010000031.1:34681-41072 GCA_964569335.1 uncultured Paraperlucidibaca sp.
GGCTTCCGGTTCTGCCTGGTCACATTCGGCGACAGCGGGGTCGAGCTGTTCGCGTTCGACGATCCGTCGATGGCCCCCGAGAGCCTGATGCCGACGGGGCTGCTGCCGCACTTCGCGCTGCAGGTCGGCGACACGGCTGCGGCCTTCGCTCGGCTCGAGCTGCGCGGCGCGCAGCGGGTCTGGCCGGAGATCGGAGGCTTCGGGCGGTCAGCCGCGTGGTACGTCGCAGATCCCGACGGCAACGTCTTCGAGCTGATCGACGGGTCGGTGGGGACGGTCACCGCCGCCGGTCACGAGCTGTTCCCCGACCAGAACCCGCTGCGGTCGCCGGAGACGGGACTCCGGTGAGCCCGCACGAGCCGGAATCGGCCACGCCGGACGCGACGGCCCGTCGTCCGCGTACGCGCCTGCGCTGCCCGTGCGGCGTGCTGCTGACCGGCAGCGACGAGGACGACCTGGTTCGCACGGCCCGCGGGCACCTGGCCGAGGAGCACCCGCGGATGGGCAGCGATCCGTACACGCGCGACGAGATCCTGGCCTTCGCGTACTGAGTCGCGGCGAGCAGCCGCCACCGTCAACGAGCGCTCCGGTTGCCGGGGCGAAGGAGCAAGCGATGAACGACGTAGGACACGAGCAGCGGACCCCGACGGTCTCGGTCGAGGACCGCAACCGGATCCTCGACCGGCTCGCGCGCGTCTGCCGGGCCACCGATACGGAGGACCTCGATGCGCTGGTGACCTCGTACGCGCCCGACGGCGCGTGGGCCAGCGAGATGTTCCCGCCGGTCGAGGGGCGGACGGCGCTGGAGGCGTTCTTCCGCGGGTTCTTCGCCGACGATACGCAGCTGTTCGTGCGGCGCGGGCAGCACTGGCTGAGCAACCACGTGCTCGAGCCCGAGACGGCGGACCGGGTGGTGGTGACATCGAACTGGTCGTTCTTCCAGCAGGGGGAAGCCGGACCGGAGCTGCGCTACATGGGGATCTACCGCGACGTCGTCGGGCGCCACGGAGGGCGTTGGCTGATCGAGCGACGCGAGATCACCACGACGATGGCCGCCCCCTAACCACCGCTGATGCGGATCTCGCCAGCTGAGCCGGCGCGATCCGCATCAGCCGCCGCCCGGGCGCGAGCCGATGCGGGGTTCACCGCTCAGCGGTCGATCCGGAGGACCAGCTTGCCGCAGTGCTGCCCGCGCTCCATCCGGCGGTGGGCCGCGGCGGCCTCGCTCAGCGGGCTGACGGCGTCGATCACCGGCACCAGCCGGTGCTTGTCGACGATCCGCAGCAGCGCCGCGAAGTCGCGGGGGCTGCCGACGAGGGAGCCGCGGATGCTCTGCTGGCGGACGTAGAGGCTGCGGATGTCGACCGCGGCCTCGGCCTGGCACGTGCTGCCGCAACTGACCAGCCGCCCGCCGGCGCCCAGCAGCGACAGCGCGCTCGACCAGTCGGCGCCCGACGAGTCGAGGACGACGTCGGCCGGGCCCAGTCGGTCGCGGATCTCCGCGGTCCAGTCGGGGTCACGGTAGTCGGCGGTGACGACTGCCCCGAGCTCGGACGCGATCCGACGCTTGTCGGCGGACGACGAGGTCGCGGCGACCCGGGCCCCGGCCACGACGGCGAGCTGCGTCGCGGCCAGCCCGACCCCACCGCCGGCGCCGAGCACGACCAGCGTCTCGTCGCGTCGCAGCTCGGCGACGACGAACAGCGCCCGGTAGGCGGTCAGCGCCGCCAGCGGCAGCGCCGCGGCCTGCTCCCACGACAGGTGCGGGGGCCGTGGGAAGAGGTTCGCTGTCGGAACCGCGATCAGCTCGGCGTAGGTGCCGTCGCCCGGCCCGCCGAGGATCCGCAGGTCGGGTCCGGCCACGGCCTGGCTGGGACCCCAGTCGAGCGACGGCAGGAGCACCACGGGCTCACCGCTGTCGCGGCGGACACCGGCCCCGTCGGACCCGAGGATCAGCGGTAGCGGCGGACGGTACGGCGGCGTCGCCCCGGCGCGCAGGAGCAGATCCCGGCGGTTGACGGCGGACGCGCGGAGTTCTACCAGCGTCTCGTCCGGGCGCGGTTGGGGGTCGGGGACGTCGACGAGTCGGAGGACGTCCGGCGTCCCGTGCTGGTCGAGGATGATCGCCTGCATCGGCATGGCTCCGGGAGGTTGGCGTTGGGGCACGCTAGTCCGAGCGGCGCAAACGTCCGCGAAAGCGAGCGGTCTTCGGGGCGATTTCGGACGGGCGCGTAGCGTTGCTGCGCGCTGAGACGGCCTGCCGTCGGCGCCTGTCCCTTCCCGCAACCCGACGGTTGGTTCGATGACGACGCCCGCTGCCCTCCACGACGGACTCCAGATGCTGAGCGATCGCGTCTCGGGGATCACGACCCACATCGGTCTGACGGTCCCGGACCTGGACGCCGGCCGCCGGTTCTACTGCGGCATCCTCGGGCTGCGCGAGACCGAGACGTACGAGGCCCGGGGGCCGCTGCTCGACGAGCTGACCGGCGTTCCCGACGTCGTCGTCCGGACCGCGATGCTGGAGGTTCCCGGAGGCGCGCGGATCCAGATGCAGACCTTCGATCCCGCGGGTGGGCCGGGAGACCCGCGGATGAACGCGGTGGGCCTGACCCACCTGTCGTTCGGCGTGCGCGACGTGGTGGCCGAGCACGCCCGACTGACGGCCGCCGGGGTCCGCTGCCGCGTCGATCCGACGCCGATGCGGTTCGCCGACGCGCGCCACCCGATGAACGGCTGGACGGTGATCTACTTCGAGGATCCGTGGGGCCTCTCGCTCGAGCTGCTCGGCCCGACGCCGGGCGAGGCCCCGGACAACGACGAGCACGTGGCGGGCGCGGATCGCGAGCGCGCCTAGCCGGACACGGGTCGCGCGCCGCCAACGGCGATTTCGCCGTGCTTTCCGAGCGCGTGGGAGCGTGAGCCGATGAGCACCCAGACCAGGCCGGCGGACGTGGTGGTCGACAGCAGCCGCGAGGAGATCGACGCCGATGCCTTCGGCTTCCTGGCGCGACTCCGACGCGAGACCCCGGTCGCCTACGTGCCGAGCTACAACGCCTGGATCATCTCCCGCTGGGACGACCTGCACGAGGTGATCAAGCAGCCGGAGAACTTCCGCTCGAAGCCGACCTACCTCTACCGTCCCGCGGTCGGCGGCGAGTTCGTCTCGACGGTCGGCGACGGCGAGGTCCACCAGTGCATGCGCCGGGGCCTCGACGGAGCGCTCGCGCCGCGGGTGATCGCGCAGTGGGCCGAGCAGGTGGTCGATCCGGCGATCCACGCCCAGCTCGATGTGGTCGCGTCGCGGGGTCGCGGAGAGCTCCTGAAGGACGTGATCGGCCCCGCGTCCTTCCACATGCTCGCCCACGCGATCGGGATTCCCGGCACGCCGCTCGACGTGATGGAGCGGTGGTACAAGGGGATCGCGGCCGGCTTCTTCAACTTCACGGCCGACCCGGCGCAGCAGGACCGGTCCTGGGCGCTGAGCGACGAGATCGACGAGACGTTCCGGCCGCTGATGCGCGAGAAGTACGACGAGCCGGACGACTCCATGATGGCCCACCTGCTGAAGCACGCACAGGGGGAGAGCTTCGGCGAGAAGCTTGCCTTCTCGATGCCGTCGCTGAAGGCGGTGATCTTCGCCGGGAGCCAGGAGCCCGCCCACGGTGCGATCAACACGTTGATCGGCATCCTCGACGACGAGCAGACGCGCGAGCGCTACGCGGCGTCCCCGTACGAGCTCGCGGAGCAGGCCGGCGAGGAGGGGCTGCGCTGGAACCCGCCGCTGGTCTCGTTCCTGCGCCGGGTCCTGCAGACGACGACGGTCGGCGGCGTCGAGCTGCCGGCAGGCGACGAGATGCTGGTGTCGGTCGGCTCGGCCGATCGCGACGAGGCGATCTGGGGGCCGGATGCCGATCGCTTCGACCTGGACCGCTTCGCCCGCGGCAACGGCGGGCCGCGGCACATCGCGTTCGGGATGCACCCGCACTTCTGCGCCGGCAACGCCCTGGCGCGGACGATGATCCGGCGTTCGCTGCCGATCGTCGTGTCGCGGCTGCCGAACCTGCGGATCGATCCCCAGAACGCCCCCCGGATCGGACGCAGCCTGCTGATCAACGACCCGGTCCTGCACTGCGTCTGGGACCCCGTGGCGTGACGGTCGCAGGTGGGGCGCCGAGCGACGTCGACGGTCAGCTGTGGCTCTGCGCGCCCTGCGGGTTCGTGTACGACCCGGCGGAGGGCGATCCGGACGGGGGCATCCCGCCCGGGACGCCGTTCAGCGCGATCCCCGACGACTGGATCTGCCCGGTCTGCGGCATGGGCAAGGCCGACTTCGTGCCGATCTCCGGGTGACCCACGCAGCGGTCGCTCAGCCGCTGCTTGCGCCGTAGGCGACCTGGAGGTCGGCGCCGCCGGCAACCGGGAGGGTCACGCCGGTGACGTAGCCGGCGGCGTCGCCGACGAGGAAGGCGACGGCCTCGCCGATGTCGGCCGGTCGGCCCCAACGGCCGACGGGCACCGAGCGGGTGATCGCGGCCAGCAGCGCCGGGTCGAGGGTCGACGTCATCGGCGTCTCGATCGGGCCCGGGGCGATCGCGTTGACGCGGATCCCGTGCCGCGCGAGCTCGTGCGCGGTGTCGCGGGTGAGGGCGGAGACCGCGGCCTTCGACGCGGCGTAGGCCACGTGCGGCGTGGTCGTGTGAAACGCCGCCACCGACGAGAGGTTGACGATCGCACCGCCGCCGGCACGGATCATTCCCGGGGCAGCAGCGTGCATCGTCAGGAACGTGGCCCGGAGGTTGATGCCGATCACGCGGTCCCACTCGGCGACGCTGTGGTCGAGGAACGGCTTGGCGACCTGGACTCCGGCGTTGTTGACCAGGATCGCGACCGCGCCGTCGATCGCCTCGGCCGCGGCGACCAGGTGGCCGACGGCCGACTCGTCGCCGATGTCGGCGACCACGGTCTGGACGCGGACGTCGGTGAACGTGCCGGCGGCCTCCTCGAGTCGGTCGCCGTCAACGTCGTTGAGGACCAGGATCGCTCCGCGGGCGGCGAGCGAGCGGGCGATCCCGAGCCCGAGGCCGGTCGCGGCGCCCGTGACGATCGCCACGCGGCCCTCGAGCGTTCTATCTGATACGTGCATCGTCGGATCTCCGGTGAGGATACGTGTTGAGGTACAGGATGCCACCATCGTGCCAGGTCGTCGTGGGTTCGTGGGGAACGTTGGGCGGCGGTCGGTGGTGGTGTGTCGACCCGGTGGGGCGCTTCGGGGTGCGTCGTGCCCCTAAAGACTGCGGGTTTCGCCCGCATTTCGGCCGGAAATCTAGGCTCGGTAAGAGCATATTCATGCGCATTAACTCGTGAGGAGTTGCGGTATGGTTGCGGGGAACGACGACGCGGTCGCGGGTGGGGAACCCCGTGCATTCGTTGGGGTTGATGTTGGGGGTACCCACACGGACGTCTTGGTGGTTCACGGGGACCGCGAGGCCCGCGGCAAGGCGCTGACTACCTACGACGACTTCAGCCGCGGGGTGCTCGAGTCGATCGGGGTCGCGGCCGAGGCGCTGGAGCTGCCGCGCGACGAGCTGCTGGCCCGCACCCAGCTCTTCTTCAACGCCACGACGGTCGTCACCAACGTGATCGCCCAGCAGCGCGGGGCCAAGGTCGGCGTGCTCGTCACGGCCGGCTTCAAGGACGAGTTCCGCTACGCCGGAGGCCCGCGCCTGCGGGTGCTGGACAACCACCAGCAGACGAACGTGCCGAGCCTGGTCGCCCGCGCCGACATCGTCGAGGTCGGCGGGCGGATCGACTTCGCCGGACGCGAGCTGGTGCCGCTCGACGAGGCGGAGATCGACGCGGCGCTCGTCCGGCTGACGGAGGACCACGGCGTGGAGGCGCTGGCCATCTGCTTCCTCAACAGCCACGCCAACCACGAGCACGAGCAGCGCGTCGCCGCGATCGCCCGCCAGCGGTACCCGGACCTGTTCGTGACGGCGTCGAGCACGGTCAGCCGCGTGCGCGGGGAGTACCCGCGCTGGATGACCACGGTCCTCAACTGCTTTGTCTCGAAGGACGCCAAGATCTTCCTCGACACGCTGAGCACGAAGCTGCACGCCGCCGGGCTCGGTGGCCACGTGGCGTTCTTCCAGGGACTCGGCGGCGGGATCAGCCGAGAGCGCGCCGAGGAGCTCCCACTACGGCTGCTGGGCGCGGGACCGGCCGGCGGCGCGATCGGCGCGAACCAGCTGGCGCGGGAGATGGGCTACCGCAACGTCCTGCTCGGCGACATGGGAGGCACGAGCTTCGACACCGGGCTGATCTTCGACAACGAGGTCCACGTCGACAACGCCGTGCAGATCGATCGCTTCCGCACCGTCCTGCCGCTGGT
>CAZMVL010000032.1:0-41035 GCA_964569335.1 uncultured Paraperlucidibaca sp.
CGTGCTCGTCATGCGCGACGGCGTGGTCGTCGCCGAACTCACGGCGGACGAGCTGGGCGAGGCCGCGCTGGTCCGTGCCGGCCTGGGGGACGACGGCTCGTCCCCCGCCGCCCCCCGAAGCCCCGAGGAGAGCTCCACCCATGCCTGACGTCCTCCGCGCGTTGTCGTTCCGCAACGTCAGCGCGCTCTACATCTTCGTCGCGATGTTCGTCGTGTTCGCGATCTGGGTGCCCGACACCTTCCTGGCCTGGGGGACCTGGCGGGCGATGATCGACAGCCAGGCGGTCACCGCGATGCTCGCGATCGGACTCGTGATCGCGCTCTCCGCCGGGACCTTCGACCTGTCGATCGGGGCGGCGCTCGGCTTCGGCTCGATCGTCGTCGCCTGGCTGCTGTCGAGCAGCGGCCTGCCGGTCCTGCTGGCGATCGTCGTGACGCTGCTGGCCGGCGGCCTGGTCGGCCTGCTCAACGGCCTGCTGGTGGTGCGGGTGCGGATCGATTCGTTCATCGCCACGCTCGGCGTCAGCTCGATCCTGCTCGCGCTGATCGCCTGGATCTCGTCGGGTCAGCAGATCCTCGGGCTGCCGAAGGGCTTCCAGGAGATCGGCACGACCCAGATCCTGGGGATGACCCTGCCCGTCTACCTGACGCTGGCCGTCGGCATCGTCGTCTGGTACGTGCTGGCGCGGACGCCGGTCGGACGCCAGGTCTACGCGACCGGCGGCAACATCGAGGCGGCGCGGCTGGCCGGCGTCCGGGTCTCGCTGGTGGTCGTCGGGGCGCTCGTCGCCTGCTCGGCGATCGCGGCGCTGGCGGGCCTGCTGCTGACGGCCAAGCTCGGCGCCGGCGACCCGACGGTCGGCCCGGCCTTCCTGCTGCCGGCGTTCTCGGCGGCGTTCCTCGGCTCGACCCAGTTCCGCGGGGGACGGTTCAACGTCTGGGGCACGATCGTCGCGGTGATCGTCCTGGCGACCGGGGTCAAGGGGCTGCAGCTGGCCGGCGCGCCGGTCTGGATCCCCGACGTCTTCAACGGCGTGGCGCTGCTGCTGGCGGTCGGTCTGGCCAAGTGGGAGCGGACGGCGAGCCGCTCCGGCGCGATCCGCAAGGTCCTGCGGATGGATCGGTCCAACCGTTCCGGGGGCGATGAAGCACCGCAGCCGTCGAGTGCTTGACGGACACGTCGATATAGGTATGATGTATGATGATGAGCGTTGAGATGGTCGTGGACAGGGCCGCCGAGCGGCTGGTCGAGTGGGCCGCGGAGCCTCACCCGGTGTCACGACCGGGCCGCTGCGCCGAGCTCCCGCGCCCGGTCGGGGTGCGCTGATGGACGGCGTGCTGTCGCACAGCGAGCGGGACCGCCGCTGGTCCGCGCTCTCGACCGCGATGCGCGAGCAGTCGCTCGACGCGCTCGTCATCGTCGCGAACGACTACAACGGGCACAAGGGCGCGGTGCGCTACGTGGCCAACCACCGGGTGTTCGGCTTCGGCTGCTACGCGGTTATCGGCCGCGACCGCGAGCCGACGGTGATCCAGCCGGCCGGAATGCGCGGCACCCGCCAGGGCGGCTGGACCAGCGACTACCGCTACGCCCGCAGCATGGTCGACGAGCTCGCCGGCGTGCTCCGCGAACTGCCGGAGCACGGTCGGATCGGAGTGGTCGGGATGAACGCCGTGATGCGCGTCGCCGACCACCGCCGGCTCGGCGAGCTGCTCCCCGAGTCGGAGCTGGTCGACGCTGACGCGGCCTTCGAGCGCGTGCGCGCGGCCAAGAGCGTGGCCGAGCTGCGCGGCGCCGAGGAGGCTTCCTACATCGCCGATCGCTGCCTCGATCGGCTGCTCGAGGTCGCGCGTCCCGGTGTGACCAAGCGCCAACTGGCGGCCGAGACCTACCGGGTCAACACCCAGCTCGGCGGCGAGGACCCGATCTGGCTGACGCTCGACAACCTCGACCCGTCGGACCCGGCGCGCACGCGGTTCTCGCCGCCCAGCGACGACGTCGTCGCCGTGTCCGAGCTGCTGATGTTCTCGTTCGAGCTGATCGGCCCGTCGGGCTACTGGGTCGAGCTCTGCCGGATGGCGACCTTCAGCGAGCCCTCCGACGAGGCGCTGGCGATCCACGCCGCGGTCCGCGACACGATGGAGGCCGGCCGCGACGCGATGCGTCCCGGGGCGACGCCGACCGACGTCCAGCGGGCGATGCTCGCGATGGGAGCCCGCCACGGGACGCACCCCGAGTACTGGCTCGGCCACGGGATCGGCCAGGACGTGATCGAGCACCCGCTGATCGGCTTCGACGTCGTCCAGCAACAGGAGGCGACCGGCGACGAGCCGCCGCTGACGGACCCGATGCTGTTCGCGGTCCATCCGCTGCTCGTGCCCGACGGGCCCGGGCTCTCCGGCTACATGGCCGATACCTACGTCGTTCAGGACGGTGGCGCCCGTCCCCTGTCGCAGCACGGGCTCGACCTGCTGCGGCTCCCCAGTTAGAGAAGCGAGAGAGACATGTCCAATTCCCCGATCGACGTGCTGCTCGCGCCCGTCCTGCAGCGGCGCGCCCAGGCGATCACCAAGGAGATGGCGACGATGCTGATGCGCTCGTCCCGCTCCGTCATCTTCAACGAGCTCGGCGACTTCGTGACGGTCGTCTTCGGGCGCGACGCCCGGACGCTGGCCCAGACCGAGTACGCGCCGATCATCGCGTTCGGCGCCCAGCCGCCGCTCGAGCACATCATCGCCTACTACGGCGACGACATCCACGACGGCGACGTGATCGTCCACAACGACGTCTACGCCGGCGGCAACCAGACCGCCGACGTCGGCATCTACATGCCCGTCTTCTACGACGGCGAGCTCGTCGCCTGGACGGCGAGCAAGGGGCACGTCGCCGACATCGGCGGGTCGACCACCGGCGGCTACAACCCGCGCACCGCCGACGTCTGGCAGGAGGCGCTGCGGATCCCGCCGCTCAAGCTGTTCTCCCGCGGGGAGCGGCGCCGCGATGTCTGGGACCTGCTGGCGGCCAACATCCGCCTGGACATCGTGATGGAGGACTTCAAGGCGATGATCGGGGCCTGCACGGTCGGCAAGCGCCGGCTCGTGGAGATGCTCGACCGCTACGGCGCCGAGACCTTCACGTCGCACATGGAGTACGTGCTGGCGACCTCCGAGCGTCAGGTCCGCGACGCGATCGCCGGCTGGCCCGACGGGACCTACCGGGGCGAGAGCGCGATGATCTCCGACGGCTTCGAGCCGACGCGCCGCTACCCGATCGTCTGCGACGTGCGGATCGACGGCGAGCAGATCCACTTCGACTTCTCCGAGACCGCCGACCAGGCGCCGGGCTTCACGAATATGCCGGAGACCTCCGCGCGCGCCGCGGTGCGGGTCGCGATGTCGATGGTGCTGGCCGCCAGCGGCGTCGACACGCCGACCAACGACGGGCTGTTCGAGCCGGTCACGACCGACTTCCGCGAGGGCTCGCTGCTCAACCCGCGGTTCCCGGCGGCGACGATGTTCGGCAACCAGATCGCCGAGCAGATCGTCGAGGCCGTGATGCTCGCCTTCGCGCAGTTCGCGCCCGATCAGGTGACGGCGCCGTGGAGCAAGCTGCTGCCGCTGGCGCTGGTCGGCACCGATCCGCGGACGGAGGAGCAGTTCATCGTCTTCTCGCTGTTCCAGCGCGGGGGCGGTGGCGCGGCGCAGGGGGCCGACGGCTGGAACGGCCTGGGGTCGCCCGGCGCCGTCCAGGTCCGCTCGCCCGATCCGGAGATGTTCGAGCTCTCGACGCCGCACCTGATCGAGTACGTCGAGCTGGAGGCGGACTCGGCCGGGGCCGGCCGCTGGCGCGGCGGCCTCGGCATCCGCTCGGCGCTGCGCGTGCTGGGCGAGAAGGAGTTCGCCGTCACGATCGGCCATGACGCGGAGCACGAGGGCGGCGCACCGCCGGCCGGCGTGTTCGGCGGCCTGCCGGGCGGGATGAACGTCTACGAGGCGCACTTCGCCGACGGACGGGTGGTGCCGATCGGCTCCAAGGAGATGCTCGAGGACCTCCAGCCCGGCACGCGCCTGGTGATGACCAGCGGGGGCGGCGGGGGCTACGGCGACCCGCACCAGCGGCCGGCGGAGCTGGTCCTGCAGGACGTCCGTCGCGGGCTGGTCACGCTCGAGGCGGCGCGGGAGCAGTACGGAGTGGCGATCGACGCGGAGACGTGGGCGGTCCAGGACGAGCAGACGGCCGCGCTTCGCGGCGCGCAGACGACGGCGGTGAAGGCATGAGCACGTTCCGGTTGGGCATCGACGTCGGCGGCACGTTCACCGACTTCCTGGTCGTCTCCGACGACGGCCGGCGGTTCATCCACAAGACCAGCTCGACGCCGCCCGATCCGTCGGTCGGCGTGCTCAACGGCGTCCGCGAGATCGCGGAGACGCTCGGGCTCGAGCCGCGCGCGTTCCTCGGCGCCGTCGAGATGATCGTCCACGGCACCACCGTGGCGACCAACGCGCTGCTGACGCACAACGGCGCCCGCGTCGGCGTGATCGGCACCGAGGGCTTCCGCGACGTGCTCGAGTTCCGCGACGGCACCCGCGAGGACATCTACGACAACCAGCTGACGGCCCCCGAGCCGCTCGCGCCGCGGCACCTGCGGACCGGCGTCGCCGGGCGCTTCGACAGCGCCGGCCAGGAGCTCGAGCCGCTGAGCGAGGACGACGTCCGCGCGGCGGTCGAGCTGTTCCGGCGCGAGGAGGTCGAGGCGGTCGCCGTCTGCCTGCTGCACTCGCCGGCCAACGACGGCCACGAGCGCCGCGTCAAGGAGCTGCTCGACGAGCTGCTCCCCGACCTCTACCGGACGGTCTCGACCGATCTGCTGCCGCAGGTCCGCTACTACGACCGGATGAGCACCACGGTGCTCAACTCCTACGTCGGGCCGATCGTCAGCCGCTACCTGGACGCGCTCCGCGCCGCGCTGGAGCAGGGCGGGTTCGGCGGCATGCTGCTGATCATGCAGTCCAACGGCGGCGTCGCCGCGCCCGACGAGGTCGGGCGCGAGGCGGCGCGGGCGCTGCTCTCCGGTCCGGCCTCCGCGCCGAACTCCGGGCTGGCCGCGGTCGCCTCGCAGGACTCGACCGACTGCCTGACGATCGACATGGGCGGCACCAGCTTCGACGCCGCGGTGGTCAAGGGCGGCGCGCCGCTGGTGATGACCGACGGCGTGCTCGATCGCTGGCGGTTGGCGCTGCCGATGATCGACATCCACACGATCGGCACCGGCGGCGGCAGCATCGCCCGGGTCGAGGGCGGCGGCCTGCTGCAGGTCGGTCCGCAGAGCGCGGGCGCCAGCCCGGGACCGGCGTGCTACGGCCGCGGTGGGGATCGTCCGACGGTGACCGACGCCGACCTGGTGCTCGGCTACATCGACGAGGACTTCCTGGGCGGGCGGATGCGGCTCGACCGTGCCGCCGCCGAGCGGGCGATCGAGCGGGACGTCGCCGGGCCGCTCGGGCTCGACGTCGCGCACGCCGCGTCGGGCATCTTCAACCTGGTCAACGTCAACATGGCGGCCGGCGTCCGCGAGGTCACGGTCCGCCGTGGGCTCGACGCGCGCGACTTTCCGCTGGTCGTCGGCGGCGGGGCCGGGCCGGTCCACGCCACCGCGATCGCCGCGGAGCTCGAGGTGCCGACGCTGGTCGTCCCGTCCGAGCCGTCGGTGCTGTGCGCGGTCGGCATGCTCTACAGCGACTTCAAGCACGACTACGTGCAGAGCGTGAAGTCGCGGCTCGACGCGCTCGCGCCGGCGACGTTGCAGGAGGCCTGGGCGGCGATGAACGTCCGCGGTCGCGAGACCCTGCGCCGCGAGTCCGTCGGCGAGGCCGCCACCTCGATCGTGCCGTCGCTCGACATGCGCTACGTCGGTCAGTGGTGGGAGGTCAACGTGCCGCTGCCGGCCGACGTGGTCGAGCGGGCCGACCTGGACGAGATCGCCGAGGCGTTCCACCGGACCCACGACCGGCTCTACGGCTACCGCTCGTCGGAGATGCCGATCGAGGTGCTGGCCGTGCGGCTGACCGTCGTCGGCGAGACGCCGAAGCCGGGTCCGGGGCAGGCGCGCCAGGGCTCGGGCGACAGCGGAGACGCGTACCTCAAGGACCGTCCGATCTGGTCGCCGAAGGCGGTCGGCTTCGTCGACGCCCCGGTCTTCGACGGGCCGCGGCTGGCGACCGATGTCGTGATCTCCGGCCCGGCGATCGTCGAGCTCGGCACCAGCACGATCGTGCTGCTGGACGAGTACGACCTGACGATCGACCAGGCCGGCTCGTACGTGGTGCGGTTGCGTGACAGCGCCGTGGCCCCGCCGTTGTCGGCGGGGGTGCGCGCCGCCTCCTGACCCGCAGGCGCTCCGGCCGGCCCCCGCGGTCCGTCGGAGCCCGCCCGGTCCGTCTTGACAGGCGGACAGCTTTCGATTGATATTGCAGAAGTGGATTCTGCAGTGTGCGAATCCACGGCCCGAACACGACGAGGTACTCCCGTGACGTCTTCATCCCCGGCGGTTTCCAGCGAGGTCGAGGCCTTCTTCGGCGAACTCGAGGCCGCCAGCCTCAGCCCGCTCTGGACCCAGTACCGCAAGCTGCTGCCGGCCCAGCCGGGGTCGGCCTCCACGCCGCACGTCTGGCGGTACGAGCAGGCGCGGAAGCTGCTGATGCGGGCGGGTGAGCTGGTCGACCACAAGGACGCGATCCGCCGCTCGCTGAACCTCGTCAACCCGACCGCCGGGCGCGTCACCGCCGTCGGCCACCTCTACGCGGCGCTCCAGTTGGTGAAGCCGGGCGAGGTCGCGCCGTCGCACCGCCACGCCGCCGCCGCGATGCGGTTCATCATCGAGGGCTCCGGCGGCTTCACGTCCGTCAACGGCGAGCGCGCGATCATGACCCCGGGCGACCTGGTGCTGACCCCGTCGTTCGCCTGGCACGACCACGGCAACGAGACCGACGAGCCGATGATCTGGCTCGACGGCCTCGACCTGCCGCTGCTGACCGCGCTCGAGACGAGCTTCTACGAGGCCGACTCCAGCGACGCGCAGAGCCTGAGCCGGCCCGACGACGCGTCGACCCGCGCGTGGGGCCAGCCCGCGCTGGCGCCGCGCTGGGAGAGCTGGGAGCTGCCGTACTCGCCGGTGATCAAGTACCCGTGGGACGTCACCGAGCGGGCCCTGCTGGGCGCCGCCCAGGACACCCAGGGATCGCCGACCGACGGCGTCATCTTCGAGTACGTCAACCCGGTCACCTGCGGTCCGGTGATGTCGACGATCGCCTGCTTCGCGCAGCTGCTCCACCCGGGGCAGACGACCCAGGCCCACCGCCAGACCTGCTCGACCGTCTACCACGCGGTCCGCGGCAACGGCGCTACGGTGATCGACGGCGAGCGGATCGAGTGGTCCGAGCACGACACCTTCGTCGTGCCGATCTGGGCCGAGCACCACCACGAGAACCTCTCCGGCGACGACCCGGCGTTCCTCTTCTCGTTCAGCGACGCTCCGGTCCAGCGGTCGCTGGGCCTGTACCGGGAAGAGCTGTCCGCATGAGCGCGGTCCGTCAGCCGACCGACCTCGAGGTCGTCAAGCAGGCCCTGAACGCCCGTACCCGGGCGCAGTTCGCGGTGCTGTTCGCCAACCAGGCGGTCGTCGCGCTCGCCCCGACCGACCCGCGGTACCTGCGGGCGACGGCGGCGCTCGACCAGGCGATGCTGAACGTCGGGATCGGCAAGTGGCTGCTCGGTCGCGCGCTCGGGACCCACGTCGGGTTCGCCGCGACGACCGGCGACGAGCGCGACTACCGGACGGCCGCCGAGCGGTTCGAGGACGCGCGGGTTCGGGCCGAGTCGGTCCGGACCGCGCTGGAGGGCGGCCGCGACCCGGAGTTCTCCGACGGCAGCCACCGTCCGCGGATCGCCGGCAACGGCACCGAGATCCTGTTCGCCGACGACGTGCCGGTGGTGCCCTCGATCTGCCCGATCATCGTGCTCCAGGGCTCGTCGTTCGAGATGGGCCGGCAGTACGCCCAGCAGGCGATCGAGATCTACGGTCGCTGGATCTTCGCCGAGACCGCGCGGCGGATCTTCTCCGCCCAGGAGCAGAACGAGCTGCGGCAGTGGGAGGCCGAGCTGGCCCGCCACGCGCCGGAGATCGTCGAGATGGCACGCGGTATGGCGGCCGGCTCGAGCGAGGCCGGCGTACCGATGGAGTACGACAACGCGCTGGCGATCTGGACCGGGGCCGAGGCGCCCGCGACCGAGCTGCGCGGCGTGGCCGACGACCTCTGGGACGGCCCGCTCAAGCAGCTGATGCCGACGAGCCCGTCGGTGGCGGCGCGCGGCATGTCGCTGCACGTCGGCGGCACCCTCGACGAGCTCTGCTCGGGGCTCTGCGCCTGGGGCGACGCGACCGCCGACGGCGGCCTGGTGGTCGGTGCCTCGACCGATCACGACTGCACCTACCAGGCGACCGTGGTGGCGTACCCCGACGACGGGCACGACTTCGTCTACACGCCGTTCGGCGTCAACGGCCGGATCCCCGGCTGGAGCAACCTGTTCATGGCCGGGCACCCGGGCCTCAACAGCGAGGGCGTCACGTACGTCCACCACGGCGGCGTCCCGTACGTCGGCGAACCGTCCGAGGAGTGGGGCTACGGGGTCCGCCGCGGCGCCGGCACCTTCCACCTGCTGCGCCACTCGACGAGCGCCCGCGAGGCGCTGGAGACGCAGTGCGGCTGGCCGGTCGGCGACGCGGGCCAGGCGATGGGCACCGACGGTGGCTTCTACGCCGACGAGCACTACGCCTACGTGCTGGAGACCCGCCGCGGACACGACGGCAAGCCGGTCCTGCGCGAGCACTCGACCGGTCTCGACGGCACGCAGTACGACTTCCTCTACGCCAACAACAACTCGCTCAGCCCGGACGCGCCGCAGCGCAACGCGGTGCCGGACGGCGACTACCAGTTCGACCCGGTGGCCGGCTGGCACGCGCTCGACCAGGACGTGCTGCTCAAGGGCACGCCCGGCGAGCAGTGGCGCAAGGTCTGCACCAAGCTCAGCGAGGCCCGCAACCGGTTCCTCTTCGACCAGCTGCAGGCCGCCAACGGGACGATCGACACGACGTTCGTCGAGCGGCTGTACTCGACCCCGGGCGAGCTGCCGGAGGGCAGCTGGGACGAGATCTCCGCCGCCTACGAGCACGGGCAGTGGGAGGCCTCCGCCGCGCACCGGGTCAACGCGTTCATCTCGGTGGTCGACCCGAAGCAGCGGACCTACAGCGGCTGCATCGGGCCGCTGACCCGGAAGGTCCAGCCGAACAACCCCAACCACGGCTTCTACTACCACGACGAGACCAACGCCTCGTGGACGCTGACGCTGACGGACTCGCCGGCCGACCTGGTGGGCGACGCCGAGAGCCGCGCCGTCCGTGACATCGACGCGGCCGGCAAGCTGCTCTCCGCGTCGGGCATCGAGCTCGACGCGGGCAACGAGCTGGCCCGCCGACTCGGCATGGCCCGCGACGAGCTGGCCGCCGGACGCACCGCGGTCGCCGAGGGCGGGGCGCAGGCCGACGTCGGCTCCCACGCTCGCGCGCTGCGGGCGTTCACCCGGGTCCAGGTCCGGGCCCGTCAGGTCTCCGGGGCGATCGCCCCGGTTGCCCCGCTCTGAGTCCGGATCCGGGCGTCGTCGTCGATCGCACCACGGGGGTGCGATCGACGACGACCCCGCGCCCTTCCACCCTCTTCCGCCCCCTCCAACGAAGGACTTCCATGTCTCCCTCCTCGCCCGACGCCTCCGCATCCCGGACCACGGTCGTCACGTCGCCGAAGCTGCCCAAGCCGTTCGGCGTCTGGTCGCCGGCGATCCTCACCCAGGACACCGGACGGACGCTGCACATCTCCGGGCTGACCGCCCGTGACGCGGACAACAACGTCGTCGGGGTCGGCGACGTCGAGGAGCAGACCCGCCAGATCTGCCGCAACATCCAGGCGCTGGTCGAGGAGGCCGGGGCGACGCTCGACGACGTGGCGTCGGTGATCGTCTACGCCGTGGACGTGACCGAGTTCGACGCGATCCACCGGGCGCGCCGGGAGTTCTGGCCGGACAAGGCTCCGTCGTCGACGATGGTCCAGGTGGTGCGGCTGGTCGAGGAGCAGTGCCTGATCGAGATCTCGGCCACCGTGGTCCTGCCGCCGGAGGCCTGAGCGGTCTCCGTCACCATGCGCCTTGCCACCATCGATCGCGGCGACGGGACGTTCGCCGCGGTCCACACCGAACGGGGAGCGATCCCCGTGACCACCGAGGACGGCGCCTCGATCGCCGACGTCGGCGCGCTGCTGCGCACCGGGCGGGCCGACGCCCTGGCGCGGGCCGCGCTCGCGACGGGCACGCCGGTCGCCGTCCAGGACGACCAGCTGCGCCGGCCGGTGCTGGCTCCGGGCGCCGTGGTCTGCCTGGGCCTCAACTACCGCGAGCACATCCTCGAGATGGGCCGCGAGCTGCCGACCGAGCCGACGCTCTTCTCCAAGCTGCCGCGGGCGCTGACCGACCCGTTCGCCGACGTGCGCGTCCCGCGCTCCGGCGCGGCGGCGCTCGACTACGAGGGCGAGCTGGGAATCGTGATCGGCGCGCCCGGCCGCGACGTGTCGTCCGAGCGGGCCTGGGAGCTGGTCGCCGGCCTGACGGTGATCAACGACGTGACGATGCGGGACTACCAGCGGCGGACGACGCAGTGGTTCGCCGGCAAGAGCTGGCAGGCGTCGACGCCGGTCGGGCCGTGGGTCGTGACCCGCGACGAGCTCGGCGACGTCTCCGCGATGGAGCTGGTGACCCGGGTCAACGGCGACGTCCGCCAGCGCGCGCCGATCGGCGACCTGGTCTTCGACGTGCCGACCGTCGTCTCCGACCTCTCGACGATCGTCGAGCTGGAGCCGGGGGACATCATCGCCACCGGGACGCCCGGCGGGGTCGGCGATCCGCAGGGCCTGGTGCTCGGCGACGGCGACGAGGTCGAGGTCGCGATCTCCGGCATCGGGGCGATCCGCAACCGAGTCCGGATCACGTGAAGTCGTTCGCGCCGGAGGACCTCGACCGCCGCACGCTCGGCGGGATGCTGAACAGCTTGATCGCGCCGCGGCCGGTGGCGTGGGTCTCGACCCTGTCGATCGACGGCCGGCGGAACCTCGCGCCGTTCTCGTTCTTCAACCTCTTCTCCTACGACCCGCCGATCATCGCGTTCGGGCCGGGGTGGCGGCGGGGAACCGCGAAGGACACGCTGCGCAACGTCAAGGACACCGGCGAGTTCGTGATCAGCCTGGTCTCCGAGGACCTGGTCGAGGCGGCCAACGAGTCGAGCCGGATCGTGCCGCCGGAGATCGACGAGTGGGAGATGCTCGGCGTCGCGGGGACGCCCAGCGACAGCGTGGCTCCGGAGCGCGTGGCTGCGTCGCCCGCGGCGTTCGAGTGCCGCGTGCTCGACGTGGTCGACCTGGGGACGTGGGACGGCGTCGAGGCGAACAACCTGGTGATCGGTCGGGTGCAGCGGCTCCACGTGATCGACGCGGCGCTGCCGGCGGCTGGTGGGCCGCCGGACCCGGACGCCCTCCGGCTGGTCGCGCGGATGGGCGGCGACCTCTGGTGTCGGACCCGCGACACCTTCGTGCTCCCGCCGCCGCCGCGGCCGTGAGCGGGCGCCGCGCGATCCGCTCAGGCGTCCCGCAGGGAGCCCGGAACCGTCGCCTGCCAACGGGTGGCGGCGGCCTGCGCGGCGGCGGCGAAGCGCGGAACGTCCTGGTCGGTCAGCCGCTCGCGGGGCGCGGTCACCACGAGCGCGCCCCGCGGCTGACCGAGCCGGTCGAGGAGCGGAACCGCCACGCCACCGATCTCCGGCTCGCTCTCGCCGCGGTTGACCGCGAAGCCCTGGTCGCGGATCACGTCCAGCTCCCGCTCGAGCGCCGCACGCCGGGTGATCGTGTCCGGCGTCAGGGCCGGCAGCTGCTCGTCGGGGTAGAGCGCGTGCAGGTCGGCGGTGGAGAGCTGCGCGAGCAGCGCCTTGCCGCCGGACGTCGTGTGCGCGGGCAGTCCGGTCCCGACCCGCGAGACGCTGCGGACCAGCCGGGTCGGGGGCTCGTGGGCGTCCAGGAAGACGCATGTGGCGCCGCGGACGTCGACCAGGTGGACGGTCTCGCGCAGCTCGCCGCTCAGTTCGGCCAGGAACGGCGCGGTCTCGCGCCGGACGTCGAGGGCCTGGACCGCGGCCAGGCCGATGTCGACCAGGGCGGGTCCGACGCGGTACTCCTTGGTCGCCCGGTTCTGCTCGACGAATCCGTAGTGCCGGAGCATGTCGAGCATCCGGTGGGCGGTCGACTGGCTGACGCCGAGCGCCGAGGCGGCGGCGGACAGGCGCACCGTCCGGTGCTCGCTCACGTGGAGCAGCAGACGCAGCGTCCGGTCGACGGAGCCGATGGGGTAATTCGGCGCACTGGACAAGGCTTCTGTATAGCAGAATAATACGGGAGTCCCGGTGGTGGTTGTCGGGCCGCACTCATGAAGGTATGATCTATTACGTCATATGGCTCGCGTGCGCAACGACAGCTCCCTCGATCCCCGGTCCGCCCCTCTGCGGGCGGCGGCGCTGGAGGCCGGCGGAGGCCCTCCGGCCACCGTGCCCCCGGAGATGCTCCGGGCGGCGTTCCGCACGCTGGTCTCCGGCGTGGTCGTCGTCACCTGCTGGGTCGACGACCGGCCGTGGGGGATGACGATCAGCTCGTGCACGTCGCTCTCGGCCGATCCCTCGCGCCTGCTGGTCTCGCTGCAGCGGCAGACCCGCACCTACGCGGCGATCGTCGCCGGCGGCCGCTTCGGCATCGACATCCTCGGAGCCGACCAGAAGGCGGTGGCCGAGGCCGCGGCGACCGCCGGCCGTCCGAAGTTCCTGGACGAGTTCTGCTTCCCCCGCGGCGGCGAGGGGTCGCCCGCGATCCGGTCCGCGATCTGGCACCTGGAGTGCGAGGTCCACCGAACCTTCGACGTCGGCGACCACACCCTGGTCGTCGGCAACGTGCTGGCGGGCACCCACGCCGGCTCCGGCGATCAACCGACGCCTGAGCCGTTGCTCTACTTCAACCGCGAATACCGACTGATTGGACGGCAGTTGTGACCACCTCATCGAACCGGGCCGCCGGCCCCGGCCCCGCCACCGTGGTCGGCGCCGGCCAGGGCGGCCTGCACCTCGCGATCGGACTCCAGAAGCAGGGGTTCGACGTCACGTTGCTCTCGGACAAGACCCCGGCCGAGATGCTCGCCGGGCCGGCGGGCGCCAGCCATGGCCTCCACCGTCGCTCGATGCTGTTCGAGGAGGAGGCCGGCGTCGACTGCTACCAGCACATCGTCCGGCACCACACCAGCGGCATCGAGATGCGCGTGTCGCTCGACGGCAAGGACGTGGTGTCGCACTTCACGAGCCTCTACGCCGAGCCGATGCGCGCGATCGACACGCGCTTCAAGTTCGCGCTGCTGACCGAGCTGTTCGAGCGTCGCGGCGGCAACGTCCGCTACGGCAACGCGACGATCGCGGACCTCGAGGAGCTCGCCGACCAGGGCCCCGTCTTCGTGGCCACCGGCAAGGGCGAGCTGGGGGCCGCCTTCCAGACCGACGAGTCGCGCTCGATGTGGGACACGCCGCAGCGGCACCTGATGCTGCTGCTGATCGAGGGCCTGCGGTTCGACGATCCGCAGAAGTTCTCGATGATCGAGTTCACCGCGTCGCCCGGGCGCGGCGAGATGTTCTACTCGCCGAACCTGCACATGACCAACCGCGCGATCAGCACGGTGCTGTTCGAGGCGATTCCGGGCAGCGACGTCGACCTGATGATGGACGTCAAGACGCCCGAGGACGCGATCCGCGTGACGAAGGAGCTGATCGCCAAGTTCTGCTCCTGGGAGAACGACACCTTCGCCGACGTGCGGATCGCCGACCCGAAGGCCTTCCTGCGCGGCGCGGTCCGCCCGCAGGTCCGCCGCCCGGTCGCCACGCTGCCCTCCGGCAAGCCGGTCTTCGGGATCGGCGACGTGGTGATCGTCAACGATCCGGTCGCCGGCCAGGGCGGCAACTGCACGGCCTACGCGGTCTGGGACCTGCTCAACGGCATCGCCGACCTCGAGGGCCGGCCGATCACGGCGGAGTGGTTCCAGGACCGGTTCGACACGTTCTGGGAGGAGCGTGGGCAGTACTTCACCGGCCTGACGAACATGCTGCTGGCGCCGACCGACGCGGCCGGCATGGTGCTCGGCGCGGCAGGGACGTCGCCCGCCGTCGCCAGCCGGGTGGTCGACGCCTTCCGTGAGCCGTGGAACTTCCTGCCGCACGTCGCGTCGGTGGAGACCGCGCAGGCGCTGCTCGCCGAGGCGGCGCAGGAGGAGGCCGTCCCGGCATGAGCGACGGCGGCGCGTCACGGACGCGGTTCGGCGGCCGGGTCGCGCTCGTCACCGGGGCGGGGAGCGGGATCGGCCGCGCCACGGCGGTCCTGCTCGCCGAGCAGGGCGCGCGGCTGGTGCTCAACGACATCGACGCTGCGGCGCTGGCCGAGACCGTCGCGACGCTCGGGCCGGACGCGGATGTCCGGCACCGCTGCGTCGTCGGCGACGTCGCCGAGGAGTCGACCGCGGGGCGGATGGTCGCGGTCGCCGAGCGGGAGCTCGGCGGCGTCGACATCGTGGTCGGCGGTGTCGGCGTGATGCACGTGCGCGACGTCGACGACGTCACGGTCGACGAGTTCGACCGGGTGATGGCGACGAACGTCCGCGGCATGTTCCTGCTCTGTCGCCACGCCGTCCCGGCGCTGCTGCGCGGGTCGTCCGGCGCGATCGTGCTGGTGACCTCGACCTCGGCGTTCCGCGGTCAGGAGTTCGGTGGCGTGTCGAGCTTCCTCTACAACACCTCGAAGGCCGCGGTGCGCCAGCTGGCGACGTCGCTCGCCACGCGCTACGCGGCGGAGGGGCTCCGCGTGAACGCGGTCGCGCCCGGCGTGGTGCGGACGCACCAGCTCTCCAACTCGCTGCCCGGCGTCAGCCGGGACGAGGAGCAGGAGACGTTCACGCAGGCCGGGCAGACGGTGCCGATCGGCCGGGCGGCCGAGCCGGCGGAGGTGGCCCGGGCGATCGCCTTCCTGGCGTCCGACGACGCGTCGTACGTGACCGGCACCACGCTGGTCGTCGACGGCGGCCTGCTGGCCGCCTGAGCTCGGATCGCCGCCCGCGGCGGCGCGGGCGGCCTCTTGCCGCCCGCGCGGGCCGTCCGATCCCGACGCGCCCCGCGTGCCGGCGGGCTCGCCGCGCCGGGTGTCGGCCGCGGCTCCGGCCGCGCTCCGAGGGGCGTGGTCGCCGGCGGCGCCGACGGCCGTCGGCGCCGGTCCCGTGCGGCGCGGACGGAGTTCCGCCAGCGGTGCGACGGCGCGCAGAAAAATTCTCATGACCTATTAGGTCATATGTAATATCTATGACGTCCCGAGTCGCGCCTCCTGCGACGCCCCCGGAACCCTCTGTAGATGAACGACCAGCCAGCACCTGACCGGGCCGACGGGGCCCTCGACCGGAACCCACCGCCGCCGCGACTGGAGCGCCTGTGGCGCACGCCACTCGGCGGCTGGCTGCTGACCGGTGGCCTGCTGACCGGCCTGGTGGCGCTGATCGCTGCGTTCGGCGGCGCCTCGCTCGCCCAGGTCGCCACGACGTTCTTGATCTACGTGGTGCTGGCGACCGGCGTGCAGCTGTTCATGGGCACGACCGGGATCGCGACCTTCGGGCACCTGGCCTTCGCCGCGATCGGCGGCTACGCGGCGGCGCTCGTCACGATTCCGCCGGCGCTCAAGCAGTCGATGATCCCGGAGGCCCCGGGCTTCATCCTCGACGCGCACGGCGGCTACCTGCTCGGGACCGTCGTCGGCGTCGTGATCGCGATCATCGTGGCCGCGATCATCGGCCTGGCCTTCGTCCGGCTCTCGCGCGACACGTTGCCGCTGGCGACGCTCGGCCTGCTCGTCGTCGTCAGCGTCGTCGCCACCAACTGGACGGCGATCACCAACGGCCAGGAGACGCTCTACGGGATCCCCACGACCGTCACGCTCTGGCCGGCGCTGGCGTTCGCGCTCGTCGCGCTCGCGGTGGCCCGCGTGTTCCGCGATTCGCGGCTCGGGCTGGCGCTGCGCGCGACCAGCGCCGACGAGCTGGCCGCGGCCGCGAGTGGCGTGCGCGTGGTGCGCGCCCGCTACGCCGCCTGGGTGATCAGCGCGGCGGTCGTCGCGGCCGGCGGCGCGCTCTACGTCCACTCGCTCGGCGTCGCGTCGCCGAGCTTCTTCTACTTCGACCTGACCTTCACGATCCTCACGATCGTGATCATCGGCGGCAGCTCGATCTCGGGCGTGCTGGCCGGTGCCCTCGTCTTCACCACGGTGACCGAGGTGCTGCGAAGGGTCATCAACGGCATCGCGGACGGGCGGGACAGCCTGTTCGCGCTGGTGCCGATCGGTCCGGCGCTGATCGTGATCGTCCTGCTGATCCTCCGTCCCCAGGGCCTGCTGGGCCGCTGGGAGCTGGAGGACCTGCTGGGGCGGCTGCGCCGATCCGGCGCCGACGGAGTGCCGCCTTCCCCGGGTGGCGGAAGCACGAGCGGTCGGCCGTCGGAGACGGCCGCGCCCTAACCACACGACGAGGAGCAACACGGTGCTTGGTTCAACCAGCTGGAGCGGGCGCGGACGACGCGCCCTCGGAGCGATCGCGGCCGGCGCGGTCTTCGCGCTCGCCGCCTGCGGAGGCGACGACGACCAGGGCGCCACGACCGCCGCGGCCTCGGGCGACGGCGACGGCGGAGGCGGCGGCACCGTGATGATCGGCTTCACGCCGAGCCTGACCGGGATGAACGGCCCGTTCGACAGCGAGGTGCTGAAGGGCGCCCGGATTCGCGTCGACCAGATCAACGCCGAGGGCGGCGCCGGGGGCAAGTGGAAGCTCGACCTCCAGGTCCAGGACGCGGCCAGCGACCCCGCCAAGCAGCGGGTCGCCACCCAGGAGCTGCTGGGGAAGGGCGCGAACTTCATGATCGGCTCGTGCTCCGGTGCGGTCTCGACGCCCAGCGCGCTGCTGTCGGCGGGCAAGAACGTCTCCACCGTGCTGACCTGCGCCGGGGAGTCCGCGTTCCCGAAGAACGTCGGCGAGTTCGGCTTCCTCTCGGTCGCCGGATCGCTGCACATGGGGGCCGGGCTGGCCCAGTTCGCGGTCAAGGACAAGGACTGGAAGACGGCCTACGTCGTCGGCTCCGACGGCATCGAGTACACGGTCGAGCTGGGCACGTCGTTCAAGGACGCGTACAAGCAGCTCGGCGGCGAGGTCGTCGCCGAGGACAAGGTCGACCTCTTCAAGCAGTCGTACGCCGCCGCCGTCAACAAGATCAAGGCGTTCAAGGGCGACTACGACGTGATCATGACGCCGCTGTTCGTCCCCGATCTGAACGCGTTCCTCTCGGAGCTGCGGGCGGCCGGGATCGACAAGCCGGTGCTGCTCGCCGACGGCGCGGACTCGCCGCTGCTGTTCGAGTCCGGCAACCCCGGCGAGGTCTACGTCGCGACCTTCGGCTTCCCCAAGGAGGGCAGCCGCTTCGCGGAGTTCGCCGAGAGCTACCGCACGGAGCACAAGCGGGACGTGCCCTCGGCCAACCCGGGGCTCGGCGCCGACATCATCGACCTGATCTCCGCTGCGGTGGTGAAGGCGGGATCGAACGACTCGCGGGCCCTGCGTGACGCCTTCGCGTCGCTCGAGGACGTCGAGGCGACGACGGGCACGATCTCCTACGAGGGATCGCCGTTCGGCGTCGGCCTGGCTGACCGTGCGCTGGTGATCACCACCGCCGACGACAGCGGCAAGGCGTTCGCGCACGCCGCTGACGTCCAAGTCGACCCGGCGATCGTCCCCCAGCCGTAGCGAGCCGCGCGTGACCGCCGTACCGTCCACCACGCGCCCCTCCGGGGGCGCCCGGCTCCGGGTCGAGGGCCTGACGATGCGCTTCGGCGGCGTCGCGGCGCTGACCGACGTCGACCTGGTCGTCGACCAGGGGGAGATCGTCGGCGTGATCGGGCCCAACGGCTCGGGCAAGACCACGCTGATGAACGTGATCTCCGGCGTCTACGCGCCGTCGGCGGGCTCGGTGCGGCTGGACGAGCAGGAGGTCACCGCGCGGTCTCCGGACGAGGTCGCGCGCCGGGGGATCGCTCGGACGTTCCAGAACATCCGGACCTTCGGCGAGCTGACGCTGACGGAGAACGTCGAGGTCGCCGCCGGGGCCACCCGGCGGCAGCGGGCCGCCCGTCAGCGGGCGGCCGAGCTGATCGACGGGCTCGGTCTGGGCGCCTGGGCCGAGCGCCAGGCACGGACCCTGCCGTACGGCATCCAACGGCGGCTGGAGATCGCGCGGGCGCTGGCCCTCGATCCCGTGATCCTGCTGTTGGACGAGCCCGCGGCCGGCCTCAACGAGGTCGAGTCCGAGCGGCTGATGGGCACGTTGCACGCGCTGCGCGACGACCACGGTTGCGGCGTGATCGTGATCGACCACGACATGCACCTGATGATGCGCGCCTGCCAGCGGATCGTCGTGCTCAACGAGGGCCACAAGATCGCGGAGGGCACCCCGGACGTCGTCCGCCGCGATCCCGACGTGATCGAGGCGTACCTCGGATGACCTCCACCCCCGCTGATGACGGCCGCCTGCTGGCGGTCGAGGACCTGCACGTCCGCTACGGACCGCTGCCGGCCGTGCGCGGCGTCGACCTGCACGTCGACCGCGGCGAGGTCGTCGCGATCCTCGGCGTCAACGGCGCCGGCAAGTCGTCGCTGCTCGACGCGATCGCCGGCGTCGTCCGCAGCCACCAGGGCCGGGTGCGCTTCGCCGGCGAGGACGTGACCCGCTGCACGCCGGAGGCGATCGTCGCCCGGGGGCTTGCGCTGTCGCCGGAGGGCCGGCGGATCTTCGCGGGGCTGAGCGTCCGCGAGAACCTCCGTCTGGCCGCGGGCTTCGGATCGCGGGCGAGCTTCGCCGAGCGGCTCGACGAGGTGCTCGAGCTGTTCCCCGTGCTGCGGGAGAAGATCGACGAGCCCGGCGGCGTGCTGTCGGGCGGTCAGCAGCAGCAGCTGGCGCTCGCCCGCGCGCTGGTCCGTCGCCCCACCATGCTGCTGCTCGACGAGCCCACGCTGGGGCTCGCGCCCAAGCTGATCGCGTCGCTGTTCGAGCTGCTCCACGCGCTCCGCGACCGCGGCATGACGATGCTGATCGTCGAGCAGAACGTCCAGCGGACGCTGGAGCTGGCCGATCGCGCGTACGCGCTGCAGTCGGGCCGGATCTCGCTCGAGGGCACGGCCGAGCAGCTCCGCGACAGCGACCTCGAGTCGGCCTACCTCGGCCTTGCCGTGGACGGCGCCGGCGCCACCCACCCGTCCTCCGACCGCTGAACCGCCCGTGCAAGAGATCCTCCAGCAACTCGTCACCGCGCTCTCGGCCGGGGCCGTCTACGCCCTCGTCGCGCTCGGGGTGGCGCTGCTCTCCAACATCCTCGGGCTGATCAACTTCGCCCACGGCGACCTGATGGTGCTCGGCGCCTACGCGATGACGCTGCCGCTGCTCGGCGGTTCGTTCGTGCTGGTCGCGCTGGTCGGCATCCTGGTCACCGCGCTCGGAGCGGTGATCCTCGAGCGGATCGCGTTCCGGCCGGTACGCGGGGCCTCGCCAACGGTGCTGCTGCTGACCTCGTTCGCGGTCAGCGTGGTGCTCCAGAACGTCTACCTGGCCGCGTTCGGCGGGCCGCCGCGCTCGATCCCGTATCCGGAGTGGACCAGTCACCAGCTGATGGTCGGCGACGTCGCGATCCGCGCGTTCGACCTGGTCACCGTCGGCGTCACCTTCGCGATCCTCGCCGCGCTGGCGCTGGTCCTGCGGCGCAGCGTGATCGGCCTGGCGATGCGGGCCGCGGCGGAGGACTTCCAGGCCACCCGGATCGTCGGCATCCCGGCCAACACCGTGGTCGTCGCCGCGTTCGCCGTCTCCGGCGTGCTGGCCGGCGTCGCCGCGATCTTCTGGTTCTCCAACGCCGGCCTGGTCGGTCCCAACTCCGGTCTGAGCCCCGTGCTCAAGGGCTTCATCGCCGCCATCCTCGGGGGCATGGGCACGCTCTCCGGGCCGGTGCTCGGGGCGTTCCTGCTGGCGCTGGCGGAGGGGGTCTTCCAGGTGGTGCTGCCGACCGGCGCGTTGCCGTACACCGACGCGTTCGTCTTCATCGTCGTGATCGTGGTGCTGTTCCTGCGGCCGCAGGGGCTGCTCTCGCGGCGGGTCGTGCAGAAGGCATGAGCGGCGGAGCCCCCCGATGAAGCCGGCCCGCTTCGCCTACGCCGCCCCGCGCGAGCTCGACGAGCTGCTGGCGCTGCTGGCGCAGCACGGTCCCGACGCCAAGCTGCTGGCCGGCGGCCAGAGCCTGCTGCCGATGGTCAATCTGCGACTGGCGCGTCCGGCGCTGCTCGTCGACATCAATCGCGTACCGGCGTTGACCGGGATCGTGCGCGGTCCCGACGAGGTGCGGATCGCGACGGCGACGCGGCAGATCGAAGCCGAGCGGCAGCTCGCCGACGCGCTGCCGCTGCTCGTGCGCGCGCTCGGCTTCGTCGGTCACGTGGCGACCCGTGGCCGCGGCACGATCGGCGGCAGCATCGCCCACGCCGACGCCGCGGCCGAGCTGCCGGCGGTGCTGCGCGCGCTCGACGGCGCGGTGCTGCTGCGCAGTGCACGGGGCGACCGCGAGGTCGGCGCCGCCGAGCTGTTCGTCGGTCCGCTGACGACCTGCATCGCGCCGGACGAGCTGCTGGTCGAGATCCGTCTGCCGGTGCGGGCGGGCGAGCGCTTCGGCTTCGTCGAGATCGCGCGCCGGCACGGAGACTTCGCGCTCGCCGGCGCGGCGGTCGCGCTGGCGGTGGCCGACGACGGCACGATCGAGCGGGTCGCGCTGACCCTGCTGGCGGTCGCCGAGGTTCCGCTGCGGATGCCGGCGATCGAGGCCGAGCTGGTCGGTCGGCGCGCCGACGCCCCGGACCTCGCGGACGAGGTCGCGGCGGCGGTCCGGGCGCAGATCGACCCGGGCGGCGACGTCCACGGATCCGCGGCGTACCGCCGGAGGATCGCGGGGGTGGCCGCGGCCCGTGCCCTGACCGACGCCCTGACGAACGAGGAGACCGCATGACGATCGATCCCGGAGCGCCGCTGCCGTTGGTCGCGGCCGACGACGAACCGCTGTGGATCGAGACCGAGGTCAACGGCGAGCCGCGGACCGGCCAGGCGACGCCGCGCACGCTGCTGTCGGACTTCCTCCGCCACGAGCTCGGCCTGACCGGCACGCACGTCGGCTGCGAGCACGGCGTCTGCGGCGCCTGCACGGTGCGCTACGAGGGCGAGCTGGTGCGCTCCTGCCTGATGCTCGCCGCGCAGGCCGACGGCGCGCGGATCGAGACGATCGAGGGCCTCTCCGGCGGGGACGATCTGCACCCGATCCAGGCGGCGTTCCAACGTCACCACGGACTCCAGTGCGGCTTCTGCACCCCGGCCTTCGTGCTGACGGTCCAGCAGCTGCTGGAGGAGCACCCGGACTGCGACGACGAGCAGATCCGCGAGTACCTCTCCGGCAACGTCTGCCGCTGCACGGGCTACGTCGGGATCCTCGACGCCGTGCGTGCCGCGCGGGAGGAGCTGCGCGGATGAGCGTGGCCAACGCCCGTCGGCTGACCGGCCAGCGGCTGCCGCGCCGCGAGGACCCGAAGCTGCTCGCCGGACGCGGCCGGTTCGTCGACGACGTCGCGCTGCCGCGGATGCTGCACGCGGCCTTTGTCCGCAGCCCGTACGCCCACGCGGAGATCGGCGGGATCGATCCGGCGCGGGCACTCGCGCTGCCGGGCGTGCATGCGGTGGTGACGGGAGCGGACGTCCGGCGGGCCTGCGCCGGGCCGATGACGATCGAGACCTCGGCGCCGCGCGATGAGGTCCGGACCTCGGTCCAGCCGGTGCTGCCGACCGACAAGGTCCGGTTCCTCGGCGAGCCGGTCGCGATCGTGCTGGCGGAGTCGCGGTACGTCGCGGAGGACGGGGCCGAGCTGGTCGAGGTCGGCTGGCGGCCGCTCGAGCCGGTGCTGTCGGTCGAGCAGGCGCTGGCCGACGGTGCGCCGGTGATCCAGGCGCAGATCCCGGACAACAACTTCGCCCACATCGAGTACGCCGACGGCGACGTCGAGGGCTGCTTCGCGCGGGCGGCGCACGTCTTCCGCAAGCGGCTGGCGACCGGCCGCTGGGCCGGCAACCCGCTCGAGCCGCGGGGCGTGATCGCCGCCTACGACCGGGCGACCGGCGACGCCGAGCTGTGGTCGGCCTGCCAGACGCCCCACGCGCTGCGCTCGATCGTGTCGCACATCGTCGGCATCCCCGAGGGGCGGCTGCGCTGCTTCGCGCCGGACGTCGGCGGCAGCTTCGGCGTCAAGGGCCAGATCTATCCGGAGGACCCCGCGCTGCTCGGCGCGGCGGTGGTCGTCGGACGTCCGGTCAAGTGGATCGAGGACCGGGTCGAGCACCTGACCACCGCCGCGCACAGCAAGGACATGGCGATCGACATCGCCCTCGCGCTGGACGACGACCTGCGGTTCCTGGCCTTCGACGCGCACTACGCCGGCGACGCCGGCGCCTACGCCCAGCTGCCCTCGACCCCGCTGATCGACGTGCTGATGGCCGCGGTCCTGCTGCCCAGCCTGTACCGGGTCGAAGCCTGCCGCTACACGCTCGACTGCGCGTTCACCACCAAGTCTCCGGGGGGCGCGGCGCGCGGCGTCGGCTGGACGTCGGGGCAGATGGCCCGCGAGGCGCTGATCGACGAGGCCGCGCGCGAGCTCGGCGTCGACCCGGCGGAGCTGCGGCTGCGCAACTGCATCGACGACGAGCCGCAGCGGATCACGACCGGCCTGACCCTGGACGGCGGGTCGTACCGCCAGGCGATCGAACGGGCCCTCGAGTTGGCCGACTACCCCGCGCTGCGCCGGCGCCAGGAGGAGCTGCGCGCGCAGGGTCGGTACCTGGGGATCGGGGTCAGCCCGTTCGTCGAGCCCGGCGCCTTCGGCACGCTCCAGGCGCGCGTCTCCGGGATCGCCGGCGCCTCCTACGACTCGGCGAGCATCACCGTCGAGCCGGACGGATCGGTGCTGATGCGCTCGGGCTTCCACTCGCACGGCCAGGGGCAGCAGACGACCTTCGCCCAGCTGGTCGCCGATGTGCTCGGCGCGCCGTACGAATCGGTCCGGATCCTCCAGGGCGACACGCTCACCGGGACCTACGGCTTCGGCACCTTCGGCAGCCGCTCGGCGGCGATCGCGGCCGAGCTGATCACGTTGGCCGCCGGTGACGTCCGCGAGAAGCTGGTTCGCTGCGCCGCGCATCTGCTGGGCTGCGACGCCGACGGGATCACGCTCGAGGACGGCGTCTTCCGCGCCCCGGACGGGGCCGATACGACGCTCCACGACGTCGCCGGCGCCGTCCACTACGGCGGTCCGGAGGCGCGCCCGCCGGGGTTCGAGCCGCTGCTCTCGTCGACCCGCTTCTTCGATCCGCCCGAGTCGTACACCAACGGCGCGGCGGTGGCGGCCGTCGAGGTCGACGTGCAGACCGGCCTGGTCGAGATCGAGCACCTCTGGTTCGTCGAGGACTGCGGCGTGATGCTCAACCCGATGGTCGTCGAGGGGCAGGTCGCCGGCGGCGCCGCCCAGGGGATCGGCATGGCGCTGCTCGAGGAGCTGATCTACGACGACCAGGCGCAGCTCGCCACCGCGACGCTGATGGACTACCTGTACCCGACGTCGGCGGAGGTCCCCGACATGTCGTTCCGGCACATCGAGACCCCCGCGGCGTTCTCCGCCAGCGGGGTCAAGGGCGCGGGCGAGGGCGGCTCGATCGGCGGCTCCGGGGCCGTGGCCCAGGCCGTCGCCGACGCGATCAGCCCGTTCGGCGGTCGGATCGCGCGCACGCCGCTGACCCCGGAGCGGGTGCTGTCGCTGATCGATCCGACCCTGGAGGCGTCCTGATGCAGGTCCTGAGCTCGTTCGAGATCCCGGCATCGCCCGACGACGCGTGGGCGCTGCTGGTCGACACGCCGCGGGTGATCCCGTGCATGCCGGGCGCCGAGCTGGTGGAGACCGTCGCCGACGATCGCTGGAAGGCCCGGCTGCGCACGCGGCTGGGGCCGGTCAGCCTGGAGTTCGACCTCGACGTCGTCCGCGAGCGGATCGCCGACGACGAGCGCGCGGTCACGCTGACCGTCGACGCCCGCGAGCGCAGCGGCCGCGGGGCGGCCAGTGCGACCGTCGAGAGCCGGCTCGAGCACGACGGGTCCGTGACCACGGCGGAGGTGGCCACCGAGTTGCGACTGACCGGCGTCGTCGCGCGCTTCGGCCGGCAGAGCCTGGTCCGCGACGTGGCGGCCCAGATGACCGACCAGTTCGCGGCCAACCTGCGTCGTGAGCTGCTCGGGCCGGAGGCCGCCGCGGGGCCGGCGGACCGATCGGGCGCCGCGCCCGGTCGTCGGACGGCGCCCACCGCCGCGCCGTCTGCGGCGGGCGCGGTGCCCGAGGTCTCGGCCGGCCGGATGATCCTCGGCATCCTGCTGCGCAGTGCGATCCGGCGCCTGGAGCGGTGGCTGGCCCGGGTCGAGCGGACGCCGGGCTGACGCTCGTCCCGATCGCGCACCGGAGCCCGACGGGGTGAAGCGCGGTCCGCTGTCGGCGTCGGCCGGCCGCCGTCGTTCGGCGCTGCGCGCGGACGGCTGGCCCGGGAGCGGCGGTCCCGGTCTGCGGGCCCCGCACGGCCATCATGTACATTTGTACTAGTACAGATGTACATGACTGCGAGGCCTGCCCAGTGACCCCCACCGATCCCCCGCCCCGCCGCGACCCCGAAGGCCGCCGCCGCACCATCGTCGTCGCCGCCGCCGAGCTGATCGTCGAGGGCGGCGTCGCGGCGCTGACCCACCGCCGGATCGCCGCGCGCGCCGGCGTGCCGCTCGGCTCGACGACGTACTACTTCGCCACCCTCGACGAACTGGCCGCCGCCGCGCTCGACGTGCTCGCACAGCAGGTCGACGCAAGCATCGCCGACGTTCGACAGAGCCTGGCGGCGGAGGGGGCCACGCCCGACGCGCTCGCCCGGCTGTTCGACGAGTACCTGCGCGACCGCGAGCGGGTGCAGACCGAGGGTGCGCTCTACGCGGCCGGGATCCAGCGCGAGGAGCTGCGGCCCTTCACGTTGCGCTGGTTCGACGGGCTGGTCGCTGCGCTCGCTTCGCACGTCGGACCCGGTCGCGCCCGGGCGATCGCGATCTACGCCGACGGCGCGCTGATCCAGGCCGCTCTGCGCGGCGAGCCCGTGCCGCTCGCCGAGTCCCGTGCCGTCGTCGCCGCGCTGCTCGCCGTCGACGATGCCGCCTTCGGCGAGGACGGCCGATGAGCGCCGTCGATCCGCGTCCGGTCCCCGCCGCGGCGCAGCTCTCACCCCGCCGCCGCTGGGCGGCGCTGGCGGTGCTCTCGGCCAGCCTGCTGGTCGTCGTGATGGACATGACGATCCTCAACGTCGCGCTGCCGGCGATCGCCGCCGACCTGGCGCCGAGTGCGACCGAGCAGCTGTGGATCGTCGACGCCTACTCGCTGCTGCTGGCCGGGCTGCTGATCCCGATGAGCGCGCTGGCCGACCGGGTCGGCCGCAAGCGGATGCTGCTGGCCGGCTTCGGGGTCTTCGGCGCGGCCTCGCTGCTGGTGCTGCTGGCCGACGCGCCGCTCGCGGTGATCGCGGTCCGCGCGCTGCTCGGCGTCGGCGGCGCGATGATCATGCCGACGACCCTCTCGTCGATCCGCGTGATCTTCCCCGACCCGGCCGAGCGGGCCAAGGCGCTCGGCGTCTGGGCCGCGACCTCGTCGTCCGGGATCGCGGTCGGTCCGATCGTCGGCGGCTTCCTTTTGGAGCACTTCTCGTGGCAGGCGGCGTTCCTGGTCAACGTGCCGGTGATGGTCGCGGCGGTGGTCGCCGGGATCCTGCTGCTGCCCGAGTCGCGTGACCCGGCCCCGGGCCGTTGGGACGTGCTCGGCACGGCGCTCTCGATCGTCGGGATGGTCAGCCTGGTCTGGTCGATCAAGCGGTTCGCGGAGCACGGCGTCGGCGACCCCGCGCCGTGGCTGGCGCTGGTCGCCGCGGTCGCGCTGCTGACCTGGTTCGTCCGGCGCTGTCTGCGGCGCCCCGACCCGCTGCTCGACGTGCGGTTGTTCCGGCGGCTGCCCTTCACCGGCGGGGCGGTGGCGGCGCTGGTGGCGATGTTCGCGATGGGGGCGGCGCTGCTGCTGCTCGCCCAGTGGCTGCAGCTGGTCGAGGGGCACTCGCCGCTGGCGGCGGGGGTGCGGCTGCTGCCGCTCGCGGTCGGCGCGGTCGTGGCGTCGCCGCTCGCCCCGGTGCTGGCGGGCCGGATCGGCGCGCGGACGGTGCTGGCCGGCGGGCTGGCGGTGGCCGGGGTCGGCTTCCTGCTGCTGCGGCTGGCCGGCGACGACCTGGGCTACCCCGTCGTCGCGGTGGCGCTCGCGCTGCTCGGAGCGGGCGCGGGGTCGCTGACGATCGCCTCGGCGATCATCATGGCCGGCACCCCGCCGGAGAAGGCCGGGAACGCCGCCGCGGTCGAGGAGGTCTCCTACGACCTCGGGACGGTGCTCGGGGTCGCGATCCTCGGCAGCGTCGCGGCGGCGCTCTACCGCTCCGGGTTGGAGGACGCGGCGTCCGGCGTGGCACCGGAGCTGGTCGACGAGGCGGGGGAGTCGCTCGGTGCGGCGCTCGAGATCGCCGCGGGCACCGGCGACGCGACCCTGGCGCTGCAGGCGCAGACCGCGTTCACCGACGCGCTGATCCAGGTCGGCCTGGTCGGTGGCCTGCTGCTGCTGGCGTTCTCGGTGCTGGTCTTCCGGCTGGTGCCGCGCGGGTTCGACGTGACCCACCAGTCGCACTGATGGGGACCCGCCCCGCCCGCCCGCCCGCTCGCCGGGCGGGGCGGGTCAGGCCCGCGCGACCCCGACCCGCAGCGTCCGCTGCTCGATCTCGGCCGCGTGGACCAGCCCGGTCGGCGCGCCGAGCTCGACCGCGACCGCCAGCGTCTCGCCGGCGATGTACTCCTGGTGGACGCGCGCGGCCGCGATCAGCTCGTCGTCGCCGTCGAGCGTCAGCCGGATCCGGTCGGTGACCTCCAGCTCCGCCGCCTTGCGCGCGGCCTGGACGGCGTGGACGACCTCGCGGGCCAGGCCCTCACGGCGGAGCTCGTCGTCGATCGCCAGCTCGAGCGCGACCGCGTGGCTGCCCTCGCGCTCCAGCTGGTAGCCCTCCAGCGGCTCCATCCGCAGGATCAGGTCGTCCTCGCCCAGCTCGTGCTCGGCGCCCTCGACGTTGATCCCGACCGTCCCACCGGCGCGTACCGTCGCGGCCGTCGACGCCGGGTCGAGCGCCGCGACCGCCGCGGCGACCAGCGGCATCGCCTTGCCGAACCGCTTGCCCAGCGGGCGGTAGTTCGGCTTGACCTCGAACGACCCCAGCTCGTCGGCGTTCTCGACGAACCGCAGGCGGTGGACGTTGAGCTCGTCGCGGACGATCTCGGCGAGCCGCTCGATCGATTCGCGCTCGCGGTCGGCGGCGACGATCACCGCTTCGCGCAGCGGCTGGCGGACCTTCAGCTTGGACTGGCCGCGCGCACCCAGACCCAGCTGCACCGTCTCGCGGGCGACCGCCATCGCGGCCTCCAGCTCCCGGTCGCGCGTCGGCAGCGGAGCCCCGCCGGCGGTCCCCGGCCAGTCGGTCAGGTGGACCGACGCCAGCGTGCCGTCGAGGTTGTCGTAGATCTCGTCGGCGACGAACGGCGTCAGCGGCGCCAGCAGCTGGGCGACGGTGACCAGGCAGCCGCGCAGCGTCTCCAGCGCGGCCGGGTCGCCCGCCCAGAACCGCCGCCGCGAGCGGCGCACGTACCAGTTGGAGAGGTCGTCGACGAAGGCCGCGATCTCGCGCCCGGCGAAGGTCACGTCGAACGCCTCGAGCCGCGCGGTGACGACCTCGACCGTGGCCGCCAGCCGCGACCCGATCCAGCGGTCCAGCAGCGCGCCGGAGTCGTCGGTCGTGGCGCCCGTCGCGGTCCGCGCGTCGCCGGCCGACGACGCGTTCTCGTACATCACGAGGAAGCCGTAGGTGTTCCACAGGGTCTTGAGGAAGACCCGGACGCCCTCGCCGATCGCCTCGGTCGAGAACCGGTAGCCGTCCCACGGCTGCTTGGAGGTGAAGAAGTACCAGCGGAAGGCGTCGGCGCCGTACTGGTCCAGCACGTCCCAGGGCACGACGATGTTGCCCTTCGACTTGGTCATCTTCTGACCCTCGACGTCGAGGATCAGCCCCAGGCAGACGACGTCGCGGTAGGGCGACTGCGCCGGCGCGCGCCGATCCTCGCCGCCGTTGACCACCGTGGACAGCGGCGACACGGTGCCGGGCGCCACGTCGCGCGTCCGGTCGGGCTGCTGCAGCAGCGTGGCGACGGCCAGCAGCGAGTAGAACCAGCCGCGGGTCTGGTCCTGGGCCTCGCAGATGTAGTCGGCGGGCCAGCGGCCTTGCGATCGGGTCTCCGCCTGGGTCTGGTGGTGCTGGGCGAACGGCATCGCACCGGAGTCGAACCAGACGTCGATCACTTCGGGAACACGACGCATCGTCCCGCCGCATCCGTCCTGCGCGCAGGCGAAGGTCAGGTCGTCGACGTACGGCCGGTGCGGGTCGTCGACCGGCTGGCCGGCGAGCTGCTCCAGCTCGGCGAACGAGCCGACGCAGTGCAGGTGCCCGCAGGATTCGTCGTCGCAGCGCCAGACGGGGAGGGGGGTACCCCAGTACCGCTCGCGCGACAGCGCCCAGTCGACGTTGCCCTCCAGCCACCGGCCGAAGCGGCCGTCCTTGACGTGCTCGGGGTGCCAGGTGATGCCGTCGTTGGCGGCCACCAGCTGCTCGCGGATCCGCGACGTGCCGATGTACCAGGAGGGCTTGGCGTAGTAGAGCAGCGCGGTGCCGCAGCGCCAGCAGTGCGGGTAGGAGTGCTCGTACTCGCGGGCCTCCCAGAGCACCCCGCGGGCCCGCAGGTCCTCGACCAGGTCGGCGTCGGCCTGCTTGACGGCGCGGCCCTCGTAGCCGGTGATCCGCTCGTCGAAGGTGCCGTCCAGCCGCACCGGGTTGACGACGGTCAGCCCCGCCGACACGCCGAGCGCGTAGTCGTCGGCACCGAAGGCCAGCGCGGTGTGGACGATGCCGGTGCCGTCCTGCGCGGTGACGAAGCCGGCCTCCAGCACGGTGTTGCCGCGCGGGCCCCACTCCTCGGCCGCGACGAACGGGAACGGCGGGGTGTAGTGGGCACCGGCCAGCTGCGCGCCGGTCAGCGTGGCGAGGATCTCGACCTCGACGCCGTTGGGCACCGGCTTGTTGTCGCCGCCCATCTTCGTCGTGACGACCACGCGGTCGAGCAGGTCCTTCGCGACGACGACGACCTCGCTGCGGCTCGGGTCGGTGTCGTGATCGCCCCGCCCAGCCCGGCCGTCGGCCCCGCGACCGGTGACCCGCGCGCGGACGTACTCCAGCTCCGGATGGACCGCGAGCGCGGCGTTCGACGGCAGCGTCCACGGCGTCGTCGTCCAGGCCAGCAGCCGGTCGTCGGGCTCCAGCGCCGAGTCCGCCGGGTCGGTCACCGGGAACCGCACGAAGGCCGACTGGTCGTGGATGTCCTTGTATCCCTGCGCCACCTCGTGGCTGGAGAGCGCCGTGCCGCAGCGCGGGCAGTACGGGACGACCCGGTGCCCCTCGTACAGCAGGTCCTTGTCGGCGATCTGGCGGATCGCCCCCCAGACCTGCTCGACGTAGTCGCGGTCGAGCGTGCGGTAGGCGTCGTCCAGGTCGACCCAGTAGCCGATCCGCTCGGTCAGCCGGTTCCACTCGTTGACGTAGGTGAAGACCGACTCGCGGCACTTGGCGTTGAACTCGGCGATCCCGTACGCCTCGATCTCGTCCTTCGACGACAGGCCGAGCTCCTTCTCGACCGCGATCTCGACCGGCAGGCCGTGGCAGTCCCAGCCGCCCTTGCGCTCGACATAGCGTCCGCGCATCGTCTGGAACCGCGGGAAGATGTCCTTGAACGCGCGCGACAGCACGTGGTGGCTGCCGGGCCGGCCATTCGCGGTGGGGGGGCCTTCATAAAAGACCCACGGCTCGGCGCCCTCGCGCCGCCGCAGCGACTCGCGGAAGACGTCGCGCTCGCGCCACCGCTCGAGGATCTGCTCCTCCAGCGCGGGGAACGACTGGTTCGGATCGACCGGGCGGCGTGACATCGACCCCGGATTGTAGGTAGAACGGGTTGCGTTGCCGGCCCTCGCACGCGAGAGTCTCGGCAGTAGGACCTCATTCCCCCCGAACCTTCGGAGCCCGTACATGTCGTCGCAACCTGCGCTTGCCGCCCTGTCCACCCCGAGAAAGCTGTTGCTGGCCGCCGGTGCGCTGCTGCTGATCGTCAGCTTCCTGCCCTGGTACCGCGTGTCGGCCTTCGGCGTCAGCGCCAGCGCCAGCGGCTGGCACCAGATCGGCACGATCGTCTGGATCGTGCTGATCGCCACCCTGATCTGGGAGGGCGTCCGCGTCGCCGGCGCGGCTCCGGTCCCCGAGCAGCGGGGCAACCTGATCACCGCCGCGCTCGGTGGCCTGGTCGTGGTGCTCGGCGTGATCTTCCTGATCACCCGGCTCTCCGACGGCCATCTGGCGATCGGCTTCTGGCTCGGCCTGATCCTGCTGGCGGTCTTCGCCTACGCGACCTTCCAGGTGTTCCAGGCGGGTGGCGGTCAGGACGCCGTCCGCGAGGTGCAGGCTGAGGCCCAGCAGCGCCGTGCCGCGCAGCAGACGGCGGCGCCGACGCAGCCGCCGCCGCCGGCCAACACGCCCGAGGCCGCGCCGCCCGCAGCCCCGCCGGCCACCCCGCCGACGCAGGAGCAGAACCGGCCGCAGGATCCGCCGGCCACGCCCTGAGCCACGGCCACCCACCAAGCTGATGCGGATTCCGACGCCCGGAGCGTCGCGATCCGCATCAGCAGCTAGCGCCCGCGGCGGACCCGGAAGGGCGCCGCGTCGCTGCCGCCGTCGAGCAGCTGCAGCAACCGCGAGCGGGCGACCAGCGGTGCCGGGTCGAGCCGCTCGACGCCGGTGGTGCGGGTGGCGACCAGCGGGCCGTGGAAGTCCAGCACGGCCAGCTCACCGCCGACGGCCCGCTGCGCCGCGAAGACCAGCCGGCCCAGCCGGTCCAGGTTGACGCCGCGGCCGCTGAGCACCAGCGCCGCCGGGTCGATCCGTCCGAGCGCGCGGCTCAGCTCGCTCGGCTGCAGGTCCGCGCCGACCGCCACCGGCAGCACGCCCGCCCGCCGCAGCGCCAGGTCGAGCGCCTGGACCCGCAGCGCGTCGACCGACGACGGGTCGGTGCCGTCGACCAGCACCACGGTCTGTGGTCGGTGGGCCGGCGGAGCGGTGCGGGTCGCGGCCGACAGCCAGCGCGACGCCCAGCGCCAGGCGAAGGCGTACTCGACCGATCCGGGGTGCCGGCGGTCGAGGTCCTCGATCGTCGGCAGCAGTACCTCGTCGACGGAGCGCTCGAGCGACCGCAGGTGCAGCGACTCCTCGATCGTCCGGTCGGCGCCGCCCTCGTCGAACCGCCGCAGTGCGCGCTGCAGGCGGTCGACCGGACCGCCCCCGCCGCGTCGCTCGTCGCGGGGGCGGCGGTGCTCCGGGTCGGGGTCGCCGAAGCCGCGGACGTCGGCGGGACCCGCGTCACGCCGGGCCAGCGCGACGGCGGTCGCCGCGTCCGGGGCCCGGTCGATCGCGTCGCGCAGCGCCTCGATCTCGTCCAGGTCGTACTGGCGGTGGCCGCCGCCCGTCCGCTGCGGCGTCGGGAACCCGTACCGCCGCTCCCACGAGCGCAGCGTGCTGGCCGAGACGCCGAGCATCTCCGACGCAGCCGTGGTGCGGATCGCGGTCATGACCATCCGATCCTGCGGGACCTCACGGCCGCCCGCAACTCCGCAACGTCCCGTGCGCGGGCGGGACGGCGCTCGACGCTTCGCGTCGCACGGCGTAGGGTCCGCCCATGGCACGACTCGATCAGCTGGACCTGGGCCTGCGGCTGTCGCGGGAGGAGCAGGACACGCGGATCGCGGCGGCGCAGCGGCGGTTGGCGCAGTTGCGGCTGACGCTCGGCGGCCTGATGGGCGCCGAGGACCCCGACCACATCCCGGATCCGGCGCGGCGCGACCATCCGCTCGGCCCGCCGCTGCTGGTGATGTTCGAGGGCTGGGACGCCTCCGGCAAGGGCGGGGCGATCAAGCGGCTGACCGGGGCGATCGACCCGCGCCACGTGCGCGTCGCGCAGTTCGCAGCGCCGACGCCGGTGGAGCTGCGCCACCACTGGCTGCACCGGTTCTGGGGCCCGCTGCCCGGCCGCGGGGGGATGTCCGTCTACGACCGCAGCTGGTACGGCCGGGTGCTGGTCGAGCGGGTCGAGCAGCTGACCCCGGAGGTCGACTGGCGGCGCGCGTACCAGGAGATCCGGGAGTTCGAGCGCCAGCTCGCCGACGACGGCACGATCCTGATCAAGTTCTGGCTGCAGATCAGCCCGGAGGAGCAGCTGGAGCGGTTCGAGCGCCGCCGCCACGATCCGCTCAAGGCGTGGAAGCTGACGGCCGAGGACTGGCGCAACCGGGATCGCCGCGACGCCTACACCGCGGCGGTCGAGGAGATGGTCGCGGAGACCGACGCGGGGCACGCCCCGTGGGACCTGGTTCCCGCCGAGTCGAAGCGCTGGGCGCGCGTCGCGGTGCTGGAGACGACGGTCCACCGGATCGAGCAGCGCTGCGAGGAGCTGGACTTCGCGCTGCCGGCGCCATTGCCGGTTTGAGACTCGCAGGACGGGTAGAGGAAGGACATCCCAACCATCGCTCCGCCCGCCGTCGTCCGACGCCGGAGCGGGGCGCAACCGGAGAGAGGATTCATGCTCTACACCTTGCTCGTAGCCCTCGTGATCGTCGCGATCGTGCTGTTCCTGACCAACATCACCATCGGTGGTGGCGTGGTCGGCGTGCTGGCGATCGTGCTGCTCGTCTGGCTGCTGCTGGGCGGCGCGCGTCGCGGCGGCAGCAGGGTCTGACCGGCTCCGGGCCCGCCGCGTCGATCTTCGGCCGGCGGCCCCGCAGGCCGATCATGCCCGGGCGGCCGACTCCGCGGATCGCGGGGTCGGTCGCTCGGGCGACCGGTCCGCTCGGACCCGTTGCTGGGGTCCCGGAGGGGCGCGACGCTCGCCCGCACCGGGCGGCACGCTGGCGTGGTCCACGCGTGCGGGCCGCGGGTCGAGACGACCTGGCGCCTAGAGCTCGATGAGGGTGTGCCGCTCGCCGGCGACGGAGGTTGCCCCCGGCATTTAAATGTGCATAGAATGGTTCATTCAGCTAATGAGCCATCCTGTGCCCGTGCCCCACGTCGTTCGCCTCTGCCAGGATCTCGTGACCATCCCGTCGGTGAGCGGGGATCGGGCCGAGGTCGAGATCGTCGCGCATCTCCGCGCGCTGTTCCAGCGTTTCGGGGCCAGGGTCGAGGTCCACGAGCTGCACCCTGGACGGCCGAACCTGCTCTGCACGTTCGATTCCGGGCGGCCAGGGCCCACGCTGCTGCTCAACGGCCACACGGACGTCGTGCCGGCCGGGCCCGAGGAGGCCTGGACGTCTCCACCGTTCGGGGGCGAAGTGCGCGCCGACGCCCTGTGGGGGCGGGGATCAGCAGACATGAAGGGCGGCCTCGCGGCGTTGGCGACGGCCGCCCTGACGGTGGCCGCGCGGGGCGGCCCCGCCGCGGGTCGTATCGTCTTCTCCGCGACCGCAGACGAGGACGGCGAGGGACAGTGGGGCATTCCGGCGCTGGTCGAAGCCGGGCTCGTGCGGGCCGACGCGGCGATCGTCGCGGAACCGGCCGGAGCCGACCGCGACTTCGAGTCGATCACCGTCGCGACACGGGGGTTTGCCTTCGCACAGGTCGATATCGAGACGCCGCCGCTCGGCCACGCGTCGGCGTACGGGACGTGTCGGCCGCACGCGGGTGCCGTCGCGGCGCGCTTGGTGACGGCGATCGAGGACGGGTTCCGGCCCGAGCCACGTCAGCACCCGTGGTATCCCGAGGGGACGACGGTGATCGCCGGAGACGAGCTGCACGCCAGCGGCGACGGGATCGGCCTGCTGCCCGAGCGCGCGCGCTTGACCGTGGCCTGCCGTCTGCTGCCCGGGGCCCGGCAGGAGACGTTCCTCGCCGAGCTGGAGTCGTTCGTCTCCCCGCTGACCCCCGACGGCTACCGCGCGCGCGTCGGCTTCCGTGAAGGCGTTGCCCGTACCTGGGCGCCACCGATGGAGCTCGACGTCGCGCATCCGCTCGCCCAGCTGGGGCGCAGCACGGTGCGGGCCCACGGCTACCCGGAGGCAGATTTCTCCGGATGGGCGGCGTTCAGCGAGGGGGCCTTCCTCGCGAGCATCGGGATCCCGACCCTGCCGGCGCTTGGTCCCGGCCGGATCGTCCGCATCCACCGCCCGGACGAGCGCGTCGACATCGACGCGTTGCGCGCCGCCGAGCGGATGTACGTCGACCTCATCGAGACGATCCTCGTGCCCGACTCACCGATCCCGACCCAGGAGCCCCGCGGATGATCGACCTCCGGTCCGACACCGTCACCCGCCCAACCGCCGAGATGCGTCAGGCGATGGCCAACGCGGAGCTCGGCGATGACGTCTACGGTGAGGATCCGACGGTCCTTGCGCTCGAGCAGCGCACCGCTCGGATCCTCGGTCTGGAGGCCGCGGTCTTCGTTCCCAGCGGGACGATGGCGAATCAGCTCGCGGTGATGGCCGCGACGTCCTCCGGAGACGAGGTGTGGGTCAGCGCGCGGAGTCACGTCGTGATCGACGAGGGGGGCGGGCTTGCCGTGCTGTCCCGGACGCAGACCCGGATGTTCAGCAGCGACGACGCGACGCTCTCGGTCGACCTGGTGCGGGGCGCGGTCCGCGATCCGAGCGACGTTCACGTCGCACCGCCGCGGTTGGTGCTGGTCGAGAACACGGTCGGGGCGACCGGCGGGTGCGTGCTGCCGCTCCCCCAACTGCAAGAGCTGGCGGAGTTCTGCCGGGGGCACGGGCTCCACGTCCACGTCGACGGCGCACGGCTGTGGAACGCGGCGGTCGCCAGCGGGCAGCCTCCCCACGAGCTCGTCGCCGACGTCGATTCGGTCGCCGTCTGCTTCTCGAAAGGCCTCGGTGCGCCCGTTGGCTCGGCCGTCGCCGGCAGCGCGGCGATGATGCGGCGGGTACGGCGATGGCGCAAGCTGCTCGGCGGCGGTATGCGTCAGGCGGGCGTCATCGCCGCCGGTGCGCTGCACGCGCTCGACCATCACCTCGACCGCCTCGCCGACGACCACCGTCGCGCTCGCAGACTGGCCGAGGGCGTAGCCGATCTGCCGGGCGTGACGGTCGACGTGGAGCGGACGGAGACCAACATGGTCCTGGTCGACGTGGGGGCCGGCGCCGCCGAGGCCACGGCGTGGGCGATTCAAGACGCGGGGGTCGCCTGCTTTGCGCTGAACGATCGCGACGTCCGCTTCGTGACCCACATCGACGTCGACGACCGCGACATCGACCGGGCGATCACCGTGATTCGGCGGGTGCTGGCGTGAGCGTCATCGATCTTCCTCCGGCGCCGTTTCCCGCCTCGCCACCTGCGATCGATCCGGTGGCGGCCCGCGGCCGGCTCGAGCGGGCGCAAGCCGCGCTCGCCACCGACGGGGTCGACGTGGTGATCGCGCATCACTCGTTGACGTTGCGTCACCTGGCGGCGCTCGTTCCCGAGCGGTGGCCGGCGGTGTTGCTGCTCGCTCCGGGCGACGCGTTGCTCGTGCACTTCGTCCCCGGGCTGTTCGCGGACGACCAGCTCGTCCCGTCGCGTCAGGAAGAGTTGACCGCATTCGCCGCGGACCGCGTGGTGGCGCTCGAGACCCAGCTCGCTCGGACGCTCGAGCCGGAGCTCCGACGGGCGCTGCGCGAGGGGGCCACGATCGGACTCGAGGCGGATACGGCGCCCGGGTGGATCTGGTCGTTGCTTCGCGACTTCGGAGCTCTCGACCGCGTGGCCGACGTCGGACCACGGCTGCGGGCACTGCGCCGGGCCAAGGACCCCGACGAGATCGAGATCATCGCCTACAACGCCGCGCTGGCCGAGCGCGCGTACGCACGAGCCACGGAGCTGGTTCGCCCGGGCACCAGCGAGGTCGAGCTCTACGTCGCGATGCTGGGGACCGTGCAGGAGCTGGCGGGTGGGCCGGTGCCGCACGTCGGGGACTTCGCTGCGGGGCCCGGTGGCGGCTTGCGTGGCGGGTGGCCCACGCGCCGTGCCCTGGTCGACGGTGACTCGTACGTGATCGACTGGCAGACCGGGGCGGGTGGCTACTGGTCGGATCTGTCGCGCACGTTCCCGGTCGGCACGCCGTCCCGGCGCTGGCGGGACGCGCACGCCGCGGTCGAAGCGGCGCTGGACGCCGCGGCGTGCGCGCTCGCGGCCGGCGTACCGGTCGGGGTGATCGACCAGACCGCGCGCGCGGCGCTCGCGGCGGCTGACGCGGCGTTCGGCGGTGGGGTCTATCCCCACATCACGGGTCACGGCACGGGGGCGATCTCTCACGAGGCGCCGTATCTCGTGGTTGGCGACCCCGATGTCCTGGTCGCCGGTGACGTCGTGACGGTCGAGCCCGGGCTCTACGGCGAGGTCTTGCGCGGCGGAATCCGGATCGAGGACAACTACCTGGTGCTCGAAGGCGGGGCGCGACGGTTGTCCTCGTTCCCTCGCGATGGGTTCGACGGGAGCGGGGCATGAGCGGCGTGAGGATCACGAGTCCAGTCACGGGTGAGACGCTGGCCGAGGTGGTCGAGCCGGAGCGATCGGTGGTGGCTGCGGCGGTCGCGGCCGCGGCTGCGACGGTGGCGAGTCCCGCCGACCGGGCGCGGATCGCCCGCGATCGGCTGGCGCGCTGCGATCGACTGGACGCTGCGGCCGCCCTGCTCATCGAACGTCGGCAGGCGTTGGCGACCGGCCTGGTGCTCGAGCACGGCAAGCCGCTTGGCGAGGCCCTCGCGGAGGTCACCGAGACGGCGGCGCAGCTCCGGCAGACCGCGTCCTACGCACGGACGTTCGCGCGGCCGGTCCCACCGCTGGCCGACCGCGACATGCGCTTGCTCTTCAGCGAGGAGCCGCTCGGCGTGGTCGGGGTGATCACGCCGTGGAACTTTCCGCTGTTCATCCCGGTCGAGTACCTCGGACCGGCCCTGGCGATGGGCGCTCCGGTGGTCTGGAAGCCGGCCGAGTCGACGCCCGCCAGCAACGCGGGGCTGCTCGCGGCGCTGCGTGACGCCGGCTTCGGGGAGCCAGAGCTGACGATGGTGACGGGTGGTCCGGCGGCCGGAGCGGCGTTGGTCGACGCTCCCGGGGTCGCGGCGTTGGGCTTCACCGGATCGTCCGCCGTGGGTGAGCGGATCTCGGCGACGGCCGGCGGCCGACCGCTGCTGCTCGAGCTCGGCGGGAACGGGCCGACGGTGGTCCTCGAGGACGCCGACGTGGCGACGGCGGCGCGTGCGATCGCGTCGTCGTCGTTCGGCTGTTCCGGGCAGAGCTGCAGCGCGACCGGCCGGATCCTGGCGCACGCGAAGGTCGCGGGTCCGCTGGTCGAGGCGCTGGTTGACGAGGCCGCAGGTTGGGCGCTCGGCGATCCGCGCGACGCTGCGACGCGGCTAGGGCCGCTTCATCTTTCCGCGACGGCGGCGAAGGTGACTGAGCACGTCGACGGCGCGCGCGCCCGCGGGGCACGAGTCGCGGCCGGTGGTCGTGTGGCTCAGGGCTTCCCGACGGATCGCTACTGGCCGGCGACGGTCGTCGAGCACGTCGATCCGGGCACGGCGCTGTTTCGCGAGGAGACGTTCGGACCGGTCGCCCCGGTCGCGACGTTCCGCGACGAGCTCGAGTTGGCGTCGCTCGCGATCGCCGGTGCCTGGGGTCTGTCGGCCGCGGTCTTCGGGACGGACGTGCAACGGGCCGCGCGGGTAGCGGATCTGCTCCCCGCCGGGTTGGTCGTGCTCAACGACCATTCCGATTGGTTCGAGGCGCCGGTGCCGGTCGGCGGCGGGCCCGGAACCCGGAGCGGCACGGGGCGGCTCGGCATCGAGAACGTCCTGCGCTTCGTCTCGGCGACGAAGGTCGTGGCGCTGCGCCTGCCCGGTCACGCAGGCTAGACTTTTGCATAAAACCTGATAGAATCAACAAATGAACGCTAAGCAATCACGGGAGCGGGGCATGAGTGAGCGCGACGACCTGCGGCTGGGGCGCACGATGGACCGGCGGAAGTTCCTCGCCCGGAGCGGCATCGCCGCAGCATCGCTGGCCGGGGCCGGCTTCCTGGCCGCCTGCGGAGCGGGCTCGGGAACCACGACTGCCGCGAGCGGCGGAGCGTCGGGAGGCGGCGGCCTCGGGCCGCGCCTGGTGATCGGCAACAGCGAGGGTGACCCGGCGAGCCTCGACGCGGCCGCGATCAACACGTTCGCGCTCTACGCGACGGTCGGTTCGGCCGCGCATGAGTACCTGCTGCGCTACGACCCGAGCGGCGCGATCGTGCCAAGCATCGCGACGTCGCACGAGGTCGACGGCCGGCGCGTGCGCTTCCAGCTGCGCGATGACGTCGTCTTCCACAACGGCCGGCGGATGGAGCCTCGCGACGTGAAGGAGTCGTACGAGCGCCTGCTGGAGAAGCGCGTCGCCTCGCCGTACGCCCCCCTGCTCGCGCCGCTCGACTCGGTGCGGCTCGACGGCTCGGACGCCGTCGTCTTCTCGTTCAAGGCCCCCTACGTCGCATTCCCCGCGCTCGCGACGCAGATTCCGATCATCCCGGTCGAGACCGCCGGGCAGCAGCGGGTCAAGCCGGTCGGCGCCGGTCCCTTCTCGTTCGCGAAGTGGGACAAGGGCAACTTCATGGACTTCGACCGCTTTCCCGAGTACTTCGCGGGCGCCGCCGCGGTCGAAGGAGTCCGCTTCCTGCCGCGCACCGACGCGTCGGCCCTGCGCGCCGGCTTCCTCGCGGGACAGGAGGACGTCGCCGTCGGCTTCCTCTGGCCGGACAAGAAGGTGCTCGGCGCCGGTGGTGCGCAGGTGGGAACGCAGCCGCTCAACGGCTTCCAGTTCTTCGTCATGAACACCAAGCGCAAGCCCTTCGACGACCCGCGCGTGCGACGGGCGATCAGCGTCGGTATCGACCGGCAGAAGATCGCGGACGCGATGAACGGGCCGGGCGCGACCGTCGAGGCGACGTTCATCGCGCCGAGCAGTCCGTTCGCCACCGGGTTGACGGTCGAGTACGACCCCGAGCAGGCGCGCTCGCTGCTGCGCGCGGCCGGGATCGCCGAGGGGACCGAGATCGAGGGGATCCTCGTCGACATCCCGCTGGTCAAGCCGATCGCTCCCGTCTGGCAGGACCAGATGAAGCAGATCGGGCTGAACCTCAAGACGACGATCATGCAGCCGGCCGACCTGATCGACCGTGTCATCACCCGTGGTGACTATGGCCTGTCGCAGATGGGCGACGCCTCGCCGCCCGACCCCTCGCTGCTGCTCGACCGCTACTTCAAGTCGGACGGCTCTACCAACATGATGAAGTGGTCGGACCGCAAGGTCGATCGCCTGCTCGACAAGGCCTCCAGCACCGCTGACGAGGCCACGCGCAAGCAGCTGTACCGCGAGACCTCGGAGATCGTCCTCGACCAGTCACCGATCGCCGTGTGGATGCAGACGCCGATCAACCACGCGACGGCGGCGGACGTCGGGGAGTTCGGGATGAACTCGAACTACTTCTACGACCTCCGCGCGACGACCAACGCCTGACGCCGGCCGGCAAGGGAGAACCATCCGTGTGGCGCCTGCTTCGGCGGCGACTGGGATTCGGGGTGCTCACGCTGTTCGTGGTGAGCGTCCTCGTCTTCCTGATCGTGCACAACATCCCGGGAGACCCGATCGGGATCTACCTGCAGAAGAACGCCGACCCTGCCGTTCGGGAGGAGCTCGAGCGCTACTACGGACTCTCGCTGTCGCTTCCGGAGCAGTACCTGCAGTGGATCGTGCATCTGTTCCAGGGCGACCTGGGGCGTTCGATCTTCACGGGTGAGGACGTGGGGTCGCTCCTCGGGGCGCCGTTCGTGCGCACCGCGTACCTGATGCTCGGCGGCCTGGTCATCGCCCTGGTCGTCGCGGTTCCGCTGGCGTTGTGGTCGGCTGCGCGCCAGGCACGTCCAGCGGACCTGGCGATCAGCACCGTCGCGATCGCCCTCCAGTCGCTGCCGGAGTTCTGGATCGGCATGCTGCTGGTGCTCGTGTTCGCCGTCGAGCTCGGATGGGCTGCCCCTTCTGGGTACGTCGACCCGTTCGTGAGCCCCGTCGGATTCCTCGAGCACGCGATCCTGCCGATGATCGCGGTGGGCGCCATCCTCACGGGCCTGCTGGTGCGTACGTTGCGTGCCAGCCTCGTCGAGGAGCTGCGGCGCGACTACGTGACGACGGCTCTCGCCCAGGGCGTGCCGTACGCCCGGGTCGTCAGCGTGCACGCGCTGCGCAACGCCTTGATCCCGACGGTGACCGTGATCGGCGTCCAGATCGGGATCCTGCTCGGCGGCACCGTGATCGTCGAGAAGGTCTTCGCCTACCCGGGGATGGGCTCGCTCCTGGTGCGGTCGATCGGGGACCGCGACTACCCCGTCGTCCAG
>CAZMVL010000033.1:0-18631 GCA_964569335.1 uncultured Paraperlucidibaca sp.
GCATCTTCACCAATCAAGGTAGAAGGCACCTGCCCGGAAATGACCACCATGGGAATCGAGTCCATATAAGCTGTCGCGATAGGCGTCACGGTATTGGTTGCACCAGGACCTGATGTCACCAGCACACAACCAACCTTGCCAGTCGCGCGCGCATAACCATCCGCCGCATGACCAGCTGCCTGCTCATGACGCACCAGAATATGCTGCACTTTGTCTTGCTGAAAAATGGCGTCGTAAATATGTAATACGGCACCACCGGGATAACCAAATAAAAACTCTACGCCTTCGTCTGCGAGGGCGCGGATAAGCATTTCACCACCAGATAAGTGTTCCACAATTCACCCTTTTTTCTTCAGGAATGGCCAAGCCGGAACCAGGCCAAGCTGGGGCCGGATTCTAGCACGATCAAAAAACATCATGTGGGCTGATGCGCGGGCTCAAATACCTTGGGGTCAAGGCGGTGACCATCGCTGGCGGGTGCGAGCGGGTGTCACGAGCGGGCGAAAAATCATGCGTTTAGCATGACCTGATACAGGGAAAAACCCTGGCGCCGAGTTACTAAGGGTGGTCAGTTTGTCGGCGCCCAACATGAAGGAGGCGATTTTTTATGCACATCGCCTCCATGTCAAGAACTTTACTCAAGTAATCAGTGTAGTCTGACCTTGGCAAAGGCAAACTGACCATGCTCTTCACTGACCTGAATGGTGTCTCCCGCCACAAAATCACCACGCAACAGATGATTTGCCAACGGATTTTCCAGGCGCTGCTGAATCACTCGCTTCAACGGTCTGGCACCAAATAGTGGATCAAAGCCCAAGGCAGCTAACTGCGCCATGGCACTATCACTGATCACCAGCTTTAAGTCCCGATCCAGCAGTCGCGCACGCAAACGCTCCAGCTGAATATCGGCAATAGCGCGAATCTGCTCTGCCGCCAGCGGCTCAAACACCACCGTTTCATCAATACGGTTGATGAACTCAGGGCGGAAATGCGATCCGACCACCGCCAGTACAGCCTGCCTGACCTCCTCTGCACGACCACCGGCAGTCAATGTCTGAATCAGGTCTGCTCCCAGATTAGACGTCATCACGATCAGCGTATTACGGAAGTCCACCGTACGTCCTTGACCGTCTGTTAGGCGACCATCCTCCAGCACCTGCAACAGGATATTGAAGACATCAGCATGTGCCTTTTCAATTTCATCAAGCAGCACGACGGAATACGGACGACGTCGAACCGCCTCGGTCAAAGTGCCGCCCTCTTCATAACCGACATAACCCGGAGGCGCACCGACCAGACGTGACACGGAGTGTTTTTCCATAAACTCGGACATGTCGATACGTACCATGGCCTCATCACTGTCAAACAGGAAGTTAGCCAGTGCTTTGCACAACTCTGTCTTGCCGACGCCTGTAGGCCCCAGAAACAGAAACGAGCCATTCGGACGTGATGGGTCTGTCAGCCCTGCACGCGAACGACGCACGGCATGCGATACCGCAATCACCGCCTCTTGCTGACCGACGACTCGACGTGCCAGCTCAGACTCCATACGCAGCAGCTTCTCGCGCTCACCCTCCAGCATTTTGGCCACCGGAATGCCAGTGGTGCGAGACACCACCTCGGCAATCTCTGCCTCGGTCACCCGACTGCGCAGCAACGTCATTTCGACCGGTGATTCCGGCTGCGACTGGCTTTGTGTCAGTTGCCGCTCAAGTGCCGGAATTTCACCATACTGGAGCTTGGACATGCGCTCCAGATCACCACTACGTCGCGCCGCCTCAAAGTCGAGTCGAGCCTGTTCCAGCTGCTCCTTGATATGCTGCGCACCTGCTACCGAGCTTTTCTCCGAGCGCCAGGTCTCGTCAAAATCGGCATACTCTTTTTCCAGACGACTGATGTCTTCATTTAACTTCACCAGACGCTGCTTGGATGCGGCATCATCTTCTTGCTTCAATGCTTCCCGCTCCATCTTGAGCTGAATCAGACGCCGATCCAGCTTGTCCATGACTTCTGGCTTGGAGTCCATTTCCAGACGGATGCGTGATGCCGCCTCATCAATCAGATCAATGGCCTTATCAGGCAATTTGCGATCAGTGATGTAACGATGCGACAGCTTGGCCGCCGCAATAATGGCAGGGTCGGTAATATCCACCCCGTGGTGCAGCTCATAACGCTCTTTCAAACCACGCAAAATGGCCACGGTATCTTCAACACTGGGCTCATCCACCAACACCTTCTGAAAACGACGCTCCAGTGCGGCGTCTTTTTCAATGTATTGCCGATATTCATCCAGCGTAGTGGCGCCAACACAGTGCAGGTCACCACGTGCCAATGCGGGCTTCAGCATATTACCGGCGTCCATCGCACCGTCTGCCTTGCCTGCGCCCACCATGGTATGGATTTCATCAATGAACAAAATCACCTGGCCTTCCAGCTTTGCCAGATCTTTCAGCACAGCCTTCAGGCGCTCTTCAAATTCGCCACGAAACTTGGCACCAGCAATCAGAGCACCCATATCCAGTGACAACACTTTTTTGGACTTCAGACTTTCCGGCACCTCACCATTCACAATGCGCTGCGCCAGCCCTTCAACAATGGCTGTTTTACCTACGCCTGGCTCACCAATCAGCACCGGATTATTTTTGGTACGACGAGACAGAACCTGCAAGGTACGGCGAATTTCATCATCACGACCAATCACCGGATCCAGTTTGCCGCTGGCCGCACGCTCAGTGAGATCAATGGTGTAGCGGGACAGAGCCTGGCGCTGATCTTCCGCATCGGCTGACGCCACTGAGTCGCCATTACGCAATTGATTAATGGCCTGCTCCAGCTTTTGACGATCTGTTCCATGCTGCTTCAACAAACGACCAGCCGGAACATCTGCGTCTAGCAGCGCCAACAGCACCAGTTCGCTGGCAATAAAATCGTCTTTACGCTGTTGCGCCAGTTTGTCCGCCAGATTGAGTACGCGAATGAAGTCTGAATTGGGTGTGATATCACCTGTCGCCTTGCTCAAGCGCGGCAAATTTTGTAACGACTGATCAATAGCTGCCGTCAGACCATTTAGGTTCGCACCGGCCTGTGCTAATAATGGACGCAAGGAATTTTCCGCAGGCGATGCCCCTGTAGATAGCAGCGCAGACAACAGATGCAGTGCATCCAGATTGCTGTGATCACGGCCCAAGGCCAATGACTGAGCATCAGCCAGCGCGTGTTGAAGTTTTGCAGTCAAACGATCCAGACGCATATCAACCCTCCCAAAAACCTAGCTACCCACATGGGGTCATACTAAATACAGTTTGGGTTGATGCGCGCTATTTCAAGGTAGGCAGCAATAAAACCTAGTCTGTCACTGCACCACGCCGCCAGCGCAGTGCACGCACAGCAATATGCGCACCAAACAACTCGGCTGTTCTGCGATCACCGGCAGGCGGGGTCAGTTCTGGCTCCATATTGTCCGACTGCGTCATCAAACCGGAATGTGAGCCCAGACGATTAATGTCTTCAGCACCGATACCAGTGGGTTGATCAGGAAAGCTCAACCACAACATACCGTGCTGACAGGCGAAAGTTTGCAACTGCTGCAATGCCACCTGCTTATCACCATTCAATGCACCTGAGTTGGTAAAGCCAGCCGCCAGCTTGTCCAGCCAGCCCATGCGAAACCAGACTTTTGAACTGTCATCCATAAATTGTTTGAAGGCGGCAGACACGCTGCCCATATAGGTTGGTGCACCAAAGATAATAGCGTCGGCGTTGGCCAGGACATCCCAGTTCACACCGGCCACCGGCATCAAGTGTGCCTGCACACCAGCTACCGTTTGAATACCCATCTGAATATGCTCGGCAACCTGCTCGGTATGCCCATAACCGCTGTGGAAAACCACCACCACATTAACCATTAATCCTGCTCCGAAGCCAGCCAGATCAGACTGGCCATACGTCCTGTTCGACCATCACGGCGAAAGGAGAAAAAATCATTTTGCTGTGTCACCGTGCAAGCATCGCCACCGTACACGGCATTTATACCTGCGGCAGCCAGACGCTGGCGAGCCAAGGTATAGATATCCGCCAAAAAATGCCCCGGCTTGTTACTCACTTCGGTAAAGGCATCCACAGCCGCCGCATTTGCTGCCACAAACGCATTTCTGACATCTGCTCCGACTTCAAATGCCAGCGGGCCAATCGCTGGCCCCAACCAAGCCATCAGCTCATCAGTCGGTGAAAAGCAAGCTGCCGTTGCTTCCAGAACACCATCACACAATCCTCGCCAACCAGCATGCGCAACCGCTACCCGACTGGCTTGGGTATTGGTAAAAAACACCGGCAGACAATCTGCCGTCATCACGGTCACTGGCTGCCCTGACTGTGTGGTAGTGGCAGCATCCGCCTCAGGTGTTTGCTCCGGCAACAACTGACCAGGAGCCAGATCAATCACACGAACACCATGCACCTGACGCAACCACAGTGCAGGCCTGATCGTGACATCAGGCGTTAATGCCTGCGCCAGTGCCTGCACTCGCTGACGATTGATATCGACGGCCCGGGCATCATCATCAACGTGGTCACCCAGATTCAGGCTGTCATAAGGTGCCTGACTAACCCCACCCCGACGTGTGGTGACAAAAGCCTTGACGGTGGCTGGTGCCGGCCAGTCAGGAATAATGACCTGATCTTTAGGCAACATGCTCATTATCCGTTTGCAAAGCCTGTAAAAGCGCCTGCATATCAGCAGGCAGCTCTGACTCCCACAAACACTGCTCGCCCGAGCTGGGATGTACCAGCCCCAAACGACGTGCATGCAAGGCCTGACGCTGGAAAGTACGCAAGGTATCCGTCAATTGCTCACTGGCACCTTTCGGAAAGCGCAGACGGGCATAGACCGGATCACCCACCAAAGGATGGCCAATATGTGCCATATGTACACGAATCTGATGTGTACGCCCTGTCTCTAACTGCACGCGCACATGAGTGTGATGGTTAAAGCGCTTCAATACCCGGTAATGACTGACTGCCGGACGGCCCGTGGCCACCACCGCCATACGCACCCGATCATGACGATGACGATCAATCGGCGCATCCACCGTACCGCCCGCCGTCATATTGCCGTACACCACGGCTTCATACTCACGATAAACACGCTTGTCAGCCAGCTGATCCACCAGATCGGCGTGTGCTGGCAATGTTTTGGCAACCACCATCAGGCCAGAGGTATCCTTGTCGAGACGATGCACAATGCCTGCTCTCGGCAGCTGAATCTGTTCCGGACGATGAAATAACAGAGCATTTACCAACGTCCCCGTGCTGTTACCTGCACCCGGATGAACCACCAGACCGACAGGCTTGTTGATCAACAACAGATCGTCATCTTCGTAAATAATATCCAGTGCAATATTTTCTGGCTCGGCATGCGTTTCAGCTTGAACTTCAACCGCGACCGCAATAGCCTCTCCCCCCATCACCTTGTCTTTGGGTTTGGCTGAGGCACCGTTCAAGGTCAAGGTACCTTCCTGAATCCAATGTTTCAGGCGTTCACGCGAAAAATCAGGGAACAACTGGGCAGCCGCCTGATCCAGGCGACAACCAGCAAGGTCTGCTCCTACAACAGCGTGTAACGAAATGGCTTCAGACATGGTTTGGCGGACTCGACAAGCTAGTGTTTAATAGCGACATTGTAACCCTGCATCTGATTTGGTGCTCACTTCTGGACTTACTCATGAAAAAGTCGTTGTCACGTATTCTTGTAATTGCTGCTCTGCCCCTGCTCATCACGGCCTGTGCCAGCAAACCTATGGTCATCAAGTCTGAAGCAGACTATTACCAGGACGCCAATGCAGCGCTTAAAAGCGGCAACTTCGGTGTGGCCGTGACTGCATTTGAGGCACTGGAAGCACAATATCCGGTTGGGGTTTATACCGAGCAGGCGCAACTGGAAATCATTTACGGTAAATACAAGCAGGCTGATTATCTGGCCGCGATCAGCGCTGCCGATCGCTACATTCGTCTGCATCCAAACTCTGATCGTCTGGACTATGTGCTGTATATGCGCGGTTTATCAAATTACAACATCGATCAAGACACCTTATTGAAGCGCATGCCAGTCAACCTGGCACATCGTGACATGGGTCAGGCCAAAGTTGCCTTTGATGACTTCCGCCAGCTGCTGACGCGCTACCCCAGCAGCCCCTATGCCGCTGATGCCCGTCAACGCATGATTTATCTGCGCAATCAACTGGCAGAAGCAGAGCTGCATGTGGCGCGCTACTACGAAACTCGTGGCGCATCGGTTGCCGCACTCAATCGCGCACGCTGGGTAGTGGAAAATTACTCGGAAAGCACCGCCGTGCCAGAAGCGTTAAAACTGATGATCAAGCATTATCGTGCGCTGGGCATGAACGATCTGGCAGATCAGGCGCAGGCGCTGCTGCCAAAGGCAACCCCGAAATCCTGATCTGTGCAACGTCAAAGTTGCTCATTGAATACGCAATACGGCCTAATTAACTAGGCCGTTTTTCGATGAGCGACTGCTTCGACCGGCCGGTATTGTGCCGGTTTTTTCTGTAGCCTCTTTTTCAGCATACTCAGCTGCAACTGTCCGCCATATCGGGCAAACAGATCAGTTCCTCCCGGCAGCACTTTGCGCAACAGCTCAGCGGTCAATATCGGCGGAACCAGTGCTACCGGGAACCATAGCCAATAACGATCATCAGGCAGCCCTAGGCGCTTGTAACTCTTGCCTCCGAGAAATAAACGGGAAACACCGTTGTGAGCACGCACATGGGCTTCGGCCAGCCAGCGCTGCCAACCTTGACCACCATACTGCTCAAATGGCTCCTGCATTAGAGCCAATGCCAGCGCCTGAGTATCTTCATCCGGCGCTGGCTGCGACATTAATACCGCATACAAATAGCGCCGGCCTTCCTCCTCTGTGGTAACCAGAATAGTCTCGTCAATACCCATCAGATAACCCACATAGCGCCAGAAATGCAAAATTCCTGCACGCTCCTGAGGGCTGAAACGAAAACCCAGACTCGCCAGCACCGTCATGAACACCAGCGAAAATGCCAGGTTGGTGGCCAGCATGTCGCCCTGATTAATAGGCACACCCCAATCTTCATCCGACCAATCAGGGTGTTTGTGAATCCGCTGCCTTAACACGCCATGCATCATGCGCACATGCAACGCACTACGAAATCCGGGCGCATTGCGCTTCAGTCCGTTTTCACGCGTGACATCCACCCAGAACGCCCGTGTTTCCACCGCTCGACGCGCAGCACCACCTTGCAATGCGCCAGTAAACATTAGAGGTTTATTAATGGCCGAATTGCCATAACCGCCCATCAAGGCCACATCACGCAGAGCCAAACTACCCAATGGCCCCACCCGACGCAGTGCCCTGGAGCCAATCGCCAACAGCTTCTGATCCAGCCATAAAGGAGTGCGCTCAACCTGCTCTATCATCGCAACCAATTCGGCAGAAGGATTTTTCAAACTGGATAAGCCCTGCTCAATAGCCTGATTCAGCTGCTGATGTGCCGACTGCCAACCCTCACGCTCAAACCACAACGCTAGGTCATCCGCCACCGGATCGCCTTGCATCAGCAACTCGCCGCAACGACGAATATAAGCATCATCAGGCAAGGTAAATGCAGAGCGCGTCAGCAGCCGAAATCGCTTGGCCTCACCATTCGCCTGTTGCTGCCACTGAAAGCGACGCGGTGCAAAATGCACAGGAGATAACAGCATAAGTCTGCCTCAACGTTGAGTACGCTATCTGATTTATAGCATGCGACCCGAAATGCGCGTTACCCCTGACTGACAAGAGCTGACCTGAATATAACAGTCCCTAGGGACGCAATTGCTGACGCCGGATTCTGACTCGTGTGGGCACAGCTTCGGCACCCAATGTCGTCACTGAACTTTGCCCAACAAACAGCAAATCGCCTTGTGCATTTACCACTGGTTTGGACAGCACCTGATCCACGCTATCAATTGGCTCAACGTCAGCAGCTCCTGCCACATGACGCCAAGGCAGGCGACGAATGCGCGCATGCTCTTGCATCGGCGCACAAGCAGCCTGATGACCCAACACACCAGTCACGACCAGCAATTGATGCTGATACCAACGTAGAGGCTGCCTTAGACGCTCATTTTGCGGCAACACATAACGCCAGCCTTGAGCATTTGACGGCCATAGTGGCAAACTATTCAATGACAATAACGCTTCGCCACTTTCCGTTACCATGTCCACAAAGGTATAGATCTGCTGCGTATGCTGTGCATCCGAGGTCATTACTGCCAGCAAAGGCATTCCATCAGACCAGGCCACGGACACCGATAGCGTACTGGCATCCAGCCAATGAGTTGGTAACGTTGGCAGCTGCGCAATCCTTTGTAATATCGGTGGACGCTGAGCACCTGTGCTCAATCGCCAAAGCTGCCCCAAACTGTCCAGGCCATAACTCCGCACACGGCCATCGGTGGCAATAACATCAGACCAAGGCGCCAACCAATAGCCCTGCAAATCCACATGTGTCTGCTCACTCGCGAACCAGGTCATCTCGCCACTGGCCAGATCATAAAGCTGTAACGATGACCCTGTTTTTTCCGGGCCTGCCGCCAATAACAACGCAGGCAACTCATGACCAGCACTTATCAGTGATGCACTTCCCCACTGACCATCCGGCACCTGCAACAACTGCCAAGGAGCCAATACCTGAGTGACGTCCAGAGCCAGCAGCTCACCCGCAATCAGACCAATCAAATAACGCACGCCAGGTGCTAATGCAGCAGACTCATTACTGGGCCATAACTGCCATTGTGCAGGCTCCAATTCGGCACTCGTGGCAATTGGTAACCTAGCTATTACTGACTGCCTATACTCCGCCAACTGAGTGGGCAACCAAGCCCATAAAACCTGCCCTGACTCCGCCGAAACAAGTAATACACGCCCTACCGGATCAGCCCAGAAAATATAAGGATTGGCATTGTCCGCGCGATAGAAAATCGGTACTCCTGCGGCTATCGCCAAATCAAATCGTTCATCGGTAGCTTGTAACGGCAATCCACTTCCGACATCTCGGAGCCACCACAATGACTCCTGACTATGCTGCCAGGCTGAAACCAGACCACCATCTACCAGCGCCGTCTCAGGCTCGGCAGCATCTGGCATATCAGACAGCGCTGCAAAATGATGATTGGCTGGCCATAAACGTTGCCCAGGAACCGCCTGCCTGAGCACCATATCAGCACCCGATAATTGACCAAAAAACTGTCGTGGTAACACCTGGCTCAGTGTAGGCAATGGTGCCAGTGCACGATCACGCCATGACGACAATTGATTGGCTGCTGCATCAGGGTTTAATGACGACACCATGATTGATGTATTACGCGCACAGCTGATTGGCGGCGGCGACCACACGCCAGCGGCTATTTCAGAGGCCGGAGGTGAACCTGTTGTTGCCTGCTCCAAAGCCACCGATACCGGCACATCATCACTCATGGCCAAAGGCTGACTAACCTCTGTCAGCAACAGACTATCCAATACCTCCTGTAACCTGGCTAACCCGGAAGCACTATGGCTTAAGCGCTGCCAACCCAATACCCAATGCGCAGCATTAATAGTTGACCATGTCTGCCAACGCAAACTCGTATCATCCGCCTGCAAACGCCACCACAAGCCATCTGCCGCATGGTGCTGCCAGGCCGACATGGCTGATATGAAATCAATGCTTGCCTGACCATCAGACAGCGCCATTTCTGCCTGCATCTGCCATAACGGCTGAGTGTCGCGCAGGCACAACGGCATAGGCTGACAAGCAGCCATCAAAGCTAGTTGATAATCGGGACTTGTGCTGGGAATCTGTGCCAATGGCAACGACAGGGCTGCTGTCACAAATTGACTGTGTGACCACTGTGCCAGCCACGGCAATTGAAAATAAATAACTGAACCATTGCTAGCCGCTACATCTACCCACGATGCCGCGAACAACTGGACATGACGATCATGTTGGCTGGTCGGCCAGCTTTTCTGCGCCAACAAGGGTTGCGGAGCAAACAAGGTTTTGGGCACCAACTGACCTTGCGCATCCGGAACTACCGCAACCAGGCTCACACTCAGGCCCTGCTCAGGGTAGGGGCGCTCCCCAATCGCCGATAGTGGCAACCAGGCACGCAGTGCCGTTAGCTGTGCCAAAGATTCAGCACCAGAGAAACCCAGCCACAGCGCCGGAGACTGTGTTTGCTGCTCAGGCCAATAACGACTGACATTATTGGCCAGCGCCCAGACAGGCCATAACAGACTCAGCCACAATATCCATCGGCAGCAAGTACGCACTTATCTCTCCTGCACAACACCCTGCAAGAGAGATAGATTCAATAGCGTACTTTTGCCAATAACAGGCTTACTTAATGGCCAATTTTCCAGCCATTCACGATGGGATAACGACGGTCCTTGCCAAAACCACGTCGCGTCACACGAGGCCCGATTGCCGATTGCCGGCGCTTGTATTCGTTAATGTCCACCATGCGTAAAACACGATAAACCGTCTCACTGTCAAAACCGGCAGCAATAATGGTTTCGGCGCTTTCATCCAGCTCGATATAACGACGCAGAATTTCATCCAGCACAGGATAAGGCGGCAGTGAATCTTCATCCTTCTGATCAGGTGCCAATTCAGCCGATGGTGGACGATCAATCACACGCTGAGGAATGGGCGGAGACTCGGGTGATTGCGCATTGCGCCAGCGACACAGATCAAAAACCAACACCTTGGACACGTCCTTCAGAACGTCAAAACCACCCGCCATATCGCCATACAAGGTCGCGTAACCAACCGCCATTTCCGACTTGTTACCCGTGGTCAGCACCATATAACCCAGCTTGTTCGAGATCGCCATCAACAGCACACCACGGCTGCGTGATTGCAGGTTTTCCTCGGTTTTATCCACCGGCAAACCGGCAAAAGTGTCTGCCAGCGTTGCCGCAAATGCTTCCACCATAGGTTCAATGGCCAGCACCGAATAATGCACACCCAGACGTCGTGCTTCTTCTTCGGCATCATCCAGACTGATTTGAGCCGTGTAGCGATACGGCATCATCACCGCTCTGACACGATCCGCACCCAGCGCATCCACTGCCACCGCCAATGTCAGTGCCGAGTCGATACCACCCGACAAGCCCAATACCACGCCTTTGAAACCACTCTTATTGACATAGTCACGTACTGCCAGCACCAGCGCGCTGTACACCGCCTCATGCGTGCCTGGCAAATCGTGCATAGTGGCTGGCAAAAACCGCTGCTGACCTGCATCAAACTCAAGAATAGCTACATGCTCATTAAAAAATGGTGCCTGCCAGACCACTTCACCACTGGCCTGCAAGGCAAATGATCCGCCATCAAAAACCAGCTCGTCCTGTCCACCCACCAGATTGCAATACACCACCGGCACATCATTATCACGACTGCGCTGAGCCACCGCTGCCCGCCGCTCATTGGCCTTGTCAGCATGAAATGGCGACGCATTCAGATTCAGCAGAAGCTCGGCACCTGCCTTGGCTGCCGCACGTGCCGGGCCTGCATGCCAGATGTCTTCACAGATCGTGAGGCCAATCAACACACCGTTATGCTCGAACACCACTGCCTCATGACCCGGCACAAAATAGCGCCGCTCATCAAATACCGCGTTATTAGGCAGCTCCTGCTTGGCATAACTCGCCAGAATGACGCCGTCACGAATGACCACTGCCGCATTCAGCAAACCACCGGCACTGACCATCGGGACACCCAGCACCAGCGTAATACCACGCAATGTACGCAGCTCCTGCAAGGCATGATCAACACGTGCCTTCAGGCTGGGCCTGAGCAACAGGTCTTCCGGCGGATAACCGGTCAGCGTCAGCTCAGGAAACACAATTAAATCAGCTTGTTGCTGGTCACGTGCAGCCATGGCAGCTTTAATAATTCGCTCGGTATTGCCCGGGATATCACCCACCAAAAGATTGAGCTGGGCTACAGCAATACGTAAAGTGGCTGAAGACATAAGAAATCCGCTTGCAGTCGACATGAAGTTGCCTAGGATAGTCGAGGATGAGCTCAACCCCAAGGAGACCGTAATGGTCATTATTATCCGTATATTAGTATTTTTGGCCGTAGCCTGGCTCGCCTTCCTGGTAATTCGTCGCGTCCTGGGCGGCCCGGACAAGATTTTGCCCAAACCTGACAGCAAACCTGAGCTCATGCAGCGCTGCGCTCAGTGCGACGTACATCTGCCCGCTGGTGAAGCCACCCAGTCACGCGGCAAGGTATTTTGCTCCGAGGCTCATCGCGACGCCTACTTCAACGAGCACCCTGATGACTAACTAAGGCGACCAATCAATCAGTGCAACAAGGTATAGGGCGCAGGGTCAATATCTGGCTTGCGCCCCAACAGCTGATCCACCAGCAAACGCGCAGAAGCAGGCGCCAACACCAAACCATTTCTGAACTGCCCGGCATTCACCCATACTCTGGACTGATTCGGCAGCTGCCCGATAAAGGGAATGCCATTTGGTGATCCCGGCCTTAAACCGGCCCACTGCCGCAATAACGGTGCTGACGACAACGCTGGCCATATAGCCATTGCCGCCTGACGCAATTGCTCCGCCGCAACGGCCGTGGTGCTTTTGTCAAAACCCGCATGCTCCAAGGTAGAGCCACACAACACATGCCCGTCTTTGCGTGGAATCAGATAATGCGCGCCACGCTGAATCATGCATGGCAGCTCACCCGCAGCCAGCTTATAGAGCTGCATCTGGCCACGCACAGGCTGAATCGGCAACGCCTGTATCCGCCCCAGCAATTGCGCACTCCAGGCTCCGGCACATACCACCACATGATCCGCACTCAATACACGATCATCAGCCAATCGCAGTGTTGCCTCGCTATTCGACGAGCCAATGCCGATCACCTCAGCATGCTCTATGACCTGAAAATTCGGCTGTTGCTGCAGGGACTTAAACAGGGCTTTCAACAAACGCGGATTACGCACATTAGCCAAGTCAGGCATATACAAGCCATGACGTACATCAGATGCCAAACCGGACCAACGCTGATGCAGCTCATCAGCCTGCATACGCAGAGCCGTGACCGATTCGCTCTGCGCCCATAAACATGCATCACGTTCATCCCTGGCATCCAGAAACAACATGCCACAGGCATTAAGTTCGGCATCAATTCCAGTTTCAGCCAGCAATGCTTGAGTCAATCGCGGATAGGCTGACTGCGCCCAACGAGCCAGCGCCGTGACTGCGGGCGAATAACGCCAAGGGTAAAGTGGCGACACAATGCCACCACCAGCCCAGCTTGACTCCTGACCAACCAGCCCACGCTCCACCAATACAACCTCGTGCCCCGCAAGCACCAGCTCACGCGCACATAACAGGCCATTAATGCCACCACCCACCAACAAAACCCGCATCACGACTCCCTACCAACCACACACGGCTCTGGCCGATGCCAGTGTACTCGCGCCCGCACTACGCGGCACCTGAATACGCAGACGACCCGAACGGCTGATCACAATTTGGCGCAGGGCCGCATCCTGCTCCAACGGAGGGCACAAGGTCAATGTGCCATTCGATTCGGTGGCATCACCATCGGCAGTCCATGCAATGAATGGCTGCTGACGAAAACCACGCCAATATACACGCCAATGCCTGGGGATAGCCGGATGCAACAGCACACGCCCAGCCTCATGCTCAGCTCTGGCCCACCAGTCTCCTGCCCATACCGACTCACACACATCAGCCAGGTCACTGCCACAGACCAGCCATGACTGTTGCTCAACCACTGCCCGCTGCCGAATCGACTGCAAGGATGCAGCGGCTGCCTGTGTCCATTGTCTGGCCTGCGCCACCTGTGTTGATCGTGACTGATGCTGACTGGCCGCCAGCCACAGCGTTACCATCAAGGCCAATAACAACATCAGCTCAATCAAGGTAAATCCTGCCAGACGCCACCTCATGGCAATACCGTTTGACGGTAATGCTGTTGCACCGATAAGCGCCCGGCTTTAACCCGCAAAATCCAGTGCTGAGCAGGATATTGACTCAGCAAAACCAAATCTGTTCCCGTCGATGTATTCTGTACTACTTGCGACTCTGAACTTAGCCACCATTGCCATGCAGGCTTGGGCTCATGACAGGCAGTACCCTGCCAGCCCTGCTGATTTGAGGCAGCGCCACAAACACTAACAGACACACTCTGACTCGGATGCCACAGAGTATTCATGGCCGACGACAGGCGCGGCACCGGCAAAGTATCAAGATGATGAAAAACCGCATTGATCATCGCCATCGACTGCAATTTCTGACTGGCCTGCTGCGCCGACTGTGACTGCGTAGCAACCTCATTCACCACATACAGCGTCAGCTCTGTCATCAGCCCCAACAACACCAGCAACGACCACAAGATATGACCGCGCTGCCTAACCATGTGGCACCTCGAAGGTTTGTACCCAGGCCTTGCGAATACGCTTGTGCGGTGTCAATACCGGCTCGGCCTGTAACCACAGCAACGGCCAGCGCCACTGCTGCAGGCGCAAGTGGCTATCCTGACTCAAAAGTGCCAGACCAATCTTGATGCCATCTACTTTAGCGCCAGCACCAAGCTGCAATCTGGTGACATACCCCAGCGCATCACCAGCATGGCCGCGCTGACCATAACGCAACACAAACGCAAAAACACCAGCATGTAATGCCGCACCAGCATCACCCCAGAACTGGCAAGCTCCCTGCTGACAATGCCCTGCATCACAGGCCAATACCTGGTCACTGGAAGCGCTGTCATTACGCAAAAAATAACGCTCCAGCAAAATGACACCAGGCTCGGCTTTGCGGCCTTCACAATCGAGTTGGCTTTCCATAACCAATCGTTGCAACACCAATTGGTTATCTCCCCAACTGCCTGCATTGGGATTGTCCAGCGCAAAAGGATGCACACCACCCTCACCGGCTCGTAATACGGCCTGCTCCAGACGCTGAAATAGCCAGTGCGCAGAGTTTGCTGCCTGTAAAGGCAAGCGCTGTGACGCCACCATATGCAACTGAGCCTGCAAGCCCGCAATAGCGGTCGATAAAATCAACAAGCCCAATAATGCCGACAGCAGCCATTCCGCCAGCAGATAGCCTTTTTGCCGACTTTTCATGGCGTATTAACCATTAAGCAGGGCTGGATTGATCGCTTATGCGCACTGCAATCCTGCACGGCATAACCCTGCCAGGACACCCACAAACACTCGCCTGGCGCATGCTGACACGGCTTGATTTGCCACTGAGGCGACACCAGCTCCGCCTGCAATGCCAACGCAAAATTCATCACGTCAGCTCGAGCACGCTCATTGACAGAGCAAGGTTGCAAGCGACACGGGTCTGTCGCAGATACTGGCACAACCTGCTGCAAGCCCTCTCGATAGGCAGCCGCTGCCGGCAGATTCAAACGCCAGCGCTGCAATAGATCTGCCACCGCAAAATTAACCACAAAACGCTGATAGGCCAGCGCATGTCGGGCATATAACTGCCAGTGCAATGCCAGCAAACCGGTCAACATAATCGCGCTGATCAACAATGCAATCAGGGCTTCGGCCATGCCAAAACCACGACTTGCCCTGACATGAATGCTGGACATGAAAAACCCCAGTGACTGAATACTCGGCAGGCGTTTAAAGCCCACTCCTTGTATTAGTCACTGGGGTCGCTATTTGCCAATATCAGGCTTGAGTAACCGGAATTCTCAACTCACGCGGCATTGAAAACACCACATTTTCAGGGCGGCCATCCAGCTCTTCAGGATCGACACCACCCCAGGCTTTCAATTGCTCTACCACCTGACGAATCAGCACTTCCGGCGCAGAAGCGCCAGCGGTCAGGCCAACAGCGTTAATATCCGTCAACCACTCACGCTGAATCTGGCTGGCATTATCAATCAGATACGCCTTGGCACCCATGCGTTCGGCAAGCTCACGCAGACGATTCGAGTTTGACGAATTGGGCGAACCCACCACCAGCACCACTGCACACTGCTCCGCCAGCGTTTTCACCGCATCCTGACGATTCTGGGTGGCATAACAAATATCATCCTTGCGCGGGCCCTGAATTGCGGGAAAACGTGCTCGCAAGGCATCAATCACACGGGCGGTGTCATCGACAGAAAGGGTGGTCTGGGTAACAAACGCCAACTTATCCGGATGCCTGACCTGCAGGCTGGCCACATCCTGCTCATCTTCCACCAGATAAATATCACCACCAAACTGGCGCTCATACTGCCCCATGGTGCCTTCCACTTCAGGATGCCCCTGATGGCCGATCAAAATTGCTTCCATGCCCTGGCGTGCATAACGAGCCACTTCCATATGCACCTTGGTCACCAACGGGCAGGTGGCATCAAACACTTTCAGGCCACGACCGGCCGCTTCGGCCTGTACCTGCTTGGACACACCATGCGCCGAGAAAATGACGATGGCATCATCAGGCACCTGATCCAGCTCATCGACAAATATCGCACCGCGCGCGCGCAGATCATCCACTACAAACTTGTTATGCACGACTTCGTGACGCACATGAATAGGCGGGCCGAAAACTTCCAGGGCACGGTTCACAATCTCGATGGCACGATCAACACCGGCACAAAAGCCGCGTGGATTGGCGAGCTTGATTTCCATAACCTATTCCTCAGTTCAATGTCACAGGGCTGGCATCGGCATCAATCACACGAATGATATCGACCTCAAACACCAGATCACTCCCTGCCAAGGGATGATTAAAGTCTACCTCTACTCGCCCTTCCGGAAACGATTTAATCACACCCGGCAATTCTGCCCCGCTGGCATCGGCAAAATGCATCACCATGCCCGGCTCCAGCAGCAACTCACTGAACTGATGACGGGGAAAATGCTGCACATTGTCTTCACGCCATATGCCAAACGCATCGGCAGCGCTAATCACCAGCTCAGCTTTCTGCCCTGCCTGCAAACCCAGCATGGCCTGCTCAAAACCCGGCAGCAGGTTGCCATCACCAAATACAAATGACGGTGCCTGCTCACGCTCATAGGTAGAGTCAATGACATCGCCCTGAACGGTGGACACCTTGAAATGCAAGGTAATACGCTTGCCCGGCCCTACTGAACTCATGCTGATCGCTCCCGACGCGATTCCAGAAACAGGCTGTCAATAATCAGCATGAACGCCCCGACACTAATCCCCATATCGGCAATATTAAATGCGGGAAAATGCCAGTCCTGCCAATAGACATGAATAAAATCGACCACATAACCCTGAATCATACGGTCATACAGATTGCCCAAGGCACCGCCCAGCAACAGGCAAATGGCAATCGGCAACCACAGAGAACCTTTGGGCAAACGCCATAACCAGATCAATAAACCAATACTGACAACAACCGCCAGCGCCACAAAAAACCAGCGTTGCCAGCCACCAGCGTCCGCCAGAAAACTGAAAGCTGCACCGGTGTTGTACGCCAGCGTCCAGTTAAGCCAGGACAATATCGGCACGGACTGGCCATAAATAAATGTAGCTTCCGCCCACACCTTGGTGACGTAATCCAGAGTCAGCACCAGCGCCGCTAGCCAGAGCCAGCTGGCCGGATGCAACGTATTCAGCTTAGGCATGATGTCGCACCTCGCCCGAACCAATCACGTTATCCACGCAACGCCCGCAAATTTCAGGGTGATCGGCATGCACGCCAATGTCTTCACGATGGTGCCAGCAACGCACACACTTGGTGTGTGATGACAGGGCAATGGCCACGCGCAGACCATCTACCTCGGTAGCTTGCCCACCCTCGTTGCTCATATCCTGCAAACGAGCCGCAGAAGTAATCAGCACAAAACGCAATTCATCACCCAGCAATGACAAGGCATCGCGCAGGGACGGACTGACATACAAATCCACTTCGGCAGACAGGCCAGAGCCCACTTCCTTGCGATTGCGAGCCTCTTCAATCTGCTTGTTGACTGCCGACTTCACTGCCATGACCTGCGCCCAATAGGCACGAGACAACAGTGGCTGATCTTCCGGCAAGCGCGTCAGGCCGGTATACCACTGCGCCAGAAATACCGAACTGGCACGCTCACCCGGCAATACTTCCCAGATCTCTTCTGCGGTAAAGCTCAGAATAGGCGCAGCCCAACGCACAAACGCTTCGGCAATATGCCACAACGCGGTTTGTGCCGAACGACGCGCCAACGAGTTGGCCGCCGTGGTGTATTGCCTGTCTTTGATGATATCCAGATAAAAGCCACCCAACTCGGCCACACAAAAATTATGCAGTTTGTGATAAATCTGGTGGAACTGCATATCGTCATACGCCACCCGGATTTCGTCCTGCAAACCCGCGGCGGCATCAACTACCCAGCGATCCAGTGCCAGCATTTCATCCGCCGGAACCGCATCACGCACAGGATCAAAACCATTCAGGTTAGCCAACAAAAAGCGCAGGGTATTGCGAATACGTCGATAGCTGTCCGACATGCGCTTCAGAATTTCATCACTGACGGTCATCTCGCCACGGTAATCCGTCGCCGAAACCCACAAGCGAATAATGTCGGCACCCAGTGTCTGCATCACTTTTTG
>CAZMVL010000033.1:18641-40587 GCA_964569335.1 uncultured Paraperlucidibaca sp.
CCTACCGACTTCGACATCTTGCGGCCCTGACCATCCACGGTAAAACCGTGCGTCAACACGGTTTTGAATGGTGCCTTGCCATCAGCCGCAACGGCAGTCAACAAGGACGACTGGAACCAGCCGCGATGCTGATCCGACCCTTCCAGATATAAATCGGCGGGATACTGCAAATCGGCCACTCGCTTCAACACGCAACTATGCGTCACACCAGAGTCAAACCAAACATCCAGCGTATCAGTGACCTTGTCATAGGCAGATGCCTCTGCACCCAGCAACTGGGCAGGCTCCAAATCAAACCAGGCATCAATGCCTTCAGCTTCTACGCGTACCGCTACCTGCTCGATCAGCTCGGCTGTCTGCGGATGCAGCTCACCGGTTTCTTTATGCACAAACAGCGTAATCGGCACACCCCAGGTGCGCTGACGCGAAATACACCAGTCCGGACGTCCGTCAACCATGCCTTCAATACGTGCCTGACCCCAGTCAGGCAACCACTGCACGGTTTTGATGGCAGACAATGCCGCCTGACGCAGACCATTTTGTTCCATGCTGATAAACCACTGGGGTGTGGCACGGAAAATAATCGGGGTCTTGTGACGCCAGCAATGCGGATAGCTATGTTGCAGCTTTTTATGGCACAACAACGCTACCGAACCATCATCACGTGGCTCACTCAATGCCGCCAGAATGGCATCATTGGCCTTGTTGACATGCAGCCCGGCAAAACGTTCGGTGGACGGCAGAAACACGCCGTTGCCATCAACAGGATTATCCACTGGCAAGCCATATTGACGACCAATCACAAAGTCATCCTGACCATGCCCGGGCGCAGTATGCACAGCGCCTGTACCGGCATCAGCAGTCACATGCTCACCCACGATAACCGACACAACACGGCTATAGAATGGATGCTGCAAGCTCAGGCCAGCTAGAGCCTGACCGGCAAAGGTAGCGATGATTTGTACATCACTGCCCTGATAGCGCTCAACGGCAGCAGACCACAACGACTCGGCCAATACCAGATGACGAACAGCTCCCGCCACGGTGACACGCACCAGCACATAATTTAACTCAGGGTGCAGCGACACGGCCTGGTTTGCCGGTAACGTCCACGGCGTCGTGGTCCAGATCACGACCTCGGCAGAATCTACCTGCTGCCCCACCCGGGTACCGAAATCAGCAAGATCAATCACAGCAAAACCGACATCAATTGCTGCTGAAGTTTTGTCCTGATACTCGACTTCCGCTTCAGCCAGCGCCGATCCACAATCCATGCACCAGTGCACGGGTTTTAACCCCTTGTGCAAATGACCATTATGCGCAATTTGCCCCAGCACACGGATGATGTCGGCTTCCTGCTTGAAGTTCATGGTCAGATAAGGCTGGTCCCAATCGCCCAAAACCCCCAGACGCTGAAAATCGACCGACTGGCGCGCCACTTGCGAGGCCGCATACTCACGACACTTCTGACGAAACTCTTTGGCACTGACCTTAACGCCGGGCTTGCCCACCTGCTTTTCAACGTTCAGCTCAATCGGCAGACCATGACAGTCCCAACCCGGCACGTAGGGCGCATCAAAACCGCTCATGGTTTTGGCTTTGACAATAATGTCTTTCAGGATTTTGTTAACGGCATGGCCAATATGAATATCGCCGTTCGCATAGGGAGGGCCATCATGCAAAATAAATTTAGGAGCGCCAGCCCGTGCCGCCCTGATCTGGGCATAAAGCTGCTTTTCGCGCCAGGCATCGACTCGGGCAGGCTCGCGTGTGGCAAGACTGGCCTTCATGGCAAAATCGGTTTCAGGCAGGTTCAGCGTGGTTTTGTAATCCATAAAGCGCTCTTCACACCGCAAAATAGTCATGGCCGGCAGCAACATCTGCCTCAATAGCCGCTTTCAACGCCTCCAACGAAGGAAAACGTTGCTCGTCTCGTAATTTGTGGCGAAACACCACACGTAAACGCCGACCATAAAGATCAGCATTAAAATTCAATAAATACGTTTCACAACGTGCCTGCACACCTTGCACGGTAGGACGTGAGCCCACATTGGCCACACCAGAAAAGGCTAACTCAGGCTGCTGCGGATCAGCGCCATACACTTCTACCGCAAACACACCACGCAAGGGCAACACCTGTCGACGCATCAACAAATTGGCCGTGGGCAACCCCAGGCTACGCCCGATTTTATCGCCATGAACCACTCGACCCGATACCGCAAATGGTCTGCCAGCCAGAGCCTCGGCCAGCACAAAATCAGACTGCGCTACCGCAGCCCGCAATCGCGTACTGCTGATACGTTCCCCAGTCTCGGTAATGGTCGGCAACTGCCCTACGGTAAAGCCAAAGCGCGCACCAGCAGCAACCAGTGCCGCATGATCACCACTGCGATCACAACCAAAGCGAAAGTCATCACCCACAAACAGATAACGACAGCCCAGCGCCTTGACCAGCAAGGACTCTATAAATTCCTGTGCCGAATAAGCGCGAAAACGGGCGTCAAAACGAATCAGCAACACACGATCAACACCGGCAGCAGCCAAAGCCTCAACTTTCTCGCGCCAGGTCATCAAGCGTGCAGGCGCCTGCTCAGCCGCCAGAAACTCTTGTGGTTGAGGCTCGAAACAAATCACCATCAACGGCAATTGCAACGCCTCGGCCTGCACCTTTAAAGCAGCCAGCACAGCCTGATGGCCACGATGCACCCCATCAAAGTTGCCAATGGTGATGGCATTGCCTTGATGCTGAGGACGCAAATTGTGCAAACCACGAATCAATTCCATGTTTCTGCTAGGACTGGCGAAATAAAGTGCTGAAGTATAACGAATCAGCGCCCTGACGTCGCACTTTGCTGTAGTTATGGATGACGGATATGTCGTGGCCGGAATCCGGTGGCCAACAACGCCACACCGTAGGCCAACGCACCCGCCACACAAATCAGCAATACATATCCCACACGAGGCCATACAGCGGTGTTAAACCACCATTCTGTCGCAGGTGTAATCCAGACCAGCAACGCCACCATCACCGTATTTGCCAACAGGAAGCGCAACATCAATCCCAACCAGGGAGCCTGCAACTGGTAAATACCGCGCTGATGCAAGCCCTTGTAAAGCAGGCCGGCATTGATAAACGCCGCCAGCGTACTGGCCAGTGACAAACCCACATGCTGCAATGGCCAGACCAGAATCAGGTTCAGCACCATATTGGCCACCATCGCGATAATGCCGATCCGTACCGGCGTCCTGATGTCCTGGCGCGCATAAAATGCTGGGGCAAACACCTTGATCAGCATGAATGCCAGAATGCCGCCAGCCAACGCCTTTAACGCAGCAGCCGACTTCACCACATCCACTTCACTGAACTGCCCGTGATGGAACAAAGCCGCCATCAGTGGTTCCGCCAATACGCCCAACGCCAGTGACGCAGGCAGGCCCACCATGACAATCACACGCAGTGCCCAGTCAATGGTGGCCCGGAATTCAGCATCTGATTTTTGTGCGTGCTTGGCGGACAAGGTCGGCAAAATCACGGTAGCCACCGCAATACCGATCAATCCCAGCGGCAACTCGGTCAAACGGTCTGCGGTATACAGCCAGGACACAGACCCCGGCATCAGAAAAGAAGCCAGCACGGTATCCAGCAACAGGTTGATCTGACTGACCGACACACCAAACATGGCCGGAACCATCAATGTCAGAATACGCTTGACCTCAGGGTCCTTGAATTGTGGCCTGAAGCGCGGCAACAGATTCATCTGGCGTAACGGCCACCACTGAAAACCCAGCTGCACAACCCCGGCGATCAACACACCCCATGCCAACGCCATAATCGGCTCTGACAGCAATGGGGACAGCCAGATGGCACTGGCAATCATGGTGAGATTGAGCAGCACCGGTGTAAAGCTGGACACCGCAAAACGCTGGTAAGTGTTCAGAATACCGCCAGCCAGAGCCGTCAATGAAATCAGCAATAAATAGGGAAATGTAATGCGCAACATGTCTGCGGCCAGTTGAAACTGGAACTCATCGCTGCGAAAGCCCGGGGCGAATATAAAGATAATAGCCGGGGCAAACACGACTGCCACCACACTTAAACCACCCACTATCACCGTCAATGTGCCTGCCACATGATTGATCAGGCGCCGGACTTCATCGTCTCCACGCTGGGTTTTAACCTCGGACAACACCGGAACAAAGGCCTGAGAAAAAGCGCCCTCGGCAAATAAACGTCGCAAAAAGTTGGGAATCTTGAATGCCACCAGGAAAGCATCCATCAGGCGACCGGCACCAAACAGATTCATCAGCACCATGTCGCGCACCAGACCTGCAATACGTGAAAGCAGTGTCATGGCACTAACAATAAAGGTGGATCGCCACAATCCACCTTGGGCTTTAACAGGCGCTGGTTGCTGCGGAACAGGGCTGGTCATGACAACTCCTAATAGGCTGCGCGATGTTAGCGTAGTAAAGCGCATACCGGCTAGCACTACCGGTTGACTTCAGACACGAAGATATGCATCATTGCGCGCCTGATTTTGGATCTGTGAAGCACCGATCCGGAACACCTTTTCCACGAACAAATTAAGGGAGTCGCCCTGTGGCCAACTCTGCACAAGCCAAAAAGCGCGCTCGTCAAAATGACAAGCAGCGCCTGCACAATGCGAGCCTGCGCTCCATGGTGCGTACCTACATCAAGAAAGTTGTCAACGCTATTGCCAGCGGCGACAAGGCTGTAGCCCAAGCTGCTTACACCACAGCAGTGCCAGTAATCGACCGTATTGCTGACAAAGGCATCATCCACAAAAACAAGGCTGCTCGTCATAAGAGCCGTCTGAATGCTCAAATTAAAGCACTGGCCTGATTTTTCAGCCCGTACTTTAAAAAGCAGCATAAAAAAACCGGCACATGCCGGTTTTTTTATGTCATACCATCTGATGATATGCTGGCCACAAACAGAACCAGGACACCCTGATGACTGGCACCTCGTTACGCTGCATTGATTGCGGCCTGCAAAACATCTGCTTTCCACCCGCTTTTGACGATACGGCACTAAGCCGTATCAGTGATGTTATTGGACAACCACCATCACTCAACAAAGGCGAAGCGCTGTATCAGATCGGTGAGCCACATCAAGCCATTTATGCCATTCGCTCGGGCAGCATCAAAACCAGCATCATTCAAACCAACGGCAGCGAACTCATTACCGGCTTTTATCAGCCAGGCGAAGTCGTAGGGTTGGAAAATCTGGGGCAGGCAAACTGCGCCAGCCGCGCCGAGGCCCTGGAAAAAACATCGCTCTGCGTACTACCCACGGGACAACTGACCACGCTGTCACGCCAGCTGCCAGAGCTGCAACAACATATTTTCCACATCATGAGTACCGAGATACGTGCAGACCACCAACGCCTGCACCTGATTGGCGCCAGATCAGCAGAAACACGTCTGGCCAGCTTTCTGTATGGCTGGATGCAGCGTCTACAACAACGACAATTGATCGGCACAGAGTTTCGCCTGCCCATGACACGCGCAGATCTGGCCAATCACTTGGGCGTTGCCGTTGAAACCGTCAGCCGGAGCTTTGGTCACCTGGAACAACTGGGCATTTTACAAATCAACGGGAAGGCTGTGCACATCAAAGACAGTGCACAGCTGCTGACACGGGCTAACGCTCATTGTGCATAACGGCGACGATGCCACTCTGAGTGCTGATTAACTGACGGCTGAGACTTACCCGCTGCCGTATCATTGGCCAGCTCAATCGGTCCCTTGTACTGACGACTAAGCGCCAGATAAACCCCAAGGGGAATGGCCACCGCAGACAGGACAATGACCAGCAGGGATAACAAGCCGCTCCAGGTACCTAATAGATCGATCAGCATTTGTGTTCTCCTATGCACTTTGTTGATGCCTTCATTTCAGCATCAGTGACACAGGCAAATATTGATCCAGATCAATTTTTACGACGAATCAGCACCATATTGTCGCGATGAATCAGCTCGGGAGCATCGGCATAACCCAGCAAGGCGGTAATCCGCTCCGATGGCTGACCTGCAATCCGCTGACACTCTTCAGCGGAGTAATTCACAATGCCCACAGCCACTTGCACACCGGCCGCATCCACACAGGCCACCACCTCACCACGCTGAAAAGCACCTTCGACCCGCTTGACGCCCACAGGCAACAGGCTGCGTCCACCGTCAAACAGGGCCTGCACCGCGCCATCATCCAGACACAGGCGTCCAGCATGTTGCAAGTGCCCTGCCAGCCATTGTTTACGTGCGGTCAAACGATCCTGATCCGGCAACAGCAAGGTGCCCAACACTTCACCCTGCGCCAGACGCAGCAAGACATCATCACCCTTGCCGCTGGCAATAATGGTGGCACAGCCAGATTTGGCCGCCAGACGTGCGGCTCTGACTTTGGTAATCATGCCGCCCCGCCCCAGCAAACCACCACCACCGGCCATTTCCAGCAAACGCTCATCCATGGCTTGTACTTCAGGCAACAGCACTGCATCGGGATCATGGCGAGGGTCACGGTCAAACATGCCCTCCTGATCGGTCAAAATCACCAACGTTTCAGCCTCGACCAGACTGGCTACCAATGCCGCCAGCGTGTCGTTATCACCAAAACGGATTTCATCCGTGGCCACCGTGTCATTTTCATTAATGACCGCCACCACTTGCCAATCAAGTAATGCTCTCAAGGTGCTGCGGGCATTCAAATAACGCTGCCGATCGGCCAGGTCATCATGCGTCAGTAGAACCTGGGCGGTGCGCACTCCATGTTCATGAAAATGACTGGCATAGGCCTGCACCAGCCCCATTTGACCAATAGCGGCACAGGCTTGCAGAGCAGGAATACTGGCTGGGCGTTTGCTCAAACCCATGCGCACCATACCCTCGGCCACCGCACCGGAAGACACCAGCACCAGCTCGATACCACGCTGACGCAAGGCCACCATTTGGGCAACCCATTCCACCATGGCGCGCTGATCCAGCCCCTGACCATTATCGGTCAATAAGGCCGAGCCGATTTTCACCACCCAACGTCTGGATTTTTGTACCCGCTCACGCTGATTAGCCAGCACCGACATCAACTATCTCCTAGCGCCGATAAATGATCTCGGGCGCATCGTCGCCATCTTCATCAAAATCATCGTCGTCGTCATCCATATCGTCGATATCAATACCCAGACGACGGGCACGACGTTCAGCCGCACGACGTACTTCCAGCTCACGAATCTTGTCTCGACCTTCCTGTACCAGCTGCTCACGCTTGGCCTGCTCAGCTTCGGCAATGCTCGGATCGGCCGCCTCGGCTTCGCGCTGCTCTTCAATTGCTTCCATCAGGCGATAACACACCGCCATGGCACCTTCTTTGGTCAGGCCGGAGGTACGAAACACCGGACCAGTCCACTCCAGACGCGACACAATGTCATCACAGCGCTGATCAATATCTTCACCGGCTGGCAACAGATCAATCTTGTTCAGAATCAGCCAACGTGGCAGCGAGGCCAAGGTTGGAGAGAACTTCTCCAACTCACGACCAATCACCTGCACCGACTCCACGGGGTCCGTGTCGTCATATGGCGCCACATCCACCAAATGCAACAGGAAACGTGTACGCGCCAGATGCTTCAGGAAACGCACACCCAGACCCGCACCGTCCGAAGCACCCTCAATCAGGCCAGGAATATCCGCCATTACAAATGAACGGTGACGATCAACATCCACCACGCCCAAATTGGGAATCAGCGTGGTAAATGGATAATCAGCCACTTTGGGCTTGGCAGCAGATACCGCACGAATAAATGTAGACTTGCCCGCATTGGGCAGGCCCAGCAAACCGACATCCGCCAGCACCTTCAGCTCCAGACGCAGTTCACGCATTTCACCAGGCGTACCGTCGGTGGTCTTGCGTGGTGAGCGGTTAGTCGAGCTTTTGAAGTTGATGTTGCCCAGGCCACCACGACCGCCTTTGGCCAACAATACGCGCTGACCGATTTCGGTCAGGTCACCCAGCATTTCACCGGTTGCTTCATCCAGCAAGGTCGTACCTACGGGCACCTTCAATACAACATCGCCACCACTGGCACCGGTACAATTGGCACCACGCCCACTTTTGCCACGCTCGGCACGGAACTGACGGGTATAGCGATAGTCAACGAGGGTATTGATACCATCATCCGCTTGTGCCCACACTGAACCACCATGACCACCATCACCACCGTCCGGACCACCAAACGGAATGAACTTTTCACGGCGGAAGCTCATGCAACCATTACCACCATCACCGGCAGCAATCTTGATGACGGCCTCATCGACAAAACGCATTTCATTTCTCCCAACAAAAAAGCCCCGCTAAGCGGGGCTTTTTAGAGACCAACGCGATCAGGCGTTAGCTTCCACCACCACGTATTTGCGGTTGAATGGACCTTTAGTGACGAACTTTACAACACCATGTGCTTTTGCAAACAGGGTGTGGTCACGGCCCATACCTACGTTCTCGCCAGCCCAAAACTGAGTTCCGCGCTGACGAATGATGATGCCACCAGCTTGGATCTGCTGACCACCATAAATTTTTACGCCAAGTCGTTTGGCTTCTGAGTCGCGGCCATTGCGGGTGGAACCGCCAGCTTTTTTATGTGCCATGTCTAAATACTCTCTCTAATCGCTTAGGCGCTGATGCCGGTAATCTTGAGTTCAGTGTAGTACTGACGGTGACCCGCTTGTCTGCGGTAGTGCTTACGGCGACGGAACTTCACAATACGGATCTTGTCGTGACGGCCATGATTCAATACTTCTGCCGTTACTGTCGCACCAGCAACCACTGGTGTACCGATTTGAATGTTGTCACCATTCACAACCATCAAAACGTCTTCAATGGTGATGCTTTGACCTGGCTCTACAGCCAGCAGCTCAACCTTTAAACGCTCACCTTCCACTACACGGTGCTGCTTGCCACCGCTCTTAATAACTGCGTACATAACTGCTCCATCGGCATCAATCGGATTAGGTCAAGACCAAACGGCAACTGCCATCAGCCACACAACCCAATCTGATGGGTCTGTGCAGGGTCTTCGTTTTCAATACCTAGAACCGAGAACTATCGCAAGGCGCGCAATTCTAGTGAAGAACACTGTCGCTTGCAAGCACGTTACACAACGTCAGACCACAGATAATACTATTTTGACCGTGATATCGCACAACTCCATATAGTCCTGTACGCCATAGGCTGATAGCATTCGCGCATCTTCATTCAAGCGCAGCATGGTACACATGGAATTCTCGCAAATTCTTGATCTTGTCCGCGACGACTTTACCGCTGTCGACGCCTGTATTCGTGACAATTTGCAGTCACGCGTGCCCTTGGTCAGCGAAGTAGGTGAATACATTGTCCAAAGCGGCGGCAAGCGCCTGCGCCCTCTGGTGACGCTGCTGACGGCAAAAGCCTGTGGTTATACCGATGATCAGCATATTCAGGTAGCGGCCATTATTGAAATGCTGCACACCGCGACACTGCTGCATGATGACGTGGTGGATGAGTCCAGCCTTCGCCGTGGCAGACCCACGGTCAACTCACATTGGGGCAATGCCACCGCGGTACTGGTGGGTGACTATCTGGTATCACGTTCATTCCAGATGATCGCAGGCCTGAAGCACCAGCCCATTCTGGACATCATGGCAGATGGCACCTGCGTCATTGCAGAAGGCGAGGTTTTGCAGCTCATCAATCAGCATGATCCAGCTACCAGCGAAGCCAGCTACATGGCCGTCATTCACGGCAAAACCGCCAAAATGTTTGAAGCCGCTGCTGAATGCGCGGCAGCACTGGTAGGACCAGGCTATCGTCAGGCAATGGCCACCTACGCCCGTCACCTGGGCGCTGCCTTCCAGATTATTGACGATGTGCTGGACTACACCAGTTCCGCCGAAACCATGGGTAAAAATGTGGGTGACGATCTGGCCGAAGGCAAGCCCACACTACCACTCATTCAGGCCATGAAAGTGGCTCCAACCGCTGACGCGGCAATTATTCAACAGGCCATTCGCAGTGGCGGCCTGGACCAACTACAGGAAATCATTGCCATTGTTCAACGCACTGGCGCCCTGGAATACACTCAGGCACGTGCAGCAGAAGAATCACAGCTGGCCATCGATGCACTGGCGCCCCTGCCACCATCACCCTATCTCCTGGCACTTGAAGGCCTGGCCAGACTTGCGTTGCAGCGCGACCACTGATCAGCAATATCCCGCGATCAGCCAAGCTTTGTTATGCTGCGCCCTCAGCAAAAGTAATTTAGCCTCTGAGGGTGCCTGGCTTCATGATTATCGACATTCTCTACAAAATTGCCGAGAACCCGAACAGCACGGCGTTCCGCCCGCTGGGCCAGCTGCTCAAACGCATGCGCCCAAGAAACCCTCAAGACTCAGAACAAGCTGCCGTACACGTGCATACACTGATTCGGTTACTGGACGAGCACCCCGAGCTTTTGATTGCATTACAACAATACGTGCGCAGCCTGCTGAGAAACCGTCGCCATATTCATCTATACGTCGATACCGGTATCCTGGGCAGTGAAACCGTTAGCCAAGGCGTCATGCGCCGCCTGGGCGAACGCATATTGCCGCCCGTTCGAGATGACAATTTCCTTGATGACGCCTTTGCCCGTCTGATTCGCAATGGTCGTGACAGCAAATGGATTACCCTGATCGACAACAACACATGGGCCGACCTGATCAGCCGTGTACTGGCCGGTGAAGATGACCAAACCACCAGTGACCATTGTCGTTACGAGCAACTCAATGCACTGCGCGTGCTGGCTCATCGCATCAGCGCCATGAGTCTGGAGTCCGAGTTTGTCCGCAACCATCCAGATGTAGAAGCATTCGAGTCGCCCTTCATGGCACTGAGCCTTGAAACAGATCGTTTTGTCCGACATCAGCGTGAGCGCCTGCAAGGCATTCGTGAAGACAGCATTGATCACCGTCAAATGCTGGTGCTGATGGATCAATGCAAGGAAGTCATCCGCAAGGCTCGGCGACAGGCATCCGTCAACGGCGTCAGTGTCAGCCTGACTTATTTGCTGGTACGACTGCAGCAAAGTCTGCAACGCATGGACACCATGCTGTCATTTCTGACCGTTGAACATAAGGATCTGCCTCTGGCAATCGCAGGCTTTTTGAAGAAAATGGCGAATGCAGAACAAGACGATCACAGTATTCGAGCGCTGTTCTCTCGCAATACCGAATTGCTGGCGCGCAATATCACCGAACACGCAGGCCATCGCGGTGAACATTATATAACCAGCAACCGGCAAGGCTACTTTGCCATGTATCACTCGGCCAGCCGAGCCGGCTTTATCGTGGCCTTCATGTCACTGCTGAAGATTTACGCCGCCCGCCTGAGTCTTGCTCCCATTGGGCAAGCCTTTGTCTACAGCATGAACTACTCGATCGGTTTCATGCTCATTCATGTATTGCACGGCACCGTGGCAACCAAGCAGCCTGCCATGACAGCATCCCATATTGCCGCCAGCATTGAAGGCGTCAGTGAAGACCGCAAAGGCATCAAGAATATAGGCGCGCTGGCTCAACTCTGCGTGGACGTATTCCGCACACAGTTCATTGCCATTATGGGCAATGTCAGCATTGTTTTCCCTGTTGCACTGACCGTGGGACTGATTTCTCTGTGGATGAATGACACAGCGCCAGCCTCGGCTGCAAAATCCGCAGCACTCCTGCATGAGCTCAGCCCCATTCACAGCCTTGCTATCTTCCATGCCGCCATTGCCGGAGTATGCCTGTTCCTGTCGGGCATTATCGCCGGCTATTACGACAACAAGGCCATCTATTCACATATTCCTCAGCGTATTGCCCAGCACCGGCTCATGCTGTGGATAAAGCCACACAAACGTAAACGTATCGAGTTATATTTGCGCAACAACCTGGGCGCGCTGGCCGGTAACTTTTACTTTGGCATCATGCTGGGCAGCATGGGAACCCTGGGCTTTATTCTGGGTCTGCCACTGGACATCCGTCACATCACCTTTGCCATGGCCAATTTTGCCTACGCGCTCGTTGGCCTGAATTTCATGTTGTCACTGGACGTCATTTTGCTCAGTCTGGCAGGCATCATTGGTATTGGTCTGGCCAATCTGGGCGTCAGTTTCTCGCTGGCACTGATGCTGGCACTCAAATCTCGTGGTGTACGCTTCAGATTATGGTGGCCGCTGTTACTGGCCATTCTCAGCCACCTGAGACAAGCCCCCAGAGACTTCTTCTGGCCCCCGAAAGTTACTACCAATCAGATAGAAGAGAAAAAAGATGCCAGCTGAGTGCTGGCATCCTTAACTACACATCATGCACAAATAATGATCGCTCAAAACGCAGCTGAGGCCAAAACACGCCATCCTCGGCACGCTCACCAGCACCAATCACCATTACGGTAAAAGCTGCATCTGGCAACTTCAATAGCTTGCGCACACGCACTTCATCAAAACCTTCCATCATGCAGGTGTCATAACCATGGGCACGGAAGGCCAACACCAGATTCTCGCAGGCCAGTGCCGTACTCTTGGCTGCCCACAACTGAACCTCGGACTGGGTATAAGGACCTCTGGGAACGGCAGCAACCAATCCACCCACGGCAAACGCCGCTTTTTTGACCATGGCAAAACTATTCAACGGGCCCGGTGCATAGTTATAGGGAATCAGCTGGTAATAACGCTGTACCAGCTTGGGCACATCTGGCATCGGCCATTCACGCAGCATTTTGCGCGAAAACTCATCAATACGATCGGTACGTGCCACACAGACAATCAACTCCGCTGCTGTTTTGGCCGCCAACTGACTCATGCAGGCCTTAACCAGCCTGGCTTTTTTATCCTTGCTGCGAACCACATAAAATTCCCATGGCTGCAAACCAGAGGAACAAGGTGCCAATAACGCCATATCCAGACAGTCATCCACCACCTCTTTGGGAATAGGCTTGCTGGTAAATTTGCGCACTGAACGACGACTGGTGACTACCTGGCGAAATGCTTCCACATCCATGTGCTGCGGGGCTGGCTCATAATAACGAGGCTTGCCATCAACCATAACGCTGGCCGCTTTAACTGCCTCAGAGGAATGACTAGACATACATACACGCTCTTTTTTAAAGGTCGGCTCGAGTCTACCGATTTAAAAAAGTGATCGCCATGGTCCAGACCGAAATTAACCGCCTCGCGTAATTTCGCGAATTTTGTCGATATAACGCGGCATCATGCCGGCATCTTCGTAGATATTTTCACCTTCTTCAATACGAATAACCCGTGTCCCCTTTTCATAGGGCATACGAGTCTCCAGCTCAAACAGGCCGTGGTGAATAATGCTGGCAATAATTTCCTGCTCGGAAATATTATAAACGGCGGCCAGCGCTTTGATCTTGACCACATCCGTATCAAACAGACTCACACTACGCACCACTTTCTGGCGCTGCAACAACAGCTTGGATTCCCAGTCCTTGAGTAATTCAACAAACGAGCTGGCAACCATGACTTATACCCCCAAGAGCCAACGACAAACCTAACAAGCGTCAGATTAGTATTACGATACGCTGAGCTAGACAGATCAACACCACCTCTTATCAGTCTGGCGATACCGTTTGGCAGGGATCAGAATGGACGCAGGGAAGGCTCCTGCAAACGCAGCAGCTGGCTTTGCAAATCATGCAGATGACTCTGCCAATAAGACGCTGTGCCGAACCACGGAAAAGCTGGTGGAAATGCCGGATCATCCCAGCGCAATGCCAACCAGCCGGCATGATGCACCATACGCAAGCTGCGCAATGACTCGATCAAACCCAGTGAAGCATGATCAAAATCAGCAAACTGCTCATAACCTGCCAGCACTTCACCCAATTGCATGGCCTGATCACGATGATCACCACATAACAGCATCCACAAGTCTTGTACCGCAGGGGCGGACTGGCAATCATCAAAATCCAGCAACCAGGGGCCGTCATCACGCGTCCACAGGATATTGCCGACATGACAATCACCTTGGGTACGAATCAGGGTCGCCTGCTCAAAACCACCGTCAACAATGCGCTGCTCCAATGCCGCCACTATCTGCAGATAACGGTCACGCAAATCGGAGGGAATACGCTCACACACCTGCTGACTGGCTTCCCGCAGAAAACGCTGCACACTCAAGGCAGGTCGACGTGTAAAAGGCTTTTGCCTGGCCACCTGGTGCACTCGCCCCAATAGCATGCCGATACGATAAAGCTGCTCCGGATCTCCCGCCTCCATAGCCTGCCCGCCTTTGCGTGGAAACAGCGCAAAACGATAATCACCATAACGGAATAATGTCTCGCCCTGTGCATCGGCAATGGGGGCAATCACCGGCAACTCCTCAGCCAGCAACTCGCGAGCAAACTGGTGCTCCTCGCGGATTTGTTCGTCTGTCCAGCGTGCGGGGCGATAGAACTTGGCAATCAGCGGCTGGGCATCTTCAATGCCAACCTGATACACCCGATTTTCATAACTATTGAGGGGAAAAACACGTGCATCACACACAAAACCGGCATGCTCCACCGCCGCTATCACCAAATCGGGCGAGAGCCGGGCATAGTCGCCAAGCGACTGCCACTCTCGCTCGTTAGTCATACGCATTCCTTAAAAAATAAATATCCAGGCCAGCAAACCACCCAGAATCAGCCATTTCAACACATAGTACAGCCGACGATTGGTTTTCTTCAGGGCCTTGGCGCGCAGTCGCACCTGATACAGATAACGAAATGCCTGGTTGATACCACCGGTTTTATCACCCTCGGTATTGGGTGAGCTGGCCGCCGTCATCACATGGCGGGAAAACCAGGCATTAAAGGCCTGCGCCCAACGTCGTGTCATCGGGCGCTCAATATCACAGAGCAGGATAATGCGATTCTCATCCGTGCCATTTTCAGCATAATGGATATAGGTTTCGTCAAACATGACACCCTGGCCATCACGCCAGCTGTAACGCTCGCCATCCACATCAATGAAGCAACGATCGTCATTGGGGGTAATCAAACCCAGGTGATAACGCAATGAACCGGCATAAGGGTCACGATGACGCACCAGACGACTGCCTGGCGGCAGCTCGGTAAACATGGCCGCTTTGACTGAATCCAGACCACGCACCAGCTCCGTGGTTTTTGGGCACAACTCAGATGCCGAAGGATGCGCACTGTCATACCACTTCAAATAAAAGCGCTTCCAGCCCACTTTAAAAAATGAGTTAAAGCCAGCGTCGTTATATTCAGCCGAGACCTTGATCAGACCTTTATCCGCCAAGGCCTGAGCTTCATCACGAATGATCTCCCAGTGATCTTCCAGCACCTGAATATCGTCGAAATGCTCATTCGACAAATAAGGTGTGGTTGGCACTTTCGACCACCAATACATGATCACATTGACAGGCGCCATCAAGGTTGAGTGATCAAAAAACTGCCGCGAAAACTTGTGCTTCACCTTGCCACGACGCTGCACATAAATAGCGGAGATAATAAAAACCGCCAACACAATCCACTTCATGTCTTCACCACATCAGGTCATCAGGAATGGGATAATCCGCATAAGGATCATCCGTATTAACTGCATTAACTTCGCGCTGATTAAGCACGATCACCGCCTCGGCATCACGCTGACGGATTTTCTCGGCAACCACGGTGGGCACCAGCTCATGGCTTTCGTTTGCGCCCTGACGCCAGCGCACAATCGCAATCTGCCCCGCAATCAGCTGATGTTGCTGCTCGGCACTCACCCACAGCTTTTTAACCTTTTTATCTGCACTGTATTGATAGGCAATCTGCCCGGACGCACGATCAATACGATGCATCTCGATCATCTGTTTCACTTGGGCATGCAATGCCTTTTGTGCCTGCATCTGCTGCTGTTGCTGGTTGGCCTCACGATCACGCTGCAACTGCTCTGCACGTGCCTTTTGAGCCAGCTCGGCAGGCGACTCACCATCAACACGACCCTTGGCCGCCTGTCGACGCGCATGATCAGCCTGACGAGCCTGCTTCTGATTACCAACACCCGCTTTTAACAGTTGATCTTTTAACGACGCCATAATGATCTCTAGGACGGCAGATGTTCAGCCAATACAGCTTCGACTGCACCCGAACGATAAAACGGCAATAACTGACGACGCACCATACCTTCCAGCATGCCCGTCTCATTCAATGCATCAAGCACCGGCGGCGCAAAACGCGTCAATTCCTGCAGAATCATATCGCGTGTGACACCGACCTCATCCAGCACATACTGCAGTGTACTGTCGCCATATTTCTCAAAGAAGCAATCAATACCGATCTCAATCAACGTGCCGTAATACTTGGTATGACGCAACTCCGCACGCCAGAACTCATACCCCACCACAAAGGCCTCATCCAGACTCTCGGCACTCATGAACTGGCGCAAGCTACTGGCCGGACGATGTTTGATATCAGCCCAAAGATCCATGGCAACACGCTTTAACGTCGCCTCGTCCAGCTTGGCCAACAACGCTTTTTCACTACTCAGCAACGTCGATGTTGTACTTTTGCGAACATAGGCCTGCAAACCGTCATCCAGCGTTTTTTCCAGACTGGGCGATGCCTTGCTGAGCATCGACTTACCTAATCCCATCAACGCGGACGCACCCGGAATACTTTTTGCAGCTTCATTACCTTGAGCCAGATAACCTTTGATACCTCTGAAAATGAGATCACCGGCCATATCAGCCAACAACGGATTGCCCAATACCACGTGAATAGCACGCTCGCGCAACTCACGCATCTCAACTACCTTGCCGACCATTTCACGCATCTGCTGATCAGACACGATGTCAGCCAGACGGGTTTCATCCTGAATAGGATGGGCATGGATCGCACGCGCAATATCACCCACCAGTTCAGGAATACCGCCCGACATGGGCATTTCAACCGCGTAGGTTTTTGCCGTAGCTTTAATAAGCTCAGGAGTCACCACCTGATTAATAGTGAGGTTGGCTGCATTGGCCAACTCAGCGTCTACCGAGTGAGCCAGATGCTCAAGCAAACCACTCCCGGTCAGTAATGCCATCGTGTGGCTCACGTGCGCCTCATACAAGGCACGTACAACAGGATGATTAATTGCCGTCATAAAATAATCTCAACAATGATTAACGCGCATACGTTTTATTCAGATACGCCAGAATCGCCTCTGACTCAAACAACTTGGCACCAGTATTGGGATCCTCCAGGTAAGGCACTTGAACTCTCCCGTACTGAGCCATGAACTCATCGCGCTTGCCACCCGCAATCGGCTTGTAAGGACCAGGCTTGATTCGTTGTACCGCAGGTCCGATTTCCGTCCAGTGCTCCTTGCCCATATTATGCAAACGATAAGGCAGCTCCAGCTCACACAAACGCTCACGTACTGGACGTGAATAAGGGCTGGCCTCAAAACTCCACAACTTTAACGGCTGCTCCGGCTGCACGCTGGCATGCGCCTTCAGACCCCGACGCCCACGCAACACAGATGCCAGAGAGCTGGTTACCTTGTTCAGTTTGCCACCACGATACGTAAATGGCGCAGGACGATTGGCATAGGTATTATGAAGATAGTTAATAATCGCGACAGACTCATGCAACACAACCCCGGTATTGGGATCTACCAATAACGGAAACTGTAACTGTCCGCCCAGACGGGCAGCCTCGGCACGAAAACGTTTGCCACCCTTTGGGCAAGGCCGAATATCCAGGTCCAGATGCAAATCAGTTGCGGCTTCACGCACCAGGCGACAAAAGGGACAGTTTTCAATATCAAATAAGATAGGAGGCAACGCAGGCAATTGCACATGTGCCCTGCGGGCAGCAGCCCCACGCCATACCGCCGCTGAAGAGGCCAGTACCGACCCCAGAATATCCAATTGATGACGTAATGACATACCGTGCTCTCTAATCTGATGCTTCCATTAAATCCACCCCATCCGAACAGACAATGAAGGTGGTCATTTTGGCAAGAGACATTAGCCGAGACTGGCCCATATTGCCAGTCAAGAGAGTATTTGCAGTGGGTATAAGTGTGGTTAGAGCGCGCTTACAGACTGACTCAAATGCCCATCATCCGTAAACAGACGGCGAGCACTGACGAAATAACGCATCCAGTAACGGTTATCCAGCTTATCAATGCTGATTACACGTCCGGTTCGAGGCGCATGCACAAAGCGATCCTCACCGATATAAACCGCTACGTGATTGATACGAGCGCTGTTATTCAAGCGAAAGAAAATAAGATCTCCGATTGCCAACTCGGCAGTATTGACATTACGACCCGCCAACTGCGCCATTTGTGCGGCAGTTCTGGGCAGAGTCACTGCACTGATATTGCGATAGATGTATTGCACCAGACCACTGCAATCAAAGCCCTCTTCCGGAGAGGTACCACCATACTTGTAAGGAATACCCATCAGCGTCAGTGCATTCATGACCATATCGTCCGCAGCAGAAGGAGCTACCAGCGGACGACTTTCTGCATGAACTGACACTGGGACAGACAGAGCGGACAGCAGTAAGGCGGCACAGAAAATAGATAAAAAATGCTTTTTAATTTTTATAATAAGCTGTTGCATAACACCTCCGGTCGCTATCCTGACCGTACAAAAAAACGCACAAAATCGCGTAAACAGGCTGAATAAAACAAAACTATGGCTCAAAGGCAAGCATAGCCCTAACGAAAACATGGATTTTGAACGCCTGAACCGCTATTTTGTTGACCTGTTACCGAGGCTTGGAGAAGGTTGATGCACCCCACCGCACAATCATTGTTGAAAGCACAAATGGCATTTCTCGATCAGGAGCTGCAAGGTGATCGCCTGCAGGCGCATCTGGCCATCGAGGCAGAAGCCTACTGTGAACTGCTGCAGTCCATTGCCGTTCGCGACATCCTACCACCAGCGACCATTATTGGCTGGATACAACGCAACCTGCTGGGCTATGCCCCGACTGACAGCCTGCGCCAACAAGCCGTCATGCTGATCGAAATTGGCCTCGATAACGCCTCTAACCAACAAGTACCGATGCGCGATTTAATTAATCGCCAGATTTACGACATGATGGTGGAGCGCCTCATCTCTCGCCCGGCACTGCGTCAGGAATTCATCGAGATGGTGCTGCACAACCCGGCGTCACACCGCATGCTGTCCGAGCTGATGTATCGCAACATCATCGGCTACCTGACCACTGACAATCCGGTGGCCAAGCATGTGCCTGGTGCCGCCTCTCTAATCAAGCTGGGCACAGGCGTCATCAGCCGCATGGGAAATGTTGAACGTACCCTGGAAAAATCGGTCAAGGCCTATATCCGCCACACCTTGCGTGACACCGCTTCATTTGGTGTGGAAATGATTGTGACCACACTGAACAATCAGCAACTGCGCAACTATGCTGATGAGCTGTGGCCACGTCTGGCCAACTATCGCTTTGGTGACGCCTCAAGGCATCTTGAGCTGGAAGGCTACAGCTATCTGGCAGTGGTGTTCTGGAACATGGTGCGCAGTACAGACTTCATGAAAGAACAGGTCGCCCACATCGTTAATCGCTGGTATGACCACAAGGGTGATGATATGGCGATGGATGTACTGGAGGATCTGGGCATCACACGCGAACAGATTGTGCGGGAAGTCATCGCCATCGGCTCACCTGTCATCAGTATCTTGCGACACAGCGGCCATGTCAGCCGCCGTCTCGAAGAGCACCTGAGTGCTTTTTACGAAACAGAAGCAGCACAAGCCATCTTGAACAATACAGAGGCCTCCGCTTCATGAGTCTGAATCTGGCCGACATTCGGCTCGACTATGCTCGTCAGGGACTAAGCCAGGATGACTGTCATGCAGATCCATTGGTTCAGCTGCAAGCCTGGTTAAACGATGCTCTGGCCACCAAGGTTGATGAGCCCACCGCCATGAACCTGGCCACCGTTGATGAGCAGGGACAACCCAATGCACGCATTGTGCTGCTGAAAGGCATTGAGCATGGAGCACTGCAGTTTTTTACCAGCTACGATAGTCGCAAAGGTCGCTGCCTGACTCATAACCCAGCCGCTGCACTCACCTTTTTCTGGCCACAACTGGAGCGTCAGGTGCGGCTGGAAGGTCGCGTCACTCGCCTGCCCGCCGAAGTATCAGATGCCTATTTTGCGTCCAGACCCTATGCCAGCCGCATCGGCGCCTGGGCCTCGGAACAAAGTCATATCATTGACAGCGCAGACACGCTGGCCGCACGTGTAGAGCGCTTGAAAGAACAATACCCGGAACAGGTACCGCGCCCGCCACACTGGGGTGGTTATGGCTTTGTGGCTCATTTCTTTGAGTTCTGGCAAGGGCGACCCAGTCGTCTGCACGACCGAATTGCCTATCGCAATGACAATAACGGGCAATGGCAATTAAGCCGCCTGCAGCCATAACACCTTAAACCGGATTATCGATATCAATGAATTGATGTGTCAGCCCCAGATGCTGCTGACACCACTGCCCCAATGCCTGCACCCCGTAACGCTCGCTGGCATGATGTCCCAAGGCAAAATAGTGAATGCCCATTTCACGTGCGATATGCACCGTTGGCTCTGATATTTCACCACTGAAATAGGCGTCTGCCCCCTGCTGCACAGCCTGCTCAATAAAATGCTGAGCACCACCCGTACACCACGCCACTCGTTTGATTTCCGCGACGGCTCCAGCAATATGCAATGGTGTCCGCTGCAAAACCTGCCGAGCCTGTTCGCAAATGGCTGCTGCCGTAGTCGCCGCCGACAATTCCCCAACATCACCCACGGCCTGAGCATCATCGGGAAATAACGGGCCAGTGCGCTGCCAGCCAAAACGCAGGGCAAGCTGCGCGTTATTACCCAGCACTGGGTGAGCATCCAGCGGCAGATGATACGCAAGCAGTGAAATATCATGGTTCAGCAGTTTGGACAAACGAACACGCTTCATGCCTACGACACAAGGGCTTTCATTTTTCCAGAAATAACCATGATGCACCAAAATCGCATCAGCTCTGGCTGCAATGGCCGCATCGATCAACGCTTCACTGGCAGTGACACCAGTCACAATACGCTGCACCTCGGAACGCCCCTGCACCTGCAAACCATTAGGGCAGTAATCTCGAAAGCGACCTGGCTGTAACAACGTATCCAGATGCTGAACTAACTCATTTAATAACATGGCTTTTCTCTGCACAGACTTGTTTCAATGAACAAGTGCCTCCATAGTTTATGGAATATGGTTTGTACGATACTAATGCTTTAAAAGGATAACCCAATGCGCATAGCTCCTATGGTGCCATGGTTTGCTCTTGCTGGTGTGATTGCCTATATCAGCTGGCACGATAGCTGGCCCCACCAGGCTCCTCCTGTCACCACGCCAATGCCCGAACTACCGGCCCAGTTCACGCAAAACGACGTCATCAACCAAGCTGGAAGCGGCCCTGTTTCTTACGCTCCAGCTGTCGCCAAGGCAGCGCCTGCGGTAGTCAATATTTTCACCACACAGCGCGTGCAGGTGCAACGCAACCCGCTGTTTGAGCACCCCTTCTTTCGTTTTTATGGCGAACAAATGCCCAGTGAGCGCTCAGCCTCAAGCCTGGGGTCAGGTGTCATTGTCGCGGCAGATGGCTACATCCTGACCAATAACCACGTGGTACAAAGTGCCGAAAGCATTGTGGTGGCCTTGCATGATGGACGAGAGGTTGATGCCAAGGTTATCGGCACAGATCCTGATACCGACCTGGCATTACTGAAGGTCGATCTGAAAGACCTGCCAGCCCTGCCATTCAATACCTCCCGTATCGCCGTCGGTGATGTTGCTCTGGCCATCGGCAACCCCTTTGGCGTGGGCCAAACCGTCACTCAGGGCATTATTTCGGCTCAGGGTCGCAGCGGACTCGG
>CAZMVL010000034.1:0-563 GCA_964569335.1 uncultured Paraperlucidibaca sp.
GTAGCGGAACAGCAGCACGAACATCACCGGCTGGACCGTGTAGCCGATCAGCAGGTCGGGCTGCCGCGGGATCCGCCGCAGCTGCCGCCCGGCGAGCACCAGCGTGTCGGACAGCGTCCAGCGCAGGGAGCTCATGCGCGGTCTCCGGTCGTGACCTCGTCCGCTTCGGCATCACCGCTGTCGTCGGCCTTGGCGCGGCCGGTCAGGGTCAGGAAGGCATCGTCCAGCGTCGGCCGGCGGATCGTGATGTCGGTCATCCCGACCCCCGCGCCGTCGAGCGCGCGGACCGCGGCGGCGATCCCGCCGCCGTCGGCGCGCAGCGGCACCTGCACGGTGCTGCCGTCGACGTGGATCGGGTTGCGCCCCTCGGCCGCCCCGTGCTCGGCCAGCGGCAGCAGCGCGTCGCGCGCGACGTCGGCCTGGCCGGCGTCCGCCAGCACGACCTCGAGCCGTTCCCCGCCGACCCGGGACTTCAGCTCGTCCGCGGTGCCCTCGGCGATCACCTTGCCGTGGTCGATCACGGCGATCCGGTCGGCCAGCCGATCGGCCTCGTCCAGGTACTG
>CAZMVL010000034.1:573-25893 GCA_964569335.1 uncultured Paraperlucidibaca sp.
CCTGGACCCGCGCAGTCGCCTGGCGCTCTGGGAGACGATCGAGGAGCGGGTCCAGGCCGGTGGTCGGCTCGTCGAGGAACAGCACCGGCGGCCGCGCGACCAGCGCCGCGGCCAGGTCCAGCCGGCGTCGCATGCCACCGGAGTAGGTACTGGCGACGCGGTCCCCGGCGTCGGTCAGCCCGAACTCCTCCAGCAGCTCGACCGACCGCTGCTTGGCCTCGCTCGGGCTCAGGTGGTAGAGGCGGCCGACCATCCGCAGGTTCTCGGCGCCGGTCAGATATTCGTCGACCGCGGCGTACTGGCCGGCCAGCCCGATCCGCGAGCGCAGCGCCTGCGGGTCGGACGTGACGTCCAGGCCAGCCACCCGGGCCGAGCCCGCGTCGGGCCGCAGCAGCGTGGTCAGGATCCGCACCGCCGTGGTCTTGCCGGCGCCGTTGGGACCCAGCACCCCCAGCACGGAGCCGGTCGGCGCGGACAGGTCGACGCCCTGCAGAGCGTGGACGTCACCAAAGGACTTCACGAGGCCCTCGGCCTCGATCGCTACGTCACCCGACATTCGCCGGACTGTACAGATGGTGCGTACACGCCCGCCGGCCGCCGGGTCCACCGGCGAGGGCGGGCCAGCAGAGATCGTGCACAGATGCCATCCGTGAGATTGCTCACTACTCTTCCGGCCATGTACGACGAACCAACGACGCGATCACGCCGCCGACACCCACGGCGATCGATCCGCACCCTCACCCTCCTGACGATCGCCACCGCCGCGAGCGCCACCTCCTTCGCAGCCACGGCCCACGCCGAGCCCCTCGGCGCCGTCACCGGCACGTCGATCACGTCGCCCGCCCCGAACGCGGTCGTCGACGCCGACTACAGCCAGGTCAGCTTCGACGAGCAGGTCGGGGAACTCAACGTCCCGACCGTGCGGGTCACCGGCACGGCGACCACCACCGGGCCCGGGCCCCACGAGGTCCGCGTCGGCGTCGTGATCCCGCTGGCGCTGTTCGGCACCCTCCTGCCGCTCGGACCGGGCGAGACGGCCACCGTCGCGGAGGACGGCAGCTTCTCGGCCGACGTGCCGACCCCGCCGATCAACGCCCGGATCGTCGCGTTCCCGGAGGACCTGCAGTCGAGCGGCCCGATCGAGGACGCGGTCCTCGACGGCATCGGCCCGTACCAGGCCGTTCCCGTGCTCGGCGGCGGCTCGATCTCGGGCGAGCTGCCCGTCGTCGGTGAGATTCCGGGCAGCGCCCCCGGCCTGTCGCTGGGCATCCGCGGCCAGCGGAACGGCTTCGCCGTGATCGCGCCGGCCGGGTTCGCGTCCTTGGGCGGCGCGCCGATCACGTTCGGCGCCCTCGGCGGCGTGACCAGCGGCGCCTACGGCGACGTCTCGGGCGACGTCGGCCTGTCGTTCATGGGCACCGGCGGGATCTCCGACCAGTACAACGACGCCCGGGGCGGCGTGATGGTCGACGGCGTCCGCGGCTACCTGCGCGACCACATCCCAGTCGGCTCCGACGAGCTGCCCGCGTCGACCTCCCAGCGCACCGTCGACCAGCAGACCGGCGGGCAGACGATCGTCCAGACCCAGCCGGTGTACGTCGCGAAGGACCCGACGGAGTACCCCGATGCGGTGCCGCCGCTCGAAGGTGGCTACCGCCCGAGCGGCCTGGAGCTGCAGCGGACGACCGTCCAGGACCACGACGGCCGCCAGGTCTCGGTGACCGACCGCTTCCGCTCGGCCGACGGTCGTGCGCACAAGATCGACCTGCTCTACGCCGAGGGCCTGAACATCCTGCCGTACAACGGGCGCTCGCCGTTGGGTGGCGGCGGTGGAGCCCCCTGCGGGCTGATCCCCTGCGACCTGGACGAGCCGTTCTCCGGCTCGAGCCCGCAGGCTGCGACGGGGCCGTTCTCCGTCGTGCCTCCGCGCGGCGGCAGCGTCTCGCCGCTGGCCGATCCGGACGAGCTCGACGAGCCGACCTTCCCCGCGTTCGAGATGCCGGCCTTCCGGATCCCGTGGGAGACCGGGGGCGCCTGGGAGCCGCGGTCGCACGCCGACCCGCTGACCGCGCCCAGCACGCCGACCTCGACCGTCTACACCCGCCTGCCGAGCGCGGCGCGGCTGATCGGGTCGGTGCTCTTCGGTTCCGGCGGCGGCTTCACGCCGCCGGCGATCACGTCGACCTACGGCGCGATCACCTTCGGCACGCGTCCCGACTCCGGGCTGTTCGTGTCCGACCCCTACACGATCGGCCTGCTGCTCGGCGGCCGCTCGACCCAGTTCGTCGCGCGCTTCGTGCGTGACGTCCCGGCCGGCGGCGACACGACGATCGCGCAGGTCTACTCGACCGGCACGACGCCGGCCGAGGTCGAGGCGCTGGCCGCCGCGGCCGAGCAGCGCCTGGCTCCCGCGGCTCCGCCGGTGCCGCCCAGCCCCGCGCCGATCGCTCCCCCGGCGCCGCCGACGACGCCCGCCGCCCGCAAGGCGCCGCGCAGCCTGTCGGCGACGTCGCGGCTGCAGCGGACCAAGAGCGGACAGGTCCGCCTGCGGTTCACGGGCCGGCTGGCCCTGCCGTCGGGCGTGTCGCGCTCCGCCTGCCGCACCGGTGGCACGGTCTCGGTGCAGATCAAGGCCGGGAGCAACACGATCTCGACCCGCCGCGTGAAGCTCGACCGCAACTGCCGCTACACGGTGCGGGTCAACTTCCGCTCGGCCAAGCGGTTCGGCAAGCGCACGCGGCTGTCGGTCACGGTCCGCTGGTCGGGGAATCCGCAGCTGACCGCCAAGGCCGCCAAGCGGTTCACCGTCAAGGTCCGCTAGGTCCCTGGGAGGCGGTGCTCGCCGGGCGCGATGGTGCGTCCGGCGGGCACCGCCTCGCTTTTTCCTTGATTAATGAATTGAACTCAAGTTAGGATCGTTCGACCACCTACCGCAGAAGGAGCATCATGGATCTCGGCGTAGTCCTTCCGATCGCCAACGGCGCGCAGTTCATGTCCCTCGCCGCCCCGCACCCCAAGCCCCACTTCTCCTACATGGCCGACATCACCCGTCGCGCCGAGGAGTACGGCTTCGACTACGTCTTCTCGCAGGTGACGCTGCGCGGATTCGGAGGCGGATCGCGGCACTGGGACTACCAGATCGAGTCGCTCCCGCTGCTGGCCGGCCTGGCCGCCGCGACCGAGCGGATCGGCCTGATCGGCTCGGTCGCGATGCCCACCCTGCACCCGGCGATGACCGCCCGGCTCTGCGCCACGATCGCCGACATCTCCGGCGACCGATTCGAACTCAACCTGGTGACCGGCTGGAACGCCGCCCAGTACTCGCAGATGGGCCTCTGGCCCGGCGACCACTACTACGGCGAGCGCTACGAGTACGCCGAGGAGTACGCCACGATCATGAAGGAGCTGTGGACCTCCGGCCGCAGCAGCTTCCGGGGCAAGTACTACGAGCTGGACGACTGCCAGCTCGGCTGGGACGCGGCCAACGTCGGGCTGATCTGCGCCGGCCAGTCGGACCGCGGCCTGCGCTTCGCCGCCGAGTACGGGGACACCGGCTACATCCTGGGCCTCGGCCAGGGCCTCGAGGGCATCGCCACCGCCGCCGACCGCCTGCAGGCGGCCTCCAAGGCCAGCGGCCGCCCGCTCAGCGCGGCGACGGTCGTGAACTGCCTCGTCGCCCCGTCCGACGACGAGGCGCGGGCGATCGAGCAGAGCTACATCGCGCACGCCGACCGCGAGGCGATCGCCAACATGCAGGGCCAGGCCTCGCTCGACACCGCCGGCTCGACCGCCGACCGGCTGATGGACGTCGACAACGCGGTCTTCCAGAACGTCGAGCGGGTCGTCGGATCGCCGAGCACCGTCGCCAAGTACTTCGACGACATGAGCGAGATCGAGGGCCTGTCCGGCGTGCTGATCGTGTTCGACAACGCCGCCAGCGGCCTCGACCTGTTCGCCCAGGAAGTGATGCCCCGGATGCGCTCGCGGACCGACGCCCTGGCGACCGCCTAGCCTGGGCGGAGCCGAACGATGCAGAGCGAGGCCAAGCGCGTGGTCCAGGCGTTCGAGGACGCCTGCGAGCGCGCGTTCACCGGCGGCTCGATGGAGGACGTCTTCGAGCTGCTCGACCCCGACGTCGTGATCCACGAGGTCGACTCCGTTCCGTACCCCGGGACCTTCCGCGGTCACGAGGGATTCCTCCAGGTCGGCGGCGGGTTCCAGGCGGCCTGGGAGATGGTCGGACCGCTGCGCTACACGCTGATCGGCGACGCGGCGGAGGACAAGGTCGTCTCGATCGTCCAGGTCGACGTGAAGTCGCGCGCGACCGGCCGCCCGTTCGACCTGCGGATGACCGAGATCTACACGGTGCGCGACGGCAAGATCGTCGACATCGACATGTACTACCGCGACACCGCGGCGATGGCCGCCGTCACCGACGGCGTCAAGGTCGTCTGAGCGACGACCGGCTGCGTGCGATCGGGGCGCTCAGGCGGCCCGAATCGCACGCGGCCCGCCGTGCTCAGCCCGTGCCCGCGAGATCCACGTCGAGCGCCTCGCCGACCTGGGCCCGGTTGTCGACCCCGTAGCGGTCGATCAGCCGCTGGCGGTCGGCGCGCATCGCCGCGTACTCGGGCGACGCGACCGCCGCGTCGTAGGCCGCGCGGTCGTCGAACAGCGCCATCACCAGCCGGTAGTCGGTCGGCGCGGCGCCCTGGTAGCCGTCGGTGACGAGCACGGTGGTCAGCCGCCGCAGGCCCGGCAGCCGCGTCGCCAGCGGCACGTGCCGCTCGGCGTAGTCCCGCTCGAACGCCTCGACGTCCGCGGGATCGGCGGGCGCCGTCCAGACGCCCGCGATGATCAGCACCGACCCCGCCCCGCTCAGTCGAGGCCGCGGAGGAAGCGCAGCATCGCGGCGGTCGTCTCCTGCGGCTGCTCGCGCGAGAACCAGTGGCCGCAGCCCTCCAGGATCACCGTCTCCGTGAGGTTCGGCACGGTGGTCGGGAAGTTCGCCACCGCCTCGGATCCCCACATCGTGGCGACGTCCAGGTCGGCCCCGATGAACATCGCGGGCTGCTCGATCGGCGTGCCCTCGTAGGGCGCCAGCAGCTCCCAGCCGAGGTCCATGCAGCGGTACCAGTGGAGCGGCTTCTCCAGCCCGCCGCGCTCGAACTCGCCGACGTAGAAGTCCAGGTCCTCGGCCAGCCAGTCCGGCACGACCTCCGGGGTCACCAGCCCGTCGCGCATCACGGCCCCGGGGTCCAGGCAGACGCCGTTGGCCCGCGTCGACGCGAAGACCTCCTCCGGCGTGTAGCCGAGCGGGTCCGGCGCGTCGTAGTCGGCCGGGTACGGTCCGGCCGAGAACGAGAAGAACTGGTCGCGCAGGAAGCCGCGCGGGTCGGCTTCCAGCTCGGCGGCCAGGCCCCCGGGCTGAATCCAGTACTCCTGGTAGAAGACCTTCTCCGGTCCGGCGATCTCGCGGTGGATCTGGCTGGGCGGCACGTCGCCCAGGTGTCCGGTTCCGGCGATCGGCAGCAGGCCACGTCCGCCGAACGGCACGCTCATCCCGACCACCGCGCGGAACACGTCCGGGCGCGTCCAGGCGGCGGTCCAGGCGACCATCGAGCCCCAGTCGTGGCCCATGATCACGGCCTGCGTCTCGCCGAGCGCCTCGACGATCCCGACGCAGTCGGCGACGAGCTCGGTCACGCGGTAGGCGGCGACGTCGTCGGGCTTGGACGAGCGGCCGTAGCCGCGCATGTCGGGGGCGGCCACGCGGTAGCCGGCGTCCGCCAGCGGCCGGATCTGCTTGGACCAGCAGTGCCACGACTCGGGGAAGCCGTGCACGAGCAGGACCAGCGGCCCCTCGCCCTCGACGACGACGTGCAGGCGCTGGTCGCCCGCGACGATCGTGGCGTGGTCGAAGCCGTCAGCTTCCCGCACGGTGTACTTCAGCTCGCTGGTCATCCCGCTCCCTCGTTCCTAGTTTGAAGTCATATCAGTATCCGATCGGACCGGGTCAATGCAAGCAACTGCGCGCTTTTCAGGGACATATTCGGGACAGTCGGACGACTCCAAGCCGGAGACTCAATACGAATTCAAGTTTTGACTGGTCTCCTCACGGCGCCGCATCGGTCCCGCCAGCGGGACCGTCGCGACCAGCGCCAGGCCCGCCGCGAGCGCCGCGACGAGCATCGCCCAGGTGAACCCGCGTGCCCCACCCGCGGCGGCGACGATCGCCGCGCCCACCTGACCGGTGACCGCCCCGCCGACGATCCGCATCAGCGCGTTGACCCCGCCGGCGACCGCGCTCTGATCCGGCGGCACGGCCAGCAGCACCATCCGCGCGAGGATCGCCAGGCAGGTACCGCAGCCGACCCCGGTCAGCGCCATCGCCACCAGCATCGGGCCGACCTGGTCGTGCCAGACGGCCATCGCCGCCAGGCCCGCCGCCAGAGCACCGCTGCCGAACCGCAGGACCGCGATCGGTCCCGGTCGCGTCAGCGCGCCGGCAACCAGGCTCATGATCAGCACCGTGATCGCCGACGGCACGAAGTAGAGCCCGGCGACGGTCGGCGACGCCCCGAGCCCGTACCCGACCTCCGCGGGCTCCGCGGCGAAGAACGCCGGCAGCGTCGTGAACACCGCGAACATCCCGTACCCGACCAGGAACGTGGAGACGTTGAGCAGGGCCATCGGCCCCCGGACCACCAGCCGCAGGTCGACGACGGGATCGTCGGCCCGCCGCTCGACCCCGACCCAGAGCGCGAGCACAGTCGCCCCGAGCGCCGTCAGGCCGAGCGTCGCCGGACCGATGCCCCAGCGGTGGACCTCGCTGACCACCAGCAGCAGCGCGGTCAGGCCCGCGCAGAGCAACACCGCGCCGAGCCAGTCGGGCCGGCCCGCGACCGGCGTCCCCCGGTCCCGCGGGATCCGCGGCAGGAGCGCCACCGCGGCGACGGCCGGAACCGCCCCGACGACGAACAGCCCGCGCCAGTCGACCAGCTCCAGCACCACCCCGCCGACCGCGACGCCGGCCGCGCTGCCGACGCCGACCACCGCGCTGATGATGCCCACGCCCGAACCGACCCGCTCGGGCGGCAGCCGGTCGCGCACGATCCCGAACGCGAGCGGGAAGACCGCGACCCCGATCCCCTGAGCCGCGCGGCAGGCGATCAGCGCCTCCAACGTCGGTGCCGCGGCGGCCGCTACCGTCGCCGCGGCGAGCAGCCCGACCACCCAGATCAGCACCCGGACCCGTCCCAGCACGTCGCCCAGCCGGCCGACCAGCGAGATCGAGACCGCGGAGGCCAGGAAGAACGCCGACGAGACCCAGGCGGTCGCGGTCGCCGAGCGACCGAACTCGCTCGCGAAGACGGGAAGCGCCGGCAGCACGAGGGTCTGGACGAACGAGTACGCGAAGGCCGCGGTGCCGAGGATCCAGAGCAGCCCGGCGGCCCCCGGCGCGACGGACGCTCCCGGTACGGCGCGGCCGCGCACCCGCACGCGGCGGACGGCGCCGACCGCCCCCACCTACGCCGCCGACCGCGCGGCCGACGTGGCCGTCTGCGCCGCCCGCAACCCGAAGACCAGCGCGTTGGCGACCCCGCCGGCGTACCCCCGGCCGAAGACCGCCCCGGCGTCGGCTCCGGCCGCCAGCAGGCCGTCGACCGGTTGCCCGTCCGGCCCCAGCACCCGGGCGGCGGCGTCGATCCGCAGCCCCTCGTAGGTGAAGGTGATCGCCGGCACGACCTCGATCAGGTAGTACGGCGGGTCGACCAGCGGTGCCTGGTCGCTCCCCCGCGCGGGCTCGATCGGCCCGCGTCCGACCGTCGCGTTGAACGCCCGCACCGCGTCGCGCACCGCGTCGCCGTCGTACCCCCACTCCTCGGGCAGCGCCTCGAGCTCGTCGAGCTCGTGAGCGACGGCGGCTCGCGCTCCGCTGCGGTACGCGAGCGCGAACCGATCGGTCGGCTCGACGCCCTCGACGTACGGCCGCAGCATCCACTCGTCGTGGACGCGCTGGTCGCTGACCATCAGCGCGCGGGCCTCCGGTTGCTCGAGCAGCGCCACGGTGCTGACGTGGTCGCCGATCGATTCGTCGACGAACCGTCGTCCCTCCAGGTTGAGCAGCAGCGAGTGCTCGGAGTGGTAGAAGCTCAGGTCGACGAACCGCAGCGGGTCGTCGTAGGGCACCTGCGACGGCACCAGGTGGCCGTAGAAGCCGCCGCCGTGGCCGGCCGTCGCGGCGCCGACCCCGCTCGCCAGCCGCAGCCCGTCGCCGACGCTGCGCGGGTGGGCGCGCAGCGGCAGGTCCGCCGCCTGGTGCCCCAGGCGCGCGATCCGCTCGTCCCGGCCGGCCGCGAACCCGCCCGTGGCCAGGATCGTCGCGGCGGCGCCGACCAGCCTCCGCGTGCCGTCGGCGGCGACGAACTCGGCCCCGACCACGCTGCTGTCCTCGCGCCGCAGGGCGGTGACCGTGGCCTGCCGGAAGAGCACGCTGCCGTCGGCCTGCTCGACGATCCGCTCGCAGCGGCGGATCGCCGCGGCCAGATCGGCCGGGTACCCGACGCCGTAGCCCAGGACGGAGACCGGATCGCCGACCGCGACGCCCAGGTCGCGCAGCCAGTCGACCGCCCCGGGGAAGTCGCCGACCAGCCGGCGGCCGAGGCTCGGGTCGCCGGCCGGTACCGCCGCGCGCAGCACCTCGAAGCTCGGCGCCGTCCAGACGAACCCGGCGTAGAGCGCCGAGCCCCCGACCGCCTCGCCCTTCTCCAGCAGCACCACGGTGCGGCCCGCCTGGACCACCCGGGCCGCCGCGGCCAGACCGGCCAGGCCCGCCCCGATCACCAGGACGTCGACCTCCATCAGGTCGTCTTGCTGGTCCAGCCCGCGTCGATCGGCAGCACGACGCCGGTGATGTAGCGGGCCTCGTCCGAGGAGAGCCAGAGGATCGCGTTGCTGACGTCGACCGGATCGATCCACGGGATCGGCAGCAGGTTCATCCCCTGCATCGGCTCGCGCACGTCGTCGAGCGTCGGCTCGGCCAGGTCCGGGCGGAACAGCCGGAAGGCGGGCTCGTTGAGCGCCATGTCGGTCGTGACCGTGCCGGGTACGACCGCGTTGACCCGGACGCTGTGCGGGCCCAGCTCGTTGGCCATCGTCCGCATCAGGCCGATCACGCCGTGCTTGGCCGCCGTGTAGTGCGCCATGTGCATGATCCCCTGGACCCCGGCGCAGGAGCTGGTGAAGACCATCGATCCGCCGCCGCCGTCGACCATCGCGGGAGCGACCGCCTTGGCGGTGTGCCAGCAACCGGTCAGGTCGATGTCGATGACGTCGCTCCAGGCCTGGTCGCTGAGCTCCCAGCTGACGCCGAACGACGCGATCCCGGCGTTGGCGGAGAGGATGTCGATCCGGCCGAAGCGCTCGATCGCCTCGTCGACCACCGCGTCCATCTGGGCCTGCTCGCGGACGTCGGCCTTGCGACTGACGACCCGGCGGCCGAGCCGCTCGATCATCGCGGCGGTCTCCTGGAGGTCCGCCTCAGTCGCCATCGCGTACTTCGCCGTGCCGATGTCCACGCAGGCGTCGCTGATCACGACGTCGGCGCCCTCCTCGGCCAGGCGCAGCGCGTGCGAGCGCCCCTGTCCCCGGGCGGCCCCGGTTACGAACGCGACCTGGCCTGCCACTCGCCCTGTCATCGACGGTCCTCTCTCCGTGCGGCGGATCTCGTAGGCCCCGGACGGGACCCGTCCCGCCAACGTATCCGATCCCGCGACCATTGTCGACTCGAATTCGATTTGTTTTCTTTCCTAGTTCGCTGTATAGAAAGCGCAAATTGGCAACATCTCGAATCAACTTCAGGCTAACCTTTCGGCACCTTCGACCAGGAGCTCCCATGGACCTCGGCATCATCCTCCCGACCGTCAACAACGGCAACGTCATCTCCAAGGCCGGCATCCAATGGATGCCCAGCTGGGAGCTCAACCGCTCGATGGCGCTCAAGGCCGAGGGCTACGGGTTCGACTTCGCGCTGGCCCAGGTCACGCTCCGCGGATTCGGCGGCGACACGGAGATGTGGGACCACGCGCTCGAGCCGTTCACGCTCGCCGCGGGGCTGGCCGCGGTCACCGAACGGCTGAAGATCTACGGATCGGTTCCGATCCTCGCGGTCAACCCGGCGATCGCCGCCCGTCAGGCCGTGACGATCTCCGACATCTCGGGCGGGCGGTTCGGCGTCAACGTCGTGACCGGCTGGGCCGAGGCCCAGTACTCGCAGATGGACGCCTGGCCCGGACCGTCGTGGTTCGCCGATCGCTACGACGCGGCCGGCGAGTACGTGACGATCATGCGGCAGCTCTGGGAGACCGGGCTCAGCAGCTGCGCGGGCGCGCACTTCCGCACCGACGACTGCCGGCTCGGACCGCTGCCGCAGCACCCGATCGAGGTCGTCTGCGCCGGCCAGTCCGACAGCGGCATGGCCTTCACCGCCGCCCACGGCGACTTCGCCTTCGTCGCCGGCGACGGGGGCACCGCCGGGCTCGAGGCGGTCAACCAGCGCCTGCTCGCCGCCGCCGCCGAGACCGGGCGCGACGTCGGCGCCTACGTCCACCTGATCGTGCTGATCCGCGACACCGACGAGGAGGCCGAGCAGGCGGTCGCCGCGATCCGGGCCGGCGCGGACCTGCGCGCGCTCGAGCGGATCACCGGCCAGGCGGTGCTCGACGCGAACGGCGAGACGTCGAGCAAGATGGCGGCCGAGGCCGAGAAGCTACGCGAGATGGTCTTCTTCAACCTCGACACGATCGCCGGGTCGCCGGAGACGGTCGCCGGCTACGTCGACGAGCTGGCCGCCGTCGCGGGCACCAGCGGGATCATCCTCAACTTCGAGGATCCCTACGGCGGAATCGACCGGTTCGTCCGCGAGGTCGTGCCGCGGCTGCGGACCGAGACCAACGTCGCCGCGGCCGCCGGCAGCGCCGCCTGACGCGCCGGCCGACCCCGGCACCGGGGTCGGCTACGGCCGGTCGGCGTCGGGGTCGATCCGGACCAGCGTCTTGCCGACGTTGCGTCCGGCCAGCAGGTCCGCGAGCGCCTGCGGGGCGGAGGCGATCCCGTCGCGCACGGTCTCGTGCGTCCGCACCGTCCCGTCGTCGACCCAGGCGGCGATCCGCCGCTGGACCTCGGGCAGCCGGTCGACGAAGGCGCTGCCGCGGAACCCGCGCAGCGTCAACCCGTTGGCGATCGCCTGGAACAGGTTGCCCGGCCCGGCGGCCGGCGTCGCACGGTCGTACTCCGCGATCGACCCGCAGAGCGCGACCCGTCCCCCCGGGCGCAGCGCGTCGAGCGCGGCCTCCAGGTGGTCGCCCCCGACGTTGTCGAAGTAGACGTCGATCCCCTCCGGCGCGGCGGCGCGCAGACCCTCCGCGACCGGGCCGTCGCGGTAGCTGAACGCAGCGTCGACGCGCAGCTCGTCCCGCGCGTGGCGGACCTTCTCCGCGCTACCGACGCTGGCGATCACCCGGCAGCCGAGCGCCCGCGCGAACTGGGCCGCCAGCGCCCCGACCGCGCCGGCCGCCGCCGAGACCCAGACGACGTCACCCGGCCGCGCCTCGGCGACCAGCACCAGTCCGGCGTAGGCGGTCAGGCCCATGCCGCCGAGGGCACCGAGGTAGGCCGAAGGCGGCGCCACCGCAAGATCGAGCACCGTCGGCGTGCCGAGCCCGCCGAGCGCGGGCTCGGCGGCGCGCACCGTCGACCACTCGCGCCAGCCGGCGGCGTGCCAGACCACGTCGCCCGGCGCGAAGCCCGCGGCCCGCGACGCGACCACCTCGCCGACGGTCAGGATCCCGTCGAGCGGCCGGTCGAGCGGGAACCCGTGGAAGTAGCCGGCCGGCCCGGTCCGGCGCATCCGCAGCCGGAGTCCGGGGTCGACCGAGGTCCAGCCGTTGCGGATCAGCAGCTCGCCCTCGCCGGGCGGACGCACGGGGGCCTCGACGACCGCGAAGTGCTCCGGCCCGATCGCCTGGTCGGGGTAGGCGACCAGCCGCACCTCGCGGGCGGTCGCCGGGACGGCCGCCATCGCCTCAGGCCCCGTCGTCGGCCGGGGCCGCCCCGCCGGCCCGCGCCACGTCGACGACGTCGACGAGCGTCAGCCGGTGGACCGCCGCAAGCCGCTCGACGGCGAAGTCGTCGGCGACCTCGCCGGCGTCGTCGAGCACGGCGCAGGTCGTCGCGGCGCGTCCGGCACCGGCCCGGTCGACCAGCTCGATCGCCGCCTCGGCCAGCCCGGCCCGCCCGCGCACGCCGTCGTCGTCGGCTCGGATCGGCATCACGTGGCCGGGCACCACCAGGTCGACGGGCACCGCGTCCGGGTGGACCGCCGCGAGAATCGTCGTCGCCCGGTCGGCGGCGGAGATCCCGGTGGTGACGCCGTCGCGCGCCTCGATCGTGACCGTGTAGGCGATCGCGCCGGGCCCGAGCTCGGCGCCGGGCCGCATCGGCCGCAGGCCCAGCCGGTCGCAGTGCCGTCCCGGCAGCGCCAGCGAGACCAGCCCGCGGGCCTCGGTGGCCAGGAAGTTGACCACGTCCGCCGTGACGCCGGTCGCCGGCCCGATCATCCAGGTCTGGTCCGCGGCCCGCAGCAGCACGATGCCGCCCCGCCGCAGCGTCTCCACCGCCCGGTCGACGCGCTCCTCGTACCGCTGCTCCGGCAGGTGCACGTCGGTCCGGTCCTCCAGCTCGATCATGCCGCTACCGTAGCCGAAAACGCTAGCCAAGTCGAATTCAATTCAAGAACGCGGAGCGACCTCTTCGGGGGACCGCACCGCGGTGACGTACACCAGCACGTTCCGCAGTTCGAGCGACCCGTCGGCCCGCCGGTACGGCGCCAGCGTCGACGCCAGGTCGTGGGGATCGAGCGCGCCGACCCCCGACGCGCCGGCCCGGACCAGGGCGGTCGCCAGCGCGGCGTCGTCGGCGAACGTCGCGGGGCGCTCGACGGTCCCCCAGCGCGCCGGCGCGAGGCCGGCGGCGACCAGCGCGGCGTACTCGCGGCCGACCACCGCCTCCAGGTCGGCGTCGCGATCCGCCGGATGCAGCGGGGGCAGCTGCTCGCTCTGCACCCGCGCGAGCAGGCCGAACAGCTCGTTGGCGGCGGGCGGCCCCCAGCGGCAGACCGCGACGATTCCTCCCGGACGCACGACGCGCGCGGCCTCGAGCAGCGCCGCTCCGGGGTCGAGCGCGTACTGGAAGGCGTTGAACCCGGTGACCACGTCGAAGCTCTCGTCGAGCCACGGCAACCGCTCCATCGCCGCGTGCCGCAGGTCGGCGTCCGGCGTCCGGAGGCGGGCGCGCTCGAGCGACCGGACGGAGATGTCGACGCCCGACAGCACGGCGCCGCGGGCCGACGCCCAGCGCGCGAAGTCACCGACGCCGCAGCCGACGTCGAGCACCTGCGAGCCGGACCCGATCGCCGCGACCGAGGCGACCGCGGCCCACCCCTCGGTGTCTGCCGGGTCGCGCGTCCGCACGCCGACGCCTAGGCCGCGGCGGAGCCCGACAGCGGGACCGCGTCGAGCGCGGCCTGCGCCACGTCCGGCGCCACGCCCATCATCGTCAGGGTGCGCGGCACGTAGAACTCGGCGACCTCGCCGAGCGTCAGGATGCCGCGCGGCCGGTACCAGTGCCAGACGCTGTTGTGCAGGCCCAGCACGGCACGGGCCAGCAGGTGCGGATCGCTCTCGGGGATCGCGCCCTGCTCCATCCCGCGGACCAGCATCGAGCTCCAGGCCAGCTCCAGGTCGCGCGTCCGCTCACGGGCGACCTGGCGGGCCTCCTCCTCGCGACTCGACTTGCGCGCGACGGCCAGCCGACCCTGCTCGGCGATCAGCACGCGGCAGCGCTGCACCTCCGGCTCCGTCAGGTCGAAGTTGCTGCGCATCACCGCCACGATCGCGAACACGAAGTCGTCGTGCTGCGACGTGACCTCGGTGAAGCTCTCACGGAACGAGGCCAGCGCGTCGGCCATGATCTCCAGCAGGCAGTGGAGCTTGGACTCGAAGTAGTGGTAGAGGGCGGTCGAGCCGAGGCCGACCTCGCCCGCGATGTCCGCCCACTTCGTGTCCTCGTATCCCTGCCGGCCGAAGAAGCTGGTCGCCGACCAGATGATCTCGTCCCGCTTGGTCCCGCCGCCCGTTCGGGCTCGCTCGAGCCCGCCGTGCGCCGACTTCGCACCACCCTTCGCCCCGCGTGCCATGTCGTCGCGCCTCTTCCGTGTCGCTGTGTGTTCGTTGCGGACAATAACGTGGAAATGACCTCGACTCAGGACAACTGGCCGCTTCGCCGAGCCCGAGGCCTCCGCGCCCGACCGCTCAGCTGCCGCTCCAGACCGGCTCGCGCTTCTCCAGGAACGCGGCCACGCCCTCCTTGGCGTCGTTCGACTGGTGCATCACGTTGCAGGCCATCTGCTCCATCACGATCAGCGATTCCTGATCGGCATCGAGGCCCCGGTTCAGCGTGTTCTTCGTGATCTTCATGCAGAACGGGCTCTTGTCGGTCAGCTCGCCGACGAAGGCGTCGACGAGCTGGTCGAGCTCGGCCGCCGGCGCCGACGCGTTGCACAGGTTCCACTCGGGGCTGGCCGCCTGCCGGCCGGTCAGCAGCTTGCCGGTCAGCATCAGCTCCTTCGACTTGCGGATGCCCATGATCCGCGGCAGCCGGTAGATCGGACCGCAGCCGCCGAACAGCGAGCGGCGGATGTGGAAGTCGCCGATGTTCGCCTCGTCGGCGATCAGCGCGAAGTCGCAGGAGATCGCCAGTTCGAAGCCGCCGGCGACGGCGTAGCCCTCGATCACCGCGATCGTCGGCTTGTCCATCGTGTGGATCCGGTCGTAGGTCCGGGCCGACAGGTTGCCCAGCTCGAGCGAGGTCGCGCTCGTCTTCAGGTACGTCCCGCCGAGCATGTTGAGGTCGGCGCCGGCGCAGAACGTCCCGCCCCGGCCCCGGAAGATCACCGCGCGCACCTCGGGGTCGGTCGCCGCCTGCTCGACGCGCTCGGCCATCTGCGTCAGCAGGTCCCAGTTGACGGCGTTCCGGATGTGAGGCCGATTCAACCAGATCGTCGCGACGTGGCCGTTGACCTCGTACTGAATCGGCTGTGCATCGCGTTCCTGCTCAACGGTGGCGGACATGAAAGCTCCTTCGGGGTGAAATTGAATTGAAATCGTATCGAACGGGTCTAGCGGCTCATGACGGTCGCGACCTACCGCGAGAGCACCGTGCAAGCGCTGACGCCCGGGGCGCCGTATACGTGGGTGAAGCCGGTTCGCGGCCGGCCCGGGACCTGACGACCGTCGGCGTGGCCCCGCAGCTGCAGCGCGACCTCGTGGACCTGACGCAGGCCCGACGCGCCGATCGGCTCGCCGTTGGCCAGGCAGCCGCCGTCGGTGTTGACCGGGATCCGGCCGCCGATCTCGGTCTCGCCGGCCGCCAGCAGGGCCTCCTGCTCGCCGTGCTCGCAGAGCCCGACCTCGGCCAGGTGCATGATCTCCGCGCCCGACTCGGTGTCCTGCAGCTGCGCCACGTCGATGTCGTCCGGGCCGATCCCCGCGCCCTCGAACGCCGCCCGCGCGGCCTCGGCCGTCGGCGGCTCGGCCGCCTCCAGGGCGACCGACGGGCTGAAGACCTCGAACGTGCCGAAGCGCCGCGTGCGGAAGGCCACGCTGCGGAGGTACACCGGGTCGGATCGCAGTGCCCGGGCCCGCTGGCCGCGTGCCAGCACCAGCGCCACCGCTCCCTCGCCGGGCGAGCAGAACATGTACTGGGTGAGCGGGTGCGAGATCATCCTGGCGCCCAGGACCTCGTCGACGGAGAGCGGTGTCCGCCGCCAGGCCCAGGGGTTGGCCGCCCCGTTGCGGAAGGCCTTCTCCGCCACGAGCGCCAGCGAGCGATCGCTGATCCCGTGCTGCGCCATGTAGCGCTGGATCTTCATCGCGAAGAACTGGGTGGTCAGCATCAGCCCGGCCTCGCCGTACCACGCGCCCAGGCCCCACTCCTCCGGCCGCGGATCGAACGCCCCGGGTGGATGCTTGTCGAAGCCAACCACGACGGCGATCTCCGCCGCCTCGGACGCCAGCATCGCGTGGGCCGTCGTCAGCGCCGATCCGCCGGTCGCGCAGCCGTTCTTGACGTTGATGAAGGGCACGCCGGTGAGGCCGAGGCGCGACACCGAGGTGTCGGCGTTGCCGGCCGCGTCCGAGCCGCCGGCCGCGAACTCGACCTGGTCCCAGCCGACGCCCGCATCGGCCAGCGCGGTCCGGACCGCGTGGGCAGCCATGTCCAGCCCGGAGACGCCCGGGTGGCGGCCGAAGGGATGGATCCCCAGGCCGACGATCGCCACGTCGTCGCCGCTCATGCCGACGCCTCCTCGGGCGCGAACGCGTAGATCGCCTGGCCCTCGGCGCCGCCGGGGCGGGGGACCGTCGTCAGCCGCATCGGCATGCCGATCCGCAGGCGCTCGGGGTCGGCGGTCGTCAGCCGCGCCTCTACCCGGACCTCGCCCGGCAGCTCGACGTAGCCGACCCCGTAGGGGACGAAGTCGTCGGGGGCGACCGGGTACGGATCCTTCGGCGGGAAGCCCTGGATCGTCCACGTCCAGAGCGTGCCGCGGGTGGCCAGCTCGCAGCGCTCGACCTCCGTCGACGTGCAGCGCGGGCACGATCCCTGGACCGGGAAGGTCACCGTGCCGCAGCGGGTGCAGCGCGACCCGAGCAGTCGCGGACGGTCGGGGGCGCCGACCAGCAGCTCGTCCGGCTGCTGGGGCGGGGTCAGCGGATCAGGCACGGGCCTGCTCCTGCTCGAGCTGCATGTGGCCGAGCGCGGCGGCGGTGATCTGTCCGCTGCGCAGCTCGCCGGCGACCTCGCCGTCGCGGAGCACGATCACCCGGTCGCAGACGTCGCACAGCTCCGAGTCGTCGGACGACGCGACGAGCACCGCCGCTCCCTCGCTCGCCGCCTGGCGAGCCAGCGCGTGGATCAGCGCCTTGGCGTGCACGTCGACGCCCTGGGTCGGCTCGTCGAGCAGCAGCACCTTCGGCGTCATCCTCAGCCACTTGGCCAGCACCACCTTCTGCTGGTTGCCCCCGGAGAGCGTCGCGAAGACCGCCTCCGGTCGCGGCGGGCGCACGTCGAGCGACTGGATCCAGTGCTCGACCTCGCGCCGCTCAGCGGCCCGCGACAGCAGGCCGACGCGGGACGAGAACCGTCGCGTGTCGGTCATCGTGCAGTTCTCGGCGACGGTCAGGCTGGTGACGCTGCCGAGCGCGTGGCGGTCGGCCGGCACCAACGCCAGCCCGGCCGCGACGGCCCGCTCCGGGCGCAGCGGAGGAACCTCCGCGCCGTCGACCGTGAGCGTGCCGCCGCGCGGCAGCCCGCCGAACATCATCCGCAGCGCCTCCTCCCGGCCCGACCCGGTCAGACCGGCCAGGCCGACGACCTCGCCGCGGCGGACCTCCAGGTCGATCCCGTCGAGCACCACGCCGCGCAGCTCGCGCGCCTCGAGCACGACCTCGCCGACGGTGGCCCCGCGGTCGGCCCGCGCCTGCATCTCCTCGTCGCCGATCATCAGGTCAACGAGCCCGGCCTGATCGAGCTCGCCGATCGCCCGGGTGGCGATCCGGCGACCGTCGCGGAGCACGGTCACGCGGTCGGCGATCTCGAAGATCTCGTCGAGTCGGTGCGAGACGTAGACCACGCCCAGGCCCAGCTCGCGGACGCGAGCGATCGCGGAGAACAGCGCCTGGACCTCGTCGCGCGGGAGCGACGCGGTCGGCTCGTCGACCACCAGGATCCGGGCCTGCTCCGCGTCCTCCAGCGCCCGAGCGATCGCCACGCCGGTGCGCTCGGCGGCGCCGAGTTCGCGGACCGGTCGCCGCACGTCGAAGTGGTACCCGAGCGCCGACATCCGCTCCTGGGCGGCCCGGCGCTCCTGCTTCCAGAGGATCCGTCCGCCGGGGCCCGTCCGGTACCCGCTGCCGATCGCCAGGTTCTCGACGGTGTCGAGGTCGAGGACCAGACCCAGGTCCTGGTGCACGAACCGCAGTCCGAGCTCCCGCGACTGCGCGGTGTCGGCGATCTCGACCGGCTCGCCGTCGAGCCGGATCTCGGCGCCCGGGTCCGGGTCGTGGAAGCCGGCCAGCACCTTGATCAGCGTCGACTTGCCCGAGCCGTTCTGCCCGAGCAGGGCGTGGACCTCCCCACGGTGGACGTCGAAGTCCACCGCGTCGAGCGCCCGGGTGCCGGCGAACGACTTGCTGAGGCCCCGGATCTCCAGCCGCGGCGTCGCGTCGGCGGTCATGACGCGGACCCGTCGGCGGTCGCCGCGCGCTTGGCCGCTCTCCGCTCGCGGAGCTTGACCGCCGCCGGGCGGCTGGCCAGGGCGACGGCGATGATCAGCGACACGCCCTGGAACAGCGGCTGGCTCCAGACCGCCGCCCCGCTGGCCGAGAGCACAAGGCCCTGGATGCCGAAGGCGAGCGCGAAGTACGCGATCAGCGTGCCCCAGACGTTGGGCCGCTGGGAGAGCTGCGACGCACCGAGGAACACCGCCGCGACAGCGGGGAACAGGTAGCCCGGGCCGACGCTCGAGGAGTAGACCCCGGAGCGCATCGAGTAGACGACGCCGGCGAATCCGGCGATCGCCCCGGACGCGATCAGCGCGCCCCAGATCACCCGGTCGGTGCGCACCCCCGACAGGCGCGCGGCGTCCGCGTTGCCGCCGGTGGCGAACAGGTAGCGACCGGCCCGCGTGTGCTCGAAGACGTACCAGAGCACCAGCGACACGGCCAGCAGGAAGAAGACGACGTTGGGGATGCCCAAGACGCTGCCGTTGCCGAGCGTCGACCACCCGTCGGGGAAGTCGGCGATCAGCTGGCGGTTGTTGGAGATCAGCAGCACCACGGCGAGCAGCACCTGGCTGACGCCGAGCGTGGCGATGAACGAGTTGACGCGCAGCCGGACGACGACGAAGCCCGAGCAGAAGCCGGCGAAGGTGCAGGCGGCCATCGCGATCAGCGCGATCGCGGCCGGCGGCATCCCGGTGTGGATCTGCAGGTAGACCGAGATCGCCAGGCCGAGCGACATCACCGCACCGATCGCCAGGTCGTAGACCCCGGCCGCGAGCGGTACCAGGAAGGCCAGCGCCAGCAGGCAGGTGATCACGCCCTCGCTGAAGACCAGCTTGAAGGTGGTGCCGGTGAGGAACGTGTCGCCGGCCAGGATCCCGAACAGGATCATGAAGCCGGCCCAGAGGTAGACCGCGCTGTAGCGCTTGAGGGCGATCCGGTCGACCCAGCTGCGCCGGTCGACCGCGTTCGGATCGTCGCCGCGCGGCGCCGGAGCCCCACCGCTTCCGCCCGCCGGGGCGCGGTCGGCCGCGGCCGATGAGGGCGCGATCACGCCGGAATCTGCAGATGACATGGGTCCTCGTCGATGGTCGGAAGTCGGTCCGGAAGGGCCGCGAATCAGCGCCGCCGGCAAAACTGAACTGAACTAAGTTGAGGCACCGTAGCGCCAACCGCCCGCGGACGTCAACGGCAATTCGCTCACGGAGGTCCCAAAACGACTGGGGTTGACAGCGGACGCCCGGCATCCCTAGGTTTGCCATCCAGACTTGAAGTTAATTCGAGTCGGGAGTCAGGCGACGCCGTTCGCCGCCGATCCACGGAGACAGGAGAGAGAATGAACCGTTGGAAAGCCGCCCTCGTCGCACTCGGCTGCGCGAGCGTGCTCGCCGCGTGCGGCGACGACGACAAGGACACCAACGCCGCCGCGCCGGCGACCACCGAGGCGACCGCCGCCGCCAGCGCCTCGGTCGAGCCGCCGCCGACCACGCCGCCGACCGAGATCCAGGCCACGCAGAAGCTGGCCAACGTCCCGCCCAAGGGGAAGAAGGTCACCTTCCTCCAGTGCGAGTTCGAATCCTGCGCCCGCTACGTCAACGGCATGAAGGCCGCCACCGAGGCGCTCGGCTGGACGGTCAAGACCCAGGTCTTCAAGGCCACCGGGGTCGCCGGAGCGCTCCAGCAGGCGATCTCCGAGAAGCCCGACTACATCGCGATGAGCGGCATTCCCGCCGCCGCGCTCAAGTCGCAGCTGGCCGAGGCCAAGAAGGCCAACATCCCGGTCATGACGTGCGCCACCGTCGACGAGGTCAGCGAGGGCAACTACGCGATCTCCTGCGGCGGCGACATGCGCGAGGACGGCGACTTCATCGGCCGCTGGGCGATCAACGACTCCGGCGGCAAGGCGAAGATCGTCGGCGTCAACATCCCGTCGTACCCGTCGATCACGACGCAGATCGACTGGATGCAGGAGAACATCACCAAGCTCTGCGCCGACTGCAGCTTCGACACCCTCGACTTCACGGTCGAGGAGGTCGGCGCCGGCACCGTGCCGCAGAAGGTCGTCGGATACCTGCAGGCCAACCCCGACGTCAACTACGTCCACTTCACCTTCAGCGACCTGGGCAAGGGCCTGCCCGAGGTGCTCAAGAGCGCCAACCTGGCCGACCGGGTGAAGCTCGTCGGCGGGGCCGGAGACGCCGCGATCATGCAGGCGATCGGCAACGGGCAGACGGCCTGGACGATCTCGCCGAACGAGTACTCGGCGTGGGTGATGGTCGACGCGATGGCGCGGCTCTCGGTCGACGAGGAGATCCCCGCCGAGCAGATCGACGCGGTCCGCCGGTCGCCGACCTGGGTCATCGACTCGGCCGAGTCCGCGGCGACGCTCAAGCCCAACAACTGGGACTGGTTCGGCCCCGAGGACTACGAGAGCCAGTTCAAGGCGCTCTGGGGCGTCAGCTAGCCTCGCCGCCCCGCGCCGGTGGGCCGGACGGCCCACCGGCGCCGCGCCGGCCTCGGTCCGGCGCCACCGGTCACGCTCAGGCGGCGTCGCCGGACCCGATCGCCCGGGCCAGCTCGTCGGTATCGAAGTAGAAGACCTCGATCGACGCGATCAGGCCGTCGGCGACCGTGTAGACCTCGGCGATCCGCAGGCGGTAGCGGCGTCCCGTCGCCTTCGCCACGACGGTCCCGTCGACGAGCACCAGCACCCGCCGCTCGCCCGCCGGCAGGATCTCCAGCTCGACACCGTCGGGCAGGTCCCAGACCGCGACGAACTGCTGCTGCAGGCCCAGGAACGCGTCCTTTCCGCGGTGCTCCCCGGCGTACGGAACCGACGTGGGTTCATAGACCACGATGTCGTCGGACAGGATCGACAGCACGTCGTCGATGTCGCCGGCGAGGTACGAGTTCTCGAACCGCTCGATCAGCGCGGAATTCTCGTTGTTCATTGGATTCTCTCCCTGAGTTTCGGGGTTGGGGCGCCGCCCTCGGGCCGCTCCGGCGACGTCCAGACGTCGCCGACAACGAGCTTGACGGACGTTGACGCGGCTGGCAAACTGAATTCACTTTGGATCGTGCGTCGTGCCGATCCGGTGAGACTGGGGAGAGCTATGACCGACGCAATCGACGTCACGCCCGGCGTCTGCAGCACCGCCGCCGAGGCGGAGGAGATCGTCCGCCGCTTCGACACCGCGGTGGTCGAGCAGGGGGACCTCGACCTGGCGATGACCTGGGCCCACCCCGACGTGACCGTGCGCGAGGCCCCCGGCCTGCCCTACGCCCAGGTCTACACCGGCCGCGAGGGCCTGGTCCAGCTGATGGAGGACGTCGGCTCGTGGTGGGAGTTCAGCGCGCCGCTGAGCCTGACCTTCACCGGCGTCTCCCCGACGCTGGTGATCGCCCGGATCGAGGGTCCGGCCACGCTCAAGGCGACCGGCGAGCAGGTCCACTTCCTGGTCACCGAATGGATGACCGTGCGCGACGGCCGACTGGCCGACGTCGAGGTCTTCTACTTCGACCAGCGCCCACTACTGGACGCCGCGCGCGCCGCCACCGGCGCCGCGTAGCCGGCTCGCTCGCGAGCTCGACCGGCCGGGCTCGCGCCGCCCGGTCGGCGGGGGAGCAGGCCGGCCGATCCCCCGCCACCGACGCTCAGCGCGCGATCTCGATGCTCGGGCTGCGGGCCGTGAGATAGCGCAGCATCCGTCCGGCGTCGTCCAGCTCGGCGGCGCAGGTGAAGGTCCCGATGTAGCGCTCGTCGTCGTCCCAGCGCGTTTCCCCCAGCACGATCTCGACGGTGCCCCGGCGGCCGCCCCGAAGAATCCGGTGGCTCCAGCCGCGCATGTCGCCGGCGACGGTGAACGCCTCGAGCTCGCCGACGCCGCCGACGAACTGCCGCGCGCGGTCGTCGGCCCGCAACGCGAAGAGCAGGGCGAAGCGCATGCTCGGCGCCACCAGGCGCAGCGCCGACAGCGGCTCCGGACCGTCCAGCGCCCGGAAATACCGCGCGAAGAAGCCGTCGTCGCGAACTTGATCTGAGTTCAACATCGCCACCACGGGGAGCCTAGCAGGCACCCGGCTCGCGGCCCCGCGATTGTGCTTTCTTCGGCGGTAGACGCTGACTTGACGGCAAGCGTGCCGCGCGGATACGGTGAGATATCTTAGTTGAATTCACTTCATTAGGAGCACCATGGCTCGCTTGCGCCAACTCACCCCGCTCGCCCTGATCGCCGCAATCGCACTGAGTGCCTGTGGCAGCGACGACGACGACACGACCACAACCGCCGGCACCACGACCGCCGCGACGGCGACCATCGTCGAGGCCCCACCGACCACGCCCCCGGACGACATTCGGGTCAGCACGCCGCTCTCGACCCGGCCCCCCGCCGGCAAGGACGTCATCTGGCTGCAGTGCGAGCTGCCGACCTGCGAGCGGTTCACCCCCGGCTTCGAAGCTGCCACCGAGGCCCTCGGCTGGAACCTCGAGACGATCGTGTTCAAGGCCGCCAACCCCGGCGAGGGCCTCCAGCAGGCGATCAACCGCAAGCCCGACTACGTCGCGCTGAGCGGCGTGCCCTCCGCCGCGATGAAGGCGCAGCTGGCCGAGGCGGAGAAGCAGGGGATCGAGGTCTTCGCGGCCTCGACCGTCGAGCAGGCCGCGGACGGCCCGTTCGCCACCGTCGTCGGCGGCACCCTCGAGCAGGACGCGTCCGACATCGCCTCGTGGGCGATCAACGACTCCGGCGGCAAGGCCCACTTCCTCGGCGTCACCGTGTCGCTCTACCCGATCCTGGCGACCGAGACGGATTGGTTCAAGAACGAGCTCACGGGCGTCTGCGCGGACTGCTCGTACACCGAGCTGGACGTCACCGTCGACGACCTCGCCGGCGGGACCGTCGGCACGAAGATCGTCGCCCAGCTGCAGACCAACCCAGACGTCAACTACGTCTACCTGACGTTCAACGACCTCGGCACCGGGCTGCTCGAGGCCCTCAACGCGGCCGGCATGGCCGACAAGGTCAAGATCGTCGGGGCCGCCGGCGACGCCGCCCGCTTCCAGCAGGTGACCGCCGGAGAGCACGCCGCATGGACGACGTCGGCGAACCACTGGGACGCCTTCGCGATGGTCGACGCGATGGCGCGGCGCGCGGTCGGCGACGAGCTCGACGCCGCGTACTACGACGCCGTCTATTCGCGCCCGACGTGGGTCGTCGACGGCTCCGAGCCGTCCCAAGCCGCGCTGCGCGAGAACGACGGCGACTGGCTTGGACCCTCCGACATGGCCAACCAGTTCCGGCAGTTGTGGCAGCTCGACAGCGCCGAGTAGCTTCCTGAATCAACATCGAACACCGTCGACTTGACCCTATGCGCTAGCGCGGGTTAGTCTCGACTTGAACTCATCTCAGACACCGAGCCGGGCCAGGCTGCCGCAGGCCCGGCGCGACGCCCCCACCGACCCAAGGACTCCCGTGACCCACGACCTCTCGACCGGACCCAAGAACTTCGGGGTCTTCCTTGCCCCCTTCCACAAGATGGGCATCAGCCCGACCGTCCACTACCAGCGTGACCTCGAGTTGATCGCCCACATCGACAAGCTCGGATTCCAGGAGGCCTGGATCGGCGAGCACCACACGGGCGGGCACGAGCCGATCGGCTGCCCCGAGCTGGTGCTGACGGCGGCCGCCGAGCGGACCCAGCAGATCCGGCTGGGCACCGGCGTGAACTCGCTCTCGTACCACAACCCCCTGCTGCTGGCCGAGCGTCTGGTCCTGCTCGACCACCTCTCGCGCGGGCGCGCGATGATGGGCTTCGGCCCCGGGCAGCTGGCGTCGGACGCCCACATGTTCGGCATTCCGGTGTCGGAGCAGCGCCGGATGATGCTGGAGTCCGCCGAGGTCATCCTGCGGCTGCTGCGGGGCGAGGTCGTCACCGAGAAGACGGACTGGTTCACGCTGCAGGACGCCCACCTGCAGGTCCTGCCCTACAGCGTCCCGACCTTCGAGTGCGTGGTCGCCGCGGTCGCGTCGCCGTCCGGCCCGACCGCCTCCGGCCGGCTCGGCATCGGCATGATGAACCTCGCCGCCACCGGCAAGGACGCCTTCGCGGCCCTCCGCGGCCACTGGGAGATCGCCGAGCGCGAGGCGACGGCCGCCGGCAAGACGATCAGCCGCGAGAACTGGCGACTCGCCGGGATCATGCACATCGCGGAGACCGAGGAGCAGGCCCGCAAGGACTGCGAGTACGGGTTCGCCGAGATCTGGGACTACCTGGGCCAGATCTCGCCGCTGCCGCTCTCCAACGAGACCACCGTCGAGGGCAAGTTGAACGAGGCGATCGAGGCCGGAATGGTCACGATCGGCACGCCCGACACCGCGATCCAGCTGATCCGCGACCTGACGGAGCAGACCGGCGGCTTCGGCACGTTCCTGATGAACCTGGCCGACTTCGCCGACCCGGCCGCCCGGCTGCGGGCCTGCGACCTGTTCGCCGAGCACGTGATTCCCGAGTTCCGCGGGCAGATGGCCGGCCTGCGGCGCTCGCACTCCTGGGTGCTGGACGCCAAGGACGGACTGGGCGGCACCAAGTGGAAGACCCAGACGACCGACGCGATCGCGTCGGCGTCGGTCCGCTACGAGGAGCAGAACGCGGTCGCCGGCTGACCGCGGGCGGGGCCGGCCCGGGCGGTCGACCCCGCCGCGTCGCCCGTCGGGGCCTGTCAGGACGGGGCACGAAACGACGAAGGCCCGGGGCGCACCGCCCCGGGCCTTCGTCGTCGCCGCCGGCGGCGGTCAGCCCGCGGCGTCGGGCAGCGCGATCGCGGGCGTTCGCCCGGTCAGGCCCTGGACCAGCCGGCCGGCGCCGTCCAGCCGGCCGGCGCAGATGAACGTCGCCACGCGGCGACCGTCCGGACCCCGCA
>CAZMVL010000034.1:25903-40436 GCA_964569335.1 uncultured Paraperlucidibaca sp.
CCCGCAGCTCCCCGATCGCCAGCTCGACGTCGCCGTCCCGCAGCGCGACCGTCACGACGTGGCGGTGGCCCGGCGCAACGTCGTCCCGCCCGAAGGCGACCAGCCGCTCGGCCCCGCCGATCCGCTGGTCGCACGCGGGCTCGTCGGTCGTCGCCACCAGCGCCGTCACCCGGGCGCCGTCGGCGGTCAGTGCCAGCGCGGCCGCCTCGTCGCCGGCGTCGATCGCCGCCAGGAACCGCGCGAAGAACCCCACCGAATCCGCCGGCTCAGGCACCGGTCGACTCCCCGACGCCCATCCGCGCCGCGACCTCGGTCACGATCTCGCGCTTGACCGCCTTCAACGACGACGTCCGCGGAAACTCGTCGAAGACCTCGATGTACTCCGGCCAGCAGTACTTGGCGACCCCAGCCTGCTCGAGGAACGCCTGCAGCTCGGCGAGCGACGGGGCCGCGAAGCCGGGCTGGAGCAGCAGCGCCGCGCAGCCGCGCTCGCCGAGCCGCTCGTCCGCGACGCCGACCAGCGCCACCTCGCGCACCGCCGGATGGCGCAGGATCACCGGCTCGATCTCGGCCGGCACGATCGTCACGCCGCCGCGGCGGATGATGTCCTTGCTGCGGCCGAGGAAGGTCAGGTAGCCGTCGGCGTCGACCGTGCCGACGTCGCCCGTGCGGTAGCCGCCCCAGTCGGTCAGCGACTCGGCCGTCAGGGCCTCGTTGCGGAAGAAGCCGAGGAACCGCGACGGTCCCGTGAGCACGATCTGGCCCGGCTCTCCGGTCGGCACCGGCTCGCCGTCCTCGCCGAGGATCCGCAGCTCGTTGCCGTCGAACGGCGGCCCCTCGGTGGCCAGCACCTTCTCCCACGGGGCGTCCCGCGGGTGCGACGCGTTGCCGGGGACCTCGGACAGGCCGTAGTCACCGAGCGGGGGGACCCCGAACGCGTGGCGCATCTGCTCGCGTCGCTCCGCGCTCAGGCCCGGAGCGACCAGCACCCGCAGGCTCGACAGGTCGCGCCGGCTCCGCTCCTCGCAGAACAGCACGTCCTGGGCGTGGGTCGGCATCAGCAGCACGAACGCGCAGCGGTGCTGCTCGATCAGCCGCAGCGCCTCGGCCGGGTCCCACTTCGGCAGCAGCACCGCGGTCGACCCCGCCAGCAACGCCGGCAGGTAGCCGAAGACCAGGCCGCCGACGAAGCCGAACTCGGCCACCACCAGCAGCGTGTCCTCGCCGGTCAGCTCCCAGCGGGCGAGGACACCCTCGGCTCCCGCCCGCACGGTGTTCGTCGAGTGAGCGATCCCCTTCGGCGCGGCCGTCGTGCCCGACGAGTGCATCAGCAGCGAGAGTGCGTCGGGATCGGTCCGGGTCCGGCCGGCGTCGGCGTCGGTCGCGGCCAGCGCGTCGAGATCGCCGTCGGCCACGTCGACCAGCGCCGGGACCGCGTCGGCGATCCCGCGCACCAGGTCGCGCGGTCCGTCGCCGCCGAACGAGATCGCCGCGACCGCCGACGTCTGCTCGGCGACCGTCCGCAGCTGATGGGCGTTGAACATCGGCGGCAACGGCGCCAGCGTCACCCCGCGGTGGAAGCAGGCGTAGAGCGCCACGACGCCCTCGATCGAATGGCGTCCGCAGAGGATCACCACGTCGCCGCGGCCGACGCCCTCCGCCGCCAGCCGGGCCGACAGCGCGACCGCGGCCCGCCGGAACCCCGCGTAGCTGATCGACTGGTCGCCGCAGCGCAGGGCGAGCTTGTCGGGCTGCTCGGCGACCCGCGCCTCGAGGTCCTCCCACAGGTCCTCGGACCGCCAGTACCGCTGCTCGTAGTACCGCGCCGCGTCGGCGTCGTGGGCTCGTGTCCTCATCCCGTCTCTCTCCTCTCCCGGCGCTGCGCTCACCCGTCGTCCCCGGCGGCCAGGATCGCGGCGAACTTCTCGCGCGCGACGGCCCGTCGGGTCGGGATGTGGTTGGTGGGGACCATGCCAGGCGGCACCTCGACCTGCTTGAGCGCGTTGCGCGCCACGCTCTCGCGGTGGACCTCGTCGGCGCCGTCGACGAACCGCGCGTGCCGCGCGAACCGGTACAGGAACTCCAGCGGCATGTCGGCGGAGTACCCGAGCGACCCGTGCACCTGGAGCGACCGGTCGACCACGTCGTGCAGCACCTTGGCCCCGAAGTACTTGATCATCGCCACGTCGTAGCGCGCCGCCGACGACCCGAACCGGTCCATCTTCCACGCCGCCTGCAGGGTCATCAGGCGGGCCGCCTCCATCTCCGCAGCCGAGTCGGCGATCCACGTCTGGACGGTCTGCTTGGTGCCCAGCGTGCCGCCCTTGACCTGGCGGTAGTTGGCCCGCTCGACCATCATGTCGTAGGCCCGCCGGGCGATCCCCAGCCAGCGCATGCAGTGGTGGATCCGGCCGGGGACCAGGCGCTTCTGGGCGATCACGAAGCCGTCGCCCTCGCCGCCGAGCCGGTGGTCGACCGGGATCCGCACGTCCGTGTAGCGGACCTCGGTGTGCCCGCCGAGCATCCCGAACCGCTCGTAGGGGTGCTCCATGTTCGGCACGTCGCGAACGATCTCGACCCCCGGCGTGTCGACCGGGACGATGAACATCGACGCGCGCCGGTGCGGCCGCTCGTCGGGGTCGGTGACCGCCATCAGCACGAGGATGTCCGCGATCGACCCGTTCGACGTGAACCACTTGTGCCCGTCGATCACGTACTCGTCCCCGTCGCGGACGGCGCGGGTCCGCAGCTGCGTGGGGTCCGACCCGGGCGTGTCGGGCTCGGTCATCGAGAAGGCGGAGAAGATCTCGCCGTCGAGCAGCGGGTGGAGCCAGCGTTCCTTCTGCTCGTCGGTCCCGGCGATCGCGATGATCTCGGCGTTGCCCGAGTCGGGGGCCTGGCAGCCGAAGGCGTTCGAGGCGTACATCGACGCGCCGAGGATCTCGTGCATCAGCCCGAGCTTGACCTGGCCGAACCCCTGGCCGCCGAGCTCGGGCGGCAGGTGCGCCGCCCACAGGCCGCGGTCCTTGACGCGCTGCTGGAGCGGCGCGTAGATCGCGTCGAGCTGGCGCTGGTCGATCTCGTCGCCGATCGTCTCGATCGGCCAGATCTCCTCGCGGACGAACTCGCGCATCCACGCGAGCTGCTCCTCGAACTCCGGATCGGTCTCAAACTGCCAGGCCATCGTGCTGCCTCCTGATCGTCGCCGTCGAACGCGCCGGCTCGGGCGCGAGCAGTCCCTGCTCCAGCCGACGCTCGTGCTCGGCCGCCGCCCCGAACCGCTGCTCACGGTCGAGCACCCGCCGGAACAGCAGGTGGAAGTCGTGCTCCCAGGTCACGCCGATCCCGCCGAGCACCTGCAGCGCGCCCTCCGCGATCGCGCGGGTCGCCGCGGAGGCGTGGGCCTTGGCCACCGACACGTCGAGCACGGCGCTCGGCAGTCGCTCGTCGAGCGCCGCGGCCGCGTAGAAGACGCTGGCCCACGCCGTCTCGCGGCGGGCGTGCTGCTCGGCGAGGATGTGCTTGACCGCCTGGAAGGTGCCGATCGGCGTGCCGAACTGCTCACGGTCGTGGGCGTACTGGGTCGCCAGGTCGAGCGCGGCGCCCGCCGCGCCCAGGCCCTCCGCCGCCGTCGCCACGGTGCCGACCGCGAGCGCCCGCCGGAGCGCGTCCGCCAGGTCCGGGCCGTCGAGCAGGTCGTCGGCCGTCACGGCCGCCCCGTCCAGCACCACCCGGGCCGGGGCGGTCGCCGCGTCGAGCGCATCGGAGGCCTCGACGGCGACGCCCTCCGCCGCCGGGTCGACCAGCGCGACGACCAAGCCGTCGTCGGCGCGGGCGACGACGGCGATCCGATCGACCCGGCCGGCGTGCGGCACGCCGATCTTGGTGCCGCTGATCCGGGCGCCGTCGCCGTCGCGGCGCGCGGCGGTCGTGACCGCATCCGGATCCCAGCCGCGCTGCGGCTCGAGCAGCGCCAGCGCGACGCTGTAGTGGCCGGCCTCGATCCGCTCGCGCCAGGCGGGGCGGATCGTCGCCGCGACGCGGGCCACCACCGCCGCGTCGACGAAGACCGTCGGCGCGGCGTGAGCGCCGATCTCCTGCGCCAGCAGGCCGACGCCGACGACGCCGAACGGATCGTCGTCGTCCAGGCCGACGCCGTACCAGCCGAGCTCCGCCAGCTGGGCCCAGAGCGGCCCGACGTCGGCGCCGCCCTCGAGCGTCGCCCGGCTCAGGCCGAGCGGCGCGTGGCGGGCCAGCACGGCGTGCGCCGTCTCGTGCAGGTCGAGCAGGTCGGGGGTCAGTTCGAGGTCCATGTTCAGCTCCGCGGCAGGCCGAGGATCCGCTCGGCGATGATGTTCTTCTGGATCTGCGACGCCCCGCCGTAGATCGAGGCGGCGCGCCCGTAAAGGTAGGTGTTGCGCCAGTGGCGTCCGTCGAGCGGCGAGCCGTCGTCGTCGAACCCCGTCTCCGGCCCCAGCACCGCCAGCGCGGCGTCGCCCAGCAGCTGCTCGGCGCGCGTCAGCTGGAGCTTGTCGATCGAGGTCTCCAGGCCCGGGCGGCCGTTCGCCGTCATCTGGCCCATCGTCCGGTACGACTGGTGCCGCAGCACCTCCAGCTGGACGTGGGTCCGGGCGAGGGCGGTGCGCACCCCCGGGTCGTCGAGCAGGGGGCGCCCGTCGCGATCGGTCCCGCGGGCCTCGTCGATCAGCCGGGCCAGCTGGACGCGCAGCTTGACCGCCCGCGCGGCGACCGCCGGGCCGCGCTCGTGCGAGAGCGTGTGCATCGCGATCTTCCAGCCCTCGTCGACCGCGCCGATGATCCGGTCCTTCGGGACCACCACGTCGTCGAACAGGACCTCGCTGAACTCCGCGTCGCCCGTCACCTGGACGAGCGGCCGGACCTCGACCCCGGGGGAGCGCATGTCGACGACCAGGTAGGAGATCCCGCGGTGCACCGGGGCGTCGCGGTCGGTGCGTGCCAGCACGGCGCACCACGAGGCGTGCTGCGCCCACGAGGTCCAGGTCTTCTGGCCGGAGACCACCCAGTGGTCGCCGTGGTCCTCCGCCCGGGTGCGCAGCGAGGCCAGGTCGGAGCCGGCTCCGGGCTCCGAGAAGCCCTGGCACCAGATCTCGGCGCCACTGAGGATCGCGGGGATCCACGCGCGGCGCTGCTCGTCGGTGCCGTGGGCGACGATCGACGGACCGACGACGCCCAGGCCGACCACGCCGATCAGCTCCGGCGCGCCCGCGCGCGCGAGCTCCTCGTCGACGACCATCTGCTCGGAGAGCGTCGCCCCGCGCCCCCCGCACTCGGGCGGCCACGCGACGTTGACCAGCCCCGCTTCGTGCAGCCGCCGCTGCCAGTCGCGCAGGTACGCGATCCGCTCGTCGAAGTCCTCGGGCTCGGCGGCGAGCGTCGGCAGCTCGCGGTCCAGGAAGGCACGGACCTCCGCGGCGATCTGCTGCTCGTCTGCGGTTCGGGACAGATGCATGCCTGGGGCGCTCCTTCGTACGGTCGTCGCGGCGCCGGGGCCGCCCGCGGGTCGTCCGGCGGACGGACCCGGGAAGATTTTGAACTGAAGTTGAATCAGTCTACGTAGACTGTCACGAAACCGTCAAGCGGCGCGCCGGGCGCGTGCCGACCACAGGAGGAGCGACATGAGCAGCGCAACGCCACGGATCGGGGCCGCCGACTTCGACCTCAGCGGACGGGTCGTCGTCGTCACCGGGGGCACCCGCGGCCTGGGCCTGGTGATGAGCCGGACGTTCGCCGCCGCCGGAGCCGCGGTCGTCGTCTCGAGCCGCAAGCAGGTGGCCTGCGACGCGGTCGCCGCCGAGCTCCGCGCGGCCGGCCACGACGCGGTCGGCATCGCCTGCCACGTCGGCGACTGGGACGCCGTCGAACGCCTCGCCGAGCAGGCGATCGCCTACCGCGGGCGGGTCGACGTGCTGGTCAACAACGCCGGGATGGCACCGCTCTACGACCGCCTCGTCGACATCCCCGAAGACCTCTGGGACAAGGTCTTCGCCGTCAACCTGAAGGGTCCGTTCCGGCTCTCCGCGCTGCTCGGCGAGCACATGCGCGAGCACGGCCGCGGCGCGATCGTGAACGTCAGCAGCACCGGGGCCGTGCGCCCGACGCACGACATCGTCCCCTACGCCGCGGCCAAGGCCGGGCTCAACACGCTGACCGCGGGGCTCGCCGACGCGCTCGGGCCCGAGGTCCGCGTCAACTGCATCATGCCCGGGCCCTTCCTGACCGACATCTCCGAGCACTGGGACCTGGAGGCGTTCGAGGAGAACGCCCGCGCCTTCCCCCTGCGCCGCGGCGGCCAGCCGGAGGAGATCGCCGGCGCGGCGCTCTACCTGGCCAGCGACGCGGCGAGCTTCACCACCGGCGCGGTGCTGCCCGTCGACGGCGGCAACCAGTGGGGCGTGCCGGGCGGCGGGGCCTCCCGTCGCCCGTGAACGATCTTGAAGTCACATCAATTCAGGGGTCGTCCGGCCCCGCCGAACGGAGCATCATGATCCCCTCGCTGTTCTCCCTCGACGGCCGCGTCGCGATCGTCACCGGCGCGTCGGCCGGACTCGGCCACCGCTTCGCGACCACGCTCGCGGACGCCGGCGCGACCGTCGTCGTCTGCGCCCGCCGGCTCGAGCCGCTGACGGCGCTGGCCGCCGAGCATCCCGCCGTCCACGCCGTGCGCTGCGACGTCGCCGAGGCCGAGCAGCGGCAGGCGCTGGTCGACGAGACGCTGCGCCGGTTCGGGCGGATCGACGTGCTGGTCAACAACGCCGGGATCTCGTCGGGCGGCCCCGACGCGCAGCTCGACGCCGACGTCTTCGCCCGCGTCGTGCGGGTCAACCTGGAGGCCGCCTTCGCGCTGACCGTGCTGGTCGGCACGTCGATGCGCGAGCGCGGCGCGGGCAGCGTGGTCAACGTCAGCTCGATGTTCGGCCGGGTCGCGGTGTCCCCGGTCTCCGACGCCGGCTACGCGGCGTCGAAGGCCGGGCTCGACGGGCTGACCCGCGAGCTCGGCGCGCAATGGGCGGCCGCGGGCGTGCGCGTCAACGCGATCGCCCCGGGCTGGTTCCCGACGGACATGAACGGCGGCCTGATGGAGGACGAGCGGGCCGCCCGATGGCTGCAGCGGACCTGCCCGATGGGCCGGGTCGGCGCCCCGCACGAGCTCGACGGGGCGCTGCTGTTCCTGGCCGGCGACGCCTCCTCGTATTGCACCGGCCAGACCCTCGTGATCGACGGCGGCTGGACGCTGCGCTAACGGCTAGCCCACCCGCCGCGATCGCACGCGATCCGCCAGCCCCGCGGCGGCCGATCGCACGCGGTCGGCCGGTCGGGCCCGCCGCTCCGCCGCCAGCTCCCGCCCCCGGCTCAGCCTGGATCCACCGATGGTCGGTTGAGCGTCGGCGTGGAGGGCCAAGCCCGGCCGGATCGACCGCGTGAGCACGGTAGGCACCCTGTGATGGCGGTCGATCCGGCCCGGCGCCGGTCATCCGCGTCGAGGCGACCCGAAAATCGGCGGAGCCAGGCTCAGATCCCGGCGGCGCGGGCCGCCTCGTCGGCCTGCCGCACCAGTCGCTCGACGGCCCCGCCCAGCTCCCCGGCGCCCGAGCCGTTGGCCGGATTGTTCAGCCACCGCCGGTAGACGCCCTCGACGATGATCGCGATCTTCCAGTAGGAGAACGCGACCCAACCGCCGACGTGGTCGACGTCGCGCCCCGACGCCGCCGCGTACTCCTCGACCAGCCGCTCGCTGTCGATCATCCCCGGCACCGCGGTCACCGGCTCGCGGAACAGGCCCTCGGGCGTCCCGGCGACCGCCCCCTGCTCGTCCCAGTAGGCGACCATCAGCCCAACGTCGGCCAGCGGATCGCCGACGCTGCACAGCTCCCAGTCGAGGACCCCGAGCGCGTCGCCGTCGTCGGAGAAGACGACGTTGTCGAGGCGGTAGTCCCCGTGGACCAGGACCGTCTCCCGCTCCTCGGGGAGCCCCTCCTGGAGTCGCCGCGCCAGCTCGTCGACCAGCGGCAGGGCGCGCGTGCGCGACCCCTCCCACTGCCGGTGCCACCGCCGGATCTGGCGGTCGCGAAGGCTGGCCGGGCGGCGCATGTCGCCCAGGCCGGCGGCATCGATGTCGACCGCCTGCAGGTCGACCAGGGTGCGGGCCAGCGAGCGTCCGGTGGCGTGGCGCGCCTCGACGCTCAGCCGGCGTGCCCCGGAGACCCGCGTCAGCACGTGGCCGTCCAGGTGGTCCATCACGTAGAACGGCGCCCCGGTGACCGCGACGTCCTCGCAGATCGCCAGCGGCCGCGGGGTCGCCACCCGCTCCCGCTCCAGGCCGGCGAGGATCCGGTACTCGCGACCCATGTCGTGTGCGGAGGCCAGGATCTCCCCGAGCGGTGGGCGCCGCAGGATCAGCGCCCGTCCGTCGGCGTCGTCGATCCGGAAGGTCAGGTTGGACTGCCCGTCGCCGACCCGGGTGAAGGCCAGCGGCGGCCGCAGGCCGGCGACCCGATCGAGCAGCCACGGAACGACGGACTCCAGGGCGATGCCGGGGACCTCACCGGTTCCGGGAGCGACGAGCGAGGGCTGCGGACGGGACATGCGGGTGGCTCCTTCGAGACGGGGTGAACGGTGACGGTGCGCGCCCTTCGGGGACCGCGCGCTGTATTTGAATCTATTTCAATTCAGCACAGATGCGCAAGTGGTTCGCTTTTCTGTGCCTGCCTTGGAACCGACGACGAGATCCAGATTGAACTGACTTCTGGATCGATCAGCGGTAGCGGAGATCGCTCCGGTCGCGGCGCCCCCGGTAGTCCGGCGGGAACTCCATCGACTCGCCGCTCGTCGCGTTGCGACCCCACTCGAAGGCCGCGCGGCGGGCGGCGATCGCCCACCGCCCGCCCCGCCACTCGACGCGGTCGAGCCAGCGCACGCCGATCACCACGTGCCCGTCGCACCACGGGTGGCCAGCCGGCCCCTCGTGGTACGCGGTGCAGTAGCTCTCGACGTGCGCGACGTCGCCGTCGAGCTCCGCGAGCACGTTGGTCACGACGTGCATCGTCCGGTCGAGCGATCGAGGCCCGTCGGACGACGCGAACATCGCCAGGTAGTCCTCGACGGTGCCCTGGAGGAACGGCCCCAGGTCGACCTCGGCCCCCGGGTGGAAGCAGGTCGCAAGCAGCTCGCCGTCCAGGCGATCGGCGGCGACGCAGAAGCGCTTGATGACGTCCTCGACCGCGATCCGGTCGGCAGGCTCGGTCCGTGCAGTCATTCGAGGACCGTATTGATTTCACTTCAAGACTACAAGGGTCGAGAATCGCCCGTTTGACTGTGACGCTGGTCGCCGGATACATTCTCCAAGTCACTTCAATTATCCCGAAGGAGCCGTCCGATGCCCGACGCCGAGCTGCGCGCCACCAACGAGCGGATCGTCCGCGAGTACCTGGAGGCGATCAACCGCTGGGACTTCGATCACATGCGGACGATCGTCCACGAGGACCTGAAGTTCACGCAGATGTTCGCGCCGGAGGGGCTGCAGAAGCACTTCCACAGTCGGGAGGAGCTGATCGGCCTGCAGTCGAGCCTGACCGCGCAGATCATCACCGAGAACCTGCACGACATCGTCACCGACACCTTCGCGTCCGACCCCAATCGCGTGATCGTCACGTACCGCAGCGAGATGCAGATGGCGGATCCGAGCCTGTCGTACGGCAACGAGTACGTGTCGTTCTTCACCGTCGCCGACGGGCTGATCACGACCTTCGTCGAGTACTTCGACTCGGTCCGCCTGGTGGAGGGCTTCGGCGGCAAGGTCGAGGCGCCCGTGATCAAGTGACCCCCACCCGCCGGCCGACGCCAAGCTGATGCGGATCCCGCCGCCCCCAACGGCGATATCCGCATCAGCCGCGGCGGGCCACCGAGCTGATGCGGATTCCGCCTACCGGCGGGGCGATACCCGCATCAGGCGGGGATCTGGGGGGCCGCGTAGTAGGCGACGTAGCGCTCGATCAGCCCGTCGGCCGCCAGGGTGAAGCTCGACAGGAAGGTCGAGCCCGCGGTCAGGTGGTCCGCGCCGGCGAAGCCCTCGATGAACCCGTGGCGGCCCGTCTGAACGATCCGCAGCACGCCGTGACGCGACGACGTCCGCCCGCGCTTGGTCAGCCACCCGTCCAGCAGCGCGGCACGCCCCGCGAAGTCGATCCGCGACTGGCCCGGCCCGTAGGGCGGGTGCGAGTAGAGGCAGTCGACCGAGAACGCCTCCGCGGCCGCGGCGAACGCGCCGGCCTCGAGGTCGTGGAAGTAGCGGTCCAGACGCGGGCCGGCGACCGCCCAGCCCGACGCGGGCTCCGCCGGCGCGGCCGACGGTCCAGCCACCGCCGCGCCGGTCAGGACCACCAGGCGAGCGATCCGGCCGTGCGCGTCGGCGGTCGCGGTCAGGACGAGGCTCCGCGGCCGGCCGCCGCCCGCGGTCCGCGCCTCGACGAACGAGACCGGACCGTCGGCGACCGCGATCACCGTCGTCGCGGCCCCGAGCCGCTGCGCCTCGATCGCCCGCCGGGCCTCGTCCGCGTCGTGGGTCACCCGCGCCTGGGGCGGAAGCCCGTCGTCGGAATCGGCGATCGAGACGACCGGCACGGGGGAGAGGACATCGCGGCCGAGCGGGGCTTCTCCGCTCAACGCCGCCAGGACGGCGGCGACCGCCTCGGTGCTCTGCTCCTGCTGCTGCATCTCGCTCCCTCGTTCGGTTCGCGGAGCCGACGTCATGCCGCGGCCCCGATGGTCGGCCCGGCGGCGCGGTCGCCGGACAGCAGTCGCCGCCCCGCCTCGCCGCCCTCGGCGATCGCGTGCGCCACGCGACGCGGATGGACGGCGTCGCCGACGGCGACCAGTCCACCGGCGAACCCGACGTCCCACGGACGGGAGCGCCGCTCGCCGACGACCACGACCGCGTCCGCGTCGACCCGCTCGACGACGTCGGCGGTCACCGACCGCAGCTCGACGGTACCCCCGGCCACCGAGACCAGCTGGTGCAGCGCCCGCATCCGCAGGTCGATCCGACCCACGAGCCGCTTGAGCAGCTGAACCCGCGCCTCGGCGGGGATCGCCCCCGCGAAGGCGGTGCCCGGAGTCGCCAGTACGACCTCGCGCACGCCGGCTTCGACCGCCAGCTCTAGCGCGTTGACGTGTGGCCACCACGAGAAGCCGTCGTCGACGATCACGACGCGATCGGCGCCCCGCAGCCGGTCCGCCCCCACCGTCAGCAACGCCGACACGGTCAGCGCGTCGGCCGCCGCGGGCGGTGCGAGCTCCTCGGCACCGGTCGCGTTGATCGCCGCGTCGAAGCCGTCCAGGTCGCCGACACCGACCGCCCGGCCCAGCCGGCGCTCGACCCCGGCCCGCCGCAGGCGCTGGTCGTAGTAATCGACGAGCGCTGCCCAGCCGCGGCGCGTCGCGATCCCGCCGACCCGGCCGATCGTGCCGCCGATCCGCTCCTCGCGGTCCCACAGCACGACCTCGGCGCGCCCGCTCTCCGCCAGCACCGCCGCCGCCTCCAGACCGGCCACGCCGGCGCCGACGACCGCCACGCGGCGAGGCGGCAACGGGACCGGGCGAACCACCGCCGGCACCGCCGGCCGGCGCTCCTGCCCCGGCGGGCCGAGGTCGGGGTTGACCGAGCAGAGCAGCGCCGGGTCGAACGCCCGGCAATCCTCGTTGCAGGCCACGCAGGGGCGGATCGTCTCCGGCTCACCGCGCAGCAGCTTGGCGGGCAGCTGCGGATCGGCGATCAGCGCGCGGGCCATGCCGACCATGTCCGCGCCGGCCTCGACCGCCTGCTGCATCGCCGCGCCGTCGCGGAAGCCGTGCGAGATCAGCAGCGGACGCGTGGTCAGGCCCCGCAGCGTCGCCACCTCGTCGAGCAGCGGCGGCCGACGAGTCGCCATGTCGCGCACGTAGTCCGCGCGCATCCCGACGGTCAGGTTGACGTAGTCGATGGCGGGGTCGAGCGCATCCAGCACCGCCGGGAGGTCGTCGCGGGCGACGCCGCTGTCGGCCTCGTCCCCGACCGACAGCCGGATCCCGATCGCCTGGTCGGGCGCGACGGAGCGGACCAGCCGGGCGACCCGGCCGATCGTCGCCATCCGCTGCGCGACCGTCGGCGCGTCCGGGCGCCGGTTGACCGTCCCGGAGATCAGGTGCGAGAGGAAGTAGCCGTGAGCGGCGTGCAGCTCGATGCCCTCGAACCCGGCGGCCACCGCGTTGGCGGCCGATCGTCCGAAGTCCTCGACGATGTCGTCGATCTCCGCGTCGGAGAGCACGCGCGGGCGGGTCGGCTCGCGCGGGGAGCGGACGGGGGAGGGGGCGACCGGCGGGTGGTAGCCGTCGGCACCGAGCGTCTCGCGCCCCAGGTGCAGGATCTGCAGGACGGCCAGCGCGCCGCCGGACTTCATCGCGTCGGCGCGGCGCCGCAGGCCCTCGATCGCGTCCTCGCGCCAGGCCTCGGTCAGCATCCGGGTGCGGTGCGTCGAGCTGGCGCTGACCACGGTGCCGCCGGCGATGCACATCGCCACGCCGCCGGCCGAGACCCGCGCCCAGTACTCGGCGTCGGCCGCGGTCGGAACGCCCTCGTGCACCGCGGCGCGTCCGTGCGCCGTCGCCACCAGCCGATTGCGCAGCCGGTGGGACGCGGTCAGCTGCAGCGCGTCCGAGATCCGGAACACGTCCACCATCGCAACTCCTGAGTTGATTTCAAATAAAACCTAGTCCGCGGGTTTCGCTTTTGTCAACGGTGCCGACCTGATCTTGGGTCCTGAAGTGAAATCGAGAACGGGCGGAACCCGAGGGCACGGCCGGGGGCAGGACCACCCGACCTTCGGGGTCGGCCTCCACGGCCACGCACCGGAGTGATCCGCGTACTAGTGTCCCGCGAGGTCGCCGCCCGGTCATATACACGACCGACCGGCGGTCCTGTAGAGCGCGGCTCGTGCGGCAGGCACCCGGCCAGGGGCTGTCCGCTGTCGCGCGCTCCCACCCAACTCAGGAACCGCACATGGATCTGCTCGAGTACCAAGGCAAGCAGCTGTTCGCCAAGCACGGCCTCGAAGTGTCGGACGGCAAGGCCGTGACGACCGTCGACGACGCCGTCGCCGCCGCCAACGAGATCGGCTACCCCGTCGTCGTCAAGTCGCAGGTCCTGATGGGCGGCCGCGGCAAGGCCGGTGGCGTCAAGCTCGCCGCCAACGAGGACGAGGCGCGCGAGCACGCGACCAACATCCTCGGCCTCGACATCAAGGGCCACATCACGCGCACGCTCTGGATCGAGCACGCGTCGGACATCGCCACCGAGTACTACGCCTCGGTGCTGCTCGACCGCTCGGCCAAGAAGCCGCTGGTCATGTTCTCCACCGAGGGCGGCGTCGAGATCGAGACCGTCGCCGAGGAGACGCCCGAGAAGCTGATCAAGCAGAACGTCGACCCGCTCGTCGGGCTGACGAAGGAGCAGGCGCTCGACATCGCCACCCAGGGCGGTGCCGACGCCGACGTGATCGAGGGCGTCGCCGACGCGCTGGTCGCGCTCTACACGGTGTGGATCGAGGAGGACGCCTCGCTGGCCGAGATCAACCCGCTGATCGTCACGCCGGACCGCCAGGTCAAGGCGCTCGACGCCAAGGTCTCGCTCGACGGCAACGCCGCGTTCCGTCACCCGGACCACGCGACCCTCGGCGACAAGGCCAACCTGGACCCGATCGAGGTCAAGGCGGCCGAGCAGGGCGTCGTCTACGTCAAGCTCGACGGCGACATCGGCATCCTCGGCAACGGCGCCGGCCTGGTCATGTCGACGCTCGACGTCGTCGCCCAGCACGGCGGCGAGCCGGCCAACTTCCTGGACGCCGGCGGCGGATCGGACGCGGCCAAGGTCAAGCAGGCCGTCGAGATCATCCTCAGCAACGAGAACGTCAAGGCCGTCCTCTTCAACATCTTCGGCGGGATCACCCGCTGCGACGAGGTCGCCAACGGCCTGGTCGCCGCGTTCGCGGACCTCAAGCCGAGCGTCCCCTTCGTCGTCCGCCTGGACGGCACCAACGACGTCCAGGGTCGCGAGATCCTCGAGCAGGCCGCGCTGCCGAACGTGCAGGCCGCCAAGACGATGAACGAGGCGGCCGAGCTGGTCGTCGCTGCCGCGAAGGGGAACGGCTGATGTCGGTTCTGGTCACCAAGGACACCAAGCTCGCCGTCGCCGGCATCACCGGCCGCGAGGGCTCGTTCCACACGCTGAACAACCGCGCCTACGGGACCAACGTCGTCGGCGGCGTGAACCCGAAGAAGGCCGGCGAGAACGTCGAGGGGATCCCGGTCTTCGCCGACTGGGAGACGACGGTCAAGGAGTCCGGCGCCAACACGGCGATGATCTTCGTGCCGCCGCCGTTCGCCGCCGCGTCGGCGCTCGAGGCCGCTCAGGCCGGCGTCGAGCTGGTCGTGATCATCACCGAGGGCATCCCCGCCCACGACG
>CAZMVL010000035.1:0-19152 GCA_964569335.1 uncultured Paraperlucidibaca sp.
ACTAAGCGGCCAGAGTTTCAGCGATCGAAGACCCGCCTGATGAGCTTCGACGATCCCCAGCGGTGGCAAGGGCTGCGAAGATTTGGATCATGAAGTCGAAGACTCCGGCCAATGTGTCCACCTTCAAGGCAACAATGTTGTCGAGAGGGCGGCAGGTGTCACCGAATGTCGCGATGAGCGAGATCCCGGATTTGTCGCCGGGTGTGAATTCGGATGTGATGATGACGGTTCCGCCGGAGCGGGTTTGTGCTGTTATTTCTTTTTTCATGGTATGCTTGTTTTCTGTTTCATGTTGGGCGGCTTACAGGGTCTCCATCCAGGCCACCCAGGTCTGAATGTCGAGCGCCGCGGAGTTATCCTTCGTCACTTTCGCTGCGGCCTCGGCGATTGTGATGAGGTCGCCGATGGTGTCGGCTCCCCCTGGGACTGCCACGCAAGCCCGCTTGCGTGGCAAGGCTTCTTCAAAGATTCCGACAACCACGCGGTCAACGGATTTCGAGAGGTTCTTCGGCTTCTCCGACGCTGCCGCCTTGCGGAGCTTCCGGATCTTGCCGATGTTGGTTTTTTGGTTCTTCCACCGGATCAGGTCCAGCAAGTCACCCACCACCACTTCCGGTTTTGCTTTTCCGGGAATTGGCTTCGTTGACAGCTTTCCAATTTTGATCATCCGGGAGATTTCAGCCACGGCCAGCCCGGTGATCCGGGATGCGGCCATGATACCGACGCTTTCCGCGCGATCCATGATTTCCAGCGTGCTGGTGTCGTATGTCTTCATTTCTTTGTGTTGTTGGCGATTTCCTCGGCGTGTTTCATGATGGCGAGAACTTCGGCGGTTGGTTTTGGCTCCGGCGTGTGGTTGACGTAGTCGGCCAGGTTGGCCGCGCCGGCGATGGTGATCCGTAGGACCACCACCACTGCGGCGATTACGAGAGGGCGCATGCAGACTTCCGGTTGAGTTTTGCAAGCTGCTTCTTACCGATGTGGGGCACGAACTTGGGGCGTCCGGGTTTGGTCGGGATGTGCTCCAGCGGGCGGCCACCGTCGTGGTGGTTGCCCTTGATCAGCTGGATCGCGTAGCGGAACTTCGGACCACCCACTTTTTGCAGGTGGTGCGGGATCGGGACCTTGTGGGCCAGCGGGGTGTAGAGGTTGTTGTGGCTCAGCTCGTCCTGCAGGACGGTGACTTGTGCTTCGGTGTCGATGTTGTTTTTCATGGCGGTCTTATTGGTAGTTTTGTTTTCTTTTCTTGGCAAGTTTTATTTTGGAATTTACGCAATTCGTCCGTCGATCCCGTCGACAACCGGGTAATGGCGTCCCAGCAAGATGGCAATGCCGGGATCCACTTCGGCGATTTTCACGATCGGGCCGGTGCGGTTTTCGGTGCCGACAAGGACTTTCCAGGCCATGGCGGTTTCATCTTCGGACTCATAGGACTTGTAGACGGCTTTCCCATATTCCCCGGCGAAGAGGAAGAACTTGGGCTCGGGTGCGATCTCTTTCTCGATCAGCGGCTGGATGGTTTCCCCGACAAGCCGGGCGATTTGCTCGGCGGTGGCCGCTTTTTCGCACAGGAATTGCAGGATGTATTCGGTTCCGTTCTGGATGTAGACGGCTTTCCCGGATGGATGCTTTGAGATTTCAAGGGTCAGTTTCATGGTATTGGTTCTGGTTGGTGGGGTTGGTGAATTAGAACAGGGTGAGTTGTTGGGGCTTGCCGGTGGCTGGTGCCGGTGCTTTGCGTGGGGCTTTGGCCTTCGGCCGCATAGGTTCCGCCCATGGTCCTGGGCGTTGTGGACGACAACCCCATCTTTGTTGAGGGGGTGGCACCAACATTTTTCACTGGCGGCGTGGAGATGTTTGTCACCGATTGGTATTACGTGTGGGCGTGTAGAGTTCATTGTATTTTCGGGGTTGGTTGGTAATTCGTAAGAGCACAACAAGTCGTGGGTGGTCAACCGCCGGGAAAGTCTTATTTCGAATCGGAGTCTTGGGGCGGCGGTGCCACCACTTGAACAGGTCCGTCTTCGATGTTGAGTAACTCGCAAATGCGGATGGCAATAGCGGGGGTGGCTGCCGTAGCAAAGTGGGTGCCAGCATCTTTCGGGCCTTGGATCACATCGCAATCAAGCGACCAATAGTTGTTGTTATTCATGATTCTTTGTGGCTCGATCTGGATTTCCCCGGCGGCGATCTTGTTCAGGACGTCGCGGCGAGAATAGCCGTAGGCGGAGTAATAGGAGATGGCGGCGGCCTCGGTGGAAAAGCTGGAGGTTCCGATGGTGGTGGTGCGTTTCGTTTTCATGACAGGGGTAAGATGGAGTAGTTGCGGCTGGTATTCAAGTTTTTTTTTCAATTATTTTTCAAGTAAGGTTTACAGGGCGTGGAAGGCGTATCCGTTGTTGTTTTCGTTCCGGACGATCACGCGAAAAGCGGTCCTCTTCGCGTGGTGGATGCCGTCTTGTCCGGATTTGAGTTGCTTGCCGGGTTTGTAGTCCGGTGCGTTGAATTTGGCGATGGCTTCGGCGGTGGTCATGGTCGTGGTTTCTTGGGTTGGGGTGGGTGGCCGGGGTTGGTTTCGAGTTGTCCGGCGACATGGGTAACTTGGACTGGATCGGGGTTCCGGTCAAGGTGTTTTGCAAAGAAAGTTGAAAAAAGATTTGAAATAAAGTTTAGAAAAAATGTGGAATTGTGTTGACAAAGAAAATTGCCTAGAAACTGCAAGTAAAATTGAATAGTGTTAGGATTTGTTAGGGTTCCGGGGTTGCCGGGAGTGGCTTGGGGTCCTGGGAGTGCGGCGGTGGTTCTTTGGGTGGATCACCGGCGGCCTTGGGTGTGTTTTGGGCTTGCCGGGTGAATAGGCGAATAGGTTTCTAGCAGAAATCCTATTCGGGGTGTATTCGAGTTTTCCCCGTAGGTATAAGGAAATCATAGGTTTTGTGGGGAAATTGGTATTGCCGGGAGTGTTAGGGTGTGGAATATGGTGTCTATCCATGTATGTAAGTCATTGAGTATCAATGACTTAGCTAAGCATCATAAGAGGGGATAAAATAGGTGGGATGTCCCCTGTAAGGGGTCACCTACCGGTTACAGACGCTCCGTAGGACGTCGCTCGTATACCGGTATCCGTAGGACACCTACTTTATCCCGCGTTGATGATTGTTTCTTTTGGGTAGTAAGAAGAAAAAAGTAAGGATCGCGGAGATTGGGGTCAAAAAACGGGGGATTTGGCCGATTTGGTGGCGATTTGTCCCGGCGGCCGCATTCCTCTCTTTCCCCGTTTCGTGCGTGTAGTAACCCCGATTACTTTTGGGCCGTCTTATGATTTTGTTGCATTGTGTGCTTGCCAGGGGCTTTCAGGATTTCGAGTTTTCTTGGATCAGGACGCTAGAAAGCCGGCCCGTTTCGGGGCCGGCTTTGTTGTCCAGGGCGCGGGTTTATGGAGTGTCCTCGGCTGGTCTGGTTTTCTTCGGAAGGGCTCGGAGGGTAACTACTCCCGGCGGCTGCTCCCGTGTTTGGGTAATGAGTGGTAAGGTGTGAAGGCGCCGGCGTCCTGGGCCAGCTGGTGGGCGATGATGAAGGCGGGGAGCTTCGGCGGTGCCGGCGCGATCTTCGGCCGGCGGAGCATGGCGATCAGCTTGCGGATCATGGCCTAGAGAGCGTGGTAGTTGTATCCCCGGCCGCAGTCGGTGCGGACGATGACGCGGTAGGCCGTCTTTGCCTTGCCGAATATTGCCGGCATGGACTGGGTAAGGGTCAGCTTGGCTTTACCGTTGGCCGTGGTGCCCTTGGCGGCGAGTGGGATGCCGTCGGTTCCAGTGCGGAGCTTGCGGCCCGGCTGGTAGTCGTTGGCGTTGAATTTGGCGAGTGCGTCGGCGCGTGTCATGGTTTCGGGTGATTAGTTGTTTTGGGTGGAGTTCCAGCGGGTGACGGCTGCGGCGGCATCGGCCTCCACTTCAGGCGTCAGGATCTGGATGTCTTGGACGGTGCCGGCGGCTTTCATTTCAAGGGCCAGGGTCTCGATCTCTTCCGGGGTGATGGCGGAGCTCATGCCCTCGAACAGGTTGCGGCCGGTGATCTCGGACATGATGACAAGATTACGATCTTTGACGGTGGCGAAGAAGGTGACTTCGTCGGCTTTCTCTTTGAGCTCGGGGCTCATGGTCTTGATGCCGGCCGCGGCGAGTAGTGCGCCGATGGCGCCGGCGATGATGAGTTCGTGGAGTTTCATAATTCAGGGATCTTCTATTTGGCCGGCTCGTCAGCGCGGGGTAGGCCATTGCCCGCGGACCGTCGGCCAACCCTTTCGGGCTGGCCTAGGTTTCGCCGTTTAGTCGATCTCATGGAGCCAGTGGGTATATCCAGCGGCCAGCGCCTCGGCTTCGGAGATACCGGCGTAGCGCGGGACAGCGGAGTAGGTGGGCTGCTGCTTGCCACCATTCCAGCAGTCAGAATAAGCGGCGTCAAACTCCAGCTTTTGGCAGCCACCGGCTTGAGCCGCGTGGCCGGTAACCCACATGTAGGCAGTGACGGTTCCGCCGTGGCCCAGTTCAGGGCTGGACTCCTTACCCTTAACCGTGCGCTGCCCGTGGGCGTTGGCGCGGCCGATGGAGTAGAAGACGTGCCGGAGCTTCTTGGGGGCTTCGGTCTCGGTCTCGGTGGTGATGACGTAGCGGCCCTCGTTGTTGATGACGCAGGTTTCGTTTTCTTCGAGTTTCGGTTGCCCGATGCGGATTTCGTTGGCGGCGATCTTCGCTTGCACGTCGGCCTTGGTAAAGCCTTGGAGGGCGTAATACTGGTTGGCCTTGTAGGTGGATTCAAAGTTGCAAGTGCCGCGGGTGGTGGTGTTGGTTTTCATAGTGGTGTTTCAGTTGTGGCGGGCTTCAGTGCCGGCCGATGTAAGTAATATGGATTGGATCTTTGTGGACTTCAAGTTTTTTTTCAATTATTTTTGAGGAAAGTTTACCGGGCAAGGATTCCCTTTTCTTTGAGAAATTCGATGTAGAGCGGCAAGGCTTCGCGGGCCGTGCGGGCTTTGATGCCGAATTCTTTCTTGACGACAGAGAGGGCGGACGGGCCGCGGCCTTTCATGCCCAGGCTTTCCAGTTTCAACGCGCCCTTGATGGCGAGCATGCGGTAGGCGTTGATTTCTTCGGGAGTGGTTGCAGTGATCATAGTTGGTTTCTTTCGGTTGGGGTTTGCCGGCGGGGATCGGGCCCCGCCGGCGGGTTGGTGGTTTAGGCGTAGGCGTATTCGTCGGTTGCAGCGTCGGCTTTCAAGGCCTGCATATTTCCGACGTCTTGGACCAAGGAGCCGGCCGCGGTGACGGACAGGCTGGACCAGCTGGCGAGCTCGTCAAGGCGGGCAAACTCAGCGGCGGCGTCAGCCTTGCGGGACTCTCCCTTGAAGGTGATGACGTGCGGCTTGCGGGAGCCCTCGGTGACGGTGACGGTGACGGCCGGCGTGGTAAGCGCCTTGCCGTTCAGGGTGAAGGCGGACGCAAGGATCTCTTTGTCCTCGGTGTCCATAGTCAGAGTCAGGGCAAGGCCTGCGTAAGTGGTGTATTTCGTAGTTTTCATAATTTCGGTTTCAGGTTCAGGCAGCATCGCCGCCGCCTTGATGAAAGTAATATGGATTCGATCCGGGAAAACTTCAAGCGATTTTTCAATTATTTTTGCAGAAAGTTTTACTTACTGCCATAAGGATTCCAGCGCCTAACAATTGTTAGGGTTTCGATAGAAGTTGTTAGGAGAGTGGGCTAACAGGAATCTAACGGGCCGTGGTTGCCGTGGTTGCCGTGGTTGCCGTGGTTGCCGTGGTTGCCGTGGTTGCGGTCCATGTGCAGGTCGTGCGGGTCGTGCAGGTCGTGCAGGTCGTGCGGGTCGTGCAGGTCGTGCAGGTCGTGCGGGTCGTGCGGGTCGTGCAGGTATTCGCCCGCCTTCGGCGGAGCCCACCCGCGGAGCGGGTGGCTTTTTTATTCCCCACTGCGTGCGGCTGCGCCGCCGCAGTGGGGAGCGTCGTCTTCCTGCGCGGAGCTGCGAGCAACGACGCTACAAAGGGCCCCGTATGCCCCCGCGCGCAGCGGCGCTCCGCATACCACCCCGGCATACACTCCCATCAACATCGACGCATACCAAACCACATCCAAATTTGCCCATCACCAACCCCCTCCCCAATTTTTTACGACCAGGATCCCACAAAACAAGAAAGGTCCTTACCACCCCTGGGGTATATCCCCAAAAAATTCCCCTACGAAATTATTTTTTGACAATCTTCTTCAACTTCTTGGCACGCGGGGTCTTGGCAACCTTGGTAGCCTCCGAGATTTTCCAGAGGCGATACTCACCTTTGTCGATGCGCTTGGTGACCACTTGGATTCCGCGGGCGCTGGCGGCTTTGAGGATCGGCCGCAGGCGCACCTTGTTCTCGATGGTGCGGGAGTCGCCGACGTTCATCTCGTCAAGGATTCTGCGGGCCGTGTAGAACTCCACGCGATCAGGTGTGTGGTGCCCGGCGATGGGGACACCTGATTCGACGGGGCCAATGCCGGCTTTGGACATGGCAACAAGTTCGTCGAGGAGGTATTCAATTTCGGCTGCGGTAAAATAACGCTTGAGTGTTTGCATTTCCCAAGTAGGCTACGTTCGTGATTCAGATAAATCAAGAAATAAAACCGACCCACCCGGACGGTTGGCACTTCTGGGAAGATGATGTCCGCATCAAGGCTGACTCCTACAAGGAGTTGGTGGTCAAGGTGACTGAGTATCGGATCGCGTCGCGCAAGGACTGGCAGGACACCCAGCAGGAGATCAACGAATACCTCGTGTCGATCTCCCCGACAACGAAGGGTCCGGACACCACGCCATACCAAAAAACCGAGCTCACCCACTCCGACCGGGTTTACAACTGGCTCTCCCGCACCTACAACGCGACCACGACATCCACCCAATACGCGAGTGCCCCTGAGGCATTGCGCAGGGCATCGGCGTGCATGCAGTGCCCATACAATGTGGTTCCCCAGGCAAACTGCGGTGCGTGCGAGTCCCAGATGGCGCGGATGTCGAAGGGTATCTCCAAGGGTCGGCACGTCTCCGGACAAAAGGCAATCCACGCGTGCGCCGTGCTCAACCTCGATCTGAAGACGGCTGTCCATCTCGAAGATGATCTCTTGGGTGGAAAGTCGGAAGATCAAACCCTACCCGATTTCTGCTGGAGGAAGGCCCAATGAATTTCCGCACCCTACTCACCCGGGAGGTGGTCAAGGTTTTCCTGAAAGCCGTGTGGCGGGTTGCCGTCTACATGTGGAGGAACCGGACATTGGATCCACGGGTGAAACCATCCGTGCTTGCCAAACGGCTTGTCGCGTGCCAGCTTGAGTGCGACCAATACCTTGCTGACACGAAGCAGTGCGGGGTGTGCAAGTGTTTCATCCTTGCCAAGGCCCGACTCGTGACGGAAGATTGCCCACACCCTGACAAAAATCACTGGACATGAAAGACAAGCCCGGAAAAATTATCGCCGTCGAACCAGCCTCGCTCTCTGAGCCCGAGGTCAGAATGGAATACGACGAAAACCTCAAACCCAACCGTCCTGCATTCAAGGATGAGAAAGAAGTCTTCGACGCGTGTTCGAACTTCTGGTCGCAGAACGAGGGCCGTAACAAGCGTGATGCGTGGATCACCGAACTCTACTTCTACAAACCACCCTACGACGACCGCAAGCTCAAAGAGGTAGGCTACTCATGGACGGCAAACGTCCCGAGTGGGTTCCTCGCGGCAGCGGTCGCATCGGTGTCGCCGGCATTCGCTCGCTCACTGAACGGAACCAAGACTCTGACCAACGCGTCGATCAAGGGTAGCGCATCCAAATCTTCCGACCTTCAACAACGGGTCACCAAAAAACTCCGCCAGGCCCAGTTCTGGCAATCGCTCAATGAGAGCATCCGCCAGGAACGGACGTTGCTGGGTAGAGCATCAGCCCGCTGCTGTGACGAGTTCACGTGGCGTCCGAAGTTCTACTCCACCCAGATGGCGTTGTTCCCGGAAGGTTGCTCGATGAATGTGGACGAGATTCCGCAGATCGTGTTCGTTGACCAGTGGTCGCCGAACGACTTCATCGACCAGATCAAGAACGTGAAGGTGGCGAAGGCCAACGGCTGGGACATGGAGAACTGCGTGAAGGTCCTGAACTCCGCGGCACCGAAGGGTGACACGGATGATCGGACGCTGGCAACGTGGTTCGCGGATGGTGCCTACGCATCGTGCCACACTTCCAGCGGGCCGGTGTTCGTTGAGACCTACACCATGCTGGCTGTCGAGCCCGATCAAGGCGGGAAAGTTTCTGAATGGGTGGTTGGCAAGGAGCACGGCGAGTTGCTCTACAAACGCCTGAACAAGTATGCGAAGATGAGCGACGCTGTCGCTCTGTTCACCTTCAACCAAGGACAAAACACGTTGCATAGCTCTCGTGGATTTGGTCGCCTGTTGGCGCCGGTCCACCAGATGTATGACCGTGCGCTTTGCAAGCTGTTGGATGACCTCTACCTGAGCGGCATGCGCATCGTCCACGTCCAGGAGAAGCGCAAGATGGACTGGTCCATCATGATCCGCACCCCATTCATCATCTGCCCGACCGGTATCACCTCGGAGCCGATGCACCAAGGTATCCAGGTCGAGGCGTTCTACGCCGCGGTTCGTCAATTCGTGGGCCTTGCCCGGCAGATTGCCGGCGCATACTCGCCGTCGACGATCCTCCCGGATGAGAAGGTGGAGAAAACAGCCACCCAGGCCACGATCGACGCAGCCAAAGAGGGCGAACTCCGCGAGGGCGTGCTCGCACGCTACTCTCAGGAAGTATCGGCCATGGTCTGGATGATGACCAAGCGCCTGCTCAACCCAAGAACTTACGACCAAGAGGCCAAGGATTTCCAGAAGGAACTCATCGACGCCGGCTTCACGGTGGAAGAGATCGCTGAATTCGCAGCGTGCCCACCAACAGACCACATCCAGAACTACTCGGCTGCGGTCCGCAGTGAGAAGATCCTCGGATTCTGCATGGAGAACCGCGGAAACCCGGCCTACAACCAGAGCAAGATCAACTACCTGATCGCCGAGACCAAGGTTGACCCGGAATTTGCTGAAGAAATCACGATTCCGACACCTGACCCTGAGATGGATCGCCAAGCTGTCCATGACCAGATTGTTGAAGCTGCATTGATTCTCCGCATGGGTGAGAAAATCCCACCAGGACCGCTTGACAATGACCTGATTCACCTGCAAGTCTGTATGGACTCGACCACGAAGCAAATCCAGAAGCTCGCCGGCGTCCCAGTCCCACCGATGGCTGAATATGCAGGCCTGACGAACATGGGTGAGCACATGGCGATGCACATGGCCCAGGCCGAGGCCAAGGGCGCGAAGCCGAAAGATCTGAAACCGTTCCAGGAATTCATCATGGAACTCAGCAAACAAATAGCACTCTATGCAACACGAATGGAACCAACAGGACCAGCAAACGCTGGCGAAATACCTGGTGGCGGAGGGGGGCAGCAAGCTGCTGTCCCTGCTGCGCCAGCAGCCCCCTCTCCCGATCCAGGTCTCCTCGGCACCGTCTGAGAGCCGGATGTTAGGACAATGGGAAGGCTTCCAAGCCGCTTTGGCGGCGATGGAGGGTCTTTCCTTGGAAGAATCGTGGAAGAAACCGGAAGCCGCGAATGACAAGCAAAAACCAGAGGATATTCCGAACCTCGACATCGACTAATACATCACCATGAGCACCAACAACGACGGGACACCTCCCGACATCGACGAAATCCTTGCATCCATCGGATCTGAGGAATCAACACCAGGATCAACCGCTGATTCCGGGGCCGGAGACTCTAACGAGTCTGAAAACAGCGATGAAAACCAGAACCGGAGTGAAAATTCTGATGTCGAGGTGATCGAAACCCAAGAGATGACCGTCGAGGACCTCGTTGGTCACGACAAGTCTCTCGCAGACTCCATTTTCCAGGACATCAGCGCCGATTCGATCGTTGCCGATGACACCAAAGCCAAAGCGGACGCCAAAAAAGCGGCGGACGAGAAGGCTGACAAGGAAAAAGCCGACAAAGAGGCTGCCGATAAGGCCGCCGCTGCCGCAGCTGCCGAGGCTGGAAAACCCGACGACGAGTCCGGTAAAAAGGACGAGAAAGTTGAAGATCCCCACGCCGCTGCTCTTGAAAAAGAGGTTCCAGGTGGTGCCCATGCCAAAGAATCCACCCGGACTGACTGGGAGGCACTCCGCACGGCCGCAAAAGCCTACAAGCAGGAGGCTGAAACCAAAAAAGCCGAGCTCGAAGCTGTCGCTGCTGAGAAGGCTGCGCTCGAAGAGCGTGTCAAGACCGGTGCCGGTGAAGTTCCGGAAGAAGTCAAGCAGGAGCTGGAAACCCTACGCCAGCGTGCCATCGAATTTGACGTGACGCTCCTCCCAGAGGTTCGCGAATACGACAAGAAGATAGACGGTGCGTCCGCGGCTGTCCTCCATTGGTTCAACGAAGCCGGCAAGGACCCAAACCGGATCTATGACGTGCTGGATGCCGAGGGGAAACCCACCGGCAAGAAATCCGGACTCACCCCGGAGAACCTTGAGGCGCTGAAGTCCTCGGTCGGCAAGGTCGGCTTCACCAAATACAACTGGTCGAAGTGGATCAACCAGTGTCTGGAGAACGAGATCATCACCGGGATCGAAGCACGCCAGTTGGAAACCACCATTGGCAACGCGATGAACCTGGAGCAGAACAAACGCTCCGAGATCCAACGTCAGGTTGAAAGCTTCGCCGTCCGCAAAGCCGCTGGTGAGATCGCCGCGCAGCAAGCTGCCGAAGATCACCACAAGGCTGCCATGGAGGTCGTCAACCAGACGAAAGGGCTCCTGGCCCAAACCAAGGAAAAGTATGACTGGGCCAAAGACCCGGGAGAACTTCCAGCCAATGCAACCGCCGAACAAAAAACCGCCCACGAGGAGAAGGTGAAGACCTTCAACCAACGGGCCGGGACATTCCAGAAGCTCCTCAAAACCTATTGGGGTGCCCGCGGAATCAAGTTCGACGGTGCTGACAAAATCCCTGACATGACCGTCGATGAATTCGGCGATCTCTTCGTCCGCGCGTTCTCGGTGGACGATGTCAAGAAAGAGAAGGCAGCGGTTGAGGCCAAGCTGGCCGAGACTATCCGCGAACTCGATGAATACCGTGCCGGTGGGTCCACCGCACCGAAATCCGGCGCACGCGCTGGAGGTGCCGAGGCCCCAAAGGCAGTCGCCAAAGTCGACTTCGACTTCACCCCCGAGTCGGTGCTCGCCTCGATCAAGTAATGAAACCAACAACACCACGAAAATATGAGCCAAGCAACACGTCAACTCTCCGATGACCAATTCGGAGACCTCGGTCTCTTCGACACCGACCGCGCAGTCGCAGCCCAGGTAGCCGGGACACCCCCGGTTGCCCCACCTGCACCTGTTCGGCAACAGATGGTTGTCCCAGACACCATGCAAGCACCCGCGCCAGCCCCAATCCCGGAACCAACCCCTGCACCCGCCCAAACCGGGAACATCGTGTCGGAGTCGACCGAGGTTGTTCCTGGCCTCGGGACTTTCGTCCACCGCGTCCAAACCCAACAACGGGATGTCGACTTCACGGTGCCACCTCCGGTTCGCCAGACTGTCCAAGAGCAAATCCCCGCAGGCCGTCAGGTCCAAACAATGGCACCCGGCATGAACCCCGAGTGGGTCGGCAAGGTGAACCCTGTCGCCCAAAACCGCCACGTCCAGGAAATCAACGGTCAGTTGGTTCCAGTCGAGACAGTCGATACCATGGGTGGAATGCCGTCCCCGGTCTATCCCCCCGCCCCGGTTGAACCCGTCGCACAGACACCCGCCCCGGTTGCACCAGCCCCAAAACAAACCCCAAAACCAAAGCCGACCAAACGGAAGGCCAAGAAAGGTGAGTTGGAAGAAGCTGACTTCCCGGAAGTCCGTGACGTGATGATCCTCCGTCCGATCCTTCGTGAGGTTCACTCGCTGGCACACCACGCCACCCTCGCCCTGTTCGACAAGAACACCTACGCCTACGACGCCCAACAAGGTGACGCCATGGTGTATCACTCCCGCAACATGCTGGCCGACCGATTCATGAAAAGTGGATTCGAGTGGGCTCTGTGGTGGGATGACGACGTGGTTCCACCGATCGGCAACGAAGCCTGGTCACGCGCTGCGATCCAAAGCATGCCGAAGGAATACCCAGCGCCATACCTCCAGATCAACCCGATCCAACGCCTCAAGGCTCACAACCAGGCCATCATCGGTGGCCTCTACTTCGGCCGCAAGGCACCTTGGACTGCGATCTGCCACCGCACCTCCAACAACGTCAATTCGTTCCGGAATGTCCCACGCCAGGAGATCATGCCTGTCGATTGGGTTGGCACCGGATTCCTCCTGGTTCACCGCTCGGTGTTCGAGGGTATCCAGGCCAAGTTCCCGGAGCTTGCTCCGAAGGAAAACGCTGTCAACGAATACGAGAAGGTCTGGAACTACTTCCAGCCATCTCATCAACAAGCCGAAGACGTCTCCTTCTGCGCCCGCGCAAAGGCCGTCGGCTTCCAACCCTACGTCGACCTCAGCGTGGTCTGTTTCCACGTCGGCGACTACGCATTCGGACCCTGGAACCAACGATAACCCATGAACGCAAACGAACTACCACTCCTCACGGGCCGCTGCGGCGAGCCCTATCCAGCCATCACGCACAAGGTCGCCGAAAAGGCGGAACTCGTGTGCCGCACCTTCATCGGGAAGCACCTCCCTGAATTTGTGGTAGCCGACACCGAGTGCCGGCTGGAACTTCCTTGTGTGCTGACCGCGGTGAACAAAGCACCGTTCGGCGGCAAGGAATTCGTGGCGAAATTCTACTTCTTCGAGCACGACGAGATCGTGATCGAGGGTGGACTCGCCAGCTATGACACCGAAGGAAAACTCTGGATCTTCACTGCATCCACGGCGTTCCTAGATGCCAACTTCGCCCCGATCCAAGAAATCCTCGACAAGCACCTCCGTGAAAAAGTCCAAGAAACTCAAACCGGAAGCTGACTTCGAGGATCTCCGCAACACGTTCGAAAACCCAATCCTCGACCCCGCACCGGGGGAGAGGATCGTGGTCTCCCTGCAATACTGGGAAGGTGACCGGGACAAAGCCTTGCGGCTTGCCCGGCTCCTGGCCGGCGTGGAACGGATGAAACGCGACGACGTGATCTTCCTGATCGTCCACCGCCGTGACGCCACCGCACCCGACCCGGAAACCCTACAGATCCTCCGGGAGAAGTTCGGCACGGTTCATGTGGTGAAGGGCGTCCGCCCAGGTGAAGGTCATCCAGACGGGTGCAACGCACTCTGGGTGGATACCGTCACGACTCTGGGCATGCTGGCGCACCACGCCAAGTATGCCTTCACCACCGAAGCGGATGTCATTCCACTCCGCCGCGACTGGATCAACGTCTTGAAGGCCGAGGCCGCCGAGATGGAAGCATCCGGGAAAATCGTATCCGGATTCTGGACTGCCCAAGGGCACGAGGATCTGAATTACAGGCAGTGGGAGCACATCAACGGGAACATGCTGGTTCACACCAACATCTCCCGGAAGGTTCACAAGATCTACTACGTCCCTCCTGGGTGGGCATGGGACATCTGGCTTAGCCAGTTCTTCAAGCCATTCTGGAAGAAGGGTGATTGGATCTACAACGGCTACACCGGTGCGATTACTGACAACCCATGGGAATCTCCCAACAAGCGAAAACCATGGACTGCTGATGAGTTCCTGGAACTCCAAGAGAAGGGCTATTCTCTGATCCACGGAGTCCGTGGTGAAGAAGGATTCGATTTTCTCAAAAAAATGATTTGACGGGATACGGGGGCGGAGTTAATCTGCCCCCGACTCGAAACACTAGCGTTGGATTGGTCACCCGGCGTAGAGGCTCAAAAACATTTCTGAAGGTTTGGCCCCCGGCAGAGCAGACATAGACGATCGCCCCACAGGGTGTGTTGTTTTTCCCATTTTACTGCTCGTGTCATTTCCATCGCCGCTTGGCTCGGGCAAACCTCTCAATCACAGGCGTGATGGTCCTTATTTGCCTTGGACAAGCCCCCAAAACAATGCCTGAATGTGACCTTGGTCAAATCCAAAACTTCGCAGCCCGCAATGACGCCAAAATCGTCATGGCGATCACCCTTCAACGTATGAAGGCCGATCCATGGGCTACCATCCTCGAATCCGGAACCTGGGTTGGCAACGAAGCCGACACCCACACTGTGGTTGTTGGTCGTAATGCCGCTCCCGCGAATCCGACCGATACTGTAATCCCCGAATTCACCGACGTGGCTCAGTCCTGCGGTCAATTCCCGGCTCCCGACCTCGTGGGCTCCACCGAGTTCCACTTCAAACTCAAACGCCACAAGGGTGTTGGTCCGCTCGTCTGCCTCTATCAAGGTGTGGACGCGTTCGAACAGTCCTACGACATGGCTGCCAAGTCCCTCGCGAACCTGGTGACCATGAAAATCAACGGTGACAACCGCAACATCGTTCTTCAGCTCTCGGGTATGAAGGCAGTTGTGAACAACACCGTGAACTTCGTGGACACCCTGAACGGCAACGCCTACCTCGTAGCGCAGCCCTTCAAGCCCGGCCTGACTCCGAACACCGTGCCCACCTTCGCCTACATCAAGAAGCTGAGCCAGTTCATGACGACCGAGCTGAACGTTCCCGAGTTCACCGCAGACACTGGCCGCAGTGGTTCTCCGATCCCAGCAAACACCAAGGTGATTGCCGGTGAGGAAATCCTGGAGCAGTTCCGCAACGAAATCGGCGTGACCGAAAGCACCGGGTTCTTGACCGCTGGTGGCTTCAAGATCGGTGAGAAGCAAGTTCTCAGCTACGTCTGGGAAGGCCCCGTCCGCGGTGTCGGCTTCGCCAAAGATCCTCAGCCAATCCGCCTCGCGACCTGGCCTGCAAACGGTGTCATCACCGCAGCCAACGTGGTTCCACCGGAACTCCCTGCCAACCTCCACAACGGAACTGGCAACGTCCCGAACCCACTCTACTGGACCGCTCCTTACGAAATCCTCTTCCTGGTTGCAGGTAAAGGTGCCTTCGTTCGGGAAGTTCTGAAGGGCTCCGGAACCATCACCCTGGGCAACAGCTCGTTCAAGTTCCCCGACCAGTACACCGCAGGTCAACTCAAGTTCTTCGTGCCTCAGGGTGCGTGCGACGCCTTCGGTGAACACGGGTTCCACACCTATCAGATCCTGCGTGCGATCCGTCCACAACACCCGCACTTCATCGTGCCAGTGGGCTTCAACCGCTGCCTGAACATCACCCTCCCCTACTGCGTCGGAAACCAACTCTGATCGCTGTAGCGGACTAGGTGTCCGTGGAAGATAATTCAGGGGCGGTGGTATCAGCAATGATGTCACCGCCCTTTCTTCCTAAAATCAAACTTGATACCCAGAAGAAACCAAACTACACTCTAAGCGATGCCACTTGAGACTGACATGAGCGGGCTATTTGAAGCCCTGTTTGGAGACGGATCCGGACTCGTCCAAGAGGATGGGAAATGGACATTCGTCCCAGTCCCTGGATTGCCAAAGCTCCCGAATGAGGGACTTCTGACTTACCTCAACCGCCTCGCCGCAAACTGCATCATCATGCGCGGCGTCTGGCAGGCTGGAACTTACCAGCCAAACCAATGTGTGGCTCACAACGGCCAGCTTTGGATCACCCTGTCCACCACTACAGCCACACCTGGCACTGGTCCGTGGACTCCACTTTTCTATTCGTTGACCGGGCTCAAAGGTGATCCTGGTCGTGAGGGCTACTCACCAATCGTCGAAGCACCATGAATCAGTTCACTCAACCCGCCGTAGGGCAGACAGTCACCGTCCCGGTTCTCGGGCATCGGTTCTCCACCAACATGGTCGTGTTCCACGAGCAGGGTGGCTACTACAGGATCGTCTCCCACACCCCAACTTCCTTGACCCTCGCCAACCTGGGGATCACCAGCCCCAACCCGGCACCGATCGGTTACTCCAACCCTGTTCCTGGATCCATCATCACCCACACAGGTGCCCGCATCGTCCCAGTCGGCGAACCCGGAACCGTCGGTGAAAAAGGTGACCCAGGCCAAGCCGGACAAACCGGCCCAGCCGGTAACAAAGGCGAAAAAGGCGATCGTGGTCTTGCCGGCTACTCCCAAGGCCGCCCATTTGGTGACTGCCGCACTGCACTCTGCACGGTTGATGCCCAGAACGTGGGTATCCCGGTGTGCCACGCCAACCACGGCTTCAAGGCCGGGGATGTCCTCCGCGTCTCCACTGATTTCGAAACCGAGTTCGAGCTTGCATCCGCGGCGAACATCGACAGCTCCTACGTTGTCGGTATCGTCCAGTGCGTCCTCGACGATCACCAATTCATCCTGGTCACCAACGGCCGTATCGAGTTCCCCGAAGAAGAGGATCTCAGCGGAATGCCTGTTTGGGCGGTTGATGGCCTCTATCCAGGTGCCATCTACTACCTCTCCGACACTCCAGGTCGCCTCGAACTGACCCCAGGCACGATTGAACGTGCTGTCCTGATCGGATACGAGCAACGCACCGGCTTCATTGCCAACTACTCCGTCGGTGGCGGCGGTGGCGGAACTCCCGGTGCCAACGGCATCAACGCCTTCACCACGACCACGGCATCCTTCATCCAACCGGCTGTAGGCGCTACCGTCAACGTTCCAGTGGCAAACTCCATCTGGGCAGCCGTAGGCCAAACCGTTTACCTCACCACTGGTGGGTTCTACGTGGTCACTGCAAAACCAACCACAACCTCCCTCACCCTCGCCAACACCGGATTCGAAGGATCCGCAGCGCAGGGTGCATCCATCGGAAACGGCGTGGCCGTCTCCCCAGCTGGTGCCCGTGGTCCGCAAGGTCCGGTCGGAAACACCGGCCCTGTCGGTCCTCAAGGAAACGTCGGTCCTCAAGGAAACCAAGGACTCACTGGTCCGAAAGGTGATCAGGGCATCCAGGGCATCCAGGGTATCCAGGGTATCCAAGGCGTCAAAGGCGACAAGGGTGACAAAGGCGATACCGGCGACGAAGGTCCACAAGGTCCACAAGGCGAAGCCGGTGGCGACGGTTGGAACTACGTCATTGAGGCGGTTGCCAACAAGACCTACACCATCTGCGTCTACGCTCCGAAGAACGTGACTCTTGCCTACATCCGGATCAAAACCGCGGCAGGAACCTGCACGGCGAACTTCCAGATCGACGGAGTCAGCATCACCGGTGCCAACGCCGTGGCGGTCACTTCGACCGAACAGAATGTCCCTATCACCCAAGCGGTGACTGCTGGACAAACTGTTTCCGTGATCATCTCTTCCAACAGCCTCGCAACCGACCTCGCCCTCGTTATCGGGGCGGCCTAATCAGCCATGCCAAAGCCAATCCAAAGCGTTGTCCTGATCCCCAACCTTTCCGGTGAGGTGTTCGATGTCGTGGGAACTTCCCGGACGGAGAATTACAGCATCGCCTCGTTGGCAGGACTTTCTTCGCCGGTGGCGACTGACTGGGCTTCCAGTCCGGATGCCGACGTGCCGTTGCAAAACATTGCCACAACCAGCAACATCAAGGCACTCACCACGGTCTATCAGGGTATCCCGGATGCGGTGGCAAAGATCGCCCGGAACATCTCGACGTTCCAAGGGCCAACCGCACCCAACATCGTGCCTACCTACGCAACTCGTTGGGTGGCACTTCACCAGGATAACGCCACCAAATTCATCCGCATGTCGGACAACGCGGAGTTCGATGCGGCAACTCTCGACCCAACCAACGCAGCCACCTGGAATGCGTGGAAGGCACGGTTCAAGGGCCAATTCGACTTCTCCGGTCGGCCTGTAGGTGCCCTCGAAGACAACATCAACACCATCAAGGTGTTCAAGTTATCCATCGGTGGATCCACTGAATTCACCGGATTCTCCCCCATCATGGTTCACACGGCGGAGATCCTCCGGAATAACCTCGGGGAATCGCTCAACAACGTGGTCTACTACACCAAGGACACCACCAGCGCCGGGAACCGGTTCAACCGCCGTGGATCGAAACTTTTCTGCCGTGTCGAGATCGACAACTACACCATCGAATACGAGCTTTGCAGCTCACCATCCCCGATCCGTGCGATCGAGCACGTCTGGGTGTTTGGTGGTCAGCAATACATCATCGCCCTGACCGACGCCGGCTACTACACTTTCGTCAGCGCACCTTACTCCGGTGCGATCCAAGAATCCGCACGCGCCGACTTTGCTGCTCAAAGCGTCGTCTACTCCCAGGTGGTTCAGCAGTACAACGACTGGACGGTGGAATCCGCACGCGCAGATTTCGCAGCGCAAAGCGTCTCCTACATCTCCGTCGTGGTCACTTACCTCGACTGGACGGTGGAATCCGCACGAGCTGATTTCCTGGCACAGAGCGTTTCCTACGAATTGGTGGTTGTCCTCTACGATGACTGGGACGTCGAATCTGCCGAGGCTGAATTCGAACCAGTGTTCCTGGACTACATCTACTCCCCGACCGCACCTACCGTGCCACCGGCTCACAAACCTACAGACATCTCGGAAGGTGTTGACTCCACCATCTCCGCTACCGCACTCTCCTACGCATGAACGCAACCCTAAATGGCCGCTACCGATTCGAGATCGTCAAACCAAACGGTTTGGTTGAAACTCCGTTCGATGGACAATGGATCAACAACACGGTGGTCAACGCCGGGTTGGATTCCCTCTTCAACCGTGCTCAGGCAGTTGGAACCACCGCACAGATCAACGGGAGTGGTTACGGATTCCTGGTTCCCATGACATGGTGCCGGATGTCCGAGACGGACTCCCGAGCTATCGACGTTGCTGACCCCACCTTCCAGCTCCAAGGAGCTACCTCCGCCCAATACACGAAGTCCTTCCCGGCGATCCCGGACACCGCGGCCGTCACCACGACTTCGGCGAACTTCACCGTCCCGGCGGCTGGTGCTACCGTTGTGGTTGATTTCGCATCGACCTCGGGACTTGGGGCCGACTATCCGATCCTGATTGCAGG
>CAZMVL010000035.1:19162-39883 GCA_964569335.1 uncultured Paraperlucidibaca sp.
CGACTCCGGAACCCAGGCCACCATCCGCAACGTGGGTGCCACGGTCGCAGAATCCACCGTCATCAGCTCCGGCGCTGGCGTGGATCTCTACTACCCTACCCCGGTGAACTCCGTTGCCTACGACTCCGATGCGACATGGATTTGGGCGGACTTCCAACGCACCTTCGTTTTCCCACCGAGCGGAACCAACCGCAACTGGGTTGGCGCTGCCGTGACCCACACCAACATCAACACCGACCCCGTGTTTTCCCGCGTGGTTCTTCCTGCCACCGTGACCGTCCTTGGAACCGAGGAACTCCGGGTGATCTACCAACTCCGTGTCCGTATCCCAAAGGTTGCGGCTGCGGTTGCTCTTACCAACGGAGGATTCGACGCAACCGGTGACATAAAAGCCGTGGGTGCCTACAGCGCCATCTTTGGCGGGATCACTTCGACCGGTATCGAGACGGGTGCCACCGCTGCCAACAGCCTGCCTCACATCATGCGTGGAAACGGAACCCCAACCGGGTATCTCCTCGCCAACAGCGCGTTCCCATCCGAAGGGGCTGCGATCACCCCGTCCTACTCTGGGATTAGCCAGGCCGACTCCACCACCACGACGTCGACTCCGGCTACCTACACGAACGGAAACTTCTACCGCGATTTCCCGCTGATCTGGGGGACGAACCGACCCACTGCAAGCCAGCCGGACGTCCGCTCCTTCCTTCTCAGCACTACAACCCCAACTGGAGGCATTCAATGGTTGATGGATGCAGATCAGACAAAAGCACCAGACAAAGCCCTCTCAGCCACATTCAACATTGCATGGGCACGTCCCTGATGCTACAACTCCTACACGAACATGAACATCATCGTCCCACGCCATTACACCAAAGAAGTCGAAGCGAATTTCACCGCCGGCCTCAAAGGTGAGTATCAAGTCCAGGTCATCGACAAGGAGGGCAACATCCGCTATCCTCTCGGCGAGCAATTCCACCCGAACGTCATTACGAACATCGGCCTGGCACGCTTGCTGACCAACGCGAATTTTATTGGAAACCCAGCGTTTGACTGCACGTTTCGTACAATACCTGGGGCGGCTGGGGCTATCCAGTTCTGCCGGGTTGGTAGCTCAACTACAGCGGCCGCGGCTACAGACACCCAGCTCCTGTCTCAGCTTGCGGACCCGGCTCCGACCAGCACCATGTACATCGGCACAGGCGCCAACATGACGGATAACTCCACCGTAACCAGCACAGGGGAGGTGACGCACAAGTGGACTTACCAGTTCGCAGCCGTAGGTGCTGGTGGAGCAAGCATCAACGAAATTGGGTTGGGTTGGGACGGGACTACGCCACAAGTCAACAACACCCTGTTCTCTCGGTTCAAGACGCCGTCTACCATTTCCATTACCGACGGGCAGATCCTCCGCGTTGTGTATCAGCTGACAATATCCTGCCCACAATACATCACCTCCACACCAGTTACCTCGCTTGAGTCTAACGGGTTCAATATGGAGGGTGACATGAAGGTCATCGGGGGGCCCGGGGCCCTGTTCGGTGAGCTATCTTCTCAGGGACTCTTCCCACCAGCCATAACCGGACGCGGCGAGTTGTATGGCCTGGTTGCTGGTGGATACCTAGCGGGTGGTACGGCAGCCGGAGGTAGAAGCCTTGGATTACTTTTGGCTGAATCCAATGCATTCCCGGCGGTAGGTAGCGGGCTGACTACTCCGTCCAGCCTCGCATCCACCATAACAAGGGTATCCCGCACGCTTACTACTGGGTCAGCACCTTATGTCGACACGGTGGCAGAGTTTAGTGTATCCCAACCTGCGAATACCGTGAGTACAGTAAGGTCGATCCTCCTGGCGCAGGGTATCAACGAGTACGTCTACACACCAGCCTCCGCGCGGGTCCAAATACTCCTCGACAGTGCCCAAGAAAAGGCTGATACCCACAAGCTGCAGATTGGAATCCGTTCCGGATGGACCCGCCTGTAATGAAAGCCGCCGACCAACTCCAGATCCTTATCGACCTCGTCCTCCCCGACCCAATGGTGAGGACGACGGTCGTGGATCAGGATGGGGTCAGGAGAGTGGCCTACACCCCCGCACCGGCACCCGAAGAGCCGAATGTCGACGGGATCGTCCAGGCCCAGCACGAACTTCACTTCTACAACCCAGGGACGACATACCGGAAGTATTCGATTGTCAGAAAGGGATTGATCGACTACCTTGCCCTCGAACAAACATCAACGGATCCAGAGTTTGGACCTTGGGTGGTTGTGAGAGTCAACCAAAAAGGCCCCGACGGAGACGACGGCGGCGACACCGTAATCTAACCACACCACTACCATGAAGATGATCAAAGCAGCACGCACCATCAAAGTCCGCGACTGGTCCGCCGAGAAGAAAGACGGGAAACCCGTCTACAAGGAAAAGACCAAATTCCCGGAACTCACCATCGTCGGAAAACCCGAACTCGGCCAGATGAAATTTGGCGAGGAAGTCACCGTCAAAATCAAGCTCCGTGCGACTGGGTTCACCAGCCGCCGTGACTACGACAGCGACGAAGGTGACGTCAAGGTGCCCGAGGCCACGTTCGATGTCCTGGCGATCGAAGTTCCATCCGAAACCATGCCAATTTCCAAAAAGGCATTCTCGGATCCTAACTACGATCCGCTCAAGGACATGGAGCCAATCGCCCGCGACAAGGATGACTAACAAAACCCAACACCATGATCGTAGCAGACGTCATCGACCGTGTTGAGGGAATCCTTGGCACATGCACACGCTCAGAGGCGTTCGAGTATCTCTCGGACGCCTTGGAGGTGCTTAGTCACAAAGGGGAGTTCGATCCCCTGGTGGCCTACCTCGACATCCCTACAACCAACGGGAATGAGGTGGTCCTCCCGGACTTCGTCGAAGACATCATCAAGGTCAACATCAACCGCAAGCCGGCCTTCGCCCGTGGCCGACTGTTCGAGTTCCGCCAAAACACCGACGGAACCGTCCTTGGGGACGAACTCGGACACACCTGGGCAGATCGTGGGGAACAACCGATCCAGGTTGAGCCTCCGAGCGCAACTTTCCAACTCCTGGTGAGCGTGGCAGGATCCATCCGCGTCTACGGACTCGACCAGAACAACCAACCCATCTACACCGACGGCGAGGAAGGCTACGAGCCTACCACATCCGCCGCCGGCCCCCTCTTCGCCAAGATCACGGCCGTCAAGAAATTCAAGACGGACAACTACGTGACCCTCTCCAGCTTTTCTGCCGGAAACACCACGGTCCTCGCCAACTACGAGCCACGTGACTACGAGCCATCCTTCCGGGTGATCAAGATCTCCAAGGCCACCCAGGCTGTGCGACTCCTCATCCGCCGCAAGACCTACGTGGTCAACTCGGTGAATGACTGGATCCCACTCGACTCTCGCATCGCCATCACCTACATGGTGAAGTCCCTCTACCTCGGACGCCGCACCGGTGGTGATCCGAAGGAAGCCATTCATTTCGAGAAAGAGGCCACCAAATACCTTCAGGAGGCACAAAGCTCCCGCACGGTTCATTCCCGTGTCTCGGACGAGACCGAACTCGTGACCGTCCGCAACCAAACCTACGAGACCAGCGACATGATCTCAGTGGGGGACATCTACGACCAGGCTTCCGAAATCTTCGGTGCTGTCGGTCGCGAGAAGCTCCTCGATCGCATTTCCGACTCCGTATCCATGCTCGCCAACGAATCCAACTGGGACGGCCTGACCGCCTGGATGGACATCTCCCGTGCCGAGATCCTGGAACGCGGTGGTTGCACCTTCACACTTCCTCCTTGGGTGGAAACCCCACTGAAGGTCAACATCGAAGGATGCCCCGCAACCGGTCTCAACAAGTGGTTCCAATTCCACCGCAACGGCCCAGGGCAGCACGGTCACATGTGCTCCTGGAACTGGGAGGACGGCGGAGATCACCCAACTGTCCGTGAAATCACAAAACCCGCCGCATTCGTGGCCCAACTCGATACCGCACTCGACGACAACGTCCAGGTTCGGATCTACGGCTACGATGAAAACGGCGAAGAGGTGATGCACGACGGCCAAAAGGGTATCGTCATCCCGGCCATCTACGGCTCGTTCCTACCAGACCCATCTCTGCCCAAAATCAAGACCGTGACCCGGATCGAAAAAGAACGCAGCATCGGCTACGTCCGGGTGTTCGCATTCGAGGATGGTTCTGACGAGAAACTCGTCGCCCAGCTCCGCCCTGAGGAAGTCAACGCCTCCTACCGCCGCATCCGCGTCGACTACATGGCCGAAACCATCCGCGTCCTGGTTCGCAAAAAAACCTACCGCGTCTCCTCCCTGGTTGACGTGATCCCACTCTGTGACCGGAACGCAATGATCGCAGCGATGCGATCCAAGGCAGCACTGGACAAGGGTGACCTCGAAACCTTCCAACTCTCTCGCCAGGCGGCGATCAGCTTGCTCGAAGCTGAACAAGAAACTCGAAATCCCCCGATTGCTCCGTCGATTGAGATTGACCCGACGATGGCACCGGGATCAATTATCCGCATCTAATGATCGACCCGAACACAAAACTCGACATCGGCACCCTCTGGCTTGAGGGCTGCAACACCAGCCTTCGTCCGGAGTCCATCTCCGAGCGCCAGTATGTCTGGGGAATCAACGTGGACAACTCCCGTGGGGAGGTCTCGACCCGCGAAGGGTTCACGCAGATCTTCCAATCCGTGGCCGGCGAAGTCCAGATGCTTGCCCACTTCCGCGATGCCGACAACAACGATTGGGTGGTCGCCGCGGCCAACGGTGTGATCTACGCCGCTCTGCACCCATTTACCGACCTGATGATCATCTCCGAGGATCAGGGAATCACCCTTAACCCCGACGCACCATTCTACACCCATAAGGTTGTCCAACGTGGTGCCTGCCGCGTCACCCAGGAGAACGGTCGTGGGGAAACCAAAAAAATCAAAACCGAGCGATACCTCGTCATTTCCGACGGTGGTAAAAACCCACCCGTCTACTTCGACGGAAGCCGCCTCCGCCAATCCGATCCGGAGAACTTCGGGATCCCCAAGTGCTCATGGATGGCCTACTGCAAAAACCGCCTGTGGGTCTGGGATACCCTCAACGAGTGCCTGAAATTCTCCGACATCAACAACCCACTCACGTTCTACACCGTGGGGTTCCTGGCACAAGGTGGTGGCTACAACATCGACAGCCCGTGCCATGGTATGATCGCCGCTCCGGATGGCAGTGGCGATCTCCTCGTCTTCGAAAAAGAAAAGACGTGGGTATTCCGCACCTCGCTGGACATCACCACCGAATCCGACTGGAAGGCCGCACCCGGCTTCCAAAAGGTCCTCTTCCCACACGTCGGCTGCATGGCCGGAAAATCGTTCACCTACCACTACGGAGACCTGTGGTGGTGGAGCCATCGCGGCCTCATGAGCCTGCGCCGCGCCGCCAACACCTTGAAGGATGACGAGCTGAACCCAACCGACCTGGAGATGACCCGTAGCCGGGAATCCTTCGGCAATGGATCCAACGCGGTGTGTGGTGTCTCTCACGACAACTACCTCCTCATCTCGACCCCACGTGGTGACATCTGGGCAAAAAACAACTCTCCCGCATCGCTCCTGAACTCGGACACCCCACCCGCCTGGATGGGTATCTGGACTGGCCTTCGGGTCAAGGAGTTCTGCACCTTCGTGTCCCGCCAGGGAAACCAGCGTTGGACGATGGCAATCTCCGCAGACTTCGACGGCAAAAACCGTATCTGGAGGCTCTTCAACGGGACGCACTTCGACAACGGCCAGCCGATCAAGTGCTTCGCCGAATTCCGTGCCCACCCTACCGCCGGCCTCTACACCCGCAAGAGGTTCGGCAACGTGGCCTCGAAGGTTCACAATGTTTGGGGAGACGTGAGTCTCAGCGCCTTCTACCGTGGAACCCGTGGATCTTGGAAGAAGATCATGGACACGCTCATCCGTGCCGCCGAGCAACTCGACGGTAATGCCGAGCCGGTCACCCAATCCCGCGACATCACCACACCCGAGGTGACTCACAGAAGCTCTTGCAACTGCGGAGAGGAGTCCAGCCTCACCGACAACGTCGACGGTGCGTTCCAGGTCATGTTCAGCTGGACCGGTCAACTCTCCATGGGTAGCTACCAGATTGTCGCCTACGAGGACGTCCAGGACTTCAACGGCCGGTGCCCAAAACCCGAAACCGAGCCGACCACGATCCACACCTGCGACCCGATCGACTACACCTACCAGCCGGCCTACATTGAGCAGGTCAACAACCGCAGCACAATCACATTCACTTCCTGCCGCACTCGCTGCTTGCCCTACAAATCCACCAAGAATCCGATCGTAGAGCAAGATACCACCTGGACGGTCATCAGCACCGGAAACACCCTCAATCCTTCCGAAGAGGACATCCTCAAAGTGGTTGCCTGCAAACCGGATGAGACCCCAACGCGGGAATACACGTCCACCCAAACTGTCACGGTGTTCTGTCTTGATGGTAGTGGGGAATCCGTGACCAAAACCGCCACGGCAACCTCCACCATCTCCATGTCCGCTGCCGAGGAGGAGGCCCAGGCAATCGCCCGTGCCGACGCCGAAGCAGAGCTGGTCTGTAGCTGGACTGCGACGAAATCTTTCACCGCGAAATGCCCAACCAACCAGTTCGGCAACGTGATCACAAAGTCCGCAACCTACACGTCAACCATCTCCATGGAGGACGCCGTAGCCACGGCCAAGGAACTCGCACAAACCGCCGCCGAAGCTGAACTCTCCTGCATCCCGCTTCCAAACGACAAGTTCAACCTGGGTGGAGAGAACTCCCTGAACAGTGGTCTCGATCCGTCTGTCCCAACCATGGGATCGTTCAGCCGCGTCGATTACCTCGGACGTCCTGCGACTCCATGGTCTGGTGGCTCCGGCCCGAATGGCCGAGTCCTTTCCTCTGCGGGATTCTCCGTAGTCGGAACCGGCTGGATCGCTGGCGAGTTCACTTCCTACAACGGCATCGCCAGAACAAACCTGGCACGGGTGAATGACGCCGGCGCGTTGGATACCTCCAAGCCCGACTACTTCAGAACCCCATCTGGATTCCCGGCGGACTCCAACGTCATCAACCAACACTTCGAAGGTGCCGATGGGTTCATCGCCGTCACCGGCCTGATCCGTTCCTTTAACGGAACTCGGCTCAGCACCATCAACCCGTCCAGAGTCAATCCCGCAACCTACCTCCTGTTCAACCCGAACAACAACTCGATCGTGAGCGTGGGTGGTTACGGAAGTGGTATCGCCGGCCAGATGGAAGGCGGGGCGATCCTCTACGCCGACAACTTCAACAACCGATACCTCGGCTACAACACGCAGTTCGTCCGGGTGTTCCAAAACGGAACTCGGGACACCAACTTCATCGCGAACTACGACACCATGGGACCACTCACGGACACCGGTCGTGGATTCGTCACTGCCTGTGCCGTCGACACTCGCCGCATGTTGATCTACGTGGCCGGCGACTTCACCCGCTGGGGCGGAATCTCCGTCCCATCCGGAATTGCACGCCTTCGTTGGGATGGAACTCTGGATACGTCGTTCATCGTGACCGGCGTGCGGTTCAACCCACAACCACGGGAGATCTGGGGATCGCTCAACCCGATCTACAACACCAACACCCCCGACGGTGTGGACGCAATCTTCGCATCCGTTACCATTAACGGGACGAATGTGAAGACCACCGTGCGGATCAACACAGGTGGATCGGTCGACCAACTCTTCCGGGCACCGGCAGGAACCGTCCCACTGCGTGCGAAGCCACAACCAAACCCGAACATCATCTTCGTCCGCAACCAGTCCGGAGAAGACTTCCGCGTGGATCCTCCGGGAACAAACATCTCGGCATGGCTCACCTCTTCGGCGTCCACCCAGACGGTTGTCCTCGCCCGGAAACACATCCTGATGCTCGACATCAACACCGGGCAGCCGATCTACGCCTTCAACTCGGATCCGAACTTCGTCCCACCAACTGGTGCTGACTACGACCACCTCAACCCTGGAATTATCACCGGACCAATCACGGGAGTAAGATGAAAGACTTCACCACCAAATTCGACAAGGTAGACCTCAAGGATGATGCTCAATGGGCAATCGTTGAGGATCTAGCCGCACGCATGCCGGTTCCCCACAAACCCGACCGCCGGCTGGACACCATCATCGTCAGCAATGCCGATACCGGGGAGCGACTGGGATACCTCCAAACCCTCCCCTGGCCGGTGGTGGTGACTTCCTGGGTTCGTCCCGGAGGAGACACCATCCGGGCCATCAAACAAACCACCGAAAGCCTCCGGGAAAAGTTCGGTGGGGCTGGTGTGACAGCCTGTCCACTCGACAGCAAATTCTACCCTCACATGCAGAGACTGGGCTTTACTCCGTCCAATCTTGCGTTATTCTACACCTCAGACACAGACGACCATGGCCAGCACTGACGTACCAAAATATGACCGCGTGAACTTCGACGACCTCCGCAACAAGGTCAACACGCAAGTGAAGGCGAACTTCGACGACTCGTGGACCTACGAGGCGCAAAAGCGTCCTGACTTGAACCAGGTTCGTCACAACTACCCTACCCAGGTTCGAGCTGATCTTGATCTGGGTGGTCAACTGCGTTCTGATACGCAAGACCAGGTCGTCAACGCTGCTCTTCACCAGGCATCCAATGCCGGAATCGTCGACTCCAACGCCGGTCGTGGTCTCGTCGCCAAAGACATCGGGCTCACTTCCGAGACCCTCCGCCAACAACGGATGGATCGCGCTGGAAACCTGATCCAAACCGAGCCCCTGGAATACCTCGGTCTCACTGGTGGTCAGCTTGGATCCGTCTACGTCGACGACAAAGTCCGTGACTTCCAAAACAAAAAGGATGTGGCACAAGCCAAACAAGCCGACCTCCAAAACAACATCGCGCTCACCACCGCTGCCAGCCAGGTCGCTGCTCAGTGGGCAACTGCTGCGGCTTCCATCATCTAATCTACGACCATGGCTACCAACTTCCAACTCTCGTCCGGATTCAGCTTGCCGTCGATCGACTACACGCTCACGAAGCCTGTTGACCCGGTGGCGACTATCGGGAAGGGTCTCGCGCTTGGCAGCAAGCTGCTGGATCTACCCAATGAGGGTCGCGCCCGCCAGATCACCGGCCAGCAACAAAAAGCTGTCATGGGCGGTGACTTGGAATTCATGGGTGCCAAGGTCTCCCCAGAAGGTGGTGTCGCTGGTGAATATCAGGATCCAGCACTCGCAGAAACCAACCGATCCCTCGGCGGCTACAAGGCCCAAAACATCCAAAACCAGATCGACATGCGGACGCTCGGAACCACCGGCCGTCTTGCCCAAGGTGATGAGCGTCTCCGTCAGGGTCTCATCAAGCTCGGCTTCACCGAAGCCCAGATCAACTCTGCAATCGCAAACAACGAGAGCGCGATCAACGCCCGCGGCCAATCTCCCGGAAAGATCTACAACGCACCCGTCCGACTCCCACGTGCTGGCGGTGGCGGTAGCGTCCCGGAGCCAGACATGCCTACTGGTGGCTGGGAAGACGTCCCCAACCTCCAAGACGACGGCGGGATGGATGCCGGATTGCTCCCACCGCTCCCGCAAAATCAACAAGCCCCGGCACCAGCCCCGGCGCAACCTTCTACCCCATCGGCTATCCGCCAGCCTGAATTCAAACAGGCGTCGGACGGGTCGTGGTATGAAATCGAATAACCTTTCAACGTCATGGCTACCCCACGCAAACAGATCAACCCAGAGGACTCCGCGGCACAGGTTGCAGCGGATGCCGGAAACCGCATGTCTACTCCTGCCGAGGCACAAGCTGTCATGGGCATGAATGAGCAAGTCCCACTTGCGCCCCCTACTCAGCCGGCACCGGTAAAACCTGAAATCGGTGGTTGGTCCGAGGTGATGATTGACGGGCAGCCGCGCCGTGTCCGCAAACTCAACGACGCAGCCTACAAGCAACGGCTCACCGAGTTGGAGGCCCAGCAACAGGCTGTTCAACAACAGGATCCGGAGCAAGTCATGGCAGCCGCCCTCGAACAGGCGAGACCACCAGGAGCAGCAGCGCCAGCCGCACCAACCCCAGGATCAGACCTCACCGGCGGCGACAGCCTCCCGGGTGCCGAGAAGATTGATTTGGGTGGAGGCCGCTACATGTATCAGACCGATGCAGAAAAGCTCAAGGCTGAGAACCTCAAGAAGACCGGTGCCAAGCTCGACATGGATGTCAAGGTGAAGGAGCAAAAGCTCAAGGAGCTGAAGTCCGACTTCGACAAGGGAAAGAAATCCGCGCTCGAAGGTGCCGAGGAAAAACTCCGCATCCTGAACAACATGTATACCAACAAGGACGCGCGTAAGTGGGTCACTGGTGGTTCTCGGCCGCTTGGCCTCATCGGCAAGGTTGCCGGGGGCGACATCGCTGACTTCGAGTCGGACCTGTCATCCATCGGCGCGATGACCTTCATGGAGCAGTTCGGGAAACTCAAAGGTGGTGGCGCCATCACCGAGCGCGAAGGTGCTGCCGCACGAGACGCGGCACTCCGTGTTAAGCCCAACCTTTCCGAGAAACGGTTTGAGGAAGAGCTCGCACGGGCTATTGTCAAAACCAAGGAGCTTGTTGATAGCATCAAGAAGCACAACCCAACCTTCGACGACACGGATCTACAGCCCGCAGCGCAACCAGCACCATGAGCGAACTCACAGATACTGACCTGGAGGAACTCGGCAAAGTTTTCGGGAAGCCAGTTTCCCGGAAGACAAGCCAAGCTGCCCAACAACCAGAACCAGCCGCACCCGTCAGAACTCCGGGTGCGCAGAAAAGCGCCCTGGAGATGACTCGTGGGTTTGGGATTACACCTGACCCAACCGCAGAGCCGGCACCCACGGCTGCGGCTCCTACCGAACCAGCTACTGCGGCTGGTGCCGAGGTATACGATCCGGAGAACTTCATCTACATGCCCTCCGAGGATCCGGAGGAAAACAAGCTCTACGAACAACAGTCCGCCGAGAACAAAGCGGCCTGGGAGAAACGCGCCTATGGCGAAGCCGGCGCTACTCCCGAGAACGTCAAAAAAGCCGATGACCTACTGATGCGCCTCCGCATCAGCAACGAGGGTGTCACCGAGGTCCTCCGATCTGCCATGGAGCAGAATGACCCGGAGACCTACAAGCGTGCCAAGGAGATCGGCATGGCGATGGACAAGCGAGTCCAGGAAGCAAAAGCCAAAGGGGAAACCCCGCCACCGGAATTCACCCCGGAAGAAATCCTTCAGGCATCCGAGCACGGATTCAAACCTAACATGGAGGGTGTCTCCGGCGGGGACATCGCATCTGGTATCGGTCAGGCAGTCGGCACCGCCGGCATGGGTATCGTTGAACTCGCGAAGCGTGCGCCGATCGTGGCAACTGACATTGCCAAGTCCGCGGCCGACACCGTCGGGCTCCGTGACAAAACCGATGCCGAGAAAAAGCTGGCTACCAAAACGAAGGCCGAGATGGGCATTGCCGCTGACACCTCATTGGGTGGACTCGGTCAACTCTTCACTGGGCTATCCCGTGGAATTGTCGACGTCGGTGCCAACATGTCGGACATCCCCGAGTGGGAGCAAAACATCGCCCTGGCAGAAAACCGCGCCAAAGATCTACTGACCGCCCAAAGGATTGCTTCGGGTGACAAAACCCTCATCGGAACGAACGCCGTTGCCCAAAACCGCAAGGATGTCCAGGCACTCCTGGATGCCGGAGACGTGAAGGGGGCGGAGGCGGCTGCAGCTGACCTTGAAGCCGCCCAACAGATGTCTGGTGCGATCGACCTGATTGCGCCGATGCCTGGCATGAAGGGCTTCACCAAAGTTGTCGGCAAGGCAGTCGATAAAACCACCGACGTGGCACGCGCCGCCAAGACTGGGACCCAGGACGTGGTTCGCCAAGCCATTGGCCGGGCACCAATCAGCCCTGAAGACATTGCAGCTACCGAAGCAAAGGTTGCGGCACGCCGTGCCATGTCGCCGGTGCAGCGCACGTTGCTCGACCAGGCTGAAGGTGCCGAGAAGGAGGCCGCAAAGCTCCGCCAGCAAGTGGTTGATAGCGGGGACCTTCGGACACAGGATTTCAAAGCACGGACTGCTGCAAGGGCTGACGAGTTGGATGAGGCAGCACGCGTCAACCGCAAGTTGGCTGAAGTGTCCGATCCAAATATCGGAGGAGCCCGTAGTTCCATCGGAACCAGGCTCGCCACCGTCGGCCAGAAGAAGTTCACCACAGGAATGGCACCATACCTCGCCCGCAAGGCTGGTTGGGTGCTCGGCCGCGGTCTACCGCTGTCGCTCGCTGGCGGGGCCGCTGGATCACTTGCTGACGTATCTGAGGAAGATGCCGGAACAAGCGGTGTTGGGGGAACCCACATCGGTGCCCTCGCCGGCCCGATCCTTGGAGCCTTGCTCGGAAAATACGCCCCCAACGCCCTGCGGGGTGCCACTGACATTGCACAAAGTGCCGGTCAACGGATGCTGCAAAAACCCACAACCCTACTCGGCAAGGCCGCAGCGGGCACCGCGGATGTCGCGTCCAACATGGGCGGACGCTTCGTAAAGGGTGGGGCCGTCGGCGGTGCCACCGGTGGACTCCTCTCCGTAGGTGACTGGGAGCGCATGACCGACGAAGAAAAGGGCAACGCGATCGGTGCCGGTATCGTCATCGGTGGTGTCGGCAACCAATTCCAACGGGCATCAAAACGCCAACCACTTCCACCGGCAGAACCAACACGGCCAGGTTTCGATTTCCAACCGGATCTCCCAGCACTTCCACCCAGAGAGGGTGTCCGCACTGGTCCACTCCCGGAGGCACCACGTGCTACATCTATCCCTGAAGGCGAATCCGGCTTCGAGTCGAACCCGGCTGCATCTCCGCTTGCACCGAATGGGTTGCCAGCACTGGCACCACGCCCAGGTCCACGCCAGGGGCCGATGCCCGAGGCACCTCGCGAAGGTGGGCTTGCCCCAGGCGAATCCGGATTTGAATCGAACCCAGCCCAATCACCACTCGGACCTAACGGTATGCCTGCCCTGGCACCACGCCAAGGGCCGCGCACTGGACCGATGCCGGAAGCACCCAGGGAAGGTGGACTACCGGCCGGAGAGACTGGCTTCGAATCGAACCCAGCCGTGTCCCCTCTTGGTCCCGATGGGCTTCCAGCAATGGCACCCCGCACTGGCCCACGCACCGGTCCTATGCCCGAAGCGTCACGCGGATCTTCCATCCCAGAGGGTGAAACCGGCTTCGAGCCAAACCCAGTGGAGTCTCCGCTTGGAACCAATGGTATCCCAGGCGCACCACCACGGGAAGGACCACGCACCGGGCCGACTTCGGACGCCCCACGTGGATCCTCGATCCCCGAGGGTGAAACCGGCTTTGAATCTTCGCAGAAAACCCCAACACCAACCACCGACACCAAGGTGGCAGGCGTTGAGCTGGGTCGCAAGGTTCCCCAATACTCTGTCCCCGAGCAACCAATCTCTGAACTGTCACTCTCCGAGGATGTTCCGAACTGGAAGCGCGGTGCCGACAAGAAGACTGGGGTCGTCCGCGGCAAGGAAATCAAGGGTGACCCAGAAACCCTCGGCATGGCACCCATCGTCGTGTGGGAGCGCACCGACGGCCGCAAGGAGGTAATCACCGGCCGCCACCGCCTGGACCTGTTCAAACGTAAAGACCAAACCACGATCCCAACCACGATCGTGAAAGAGGCCGATGGTTTCACAGCATCGGACGCCCGGACACTGGATGCCGAAAACAACATCCGTGACGGCCAAGGTGATGTCTCTGACTACACCACCTACTTCCGTGAGAAAAACTACACGGAAGAGCAGGCGGCAAACCGTAGCCTCCTCCGCGGCGATTTGAACGACAAGTCTTACCAAGGCTTCTGGATCTCGAAATCCAGTGACAACCTTTTCAGCCTGTTCCAGAATGGGAAGATCAGCGGCCGTAAGGCAGCCCATGTCGCAAAGGCGGCAAAGGGTGACCCTGTGCTGGAGGCTATCGGTATCAACGTCGCAAAGACCGCGCCGGCAGAGGCAATCCAGAGCACCATCCAGGCGATCCAAGCCAAACGCGCCGAACTCAAAGCACTGGCCGGCGAGGAAGCTCAGGGTGACCTGTTCGCCAACGACCAGACCGAGCGCGGATACACCAAGCTGTTCAGCGAAGCATTCCGGAAGGCCGACGAGATCAAGTCGCTCATCAACAAGTATGAGAGCGCCGGCTCCGTGAAGAAATTGTCTCTCGCCGACCGAAAGGAGGGTGGCTTTGGTCCGAACGACCAGGCGAAACTGGAGGCACGCATCGCCGAGCTCAAGCAGGAGGAGCAACGCTACCGCAAGCCTCTCGACAACGAGGACGTCTACAACGAACTCATGGAGGCCAACGGACTCGACAAGTCCAAGGTGACCCGCGTCACCCCAAAACAAGAACAAACCCCCACTGTAGAAGAACAATCTACCCCCAAACAAGAACAACCTCCGACCGACAACCCCCCACCGGATGACGATATGGGTGGATTGTTCGCGGAAACCGAAACTCCACCCAAACCAGTTACACCTGTCGAAGCGGCCCCGGAAGCGCCGGTTGAAAAACCACGCCCAGAACCATTTACCCCTCCGGTGGATCCAAACCGCAAGCAGTTCAGCCCAGAGGACTACAAAGGTTCGGTCATCAAAACGAAAAAAGAGATCAGCCCTGAACCAGAAACATGGACGTGGACGCCACCTGAAAAGGGGGCACCCGTTGCAAAACCAAGTGCGGAGTCTACTCCGGTGAAGCCCCGTGCGGAGATCACACCGGAGGAGCCGGAGCCGGCTCCGGCGGCCATTACCCCGCGCAGGTCGGTGATGTTTGCCGAACCTGGTGAGGCAAAAAACCCACTGAAGCTGCGCAAGTGGCCGCAGCGGGAATTTGGTATCGAGGTCGCTGATGTCCGCCGGCTCCGCGATGCCTTGACCAACTCTGGATACACACCGGAGCAGGCCAAGGCTATCTCCCAGGAGTCCAACAAAAGCCAATACGCACGCTACTTCGAGGAATTCGCCGCCAATGGCAGCATCCGTATCGAGGACCGCCCACCTACTGGGACACCCAAAGAGCCGAAGGCGACAAAGGCCGCAAAGGTGGAAACAAAGGCCGCCGCAGAGCCTGTGAAAGAAGCTGCAAAGCCAGAACGAACACTTGAGGCTTACGAGACGGCTGACGGAGATCGTATGGTAAAAGTCACGGCCGATGGCAAGTTGCTCGGAGAGGTCAACCTCTCCAACATATTGCTCGGGGCCGAACGGGATGCTGCAGCTGTTGCACGTAACCTGGGTGTGACACCAGAGGCTCTCAGCAAATTCACAGAGGCCCAATGGATCGAGGTGGCAAAAGCTTCCGGGATGATCAACCCGAAGCGTAAGCCGTCCGCCGAGGTGGCTGAACCAAGGAAGAAAAAAGTCATCCAACCCGATGCTGATCTTCTGCCCAAGGAGGAGATCCCATTCAACCTGGTCGGAGAAGAGGACATCACGCCCCGCCTCCAAAAGGAGGTGGATGCACGCAACTCCGCGGCCGAGGCAAAAGCCAAGGCAGACAAGGAGCAGGGTGACCTGTTCGAGCCGAGGAAATCCAGCAAGAAGGTTGACCGCGACAAACAGTAACTCTACACTACCACCATGATTCCCCAACAGATCATCGACGTCATTTCCGGAGAGGATGCACTCCTGATTCCACCCACACAGGAAGGTGTGCAAGCAACCCCCGAGGAGATCTACGCAATGGATCACCTGGAGGCGCTCATCGACCTAGGGCTGGCAATGGCCCGTGACACAAAACCCACCGACGACGAAGCCACCTGGCTGCTGTTCAATCCGGACCACTTCGACCCAGAGGCTGTCCGTGAATACGCGGTGAGCGATCGGCTTGCCGAGTTCGTGAACGGGGAAGGAAACAACGTCAAACCGGAGAATGCCACTGGCATTGTCAACGTCTTCGCCAAAGATGGGTCCGACGTCCGCGACGTGCTCGTGGCGACACCAGAGCAGGCACAGGCCGCCATCCAGCGGAACTCCCGCCCAGGCCGAGCTGTTGAGTTGAACCCAGCCGACGGGGAGACCCTCAGCAAGGTGATCGACAACCGTGTCCAAAACATTGGAACCATCCCAGTCCCAACCCAAATCCCACGATAATGGACGCACTCGCACCACGGTCAAAAGCTGGAATCTTCGGAACCGGAATGGATGCACCCGACATTTTGGGTGGAGATGATTTCTTGTCGAATCCAACCCAACCGATTCCGCCATTGGATCCTACCGCCATGGCGAAATCCCCAAATTTCCTCTCCCACAATCCACCTGGTTCGTTGTCGCCGGCACCCGAATACCCTACGATTCCACCCAGGCAGCAGAAAACACGTTCGGCGCTTGACCCGACCGGCGGCATGGATCGCAAGATGGCACCGATCCGTGAGATCGGATCCGAATACTCTCAATCGCTCGGCCTCCCGGACTCGGGTGGCGGTGGAAGAATGGGCGGTGGGATGGCCGGCCTTCTTCCACAGATCGCGAATGCAGCCGCTCAGCTCCCCCAAGCCCTCAGCATGATTGGTGATGCCTACCCAGGCACAAACTTGTCGTCCTCGTCCAGCACGGGTATGCCTACCGGCGATATGGCCTACTTGACACCGTTCTTCTCGACGCGGGCGACGTCCATCACGGAAGGCCCAGTCGGCCAAGTGAATGCGGCCAAAACGGTTGACTAAGCCTGGGGCTTGGGGTGAACAACCGCGTAGGATCGCGAGGATGGGTTCACCGGCATCAATCCGGATACGGGGATCCGAAGCAATGCACCTGGGTGGAGCGTGATTCCGCCTGGGATTTCCAGGGGCACCACAGTTTCACATTCACGATGGGTTTTGCCCTCGTGACGGATGATCAGCGGGACTTCCATCCCCTGAATGGTTACGACTGTTTTTTGCATGTCTCCTTCTTGCACTTTTCACCGAACGTGCAACCGCACGGCTTTTTGATTTGCTCGAAATTCTCGGTGTATTTCTTCACGCTGTGTGGGCGATGATGATCACCCTTCCCGTTCCAGGAAGAGTTCAGGATTGTTCTCATGTGGTTTGCCATAATTGTAGTTGGTTTGCAGGTAGGCGTTTTCCGCCGAAGCGAATGATGGACTTGCGTCCGCCGGTGTCAACCAGGAAGGCTGGCGTTCCTTCACCCATCCATGCGCACCGCCCGATTCCTCGGTCTTGTGGTGAACTTCACTGCCGAGGCGCTTTTTTTCTTCATGGTTTCTGGGGTTGCTTTTGTGTGAGTTGATCGAGTTCCCTTTGCATGTACTCCTGCCGGATTTCGGTTTGTTTGATGCGGGACTCCATCAGAGCGTTGTTTACTCCAGCGCCGGCCGTAATCAGCATGACCACGACGCCGAGGGTGGAACAGATCATGGGCCATGTGATCTTGTTGTTGTTGGAAAGTTTCTCAACCGCGGATTGGAGTGCTACCCCCTGCTCTTTGATTGCCGACCACAGCATGTCGCGGTGGGATTTGTCTTCACGGTCGCGGCGTTCGCGGTCCTCCCTGCTCTCCTTGATGAAGTCACCCAGCTGGGTGGCTACGGACGAGATGGACGCCTCCATGTGGGCGAAGCGTGCATCGGATGACTTGTTGTTCTGAGTGGTCATTGTAGTGATTTGTCGATTAACCCTGCATGGGCGGTGTAACGTCTTTGCAGGCCCTTAATGGACGGCCACAAGCGGCGCATCTGCAACTGGTAGGATGAGAGCTTTTCGACTTTGCCGGACGCGATGTCGTTGCGCGTCCACAATAGTTCCCGGCGACGATCCCCGCTGAACGAGGTGCCACGATTGAACGAGGTGGATAGGATCACACCTTGGATGTCCGGGTTCATCTTCGTGAGACCCGGATAGGCGTTTTTCGTGAGTGCGGCGAACCGCGGAACGGTGCGCTGGTCGTAGACCTGGATGGCGGTGGCGTAGGGGATCCGGATGTCCCGGACAGAACCCAGGGCGGCGCGTGCCGATGCTCCTGTTTTTCCAGCCACGTTCTGGAGTCTCGCGACTTGGGCGGATGGGAGTTTGTCACCCCAGTCGGCTTTGATTTGGGCCTTGGAGTTGTAGCCCAGGTCGTATCCGATCCCGATTGTGATCCCGGAGAATCCGGGTGGGACGGTAGGCCGTTCCAGCTGGGAGCTGTAGTAGGAAGCCCCGCCGACCTCGTAGTAGAGGATCAGCTCTTTGCTGGCGGGGGAGATGGTGAGATCACCAGCCTTGATCGTGTCCGCACGCACAGAAGGCAATGACGGGCGTGCCGCCATTGCCAGGATCAGTGCGAGTGGTAGGGCTAGGAACTTCATGCGGAGAAACAGATCGCGGCGGAGATGAGTCCACCCAAGATGAGTGCTACGTAGAGGATGAGCTTGTGAACGGCCGGCATAGCCTCGAAGATTTCGTCAAAGGACCCGTTCAGGGTGCTGGATACCTTGGGCCACAGGAGCATCCACAGGAGGGTTGCTGTGAGGCTTGCCCCGATGAATCGGGAGAACCCTTGGAGGTAGTTGCTCACCGTCGGGAGGACGAGGGCGAAGAATCCGCCGTCGAGGGTTTTTGCGGCGAAGTAGTCAAGGATGCCGCCTAGGCAGGCGATTCCTAGACCGACGAGGACGAACGCGAGGATGTCACGTGCGTTGACTTTGATGGTGCTGATGATGTTCATGGTGTTGGTTCAGGTTGCGACTTTCGCGGCGATTACGCCCAGTTTTGTTAGGACGAAAAGGATGAGTAGGATGACTCCCAGGATGACTCCACCGATAACAGCCCAACGGGCCCATTTACCGACTTGTGCGTCTCCTGCTTGTTTCTCTACTTTTTTGGTGACTTCTGCAATGTATTTATCGTCAAGCTCGGCCTTCTTTGCGAGGGTTTCATTACCCTGTCGGAGTAGCTCGGCCTCGGTATCTTTTGCAATCGCGGCACTGGGTAGCTTGTCGGTGGACTGTTTGGCCTTGAATACGTCATCAACCAATTTGGTGACGAGTTCATCCTGACTTGTGAGAAGTTCCCACATGTCGTTGAGTTCCTCCTTGGTTGCGGTGCCTTTGTCCTTTAGGGTTTTGGCTTTTTCCACGGAAACCTTGGATGTGGTTTTCACGTCGGCCGCAGATCGGTCGACCTTGTCGACCTTCTCTTTCACCTCTACGGCAAGGGGTGCGACGGCCGCTTGTTTGGCCGGCGGCTTCACAACCACGGCGCGAGGGGGCGCTGTCGCGCAGGACGCGAACAAAGCACATAGTAATGCAGCCAGAATAGGTTTCACGCCGATACGGTAAACGCCCAATGGAAACCTGCAAGCGTAAAATCACGCGTCGATTTCCATGTCCCAGAGGTCTTCCGTGTCGTCGATTTCGGCCGATTCTTCCTTTTGCGGTTCCACCCAGGGTTGCGGCTCTTGGCCGACAATGATGGCTTCGATGACCTCGGCGGCCAGCGTCTCCCCGAAGCGAGCGCCGGTGTGGTTTTCTACGGCCGACTCGATCTTTCCGGGTGCGATGGATTTGATGATTGGGCGGACATCAGCCGGCGCGGCCCGGTAGAGCACACGTGCGATTTCCCGGTAATCTTCGAGTTCGAGGCGTGGGAGTCTCAGGATCTTGTCCGAGAAGCGGTTGGTCAACTCCCTGGGGAGCATGTTTGAGAGCTTGTCCAGGCTGCGGCCGGTCTTGTCCTCGGGGTTGAATCCCATCCCGGATTGTGGCCCGTCCTCCATGGCTTGGAATGCGCCCGATCCGACGATGAAGAGGGTTTTGAACCGACGTTCGACCTCGTTTCCGTCCTTTCCGTCCAGGTCGTAGCTTCCCGGCTGGAGGTGCCCATCTAACAGACTTAGCATCTCACTGACCACATTTCGATACCAGTCTGTGGTGGTATTTCCCACTTTATCTATCTCATCCAAAAATACGGTGAGGGGCCGATCTACGGGTTCCCGTGCCACCCAGGCAACGAGATCTTGGATGGTGTGGCTGTCTCCGCGGCTGCCGTTGACCATCCAGGCCGAGCAGTTGATGTGGTAGATTCCCCAGTTTGCGGACTTGATCGCGGTATTGACCACGTGGGTCTTCCCTGCACCGGTCGGACCGATGATGAGGGTGTGGGTTCTCGGTTTGATGGGTAGCTGGAGTCCTTGGGCGTAGTGATGGACGGCCATCGCCTTTTGCAACCCCTGGAAGACCTCGGTTTGGTATTGGTAAATCATGCGAGTAATCATCCACCACCCTCGGTTCGGGTCAACAAAAAAGCACCGGAGGGTAGAAGCGTTCTTTCAAACTTACAAAAATCTAAAATTTAGATTTTTTGTTGAATTCTTCTTTCGCGGATGGGCTGATTCCATTTGTATGGAATGAACTCCCATCTCCAGAAGCGTAAATTTCCGAGGAACTCCCGGTATTGGTGTCGAGGTAGTAATCTCTCAGGTTGATGGCGGCGTTGAGATCGCGGTCGGTTTTGGATTTTTGAGTTGGTTCAACTCACGGTGCAACTCAATTGCATTCGGGATTTTCGTTTTGGCATCGAAGGCTTCTTTCTTTTTCTCTAATGCCC